>JAJXTV010000028.1 GCA_021783515.1 Nitrospirota bacterium
GAAGTGAAGGTCAAAGGCTAAGACCATACATAAAGGATTGCAGGGGCGTATCACGATACGCCCAATAATTGCCTCTTTGTTACCTCCCCTCAGGAGACCCTGCTTGACCAGGGTCTCCTCTTTTTTTTCAATGCTCTTTTTAACGGTCTCACAATAGTCCGTACATAACCCCTCCTCACCCCCCTTACCTTAATGGGAGGAACCGTTCCCCCTCTTAGGTTAAGAGGGGGCGAGGGGGAGTCAGCAGAGTAATATTATTTTGAGACTATTGAATAATCTTGTCGTTGCATATCTCCTTCTGCCATATCACCCTAATCTTTGAATACCCCAAGAATTGGTGCTAACATAGGAGCTGAAGATATATGATCGGCGGGATAAGCGGATGAACAAAGAGACGGTTGCGGCATTCTTCAAGGAAAAGACCGGCAAGCCCCTTTCCTTCAGGGAGCTGCTGTATCTCCTCGGCCTCAGCAAGGCCGAGGGCAGGGCGCTTAAGAGGGCACTGAGGGAACTGGTGGCCGGCGGGCAGATCGTGCGCACCAGAAAAGGCCTCTACGGCCCGGCGGAAGACATGAGCCTCCTGACCGGCTACTACGAGGCGCATCGGGACGGCTTTGGCTTTGTCATCTCCGAGAAGCCGGGGGAGAGGGACATCTTCATCCCGCCTGGCCAGGCGATGGGCGCCATGAACGGCGACAGGGTCATCGCGAGGGTCGAAAACGTGAAGCGAAGGGGCGGCAGGGTCATACGGATACTCGAGCGCGCTCTGGCCCGGGTGGCCGGGAAGCTTGACGTTACAAAAACTGCGATCTATGTCCGGCCGAAGGGCAAGACGATCCCCTTTGACATATATATTTCTCCCAAGGACAAGGGGAAGGCAAAGCATGGCGATCTCGTCATCGCCGAAATTATCGATTATCCCACTGACAAGCGCCCGCCCTCCGGCAAAGTGGTGAAGATTATCGAGCAGCCCGACGACCCGAAGTCCGAGATAGAGGCGATCGTCGATGAATTCAGCCTGCCGAGGAAGTTCCCCAAGCAGGCGGGCGACGAGGCGAAGACGGTCGCGGCCGGTCCGGCCGGAGATTTCGGCGCGGAAAAGAGAAAGGACCTGAGGGGCCTCGCGACGGTGACGATCGACGGGGAGCGGGCGAAGGACTTCGACGACGCGGTGTCGGTACGCCGTACCGGGGACGGCTACCGGCTCTGGGTGCATATCGCCGACGTTGGCTTTTATGTGTCGTGGGGATCGGCGCTCGATATCGAGGCGAGAAAAAGAGGGACGAGCGTGTATTTCCCCGACAGGGTGATCCCGATGCTTCCGAAGGAGCTTTCCGAAAACCTCTGCAGCCTCCGACCCCGCGAGGAGCGGCCGGCCTTTACGGCCGAGATGGACTTCGACGGCGCTGGGACGAGGACCGCTGCAAAATTCTATCCGAGCCTTATCAAAAGCGACGAGAGAATGACCTACACCTCGGTAAAGAAGATCGTCGTCGACCGGGACGAGGCCGAGCGGGTCAAATATGCCTCACTCCTCGGCGACTTCGATCTGATGGAGGAACTCTGCGGTATTCTGAGGGAGAAGAGGCTCGCGCGCGGCAGCCTCGATTTCGACCTTCCGGAACCCGAGATCCTTCTCGATCTCCAGGGGCATCCGGAGGCGATATTGAAGGCCGAGAGAAATTTCGCGCATATGATCATCGAAGAGTTTATGATAGCCGCAAACGAGGCGGTGGCCGAGTATCTCGAAGGCCATGTAGTGCCGAGCCTCTACCGTATACACGAAGAGCCCGACCCGATGAAACTCGAAGAGGTCCTCAAGGTGGTGAGGCCTTTCTGGAGGACGCCGCGGAAGAACCTGCGTCCGAAGGATTTCTCGGACCTTCTTGCTTCGATCAAGGGGACTGCAGGAGAAGAGATCATCAATTATGTTGTGCTGAGGAGCCTCAAACAGGCGAGATATTCTCCGGTCAACGTCGGCCATTTCGGACTTGCCTCGGCCTGCTATACCCATTTCACCTCGCCGATACGCCGCTATCCCGACCTCGTCGTTCACCGGATACTCAGGGAGGCGATCGCGAAGAAACGCATTTCGGACACGAGGATGAAGGAGCTGGAATCCATGCTGCCGGACATCGCCTACAGCTCTTCACGCACCGAGCGGCTCTCCGATACCGCCGAACGGGCGGTGGTGGCCGCGATGAGGGCGTGGTTCATGAAGGACAAGGTGGGGCGGGAATTCGACGCGAAGGTAGTCGGGGTGACGCCGTTTGGGGTGAGGGTGAGGCTCCGCGATTATTATGTCGAGGGGTTCCTCCACGTCTCCCATATGACGGACGATTTCTATCAGTATAACGACTCCAACATGACGCTCTACGGAAGGCACAAGAAGAAGACGTTCAAGATAGGACAGGAACTGAGGCTGCGGCTCGACAGGGTGGATATGGAGGAGCGGGAGGTGGTCTTCGGGCTCGTGTGACGCCGCAGTTACATCCCCACTTTCGTGAGCACCCCGTGGAGTTTCTTCGGCGGGAATTTGTAAAACTGGATGAACGTCGGCGTCAGCCGCTTGATCACGGCGAAGGACTTCCAGACCACGTTTCGGGTCGTGATGTCCTCGAGTCCGTAAAAGACGACACGCTCGTCGATCCCGGCCTCGCGCAGGATCTCCTCGACGTCGATCACTTCCATGTACCCCATCTGGATCTCGAAGACCCGCAATCCCTTCGCGAGGTCATCCTTGAAAAACCCGATGATGCCGTAGGGGTCGTCGCGTTTGATGACCGATACGAAGATATTGTCCTCGTAGATAATTCCGTGGTAGAACATCGTCTGGGTGATATAGAAAGGGATCTCCTTGACGTCCTTCAGGAGAAACAGCACCGTCCCCTTTATCTTTTCGCCCGTTTCATAGACCCGGTTGAACTTGAGCAGGAAATCTTCGAGCGGCATGAAATCCATCATCCGGTAGAGCCGCTTCTGCCCCTGGGTATACAGCACGATCGTCACAAGAGGGATCGAGGCGATGATCAGCGACCAGTAGCCGCCGTGGGGTATCTTGTAGAAGTTGGCGAACAGATAACTGGCGTCGATGCCGGTCACCACAGCCGCCAGCGCGACGAACCAGGGCTGCTTCTTGAGCGCGAAGATCATTATCATCATGATCCCGGTCAGCGTCATCGTGCCTGTGACCGCGAGACCGTAGGCCGCCGCCAGCCGGCTAGATTCCTCGAATTCGAGCATGATAAACAGGACAGCAAGAAGGAGGAACCAGTTCACCGAGCCTATGTAGATCTGCGACCTCCTTTCTTGGGAGGTGTAGTCCACCTTGAACATCGGCATTACCCTGGTGTTGATGCCCTGATACACGATCGAGAACATGCCGCTGATCATCGCCTGCGAGGCGATAATCGTTGCGGCGATGCTGAGGAGAAGAAAGGGCACGTACAGCGGCCGCGCGTAGTGAATGATCATCTCGAACAGGATATTCCTCGCCCCGGGATGCTGTAACAGGAACGCCGCCTGTCCGAGGTAGTTCAGAACGAGCGCCACAAAGACCCCCGCCCAGGCCTGCCTGATCGGTCCGCTCCCGAGATGGCCCATATCGGCATAAAGGGCCTCGCCCCCGGTTGCGCAGAGGATGATCTCCCCAAGAACGATAAACCCCTTGAGCCCGTTGTCAATCAGGTATTTGATCCCGTACCAGGGGAAGAGGGCCTTCAAGACCTCCGGGGAGTCCGCAATCGAAAAAATGCCGCTCAGGCTCAGCGCCACAAACCAGAGTATCATGATCGGCCCGAAGGCGCCCGCGACTTTTTCGGTGCCTTTGCTCTGGACGGCGAAGAGGACCACGGCGATCGCCATCGAGGTGAGCACGATCACGGTCTTGGAGAGATGCTCGAACCCCGGTATCAGCACGGCGCCTTCCACCGCGCTCAGGATACTGATCGCCGGGGTGATAACGCCGTCGCCCATAAGAAGTGAGATGCCGATGAACGACAGGATCGACACGAAGATGACCGCTTTTCTCGACTTGAGCGTCGAGGCAAGTATCTCTCTCAGCACGATCGTCCCGCCTTCTCCGCGTCTGCTGAGGTTCATGGCGATCCATGCGTACTGGACCGTGACCAGGGCGACGAGCGTCCAGACGACGAGCGAGACGACCCCAAGGACGTTCTCCTCGCTCCTCGCAAGGATCATGAAGACGACGGTAAGCGTGTAGATGGGACTTGTGCCGATGTCGCCGAAGACGAGACCGAGCGATCTCGTCACTGCCTTCATTGAAGTCTGTTTTTCTCGCATCTCGGGTCAATCTCTCAGGGCTTCTATTATACATGACGGACGTTCTCACAACAGGGAAATAAGTCCGGGCTTGACAAAGACAAGTCCCGGTTTGATACAGTAAACCACGCCGAAACGTTGAGAAGGGACGCCGCCGGCAGTCGTGCCGCGGCACGGGAAATGATCCTATGAGCCTCCATTTTACGAGAACAAATGACCAGGTAGACGAAGCAATCGACCGGCTGATGGAGTTTGCCGGCAACGTACACCATTCCGAGATCGTGCGGGAGATGATTGTGGCCGCGCTGAAGGCCGGTCTCGAAGACGAAGAGAGGGCCGACCTCAAGCTGATGAATTCGACGCTCAAGGAGATGCGGTTTACGGCCAAGATCTTCGGTCCTTATGCAAAGGTCAGAAAGGTGACGGTCTTCGGTTCCGCGCGGACGAAACCGAAGGAGCCGGTGTATATGATGGCCCGGCAGCTCGGCAAGGACCTCGCCGCCGCGGGGTATATGGTGATCACCGGGGCAGGCCCCGGCATCATGCAGGCGGTCAACGAAGGGGCAGGCCCCGAGCACTCGTTCGGGGTGAATATACGGCTGCCGTTCGAGCAGAAACCCAATCCGGTGCTCGAAGGGAACCCGCGGCTTATCACGTATAAATATTTTTTTAACAGGAAGGTGGCCTTTCTCAAAGAGGCGCATGCGATTGCCCTCTTCCCCGGGGGGTTCGGTACGCTTGACGAGGCGATGGAAACGCTTACCCTGGTGCAGACCGGCAAGCGCGACCCGCTCCCGCTTATCCTCGTGGACGAGCCGGGAGGAGAATACTGGGTGAAGTGGCTCCGTTTTTTCGAAGACGAGCTGTTGGCCCAGGGCTATATCGCCCCTACCGATTTCAATCTCTTCGAGCGCGTCGATTCGGTAGGCGGCGCCATCGAGAGGATCGACCATTTCTATCGCCGCTATCACAGTCTCAGATATGTGAAGAAACGTCTTGTGATCAGGATGACCTCTACGATCGCTCCCAAGGCCGCGAGGGAGCTGGACCGTCTTTTCCGCGATATCCTTACGCCGAGCGGCCAGATCGTCCTATCACCTCCTCTGCCGGAGGAGGCGGACGAACCCGAACTTGCCCATCTTCCGCGGCTTGTCCTGGACTTCAGGCGGAGAGATTTCGGTCGGCTGAGGAGCCTGATCAATATGATCAACGATTACTGAGGAGGGACGATGAGGCGGGCAGTACGGTTGCGGTCTTATCCCCGGGTCAGCGGCGACCCTTCCCCGGAATCTCTGCTGAGACCCCGAAACGCTCCCTGTCCCATGCGTCATGCCGCTGCCATTCCTCTCCCCTTTCCTTGAAATCGGTCCTGTAATGGGCCCCGACGCTCCCTTTCCTATGGAGCGCCGCCTCCACGATAAGGGCGGAGAGCAAGATCATGTTCTTCAGTTCGAGTTCCGGCCTCGTGAGAAAGGTCTGCCGCGATATCCTCTGCCAGCGGCGGATTCCCTGACGCGCTTCCCCGAGCGATTCCCCGCAGCGTATGATGCCCGCCTTCTCCCACATCAGCGTTCTCAGCTGCAGGCGTATCGCCTCGCATTCCCCGATCGTGTCTGCCCCCCCTCCGGAGGCGGCAGACTGTTTTGGGACCACAGTCGACGTCAGTGCCGCCCTGCCGGCCCTCGCCCCGAAGACCAGCCCCTCAAGCAGGCTGTTGGAAGCGAGCCTGTTTGCTCCATGCACCCCCGTGCAGGCCACTTCGCCCGCCGCGTAGAGTCCCTTGATGTTCGTCTCGCCCTGGAGGTTTGTTTTGACGCCGCCCATGATGTAATGGGCGGCCGGCGAGACGGGGACGAGATCCGCAGTGATATCCACGCCGTAGAGCAGACAGGTTGAATATATCCGCGGAAACCTGTTTTTTACGAATTCCCTTCCCATATGCCTGAGGTCCAGGTACACATGATCGCTTCCGGTCTTCACCATTTCCGAAATGATCGCCCGGGACACGACGTCCCTGGGGGCAAGTTCCGCCATCGGGTGGTAATCCTCCATGAATCCCCTCCCGTGAACGTTCAGCAGCCGCGCCCCTTCCCCCCTCATCGACTCGCTCAGGAGAAAGTGCGGGGCCGAGGGGAGGAAAAGGCTGGTCGGATGAAACTGCACGAACTCCATGTCCTCGAGCAGGGCGCCTGCCCTGAATGCGATCGCCATCCCGTCGCCGGTCGATACCAGAGGGTTCGTCGTCCTGGCGTAGATCTGTCCGGCCCCGCCTGTTGCGAGCAGTGTCGCCTTTGCGTGGAGGGCGGTCACTTTCCCTTCCCGCAGCACATAAGCCCCGTGGCATTCTCCGCCGTTCATCACCAGGTCCGTGGTAAGGGCGAAGGGATATTTCCGGACCGAGGGCATGGAGCGAACCTTGGTGAGAAGGACCCGTTCCAGTTCTTTCCCTGTCGAATCGCCGTGCGCATGCAGGATCCTCCTGCGTGAATGGGCCGCTTCGAGGGTGAGCGCGAGCTTCAGTCCCTCGCGGTCGAATTCCGCGCCCCAGGATATCAGCTCCATAATCCTCTCCGGGCCTTCCTCAACGAGCGTTCTGACGGCGTTTTCCCTGCAGAGGCCGTCCCCCGCCTTGAGCGTGTCTTCAAGGTGGATGCCCACCTGGTCCTCGTCGCTGATCGCCGCGGCGATGCCTCCCTGGGCGTATTCGGTGCTGCTTTCGGAAGGCTTGTCTTTTGTGACCACGAGGACGGAGCCGTGGGGCGCCAGTTCGATGGCAGCCCTGAGTCCCGCGACTCCGCTTCCGATGATGAGAAAGTCGACTGTTTCGGTAAGCATATAGCAAGGATACAGGGACATGACGGGCGAAATCAAGTGGCTGCGGGGAGAAAGGAAAAAGCCCCGCTTACGACCGGCCGGGCCTACAGGTCGAGGATCTTTCTTCTGAGGATGACGATCTCGAAACTGTAAGACGCCATCGTCACGAGGGAATTGATGTAGGTAAGGCTTGCATCCATGACCGCCGTGTTGCCGTTGTCCGCGTACAGGAGGCCGATGGTCTTGTCCCTGATCTGGATAGGGAGCAGGAGGCAATCCTGAGGGGTCCCGCCCACCGCTGCAATCAGTGGATCATTGGCGGGTATCTTCAGAAGGGGCCCCCGGTAGTAATTCTTCCGCTCGATTACCTCCGAGAAGACGGAATTGGGCGCCACGGCGATGTCGAGATTTTCGACGTCCAGCCCGCGGGCCTTCCAGCCCGTCACTTTGGCGCCCTTCAGAATGAAGATCGCTGCTCGTGAGGCGATCTTCTTCGACTCGTTGAGCAGGATGCCGATGATCTCCTCTTTTTCCCTTGCGTTGGCAAACTGCTCCTTCACCTTCATCACCTGCTCTTTGGTATCCTTCTTGGGCGTTTCCTTTTCTTCTTCCTTCCCGAAGATGCTGATATAGCGCAGGTCTCTCTCTACCCCGTAGAACTTTTCGAGGGCATAGAGGAATCGCAGTTCGGAGATGCTGTACTGAATGACTTCATAGCCGGTGATAAAGCGTATTTCGTCGACGCTCTGCATCGAACGCGGGTCGAGCATCGCCACATGGAGCCTGTTGCGGTCCTTCCTAAACGGCACGACCTTGTATTTCTCGGCCAATTCCCGGCTTATGCATTCGATCACCTCCGGGTCTACCGAGGCGATCTGCGCGGGGGCCACGGCCGGGATTTTGAAGAACCGGCTCAGAAAGGCCGACAGGTCTTTTTCCGTTAGTATGCCGAGCTCCACGATGTTCGTGCCTATCCTTCCCCCGAAGATGACCTGTCTCTCGAGCGCAAGCTTCAGCTGTTCGCGAGTGATCAGACTTTCTTTTACCAGCGCCTCTCCGAGTTTCAGAGCCATTATTTGATCCCGTATTTCGAGAGTCTGTGCCTGAACGAACGGAAGGAGAGGCTCAGGGTCCTGGCGGCTTCGGTCTTTACGCCCCGCGATTTTTCGAGGGCCTTGAGGAGGTAGTCTTTCTCGATCCGTTCGAGCAGGTTTTCGAGGTCGAAGCCTTCTTCGTCGAGATCGGGAAGACACCCGAGATTTCCGGCGGTCTGGAGGATTTCCGGCGGCAGGTCTTCCGGACCGATAGTCTCCCGGTCCGAAAGCAGGACGACCCGCTCGATAATGTGCTCGAGCTCCCGCACATTTCCCTTCCAGTGATAGTTCATCAGAAATTCAAGCGCCTCGGGAGTCACCCTCTTGGGGGACTTCGAATACTTCAGGAGAAAATGGTCCACCAGGAGAGGGATATCCGGGCGGCGCTCTCTGAGGGGGGGGATCTCGATCGGCACGACGTTCAACCGGTAGTAAAGGTCTTCCCGGAAGCTTCCGGCCGCTATCGCCTCGGCGATATTCTTGTTGGTGGCAGAGATCACTCTGACGTTCACGGTGATGTCACTTGTTCCGCCGACCCTCCTGAACGTCCCGTTTTCGAGCACCCTCAGAAGTTTCGACTGGAGCGACAGCGGCATCTCTCCGATCTCATCGAGAAAGAAGGTGCCGCCGTCGGCGATCTCGAAGAGTCCGGACTTGCTGAATACCGCGCCGGTAAAAGACCCCTTCATATGGCCGAACATCTCGGATTCGAGAAGCCCCTCGGGGAAGGTGGCGCAGTTGATCGTGACAAAATTCTTGTCTTTCCTCGGGCTGAGGTTATGGAGAGCCGATGCGACGAGTTCCTTGCCGGTGCCGCTCTCTCCCGTAATCAGCACTGTCGAGCTGCTGTTTGCGACCCGGGGAATCAGCTGGAACAGTTCCATCATCCGCGAGCTCTTGCCGATGATGTTCTCGAGGCGGTATGACGTATGGAACTTTTCGCGGAGAAGCGAGAGTTCCTCGCTCAGGTTCTTTTTCTCAAAGGCCTTTTTTACGATCAGCCGGATTTCGTCGATCTTGAAAGGCTTGTGGATGTAATCGTAGGCCCCCCGTTTCATCGCTTCGATCGCAGACTCGGTCGTCCCGAAGGCGGTCACCATGATCACGATTGTCGACGGTGCGATTTCCTTTGCCTCTTTCAGAATCGCGAAGCCGTCCGCCTTAGGCATTTTGATGTCCGTAATGATGACGTCGAAGATATTGCTGCGGATATAGTCGAGCCCCTCCACCCCGTCAGTCGCGGTGGTGACGTCGTATGATTCCTCTTCGAGAAGGATCTTGAGCACCTCGCGCATGCTCCGCTCATCCTCGATGATGAGTATTCTACCCTTGGAGCTTTCCATCTTCGGGCTTTCCATCTTCCGCGTTTAGTATAATCTCAAAGACGGTTTTTATTCCAGGAACGCTCTTGACGGAAAGCCTTCCGCGGTGCTCCTCGATGATCCGATAGGCGATCGACAGTCCCAGCCCGGTGCCCTCATCCTTGGTGGTAAAAAAGGGATAAAAGATCTTTTCGGTCTGCGAAGGGGGGATCCCGGGTCCGGTGTCGGAAAAAGAGATGCTGACCGACTTCTCTCCCTTCTTTGCCGACACCACCAGCTCCCCGCCGTCCTTCATCGATTCGATAGCGTTGATACCAAGGTTCCAGAACACCTGTCTGATCTTCTGCGGATCCACCCGCGCATAGAGCGGCCCCTCAAAATCTCTTCTGATCCCGATATTCCCCATGTTCTGCTCGGCGTTTTTGAGCAGGGAGAGGGTTTCGTCGAGGAGAAGGTGGAGGTCGACCCGCCTCGGCTCGATGGGGCGGGGGCGGGAATAGGTGAGGAAGTCCGTAATGATGTTGTCGAGCCGCTCCATCTCCTTCAGCGCGATCCCCATCAGCTTTTCCTTGTGTTTGAGCGGGATCCTGTCGTCCCTGATCATCTCGATAGACCCTCTCATCGACGCCAGCGGATTCCTTATCTCGTGTGCGATGTTGGCGGAGAGTTCTCCGATCGCGGCCCATTTTTCCTTCTGCTTGATTTCAGCCTCGAGGGCCTTAAAAGGCGTCAGGTCCTGAAAGATGCCGATGAACCCGGTCTCCTGCCCGCCTGCGTCCTTCAGTCCGGAAACAGTCATGCCGAGTATCTTTCCCTCGCCGTTTTCCGTAGGCATCAGCTCTTCACGTCGGCCTTCCCGGAAGGGGAAGGTAAGGAAGGGGAGCGCCTCGCTTATGCTTCCGCCGATTACGCGGTCTTTCCCGACGCCGGTGATCTCCTCTGCCGCGCGATTGAAGACCAGTACGTTGCCATCCCGGTCGCTTGTAAAAAGGCCGCTCGGAAGGCTCTCGATCACCTTTGTATTGAACAGCTCGAGTTCCTTGAGATGGGTATCCCTTTCCTCGATCGTCTGCGATGCCTTTTCAAGGCTTGCCGAAAGATATCCGCCGAGGTAGGCGGTAACATAGAGCGAAAGGATATGCACGAAAATGTTGTAAAGAAACTCCCCTTCACGGGTCACAATCTCATGGGCTATAGGGAGGACGCCATAATACTGCAGGTCGAGAAGCGCTCCGTAGAGGATGCCGCTGACGCTTGCAATGATATATCCGGCCGTTCGGTTAAGGACGATGCTCGACGACAGCACCGTCAGTATCAGGATAAAAGAGAACCAGCTCTCCACCCCCCCTGTCATCGAGATGAGCGCAATCTCGGCGATGACGTCGATGAGCAGCTGGACATACGTGAATAAGACGATGTTCCTCACCTTCCCCAGAAGGAGAGAGTAGACGATCGTTAGCGAATACAGACAGACGATCAGATAGGAGAGCGACTGCGGCTGATCGTAGAAGTAATCGATCCTGAAGAGAAACGAGGCGCCGAGCAGCAGCGTGACGAAGACGGCCCTGAAGCTGATCAGGGCCTTCACCCTTAAGGAAAGCGCATCTTCCGGCATCAGCCCATGCTTCGTTATTTGATGAGCGTAATGAGTTTGAAGATCGGCAGATACATCGCGACGACGATGAATCCGACCGTGCCGCCAAGGAACACCATCAGCATCGGCTCCATCATCGCTGTGAGGTTCGCAACGGCGTTGTCCACCTCGTCGTCGTAAAAGTCCGCGATTTTGCTCAGCATCGCATCGAGCGCGCCGGTGGATTCGCCGACCGCGATCATATGGGTCACCATCGGCGGAAAGACCTTCGATTTCAAGAGGGGTTCCGCGAGCGTTTTTCCTTCCGAAACGGCGGAACGGACGTCCATGACCGCATGTTCGATAATTTTGTTCCCGGCGGTCTTTGCCGTAATTTCGAGACCGTCGAGTATCGGGACGCCGCTGCTGATGAGGGTGCTCAGCGTCCTCGTAAACTTCGCCACCGCGACTTTCCTCAGCAGGAGGCCGAAGATCGGCAGCTTCAGGAATATCCTGTCCGTAATGATCCTGCCTTTTTCCGTCTTTCTGATCTGGCCGTAGACCACGATCAGGACGACGATCGTGAGGAATGACAGAAGACCTCCGAGACCGGCAAGAAAATTACTCAGCTTGATGATGAGCAGGGTAGGAAGAGGGAGCGTGCCGCCGAGAGTTGCGAACATCTTCGAAAAGGTCGGAACCACGAAGATCATGATGATCGCGATGACGAGGACGGCGATGCAGGTGACGACTATCGGGTAGGTCATCGCCCCTTTGACCTTCTTCTTCAGCTTCATCGATTTTTCAATATAGGCGGCGAGACGGTTCAGGATCGTGTCGAGTATACCGCCGGCCTCACCCGCGGCGACCATGTTCGCGTACAGGTCAGTGAACACCTTGGGGTGCTTCTTCAGCGCATCTGCGTAGGTCGAGCCGGATTCGACATCCCCCTTTATGGTGACGAGCGTTTTGGCAAGAAACTTGTTTTCGACCTGCGTCGAAAGAATCTCGAGCGCCTGCACGAGCGGCAGGCCTGCATCGATCATCGTAGCGAACTGCCGGGTAAAGACGACGATGTCCTTGTCCGTTATGCCTGTGCCGAAACTTATCTGGGAAAGACTCTTTTTCTCCTTCGGTTTCACGATCGTGGGGACGATGTTCTTTTTCCGGAGCTGGGCGATCACCTCTTCCTTCGAGCCGGCCGTGATTTCTCCGGTTTCAATAGTCCCCCTGCTCGTCTTCCCGGACCATTCAAACACGTTAGCCATGTGTTCCCTACCTTCCGCGTCCAGACGGCGCGTTCGTGAGCCTCTGGAGCATTGTGATTAATTCTTCTGGCACCGGCGATCTGCCTATTGCGTCCTCATAAGAAAGATGCCCTTTGGAGTATAGCTCGATCAGGGACTGGTTCATCGTCTGCATGCCGAATTTCGCCTGTCCGGTCTGCATCATGCCGTAGATTTGGTGGATCTTGTCCTCCCGTATCAGGTTTCTGATGGCCGGGTTCGGAATCAGGAGCTCTATTGCGAGCACGCGCCCCTTGCCGGTTTTCTTCGGGATAAGCTGCTGGGCGAGTATTCCTTCGAGCACGAAGGAGAGCTGCACGCGTATCTGCTCCTGCTGATGGGGCGGAAAGACGTCGATGACACGGTTTATCGTCTGCACTGCCGAGTTGGTGTGAAGGGTCGCAAGTGTCAGATGACCGGTTTCCGCCACGGTGAGCGCCGCCTCGATCGTCTCGAGGTCGCGCATCTCTCCGATTAGCACGACGTCGGGGTCCTGTCTGAGCACATATCTCAGCGCGGCCCGGAAGGACGTGGTGTCAGCATTCACCTCCCGCTGGTTGATCAGGCATTTCTTGTGGCCGTGAAGGTACTCGATAGGGTCTTCCACCGTGATGATATGGTCGTATCGTTCAGAATTGATCCGGTCGACCATGGCCGCGAGCGTGGTGGATTTGCCGCTTCCGGTGGCGCCCGTCACCAGGATCAGCCCCCTGGGCTTCTTCACGAGCTCATTGACTACTTCGGGAAGCCCGAGGTCCTGAAACGTCTTGATCTCGAAGGGGATTGTCCGGAAGGCCCCGGCGACTGCGCCCCTCTGCATAAAAATGTTTCCCCTGAACCTGCTCAGCCCCTTCACCCCGAACGAAAGATCGAGTTCATTATTCTCCTCGAATTTATGCTTCTGGCTGTCGGTAAGGATGCTGTAACAGACCGCCTTGGTCTCCGCCGGGCTGAGTGCCGGCAGATCAAGGGGGATCAGCTTGCCGTCGACCCGCAGCCTCGGGGGGCTGTTGGTGGTAATATGCAGGTCCGAAGCGCCCCGCTCGATCATGGTTTTCAACAGGTCATAGATGCTTGCCATTCATTATCTCCTTATTAATCGCCGAAGGTCACCCGCATGATCTCTTCGATCGTGGTGACGCCCTCGCCGACTTTTGTCATGCCGCTCATCCTCAGGGTTTTCATCCCGAGGCGGATCGCCGCCTTCTTGATTTCGGCGGTGGAGGCGCCTTCGAGGATCAGCTCCTTGAGCTCGTCCTTGATCGGCATAACCTCGTAGAGGGCTACGCGGCCCTTATATCCGGTTCCGTTGCAGGTCGGACAGCCCTTTCCTTTGTAGCACTTTAACGTCTTGGATTCCTCTTCGGTGAAGCCTACCTTGAGCAGCGCCTGGGGAGGGATCTTTTCTTCCTCCCTGCACTGAGCGCATATCCTCCGCGCGAGCCGCTGGGCAAGGATCAGGATCACGGCAGAGGAGACGAGAAAGGGCTCGATACCCATGTTGAGAAGCCTGCTGATCGTGCCGGGGGCGTCGTTTGTATGCAGCGTACTCAGCACGAGATGCCCGGTGAGCGCCGCTTTGACGCCGATCTCGGCGGTCTCGAAGTCGCGGATCTCCCCGACCATGATGATGTCGGGGTCCTGCCTGAGGAAGGACCTCAGTGCCGCAGCGAACGTAAGACCTATCTCCTCCTTCACCTGGACCTGGTTGATCCCCATGAAATTGAATTCGACCGGGTCTTCCGCCGTCATGATGTTGGTGTCAGCCTTATTGAGGTAGTTCAGCGCCGAATAGAGCGTCGTGGTCTTTCCGCTTCCGGTCGGTCCCGTGACCAAAAGCATCCCGTAGGGCTTGTTCAGGGACTCCATGAAGTCGTCGAGCGCCCCCTGTTCAAAGCCCAATTTGGTAAGGTCGACCTGGAGGTTCCCCTTGTCCAGAAGCCGAAGGACGGTCTTTTCGCCGAAAAGGCAGGGGAGCACGGACACGCGAAAGTCGATGTCGCGCTTTTTGCCCAGTTTCAGCTTGATGCGGCCGTCCTGGGGCAGCCTCCGCTCGGCGATGTCGAGCTTCGACATGATCTTTATCCTCGACGTGAGCGCCGCCCTGATCTTCGTCGGGAGGTTCATTACGGTGTACATGACGCCGTCCACCCGGTACCGGACCCTGAGAGAGTTTTCATAGGGCTCCACGTGGATATCGCTCGCCCCGGATTTTATCGCGTTGACGAAGATGCCGTTGACGAGTTTTACGATCGGCGCTTCAACATCCTTTACGACCTCCGAATCTTCCTTCTCCTCAAGGACGTCGACGTTGTCGAGCGCGCTTCCGACGATCTTGTCGAACTCGTCGACGTTTACGCTGGGGCCCTCGTCGAAGGCCCCGCCGTCGAAATTGCCGTTGGATAAGTCATCGTCTCCCAGGGTGTAGTCTTTCGCCTGGATCGACATCGTCGGCGTCGAAGATGTCTGGGACGGGGTGGCAAGCATGCTTTCTCCCTTGCCGAGATAGCAACTCGTGATTGCGCCAATGACCGCCGACTCGCTTGAGACTACCACTTCGACGTTATAACCGGTCATAAACTTCACGTCGTCGATCGCAAAGACGTTCGACGGGTCTGCCATGGCGATGGTGAGCGTTGCGCCAACCCTTGCCACCGGCATGATGAGATATTTTTTGGCCATGTCGGCCGGTATGAGCTTCAAAACGGCCGGCTCGATCTTGTATTCGGCGAGGCTGATGGCGGGGACCCCGTACTGTTTGCTGAGGAACGCGACCAGCTTGTCCTCGGTGATAAAACCGAGCTTAACAAGATTCGTGCCGAGTCGTCCCCCCTCTTTTTTCTGGACGCTAAGGGCCTGCTTCAGCTGGTCTTCGGAGATGATGCTCGAGGCAATTAACAGCTGTCCTAGTTTTACCGCCATATCACTAAAATATATGAAATTACAATTATTGTCAATAAATCCTAACGCGGGGAAGTCTTTGATTTCGGTAGATATTCCGGCCCCGATTGTTTTATCATAAAAACAGCTCCTCAATGGACGACCGGGGTGGAGGCCGATCGTAGCGGAAACGGAGAAATTGTCGGGAAATCAGAGGGTTATCGGGAACTATGCTCAACACGAGCAAGAAAATGCCTTCACCGGATGATATCGAGAGAGCCGGACGGCTCAGGGAGGTGCTGGAAGCCCTCGCCGAGGTGAATAAGAGGGTCCCGGTTATCGTCGAGGGCAAGAGAGACGCCACCGCATTGAAAACACTCGGCTTTTCCGGGGAGGTAATCACGCTGCATGGCGGCAAGGGGATCTATGAGTTCTGCGAGGACATTGCAGAACGGTATCCGAAGGTGATGCTATTGCTCGACTGGGACGACAAAGGGGAAAAACTTCACAGTTCGCTTTCGGGGAACCTCACGGGACAATGGGAGGAGTTCTCGGCGTTCAGGGGCATACTCAAGGTCCTTTGCCAGAAAGACATCAAGGACATCGAGGGAATACCGAAGCTGCTGGAGCGGCTCGAGGGCAATGAATACCCTCGGTAGGGAAGGGGAAGAGCTTGCCGTCCGGTTTCTCAGGAAACAGGGATTCAGGATCCTCGAGAAAAACTACCGGACCCCTTTCGGAGAGATCGACATCGTAGCCGATGACCAGGGAGTGCTTGTTTTTATCGAGGTGAAGACCAGGCGCGGCGATTCCTTCGGCTATCCTTTCGAGGCGGTTGACCGGAGAAAGAGGGACAAGATAAGGAAGGTGGCCCTCAGCTACCTTAAGAAGATCAGGAAGGAGCCGCCGGCCAGGTTCGATGTCCTGAGCATAGATTTTGAGGGCGGGAGAAAGAATATCGATCATATCAAAGACGCCTTCGAAGTCTGAAAATGTTGACTTTGTTTTTTTAATGATGCTATTCTCAAGTTTACCGAAATGGGGCTGTAGCTCAGTTGGGAGAGCGCTTGAATGGCATTCAAGAGGTCGTCGGTTCGATCCCGATCAGCTCCACCATTAAATCACAAGGGGTTAGGTCATCCCCGCCCCCCTGCTCATATGGCATTACACACCTGATTGTCTGGTTTTTGTCTGGTTGGATGCCTTAGACTGTCAACCACAAACCGCAATTTTGACAGTAGTTGTCACTTGCTGAGACTTCAGCCATGCAGTTTCTACAGATGACCTTTGACTTCCTGAAAATGATGGAATGGCTGCGAATGATCCGCGACCATATCGTGAACTCATTTTATATGGAACGTGAGGACCTTGAGCTCTCGCCCTTCAATGCAAACGGCGGACTTGGGAAGATGTGGCAGCTCTTCGGGGAAGAACTCGACCTATTGATCCAGGAGATGAATGAGGCGCTAGTGGCGTGACGGGTTGCAATAATTTGCCCGGTAACGTAAAATACAGTACCTAATAGAGTACTGAAAGGAGCATCTCAATGAATACCGTAGCTGCACAGGAAATCAAGAGAAAGGGAATTTCCGCAGTAGATGAAGCGCTCAAGAATGGGCCTGTTCATGTTATCAAGAACAACCAGCCGCAATATGTCGTGATAACAGAGACGCGGTATCGCGATCTCATCGAGGCTGAGGACGAGGCATTCAGCGAGCGCATCAAAAAGTCCCTGAAAGATGTGAAGGCAGGGAAGGTGCGACGTTTCAAGTCTGCGGATGAACTATTGAAGGCGATTGAGGAAGCGGGATAGTGTACGCTATCTTAACTTCCGATTACTTCTTGAAACGAGCAAATAAATTCTTCAAAAAACATCCGGACTTAAGGGACCGATTCGCCCGCGTAGTCGATGACCTGAAAAAAGACCCATTTCAGCCGCGACTTGAATTGCATAGCCTCGGTGGGCAGTTAAAAGATATATGGGCAGTCAGTCTTTCACATGGCTACCGCATCACATTAAAAATAATGATCACGGAGAAGGAGATCCTGCTTCTCGACATCGGCAGCCATGACGAGGTCTATCGGTGAAGGGTGAAAGGGATTTGCCGGAGGGGTGGGTTGTTGCCAAGTTGCCTGAGATTGCCAATATCGTAATGGGTCAATCGCCACCCTCACCGACATATAACACTGAAGGAAGGAGAATCTGTATCTGAATGTTAAGCTCTACAAATTGCTCTCACAGTGATATGTCGATGTTTTCGACATATAGATTTAACGTGTCGCTATTTTGCTGATATTTCGACATATCATGGAAATATGTCGATGCCGTCGACATGTCCATAGAACACGATTATTTGGACACGTTATTGGGATATGTACATGACGTGGCCATGAGAAAAGAAGTCGCAGGGCTTATCAGGAAGATTTTTATGGCTTTCATAAGCAGCTCACGTTCCCCTTTGCAATCCCCTGAGCACCACGAGCACATGGAGCACGCTTGAGCACAAAGAAACCATGAGCACTACGCCTTGGTGCCCAACTATTGGATATTACGTCCTTAATAAAAAAATATTTGCGATAATCATTGCAGTTTAAAATATTAAGTTGTAATATTGATTGCAACTCATCTATAACGTAAGCTTTGAGATTGCAGATCGCAAGAAGCCTTACAGCATAAAAGTCCTTAATATTAAAGGCTTTTTTGGCTATGATGTAACTGTAGTTGGTTTGAGAGATATGTCTTCCGGTGGCATATTCAGCTTGAGCCTCCAAAACTCTGCCTCTCAAGCCAGCTATAAAAATTGTAATGGATGACGGAGGATCATTATGAATATAAAACAGACCAGAGTCCGGGCTTCTAAAATCAAATCAAAAAACCTCGCATTAAGAAAGCAGCTATGGCCGAAGCTTGATTCTGATCTCCTGTGGGATAGAACTCAACAGAAAGGGTTTACGACCATACCGCGACCAATGCCTTATATTTTACAGATTATGGACCAATTAGCCCCTAAGGGCAAGCCTGTATCCGAAACGTATTTGAGCCTGTGGTGTCGGGTATTTGATGAATCATTAGTAGTGATTCAGAATCCTGCTGAACTTGCCTTTGAATCGGGATTCAGTGGACAACGTGCGGTGACTACCTGGGCGTCAAGGATGAGTTCTCTGGAATCCATGGGCTTTATTTCTACAAAAGAAGGTGCTTCTGGCAGATATAACTATGTATTGCTTTACAATCCCTATATTGCAATAAAAAAACAACGTGCTGCAAAGAAAATTCAGGATACTCAGTTTAATGCTCTATTTGCACGAGCTCAAGACGTTGGGGCAACTGACTTGCTGGAGGATTAGCGACAAAGAAGAAAATTCAGGCTATTAATTCACTCAGCTATGAAGATTGTGAACTATAAATGAAACCGATAAGGGGAAAAGAGAGAAACGAACTGATTGCCCTCGTTGAGGCAGAGGCCGCTATTGGATAATATCAACAAGAAAGAACTCAGCGAAACAGATATCTGCGATCTGTTTATAACTCCAGCTATTAAGAATTCCGGCTGGGATCCCATCAAGCAAATCAGACGCGAAGTAACGCTGACGCCCGGCCCTGTCGTTGTAAGGGGAGAGATGTCGTCCCGCAATAAGAAAAAGAAAAAGTTTGCGGATTATGTGTTACATAAAGAACCTGGAGTGCCGGTTGCAGTAGTAGAAGCGAAAGACAATAACTGCACGATCAGCCAAGGGCTGCAGCAGGCTCTGGGTTATGCAGAAATACTACAGGTGCCAAGTGCATTCAGTTCGAACGGCGACGCCTTTGCCTCTCACAATAAAGTACCCGCAAAGGGTGAAGACATTGAAACGCAGTTGCCGCTCGATTCATTCCCGCCCCCTCAAGAGCTATGGGAGCGATTCAAGACTTTCCGTGGCATTGAAGATAAAGAAGAAAGCCTTGTGTTGGAGCCGTACCACTTCGACAGCTCAGGCAAGGAGCCCCGCTATTATCAGGTAGATGCCATCAACAGGACTGTTGAAGCAATAGCAAAAGGACAGAAGCGGGTTCTTCTCGTCATGGCCACTGGCACCGGGAAAACCTATACAACATTTCAGATTATCTGGCGTCTCTGGAAGGCAAAAGTTGTAAAAAGAATCCTTTTCCTGGTTGATCGGAATATTTTGGCCGATCAGACACTCGTGAATGACTTTAAACCCTTCGGCTCAGTAATGGCCAAAGTCAAGAACCGAAAGATCGATCCAGCATATGAGATTCACCTTGCCCTTTATCAGGCCATAACAGGCCCGGACGAGGCTGACAAGATATTCAAAAGCGTTTCGCCTGATTTCTTTGATCTTATTGTCATTGACGAGTGTCACAGAGGCAGCGCTGCAGATGATGCGGCATGGAAAGAAATCCTTTTGTACTTTTCAAATGCCATTCAGATTGGCATGACCGCGACTCCGAAAGAAACAAAATACGTTTCGAATATCACCTATTTTGGTGAGCCTGTCTACACCTATAGCCTTAAGCAGGGGATAGAGGATGGCTTTCTTGCGCCTTACAAAGTCGTGCGCATCGACATCGACAAGGATATTCAGGGTTGGACTCCGCCACCCGGCATGAAAGACGACCTCGGGCAGGAGATCGAAGGCCGAACCTATAACCAGAAAGATATGGATCGCATACTCGTGCTCAATCAGCGCACAAAGCTGGTTGCAAGGCGTGTAATGAAGCTGCTCAACGCAACTGACTCTTTCGCAAAAACCATAATCTTTTGTGAAGACATCGATCATGCCGAGAGGATGCGTTCAGCAATCGTTAATACCGCTGGACAGATTGCCATTGATAATCCCAAATATGTTATGCGCATCACTGGAGATAGCACGGAGGGTAAAGCCGAGCTTGATAACTTTATCGACCCTGAGAGCAAGTTCCCCGTCATTGCCACTACATCTGATCTGCTGACCACAGGCGTCGATGCGAAGACCTGCAAGCTTATCGTTCTGGATAAGACCATAACATCAATGACCGTGTTTAAGCAGATAATCGGGCGGGGTACGCGCATTGACGAGGAGTACAAGAAGTACTTTTTCACTATCATGGATTTCAAGAAAGCTACGGAACTTTTCAGAGATCCTGCCTTTGACGGCGATCCGGTTGTAATCTACGAGCCCGGCGATGATGATGACCCTGTTCCTCCAGACCCAGACGAACCTGATGGCGATGATGATGGCGAGGATGGTGAACCGCAGTATAAGATTGTTGTAAGCGGAGTGCCGGTCCAAATTGTTGCTGAGAGAGTGGAGTATTATGGGCCTGAAGGCAATCTGATTACTGAATCCTACCAAGACTTTACCCGTAAACAGATCAAGACAGAGTTTGCATCGCTGGATGAATTCCTGAAGCGTTGGAACACCGAGAAGAAGAAACAGACGATTATTGATCTGCTGGAAGAGCACGGAATAATACTTGAAAACCTCGCCAAAGAAGTCGGCAAGGACTATAGCGACTTTGATCTGATATGTCATATTGCATATGATCAGCCCCCTCTAACCAGAAAAGAGCGGGCTAATAATGTCAAAAAAAGAAACTACTTCACAAAATATGGGGATCAGGCAAAAGCAGTCCTTAACGCTCTGCTTGATAAATATGCCGATGGGGGTGTCGGTGCGATCGAAAATGCCAAGGTGCTAAAGCTGAAACCATTCAGCAGCATAGGAACCCCGATGGAAATTATCAATAATGTTTTTGGTGGCAAAGACAATTACGAAACAGCAGTTCAGGAATTGGAACAAGCACTGTTCTATAAGGAAAAGTCAGCATGAGTAACGTTTCAGGAATCATAAAGTCAATTCAAGATATCATGCGCAAGGATGTCGGCGTAGACGGTGACGCCCAACGCATAAGCCAGTTGGTCTGGATGTTCTTTCTTAAAATCTTCGATGACCGAGAAGCAGAACTTGAACTGCTCGAAGACGACTACAAATCCCCCCTGCCTGAGCATCTGCGCTGGCGATCCTGGGCGAAAGACCCAGAAGGGATTACCGGTGAGCCTTTGGCCGACTTTGTAAACATGCAGCTCTTTCCTACATTGAAGGAAAAACTCGTCACGCATGGTCCGGCAGGCGAGCGCGCCCGAGTAGTGCGCAACGTGTTCGAGGATGCATACAACTACATGAAGTCCGGCACGCTGATGCGTCAGGTCATTAACAAAATCTGCGAAATAGACTTCAACAACACAAGCGACCGTCACACATTCGGCAGCATCTACGAGCAGATACTCAGAGACCTTCAGAGTGCAGGTAATGCCGGCGAGTTTTACACCCCGCGTGCTGTTACCCGTTTCGTTGTCAACCGCATAGACCCAAAGCTGGAAGAATCAGTGCTCGATCCGGCCTGCGGCACTGGCGGCTTTTTGACATGTACCATTGATCACAAGCGCGAGCAGTATGTCAAAACCAGGGATAACGAGGAAAAACTTGTCGCGTCGCTTTATGGCGTCGAGAAGAAGGCCCTGCCGCACATGCTGGCGGTCACGAACATGATCCTGCATGGCATAGACACGCCCACAAATATTAAACATGACAACACCTTGAGCCGTCCCTTGCGTGACTATACCAATAAAGACCGCGTTAATATCATAGTCACCAATCCGCCTTTCGGAGGTATGGAAGAGGACGGTATAGAAAACAACTTTCCGGCAACTTTCCGGACCCGTGAGACTGCAGACCTGTTTGTGACGTTGATTATTCATTTGCTCAAGGATCAGGGCCGTGCCGCCGTGGTCCTCCCGGATGGCTTCTTCTTTGGTGAAGGCATGAAGACCCGGCTCAAGGAAAAACTTCTTGAGGAGTGCAACCTGCACACTATCGTCCGGCTCCCAAACGGCGTCTTCAACCCATACACAGGCATCAAAACCAACATTTTGTTCTTCACCAAGGGCAAACCTACAGAGCACATCTGGTATTATGAACACCCTTATCCAGAAGGCATGAAGAGCTACAACAAGACCAATCCAATGCGCTTTGAGGAGTTTCAGCCTGAAATCGACTGGTGGGGAAGCGAGGCTGATGGCTTTACCTCAAGGGTTGAAACAGAACAGGCCTGGAAAGTTTCCATTGACGAGATCAAAGCGCATAACTATAACCTCGACATGAAGAACCCTTATGTAGGGGAGCAAATCAGCCATGATCCCGATAAACTACTAAGAAAATATGCTGGGCATCAGAAAGAAATAGCCAAACTGTACAACCTGATAAATAATAATCTTGTCGAGGCTCTTGAGAAAAATTCGGCAAAATCAATTGTGGAGTTGACAACAGAAAGTCTTGATATTTGGACAGCTGCACAAACTGCCAAAGCCACCGCTGGCCGTGGCAGCAATGGCAAGCAGGAAAGCTACGGCATAAGTAAGTTACGAGAGCTGATAATGGGAATGGCGCTGCGCGGGCTATTTGAAAAGGAAAACGAATCTCTAAAGGAAACTATTGATAGAGATATTAGCAATGCAAGAAATGCATACTTCAAGTCAATTCGAAAAAAGCCCAAAGAAATAAAATATGGTGCCACCCTACTTAACGAATTCAAGCTGCCGGTGGGTTGGGCATGGAAGCGTGTCGGAGAATTATGTGACCTACAAACGGGAGCAACACCAAATACTCTTAAGCAAGAATATTTCGGAGGTGAAATTCGTTGGCTTGTTTCAGGCGATATCAATCAAGGAGTCATAGCAGATTGTGAAGGAAGAATTACCGAGGAGGGACTTGCCAATAGCAACTGCAAAGTCTTGCCGCCCAATACAGTGTTGATTGCACTAAACGGGCAGGGCAAAACAAGAGCTTCAGTAGCACTGCTAAAAGTGCCTGCTGCATGTAATCAGTCGCTTGTCGGGATGATCCCATTCGACGAGAGTATTATCGCCCCAACATTCTTACTGCTTTCGCTCAAATATCGATACTATGAAATACGAGACATAACGGGCCAAAATCAGCGTCGCGGTCTGAATATGGGGCTGGTTTCGGAGCTGTCAATACCGCTAGCGCCCCTCACTGAACAACATCGCATTGTTGATAAAGTCGACAAACTCAGCGCCCTGTGCGATGAGTTAAAAGATCGAATTAATGAGACCCAAGATATTCAGGTCCAACTGGCTGACGCCATAGTTGAAAAGGCCGTGGGATAGCGCAGCAATGATAAGAATGGCACCATGCAACTGAAGAGTATATATAGAGACGGATACAAGAATCTCATTCAAACAACCATCGACTTTCAGTCGACAGACATCCCACTTACCATTATCGGCAATAATGGCACCGGCAAGTCAAACAGCAATTAATGTTTTTCAGAAGGCTCTGAAGCGACGGATGGCAAGAAGGCAAACCCGATGATGACTGGGGGTATGATGACGACGAATAAAAAGGAGACTTATAATCAATTTACCTGAAGACTGAAATATTTGGAGGGCTTTATGGCTTTATATCTAGGCAAGTTCAGCAGTAAATATCCTGAACAGATAAAAGAAAGGTTCTACACTGCAGGGCCTGAAGGTGCAGAATGGTATGGAGGGATTACTTCTGGTGACTATGTTTATCCGATCTTTGAAGGGAAAATCGGGAGTCTTTGGAGGGTACGGGAATATGGGCAGAAACCCAATTCCATCCGTAAAGAAGATTCTGGAGTTGTATTCTTTGATGAAATCAAGACGTTCGATCCGCCAATCAGACTTAGTGATGAATTTTTGCGCTATCGGTTTTTTGAGCTTGATCTGAATTTATTGAATAAAAGTTCAAAAAGCGTTAAGAAATGCGGTTTTCATAAAATCACAACCAGCGCTCGTTGTCCGGAGCCTGAGGCAATTGACTTCAAGAATATTCGTAATATCTTTGTTACGGTTCAAAATTACAGCAGAGAGTATAGCGAGGGCGATGTCAGAGTTGTAATCAATGATTCTGAGAAGATTGAAATAATTTCGATTGAAATTATGGACGGCGGCAATTTGAAGTCATACGAAACACTCTGGAACTTATACGCCGAAAAGAATGACGCGGAAGAACGGTACAGTCTGAAAAAGCTTCTTGAGTATGCTAAAGAAGACAAAGCGAGGAAGAAAGAGGCGTATCTAACGTCTGTTTTACAGGCACTTGCTGAGTCCGGGTTTTATACGGTGACTAACCCCATAGCCCTTTACGACAACATTCTGGTAGGTCGTAAGAGATACTTCGCATCTGGCACGCGAACAGCAGTAGGTGAAACCGGTGAGGCACCCGCCGGGACTGATAATGATGGGCCGGATGATGATGAAGAGCTGGCAGAATATGATAAGTATGCCAATCTCCTCAAGTTTAATCCTAACCTCATTCTCTACGGCCCACCTGGAACAGGAAAAACCTATGCTGCGATGAGGATAGTTGAAAATTATGAAAAAATGAGCAATGGTGGTGTTGTCAAAAAGTTTGAAGAAATAACAAATACAGGAAGAGTAAAGTTCATTACTTTTCATCAATCCTATTCATACGAAGAATTCATTGAAGGTATAAGGCCTGTAGTAGAATCCGCCTCAGCAGGAGAAGACTCCCCTGGTCATGTTGCATACAGGATCGAACCTGGCATTTTGCTCCAACTCGTCAATGCCGCATCTGTTCAGGGCCTTAAATCTGAAATTAAGAGCGATGTGATCAGCAATATTAATGATTCCAGCCGTATATGGAAGGTTTCTCTTGGAAGACGTTGGGGCGATGAAAATATCTACGACTCCTGCAAAAAGAGTAAGGAAATTGCAATCGGGTGGCTTGAGGATAAATCACTAGAAGGTAAATCTTACGAAGAAATATATTCAATGCTTAAAGAGGAAAGAGAAGAAGGCGGGGCAACACCGACAAACGATGCAAGCTCTATTAATGCCTTGGTAAACGAAATGAAGAAAGGTGACATAGCCCTTATCTACGACAGCCCTACCACCATTCGGGATATAGCAGTTATCGATGATGACGAATATTATTATCAACCCGCTGATAAGGATAATCCCTATCCACACCGAAGAAAGGTTGTTTGGATCAAAGAGTTTGACAAACCCTGTGATGTTTATGAGCTCAACGGCAAAACACGGCTTACAATGAAGACTATATACGAACTTGATCGCATCAATTTTGCTGACATTAAGAGATTAGCACAAGATAATACTTCTGTCGTGAAAGCCGCAACTATTAAAACAAACGCTGAACCTTATTATCTGATTATTGACGAAATCAACAGAGGAAATATCTCGAAAATATTTGGTGAGTTAATTACTTTGGTCGAGAAAGATAAAAGGGAAAAGATTAGTTGCGAATTGCCATATTCGCGCAAACAATTTACCTTACCGGCGAATATATACATCATCGGGACAATGAATACTGCGGATCGGTCGATTGCCATTTTGGATACGGCATTACGACGCAGGTTTACATTTGTGGAGCTTGAACCGGATTTGAACATCTTCGATAATGCCAATATCGTGCCGGCTCCGAAGGTGAATAATAATGTTGACCTTCAGAAGCTCTTGGCCCGTTTGAATGCCAAGATCGCGACTAAAATCGATCGCGATCATAGAATAGGACATGCTTATTTCCTTGATGTTGCGGGCAGCCACGATTTGTATCATGTGTGGTACTACAAGGTGCTGCCTCTTTTGATGGAATATTTTTACAATGATGTCAAATCCATTAAGGATGTTATTGGCAATGCATTCCTTAATGAGGATGGCAGTATAAATTTCATAAGTGACAAAGATATGGTCGGCAATGTATCCCGATTTGAAAATGAATTAATGAAAATTTATTCGAGCTAGTGCCGGGTTCCGAGCGTTAATGAAACAACGATTGATCTCGATATATTCGGATATACAGAATCAAGTTTTGCCAAAGCTTTCGTCGGAAGAGCAGGGTAATATCTTAGCATTAAAGGACCTGCTTGGCAGTCAGAATGTAACATTACAGGCAAATGATGTCTTGTCTATAAAACACTATGTTGGCTTCATTGCTCGTGGCGGAACCAGGCTTCAGATCTTGCCAAAAATATATGCAGATTTTGCCTCGATAGATGCTGAAGAAGAAAAGAATGCCTCGATATCTCTTTTGCTTCGCCTGCTTTCCTATTCGGACTATTTGGGTTACAAGGAAATCCCGGATCCTCAATCTATTAAGTCATGCGACAATGATCTGTTTGAAATATTTATCAGTATTTTTGCATCTCGCTTCATGGATGTCGTTAAAAGAAATGTTCACCGCGCGTATGAGCCATTCGAAGAAAATAGGCAATTTATCAAAGGTAAAATACTATTCCATGAAACGATTCTGAAAAATTCATTTCGAAAAGATAGGCACTATGTCCGCTACGATGCATTTACCGAAAACACACTATTAAACCGGATTTTTAAGACGGTAATCCTGCACCTATTATCCGAAACAGGCCTAAGCGAAAACAAAAAGAAATTGAAATTGGCGCTCAATCATCTTGAAGAGGTTGAGCCTGTTCGATTGTTTAATGGTATTTTCGATAGGGTAATTTTTAATCGAATGACTGAGGTATATCGGCCTGTTTATGCTATGGCCAAACTACTCTATTACAACAGACAGCCGGGCTTTTCAGACGGGGACGAGTATACCTTCACATTTTTAGTGCCACTGAATAAACTATTTGAATACTATGCATATAAACTGATAGATAATTATGGCTTTGACACAGGATTCTACGTCCGCTATCAAGGGCCGGAAAGATATTTGGCAAAACAGGGAGCTGCGAGTCAGTTTCCTTTGTACCCCGATATTACGATATTTCGAAAAGAAGAAACATCGCCAGGATATATTGTTGATGCGAAATTCAAAAATCCGTTTAATGGTGCTGAACAAATAAACCTAACGTCAACGGATATCTATCAAATCGTTACCTATGCAATTTGTTATCAGTGTAAAAATGTATTCCTTTTGTATCCGCGCTTCAAGGGTCAGCCTGAACGCGGCTGCTTGCTCGCAACCTACAACATTCCTACTGAAACAGGGCAAATCAGTTTGAAGATTCTGCAGATTGATATAATGGATGCTGACAATAATAAAATACAGCAGCAACTCGTCAGCAACATTCTTGATATGCAACCTGTGAATCAGTTCTCAGTTGTGTCATCATGAAGGCCATATGCCTGGAATCGTTCTCGTCCTGTCCCTGGGCGGCCCTGAGAGTGTCAATAATAATGACACTGCCCGGCGGCAGAGCCTTGTAAAGGTGCCATTCAGCTGAGTCAAGTCTGGGCGGCCTCACTTGATTGTTCGAAGCATGCCAAAAAAGGACATCTTCGATCCCTATTCTCTTGACTCTGTCAACCAGCACCGGGAGGGAGTTCTCGAAATCGACTACGACTACCGGTAGCTGCCGCGTTTCAAGCCCCATGAACGGCTTCCCCGTGCTTTAGCCGAGTTCTCTTATGGCCGGAGCGATGATAGGTCACGTCAAGCATTTTTATGGCAACGACATTCAAGTCGGGAATGATAGATATTTCAAAAACCATTATTTGACTTTTGTCCCCAAAAGTAATAATGTAAAGTCATGGCGGAGAGCGATATAGATTTGATTTTGGCAAGAGTATTAGGGGCATCGGAAGAGCCCTCAATACAGCAACTGGCCTTATACATTCCGAATAAAGACAAAAACGGCAAACAGATAAAGAATTATGACCGGTGGGTGCAGGCGGCTGAAGGAATCCTGGCTCGTATAGGAGGCGGGGCAACGGCGCTGCCGCCCGCAGACGGCACATGGTTGAATCCTGAAAACGGTGATATTGTCCAGGAGAAGACGAAGATAATCTATACATACGTCTATCCTGAGAAGTTCGAGGAAAATATTGGATTGCTCAGAGAATTCCTGCATAGATTTGGCCGGGAAACAAATCAGGGAGAAGTGGTGATCGAATTCGACGGCCGATTTTACAGGATTCGAAAATACGATGTGCAATGAAACAACAATAAGGAGCAAGTAACATGGCAAGGAAAATCAAGGATACAGGGAAAACTCAGAGACGCGTCAATCCTAAGCTCGTTGCAAAAGCATTGGGCGCCGAGGACATAGGGGTCGAAATAGACACGAGGCAAGGCCCGATTTCTCTGTTAACGCTGCGGCAGTTTCTTCTGGGGAAGCTGTCCTCTACGGGAGGGCGGCCTCGCTTGCGGGGAACGAGAAAGACACGGAGCAAGATATCCTTCTTCGATGAGGATTGGGAAAAGATTGAGATGCTTTCGAAGTATTATCGTGAGGAAGAAGGCATTAACGTAACTTCGAGCCAAATTGCGTCCGCGCTGCTGCATGCGGAAGTGTCGAAGATAGATACTTCGGAGATAAAATTCAAAACACATTCCGCTTCGAAGTAAGTGCGCTTCATCTCTGAAATTGCTCAATCACCCAAGAACGCCTGTTTGATTCTTGCCGGCGTCAGGTTCGCCGCTATATCAGTTAGGACCACTTTCCCCAGTCTCAGGGCATAAGCCCTGTCAGCTATTTCGAGCACGCTTTTTACGTTCTGTTCCCCAATGAGTATGGATGTCTTGAATTGTGTGGAAATATTCTTTATCGTCTCGAATGATTTCTTCACCGCCTTAGGCGATAGGCCAAGGGATGGCTCGTCGAGAAGAAGGACTTCAGGCCTCAGCATCAATGCCCGGCCGAGGGCGAGCATCTGCTTTTCCCCACCGCTCAAATTCCCGGCGTCTGCACCCTTCCGCTTTCCGATCTCAGGGGAAAGGTCATAGAAATGAACCGGAAATATACCGTGCAATATAACGGTGCGCCGGTTAATACTCTCGTGATAGGGCCATAGGGCGCGTTATTGACATTATTCCGAACAAGGAATACGCTACAGACATGATATCGTCTCACTCAAGAAGCCTTCTCAAGGGCCGCCGCCTCGGGTCAATTTATTCGGGGTTGCTTGGGTTTGCTATTCCGCTCCTTGCGGCCGCTCCGGCCGACGCCGTCTGCATGAGCTGCCTCTCCCACACCGGCAACAGCTATACCGAGCAGGCCTGCGACGGC
This sequence comes from Nitrospirota bacterium, assembly GCA_021783515.1. Classification (GTDB taxonomy): domain Bacteria; phylum Nitrospirota; class Thermodesulfovibrionia; order Thermodesulfovibrionales; family UBA6898; genus Sulfobium. The sequence goes on from JAJXTV010000028.1 coordinate 29,295, forward strand.
GATTCCAAGTTCGACGTGGTCCGCAAATGCGGCAAGCCCGACTATGAGGAGGAAAGCGGCCAGGTGACGACCGGCGAATTCGGATCCTTCCGTCAGAAGGGGACGAAAGAGGGAGGGTTCGCCACGTCGACCGAAAAGATTGAAAAGCTCTACTACAACTGCGGACAGGGGAGGTTTATCAAGGTCCTCACCTTCAGGGGCGGGACTCTTGCCACGATCGAAATCGGAGACCGGGGTTCGGGGGAGCAGAAGTGCTGGTGAGGACGGTGCTCCATACGTCGCCTCCGTTCTGATTTTCTCCTCGCCCGAATGGCGTTCCGTCATTGATTTTCACCCGTCATAACCAATACAATTAGAGCTATGCAAATTCGAATAATGAACGGAAAAACCGTCTCTGCCGACCCGGGGAAGACCCTCTATGAGGCGCTGAAGGCAAGCGGCGTCTATCTTGTCGCCTCATGCGGCGGCAAGGGCGTTTGCGGGAAGTGCCGCGTGAGACTGCTGGAGGGCAGCGCAAAGGTCGAGGCGACGGGCAAGCTTCTTAAGAAAGAGATCGAAGAGAAATTCGTGCTCGCCTGCAAGACCGTGCCGGAAGGCGATCTCCTTATCGAGGTCCCTGAGGAATCGAAGCTGATCATCGGGGACAAGATCGCGGTATCGAAGACGAAGGACCTGCTTCAGTATCTGCAGTCCGTCGAACCTGAACTCACCCCCGCCGTCCGCCGGATCGTCCTGAAACTGGATCCCCCGTCGATCCAGGATAACACCGGCGACCTCGAGCGGCTCAAGGCGGCCCTGGACGCGCAGGACATCCGGGACATGGATTTTTCGCACCCTTTCATTCTTGCGATGTCAATGGCCTTGCGGGGCGCCGCCTGGGACGTATGCCTTTCCTACACAGAAAAGCACGAGGCGATCGGTCTTTCGGCGGTATGCAAGGCGCACCACTACGGGCTTGCGGTCGATATCGGCACCACCACGGTCGTCGTATACCTGGTGAACTGCGCCGACGGGACACTCGTCGATTCGGGAATTACCTATAACTCCCAGATGCGCTATGGAGACGACGTGATCACGAGGATCGTGTACGCGACTGAGGGCGGCGGCCTTCAGGCCCTGCGGGACGCTATCGTGCACGACATCAACGACCTCCTGGCGCCGATGATCGAAAGAAACGGGATCGACCGCGAGGACATCGACTCCGCGGTGGTCTCCGGGAACACCACGATGTCACAGCTCTTCTGGGGGCTCGATCCGGCATCTATCAGGGAAGAGCCTTATATCCCGACCGTCAACTACTACCCGGTCTGGCGGGCCGGTACGAGCCATCTGAAGATCAATTCTCAGGGGCCGGTATATACGATGCCGAGCGTCGGGAGCTATGTCGGCGGAGACATCGTGGCGGGGGTGCTCGCGTCGAAAATGTACAAGAACCCCGAAGTGGCGCTCTTCATGGACATCGGGACGAACGGGGAGATCGCCGTCGGCAACAGCGACTGGATGATGACCGCCGCCTGTTCGATGGGCCCCTGCTTCGAGGGCAGCGGGATTCGCCACGGCATGAGGGCGACCGAGGGGGCGATCGAATCGATCAGGATAGATCCGTCGAGTTTCGAGCCTTCCCTCGGGGTGATCGGTGATACCCCGCCTTCGGGCATATGCGGCTCTGGTATGATAGACGCCATCTCGGAACTCTTCGTGGCGGGCGTGATAGACCAGAAGGGCAAACTCAGAAGTGACCTCTCCACCGACAGGATAAGGACCGGAGACGAGGGGCCGGAGTTCGTCCTGCACCGCGGGGAGAGGAAGGACATCGTCCTGGCCGAGGTGGACATCGAAAATGTGATCAGGGCGAAGGCCGCGCTGTATGCCGGCGTCTCCGTCCTGCTGAAGGAGGTCGGCCTCACGCTGGAGGTCGTGGAGCGCATTTATATCGCCGGGGGGTTCGGAAATTACCTCAACGTCGACAAGGCGATCATGATCGGCATGCTGCCGGACCTTCCCAAGGAGAAGTTTTCCTTTATCGGGAATACTTCCATCGCCGGGGCATATCTCTGTCTGCTTTCAGCGCAGATGAGACAGGAAGCGGAGGAGATCGCGCGAAAGATGACCTATATGGAACTCTCGGTCTCGCGGGGCTTCATGGATGAATATATGTCGGCCCTCTTTCTTCCACATACCGACTTCAGTCTCTTTCCGACCGTTCAGGCGCTCTACGGGAAATAGGCTACGTATTCACCAGCATGTTGTCGATCAGCCTGGCGTTGCCCAGCCTGACGGCCACGGCGAGAAGCACCTCTCCCTTTATCTCGGCGGCCGGGTCCAGCGTTTGGGGATCATAAACGCCCGCATATTCTACCGGGGCGATCAGCGGTTCTGCGGCCAGTATGTCCTGCATCATTTCCCTGACAGTTTCTGCCGTGCGCGTCCCGGAAAGCATCTCCTGTGACGCTGCCGTGAGGCAGCGGAAGAGGGCCGTGGCGGCCTTGCGCTGCTCTGCGGTAAGATAGGCGTTTCTCGAGCTCATGGCAAGTCCGTCGTGCTCCCGTATCGTGGGGCAGACCACCACTTCCGTCCCGAAGTTGAGGTCCTTTGCGAGCCGCCTGATAACCACCGTCTGCTGAAAATCCTTCTGGCCGAAATATGCCCTTGTGGGGAGCGTGATATTGAAGAGCTTCGAGACCACTGTTGCGACCCCCCTGAAATGGCCCGGCCTGAACGCTCCGCAGAGCTTCTCCGAGATCTTTTCGACATCAAGGAACGTGCAGAACCCCGCCGGATACATCGCGCGGTCATCCGGCAGAAAGAGGACATCCGCCTCCAGTTCTCCTATCTTTTTCGTGTCTCCCTCGATGTCCCGCGGATACCTGCTGAGGTCTTCCGAAGGCCCGAACTGCGCGGGGTTGACGAAGATGCTGACTGCGGTCACGTCATTTTCGGACCGCGATCTTCTGATCAGGCTCAGATGTCCCTCGTGAAGCGCGCCCATCGTCGGCACCAGGCCTATCGTGCGCCCCTTCTGGAGGTGTTTTCTGCAGGTGTCCTGCATGATTCGGGGTATCCTGATAAGCTCCATCAGCGTTCCTTTTCGGGTATTGTATCACAAACGCAGACGGGCCGGAGGTTGACTGATGCCGGGTTCCATGATACATATGGTGCAAGATCAATGAAGAAAATTCAGGAGGTGGAATATGCCGGTGCGGAAGGCGGAGGCGGTGTGGGAAGGGAATCTTATCAAGGGGAAAGGCACGATGAAGCTCGGCAGCGGGGCCTTTACAGGGGCCTATTCGTTTTCTTCCCGCTTCGAATCAGGGACGGGAACGAACCCTGAAGAGCTTATCGGAGCGGCGCATGCGGGCTGCTTTTCGATGGCCTTTTCGCTCTTCCTCGAAAAGGCCGGGTTTGCTCCCGAGCGCATTCATACCCAGGCGAAGGTGCATATCGACAAGGTGGGCGACGGATTCAAGATTACGGTGATCGAACTCGATACCGAAGCGAAGGTCGCCGGGATCGATGAAAAGAGATTTCAGGAACTGGCGGAGGCGACGAAGAAGGGCTGTCCTGTTTCGGTCGCGCTGGCGGCCACCGAGATCAGGCTGAAGGCGAGACTGGCCGGCTGATATCCTGCTTCGCGCAGGGTTTTCCGATCAGCACGGATGATTGGGAGTTGCCCAGTATCCTTCTGGAGACGCTCCCCATCATCCCTTTTATCCCCCGGAGGCCTCTGCATCCCACGACGATCAGATCGGCCTCAAGTGCCCTCTCGGCCGCGAGTATCTCGCGCGAGGGGTCCCCGCTCCTGAGCAGGTAATCGACCTTGGAGAAACCTCCCAGATCCCTCCGGGCCTCCTCAAAGATCCGCTCCGATTCCCTGAAGGTGGAGGGCTTCAGGGTGATCTCCTCGCCGATTTCCTTAATGTATTTTTCGGGGATGTCGGCTACGAAGGGGAATGCGATATGTATTACCGTCACCTCCGTATCGGCCGGCAGCGGGAGGGCGGGAAGGAACTTTCCGGCGGCTTCCGCCGTAGCCGATCCGTCCGTCGCGAAGATAATCTTCATTGTTTCCGACTCGTTCCAGGGCGGGCGCTTGAATACGAGGACCGGGATCGTGGAGTTGATCGTTACCGCCCGCGTCGCGCTGCCCAGAAACAGTATCTGGACCCCCTTGACACCCCTGGCGCCCATGACGATGAGGTCGGCGCCGTAATCGGCCGCTTTCTCGATGATGGTCGTGTCGGGATAGCCTTCTTCTTCAGCCGTTTCGATCCTGACGGGAAGGGGCTTCAATATCTCGGTGCAGGCATGAAGGATCTTCGGTGCGACCTTCTTGATTACCCTCCTCACCTGCGCGCTATAGTCGTCTTCATAGGGGATTTCGCTTATCACGTGCAGGACGCGGATTTCGTCCTTCTTCGAAAAAGCGAACCGGGTGAGAAACCTCGCCGCCCCCTCCGAATACTCCGATCCGTCCGTAGCAAGTAATATCTTCATTCCTATCTTTTTCACCCCTTGAGAACATCTTAGCATGGAATAAAGAAGAGGCAAGCGAGATTCGAAGTCAGTGCGGGGTTACAGAGAGGAGGCCCTTGCGAGCGTCAGGACGGCCACCTCGGAAGCCCCCGACCCGAGCAGCTGTTTTGCACACTCGTTCGCGGTCGAGCCGGTCGTCATCACGTCGTCGACAAGCAGTACTCGGCAGCCGTCAAGCCGCTTCGGGGCCTCGAAGGCTCCCTTCAGGTTCTTCGCCCTTTCCGCGGCAGACAGCCCGATCTGGGGTTTTGTTTCCCTGCATTTCAGAAGTCCGTCCAGGACGAGCGGAACATTCTTCTGGTCAGAGAACACCTTCGCGAGGAGAAGCGACTGGTTGAAGCCGCGGCTTCTGAGTCCCGCGAGGCTCAGCGGGACCGGGACGACAGCATCGATCCCCGCCGAGTCGAAGTCAAGGAGGAAGGCGGCAAGCGGTTTCGCGAGCCTTCTTGCCCCGTGGAACTTGTAGAGGTTGATCGCCTCGGCAAGGACTCCCTCGTAGATCCCGAAACTTGACGCGTGAGAAAAAAGCGGCGGCTTCCTTATGCAGTCCGAGCAGACGACGGCATCCTCCGATGCAAAGGGCGTTGCGCATATCCTGCAGGAAGGGCCGCGGTATTTCCTGATGCCCGACCAGCATTTCCTGCAGATGGGGGCATGGGAAACGCTGTCGGTCGCGCAGTTGCAGGAGGGGCAGACGGACGGGAAGAGGAGCTGCAGGATCCTTGCGATCAAGCCTGAAAGACGAGGGGGGACCCGCATTTCCCGCACCGGGGGCCTGCCGCGATCCTCGATCTGTTGACCTTGTTCTTTACGCTGCATTGGCCGCAGGTAACGATCAGAAACTCATCCGCCGCCGGTTTCGGTATCTCCCTGATCGGCTCCTGCGATCGCGGGCTGACCGGCGGAGCAGTCTCTTCTTCGCACTCACCCGTAAAGGTTAGCATGAATCTGCTGTAAAAAGGGTCCTTTTCTATAAGTTCGATCCCCATGCCGTTTTTGAGGGAGACGACCGGCGTCTTGAGCGCCCTTTTGACCGTGCCTTTCAACCTCGAAGAATTTCCGTCCGGCAGGTGAATGGTGATGTCGATGAGCGTTCCCGGGACGAATGCATGGTTTGTCCTGATGAAGAGTCCGCCGCAGGAGAAGTCGCTCGATATCGCCCGGTAATTTTGCCCCTCGGCAGAGAATTCAGTCTCAAGCCGCCGCACAAATCGCTGGTGGCGACGTTTGCTCAAAATTGTTTCCGAAGCGTTATCAATTCATCCCTCTTCCGGCCGGTCGAGATGACGTCGGCCTTTACCCCCACCAGTTCCTCGATCCTCCGTATGTATGCCCTGGCTTCTTTCGGCAGTTTTCTGAATTCCTTGACGCCCAGCGTACTTTCCTTCCATCCCTTCATCTCTTCGTACACCGGCGTACAGCCATCGAAGGCATCGAGTTCCTTCAGAAAATGCGAATATAGCTTACCACGGTATTTATAGCCTGTACAGATCTTTATCGTGTCGAGGCCGTCCAGGATATCGAGCTTCGTGATCGCTAGCCCGGTAAGGCCGTTAACCATCGCGGAGTGCTTCAGGATGACGGTGTCGAGCCATCCGCACCGGCGCGGCCGTCCGGTCGTCGCCCCGAACTCGCCCCCTTTTCTCCTGATCTCTTCCCCGATACTGTCGGAAAGTTCGGTGGGGAAGGGGCCGCTTCCGACCCGTGTCGTGTAGGCCTTCACCACCCCGAGTACCCTGCCGATCTTCGTCGGACCGATGCCGAGGCCGGTACAGGCGCCGCCCGCAATCGCGCTCGAAGACGTCACGTAAGGGTAAGTGCCGTGGTCTATGTCCAGGAGCGTGCCCTGGGCCCCCTCCAGGAGAAGGTTCTTTCCGGCTGCGGCCGCATCGTTGATGATCACGTCGGTATCGGCGATATGCCTTCCCAGCTCCTTCGCATACCCGAGATACCCGTCACAGATTTTACGGGCGCTGAAGCCCCGGGACCCGTACAGATGCTTCATCAGAAAGTTTATCTGTTTGAGGTTGGCGCTCACCTTTTCCAGAAACATATCGGGGTTGAGGAGGTCTCCCACCCTGATCCCCGTGCGCGCCATCTTGTCCACGTAGGTGGGGCCGATTCCCCTGCCGGTCGTGCCGATGCATTTCTTCCCCCGCATCTTTTCCCCGGCCTGGTCCAGCGCGATATGGTACGGCATGATGAGGTGCGCGTTTCTGCTGATCAGCAGGTTCTTTTCGACCTTGATGCCGCGCTTCCGGAGGCCCTGTATCTCCTCAAGCAGGGCCGCCGGTTCGACCACGACGCCGTTGCCGATAATGCAGACAGTCTTTTTATGGAGTATACCCGACGGTATCAGGTGGAGCACGTACTTCTCGTTGTTAAGCACGACGGTATGTCCGGCGTTGTGGCCGCCCTGGTACCGGGCTACGATATCGGCCTTCTCGGTGAGCACGTCGACAAGCTTCCCTTTGCCTTCGTCCCCCCACTGGGCACCGACGACGATTACTGTGGGCATATCAGATCTCTCCAATCATGGGTTGATTTCTTTCCGGCATCAGAGACTTATATGCTTTACGGAAAGTATGTTCGGCATCTTCTTGATCTCGGCGATCGTCTCCTCGGACGGGGTTGAATCGATGCTGACTACCGAGATCGCCTTCCCCCCCGCGGTCTCTCTTCCGAAGTGCATGCGGGCGATATTAATGCTGTTTTTGCCAAGGAGCGTGCCGATATTGCCAATCACCCCGGGCTTGTCGTTGTTGTACATCAGGAGAAGTTCGCCCTCCGGCACGATCTCGACCTTGAAGCCGTCGATCAGCACGATCCGGGGGTCTTTCTTGCTGAAGAGGGTGCCGGCGACATAGCTCTCCCGGTCCTTGGCCTTGATCCGCAGCGCGATCATGCTGTTATAGTCCCCGGCGTCGCTGCTCTTGATCTCCTTCACCTCGATCCCGCGCTCCTTTGCGATGATCGGGGCGTTGACGAAGTTGACCGTTTCGAGGAGGACCGGTGAGAGGAACCCCTTCACTGCGGCGATTGTCACGGGCGCCGTGTTGATCTCCGCCGCCGTCCCCCGGTATTCGATGGTGATCTCGGTGGTGCCGCCCTCGAATATCTGGGCCGAGAACCCCCCGAGCTTTTCGGCGAGATTGATATACGGCTGGAGCCTCGGCACCTGCTCGTTCGGTATGGACGGGAAGTTCACCGCGTTTCTGATCACCCCGAAGACGAGATAATCGGCGATCTGCTCCGCGACTGCGACGGCCACGTTTTCCTGCGCCTCTTCCGTCGACGCCCCGAGATGAGGCGTGCAGACGACGTTATCGAGGGTGAGGAGCGGATTGTTTTCCGGAGGCTCTTTTTCGAAGACGTCGAGCGCCGCAGCGGCCACCTTGCCGCTCTTGAGGGCCTCGTAGAGGTCGGCCTCGTTGATGATGCCGCCGCGGGCGCAGTTGATGATCCGCACGCCGTCCTTCATCGTGGCGATTGTCTTTGCGTTGATCACGCCCTTCGTCTCGGCCGTCAGCGGCGTATGGATCGTGATGAAATCGGCCTCGACAAAGAGCTCCTCTAGCGATACCTTCCGGATTCCGGCCGCCTGCGCCTTGTCCTCGTTCAGGAACGGATCGTAGGCAATCACGTGCATCTCGAGCCCCTGCGCCCGTTTGGCGACCTGGCCGCCGATGTTCCCGAGGCCGACGATGCCGAGCGTCTTATGGTAGAGCTCGACGCCCATGAACTTTTTCTTCTCCCACTTCCCGCCCTTCATCGACGCGGTCGCCTGCGGTATCAGGCGCGCGACCGAAAAAAGCATCGCCATCGCGTGCTCTGCCGTGGTGATCGTGTTGCCGCCGGGCGTGTTCATGACCACGACGCCTTTTTTCGAGGCGGCGGCCTTGTCGACGTTGTCGAGGCCGGAGCCGGCCCTGCCGATCACCTTAAGGTTTGAGGCGGCCCCGAGGATCTCGGCGGTCACCTTGGTCGCCGAACGGATGACGAGCCCATCATATTCGCCGATGCATGCCTTCAGTTCCTCCGGCTTCATGCCCGTTTTTACGTCGACCGCGAGGCCGGCTTTCTTTAGAATGTCAACTCCCTTGGAGGAGATGTTGTCGCTGACAAGAACCTTTTTCACCCTTTTGTCCTCCTAGACCATTAATAGTTCCTGGGCAACGGCGACGCCCGTCCCGAGCTTCAGGGGATGTCCCATGCCTTTCAGGACCATCTCGACTCCGGCGATGGCGGTGATCACGTCGAAGGCACCGGCATAGCCGAGATGGGCGATCCTGAAGATCTTTCCCTTCGCCTGTCCCTGGCCGCCCGCAGCGGTGATTCCGTATTTCACCCGCAGGTTTTTATAGATCTCCTGGCCGTCGAAGCCCGCCGGCGCATTGATGGCGGTAACGGCGAAACTCGGCGATTCCTTCGTAAACATCTCGAGGCCGAGCGCCTTCACCGCCTCCCTGGTGGCGCGGGAAAGCCTCTCGTGCCGGGCAAATGCGTTTTCGAGCCCTTCCGCCTGAAGCAGCTTCAGGCTTTCGTTCAGGCCGATGATAAGCGTGACGGGCGAAGTGAAGTTCGTCTGATTGTCCTTAAGCTTCTTCCTCTCCGCCGTGAAGTTGAAATAGAATTTGGGAGAGGTCGCCTTGTCGGCGAACTTCCATGCTTTTTCGCTCACGCCGACGAAGGCGAGCCCCGGGGGCAGCATAAGCCCCTTCTGCGAGCCGCCGATCAGCACATCGATCCCCCAGTCGTCCATCCTGAGGTCGTGGGCGACCAGCGCCGATATCGCATCGACGACGAAGATCGTGTTTTCATATTTTTTGACGATCGAGGCTAGCGCCTTTATATCATGGTAGACCCCCGTCGACGTCTCGGAGGCCTGGACGAAGACGCCCTTTATGGAGGGGTCCTTCTTCAGGGCCTTTTCGACGTCCTCGGGTCTTACCGCGTACCCCCAGTCTACCTTGATCTCCTCGACGGAGAGGTTGTAGGACTTGCAGATCTTCGTCCAGCGTTCGCCGAAGTTCCCGCCGTTGATGACGAGGGCCTTGTCGCCCGGGCTGAAAAAATTATTGACCGAGCCGACCATTCCGCCGGTGCCGGTGGAGCAGAGGATCAGCACGTCGTTTTTCGTCTGGCAGAGCCACTGAAGACCTTTTTTGGCAGAGTCGAGCACCGGCAGAAAGTCCGGCGAGCGGTGGTGTATGATCGGCATCGCCATCGCGAGCAACGCTTCGGGCGGAACAGGGGTCGGCCCCGGGGCCAAGAGATAACGTTTCAACATCAAAAACCTCCTTACGCGCTATCAGGGATTACGTGAGGACTGATCAAGACCGAGAGCCGGACTTCAACCCCTTCTGCTGGATTACGAAGCTCTCCCGAGCCTTGAAAATTAGCATTAGAGCGGCTTTTTTGTCAAGAACAGCTCTTTACAACTTCTCAGTCTGATTATTATAATGAAACAGCCATGAAAAATAAAATAGTTGTCGGTATTGCAACGCTTCTCGTCGGCTTCCTCCTCGGAGGGATCGCCTTCTATCTCCTGGGCGAGTACGCGGGGAGGCAGAGGGGATATGTCCCGGCCGTCGTCCCGAACGTGCCGAAGCAGGTGATCGAGACGAGCAAGGCCTTCACCGAAATCGCGCGTTCGGTCTCTCCCGCAGTCGTCAATATCTCGACGACGAAGGTCATGAAGCGGGAGGCAAGCCCTTTTCTCGAAGACCCTTTTTTCGATTTTTTCAGCCCGTTCCGTGAGTTCAGGGCACCCAAGAAATGGAAGGAGCAGAGTCTCGGGTCCGGGGTGATCGTCTCCCCCGACGGCTATATCATCACCAATAACCACGTAGTCGAGCAGGCCGACGAAGTGAGAGTGACGCTTCTTGATACGCGTTCTTTCAAGGCGAAGGTGATAGGCGCAGACCCCAAGACCGATGTTGCGGTCGTCAAGATCGAAGCCCGGGACCTGCCGACGATCCGCTGGGGCGACTCGGACAAGCTCCAGGTCGGCGAATTCGTCCTTGCCATCGGCAACCCCTTCGGACTGAGCCATACGGTAACGATGGGGATCATCAGCGCGGTCGGCAGGGCGAACGTCGGCATCGCGGACTATGAGGATTTTATCCAGACCGATGCCGCCATCAACCCGGGGAATTCCGGCGGGCCGCTCGTCAACATCCGGGGAGAGCTGATTGGCATCAATACCGCGATTTTCTCGAAGTCCGGCGGGTACCAGGGCATCGGGTTTGCCGTCCCTGCCAATATGGTCCGCCTGGTCATGGACCAGCTCGAGCAGAAGGGAAAGGTGACCCGTGGTTGGCTCGGGGTGACAATCCAGGAGCTCACGCCGGAGCTTTCCCAGAAGTTCGGGCTCGGAAACGGGAAGGGCGCCCTTGTGGGAGATGTCGCCAAGGGAAGCCCCGCCGAGAAAGCAGGCATACGGAGGGGCGACATCATCCTAGAATATAACGGCAAGCAGGTGAGTGATGTCGGCAATCTCAGGAATATGGTGGCCCAGAGCAGGGTGGGGAGCGAAGCGAAGGTCACGATCCTGAGGGGCGCCAAGGAATATGCGTTCAGCATCGTCATCGCGGAGCTCCCGAAGGACGTTGCCGACGTCACGCCCGACAATGCGCCGGGGGATTCGGCGGAGGAGGGGCTGGCGGGACTAAGCGTGATGGAGCTCACGAAAGAGGGGGCGAGACAGCTCGGCCTCCACAAGGAAGAAAGGGGAGTCGTCGTTCTTCGGGTCGAAGCGGGAAGCAACGCCGAGGACGCCGGCATCAGGAAGGGAGACGTCATCCAGGAGATCGACCGGAAGAAAGTGGAGACCCTCGACGACTACAACAGGATCTCCGCCGGCATAAAGGGGGGCGAGACGGTCCTCCTCTTCATCAACCGGGGCGGCAAGAGATTTTACGTTACGCTGAGAACGTCCTGACGCCCTCCTGCGGGCCGCGCCGCGAGGTATCGCTTGTAATCGGACTTTTTTCCCTTATAATTTAATTGGAAAGGGGTGAGCGGATGATCTCGGGCTTCAGGGTCGGCGTTTTTCTGTTGTTCACGGTCTGCGGGTATTTCCTCGGCGCACGGTACGCGGCCGATTATCCCGGCATTATTCTCGGCGCAGCAGCCGGGCTCATCACGGTTTTTTCGGACCGTATCCTCAGAAAAGTCAACGTCGGCACGATCATCGGCGGGATTGCGGGGCTCGCCGGGGGAGTGCTTTTTGCCGAGCTTTTTCTTGTCCCCCTGCGGTTCCTGATGGGGGAGCACGCGGCGGAGGTCTCGTTTGCCTTCAAGGCGATATTCGGATATGGAGGTCTCGTCATCGGGCTGAGCAGGGGGAAGGGGATGACGATGCCGGAAATCTTCAGGCTTTTGAGGGGGCAGGGGTATGAGGAGAACCTCAAGGTTCTCGATACGAGCGTGATCATCGACGGCCGGATTTCCGACGTCTGCGAGGCGGGCTTTCTCGAAGGCACGTTTATCGTCCCTCAGTTCATCCTGCAGGAGCTCCAGTATATCGCCGATTCGCAGGACTCCACCAAGCGTGCGCGCGGCAGACGCGGGCTCGACATTCTCCACAAGATCCAGAAGATGTCGAACATCACCGTGCGGATCATCGATGAAGACTTTCCGAAGATCAAGGAGGTCGACTCGAAGCTGGTCGCCCTCGGCAAGATGATGAGCGCCAAGATCATCACGAATGACTTCAACCTCAACAAGGTGGCGCAGCTGCAGGGCGTGGCGGTGCTCAATATCAACGAGCTGGCGAATTCGCTCAAACCGGTGGTCCTTCCCGGAGAAACGATGCGGGTCTTCGTGCTGAAGGAGGGGAAGGAATACAACCAGGGGGTCGCGTATCTTGACGACGGTACTATGGTCGTGGTAGAAAATGGCAGAAAGTTCATGAGCCGGAATATCGAGGTGGTGGTGACGAGCGTGCTCCAGACGACGGCCGGACGGATGATATTTTCGAGACCGAAAGAAGACTATGAGAAGGAAGAGACGAAGGCTGCACGATAATGTTGCAAGGCATGCCGGCCGATGAAGGGTAAGGTGACAGCCATCGTCCCGGCTGCGGGACTCGGCAAGAGGTTCGGAGAAAAGGCGAACAAGCCGTTCGTGAGGCTCTCCGGCAAACCGCTCCTCGTATGGGCACTGGAAGTGCTCGAAGCAATGCCCGAGGTCGGCGAGATCATTCCGGTTCTCAAGGACGGCGATATGGAAGCCGGGGTGGAGATCCTCGATGCGGCCGGAATCACGAAGGCCAGACGCATCGCCCCGGGAGGGAGGGAGCGGCAGGACTCGGTATTTCACGGGCTCAAACTGGTCGACGACAGAAGCGGCATCGTGCTGGTTCACGACGGCGTCAGGCCTCTGATAGAGGCGTCGGTCATATCCGGCGCCATTCGACAGCTCAAGGACTGCGACGGGGTCGTGGTCGGTGTGCCGGTGAAGGATACGATCAAGGAAGTGGCCGGCGGTGAGATCCTGAAGACCCTGAGCCGGGATGCGCTCTGGGCGGTGCAGACTCCCCAGGTGTTTCGGTGCGATCTCCTTTTCCGGGCATACGAGAAGGCGATGAAGGACGGGTTCTATTCGACGGACGATTCCGCGCTGGTCGAACGGTACGGCGGGAGGATCAGGATGGCGGCCGGCTCCTACCGGAACATCAAGATCACGACACCCGAGGACCTGCAGGTGGCCGATATGTTCCTCTCACTGAAAGGGAAGGCGTCGTGAGGGTCGGCTTCGGATATGATTCTCACCGGCTCGTCGAGGGCAGGAAGCTGATCATCGGAGGGGTCTCGATCCCTTTCCCGAAGGGGCTGGGGGGACATTCGGATGCCGACGTGCTCTGCCATGCGATTGCGGATGCGATTATCGGCGCGATCGGCCTCGGCGATATCGGCACTCATTTCCCGGACACCGACCCCCGCTGGAAGGACGCGGTGAGCATCGAGATCCTGAAGTATGTCATCGAGCTGGCCAGGATGAACGGCTTCAGGGTAGCCTGGATCGATACGACGATCATCGCGGAGCGGCCGCGTATAGCGCCGTACGTCGCGCAGATGAAGGACGCGCTTTCAGAAACCGGAATACCCCCGGGCGCCATCAACATCAAGGCGAAGACAAACGAAGGCATGGGTTTCATCGGCCGCGGCGAAGGCATCGCCGCGTACGCCGTCTGTCTGCTCGATAAGATATAGGTCTTCCCTTTCGTTTCAGATCACTGTAATATTATGATGAGTGTTCCGGAAGGGGCGCCGGCGCAAAGGAGGGAACATGGACATCGTCGGGATTTTCAAAGAAGGCGTCGAGGTATCGAAGAAGAATTATATTATCTTCGTCCCTACCGTCGCGGTATCGGTCGTGGTCGGGGTTCTCATGCTCGTCCTCGTCGGAGCGGGCTTTATGTCGGCAGGACTGGCGGGAGGGATGCATGTGGGGGCGGTCCTGCCGCTTCTGGGAGCGATGGTGGGCGGGATTGCGGTCGTTGTCGTCATAGGGATGATGCTGGGGCTTGTCGCTCACGGGATGACCGTCGGGATGGCGAAAGAGGCCCTCGATACGGGGAGCACCTCCTTTCAAAGCGGCCTTTCGATCGCGCTAAGCCGCCTCGGCCAGCTTATCGCCGCATCTGCGCTTGTAGGGATACTCGTGTCCATCGGGTTCATGCTGCTTATCGTACCCGGTCTTGTCGCCTCTTTTTTCCTGATGTTTACGTTCGTCTCGGTGATCGTCGACAACGCAGGCCCAGTCGAGGCGATGAAAAAGAGCTATGAGATTGTCAGGACGAACCTGAACGACGCCGTGGTCTTTTACATCGCGATGATCGCGGTAGGCGCAGTCTTTTTCATTGCGAACGTGATCCTGGGCGTCATCCCCATCCTGGGGCAGATCGCCGGCGTCGCCCTCATGGGTGTCTTCGGCGGGTACGCCTCAGTGGTGATCGTGAAGGTATACACCGAGATGGAAAAGGCGGGCGGGCAGGCGACGAAAACGTAGAACTCAACCGGGCGCCCCAGGCGGCCCGCACTGGAGCTGAAGATCGAGCCTGCCGGCGGGACTGCTCGCACCTGCCGGAATTCTTGCGCGATGCGATTCGTGAACCCGACCGGTTCGGCCTATGCGCTATTCTTCAGGCAATTCCGAACCTGGAAATTTCCTTCTGCCCGTCCGATAATCCCCATCGTCCGGAGGTTCCTTGTTATCGACAGGGATCTCCCTTGGGAGCCTGCAGCGGCATCATCATTCCTGTAGCAGCGATCTTGAATAATCTGTCCGGTTTCTGTAAATTACATCACCTGCATAAAAGATCCGGAAACGGCTGACGGGCGCAAAAAAGCAAAAGGAGAATCGCGATGTTCAAGAAATCTTTGTTTGCGCTGTTCATGATAGGACTGGTCCTCCCGTCAATTTCCTTCTCATGGGAGGGAAAGGTGATCGGCCTCAGGGGCTGCCGAGCGGTCATCGTCTTCGACGGGAAGAACTTCCCCGTTACCGTCTTTCTCCGGGGAGTGGACCCGGCAAAGACCTGCCCTCAGGGAGCCAGGCAATTTGTCTCGGGCGCCGTCTTCGGCAAGCAAGTCGAAGTGAAGGACGAACAAAAGACCGAAGGCGGCGTGGCAGCCGAAGTGGTGATGGAGGACGGGAAGAGCCTTAACAAAGAACTGCTGAAACAGGACTTCATGCGGAATGCGGCCCCGATAAAGATGTCGGAGAAGGTCCCTTCTGCATCAAGGGCGGAAGCTTCTCAGCCTTCTCCCCGATCCGCAAGAAAAGCTCCTTCTTCGGCCGTCCAACAAAGCGGTGAGCTGTCCGCTGCTCCCGGCGTGCGCAAATGGAGAGATAAAGACGGCAATATCCATTTCTCCGGCATCGCGGGCAGAAAATAGGGCCTCTATACGTAAATCATCTTTCTCGACATCCCTCCGTCGATGACGAAATCTGCGCCGGTGATGAACGAGGCCTCTTCGGATGCGAGATACGCGACGAGCGACGCGACGTCTTCGGGCCTGCCGACACGGCCGACGGGATGCTGCGAATGGTCTTCCCTGGTAAGGCCCGGCTCATGCCGTTCGCCCTTCTTTTTCCATTCTGAAGTGTCTATCCATCCCGGGCTGATGCAGTTGACGCGGACCGCCGGCCCGAGACTTATTGAAAGGGCATGGGTGAGCGCGACGATGCCTCCTTTCGAGGCGGAATAGGCCTCTGTATCCCGTTCGGACATGGATGCCCTCGTCGAGGCGATGTTGACGATCGAGCCGTTTGACTCCCTGAGGTAAGTCGAGAAATGTTTTGCGCAGAGGAAGGCGCCGGTGAGATTCACCCCGAGCACCCTGTTCCATTCGTCGAGAGACAGCTCGGCGACCGGTCTCCTGAGGAAGAGGCCGGCATTGTTGACGAGAAGATCGACATGATCGAAGTTTCTCCTTGTCTCCCTCGCTGCCTTTCTGACGTCCTCCTCGTTCGAGATGTCGGCATGGAGACAGATCACTTCCCCCTTGCATCCGAACTCTCTTTCGATCTCCTGCAGCGCTTCCTTACAGCTATCGGCTATCGCCGCTTTCATCCCGTCCTGAAGGAGTCTTTTTGCGATAGATTTGCCGATCCCCTGTGCCCCGCCCGTGATGACCGCAACCTTTCCCTTGAGCCCCATGTGGAAGCCTCCTGTCACCATGTGTGATATTCAAAGTGTATCAGCAAATAACAGTGGGGTGAACAGAAGAAAAAAAAGGGATGAGGATGCGGCCCGCTATCGCTGCCGGATCTCCTCTATTGCCTCCCGGGCGATGAGTCTCACGTTGGGGTCTTCATCGGTCAGTGCCTTCCCGATGGCCTGCAGCAGGGTTCTGTCGCCGATAATGCCGAGGATATTCGCAGTGTCGCCCCGCACCACCGGATTATCGTGGCCCAGCAGCGGAAGCAGCACCGGTACTGCCGCAGGAACGTTGGCACGGTCGAGGTTTCTCAGCTCCTCCATCATCGCGGTGATCCCGACCCGTACCCGTACCCGTTCGTCCTGTATCAATTCTCCGACGAACCGGTAGAGGCTGCTGTCGTGCCGGAACATGTCGATGATGTTTTCGAGAAAGCCGTTTTCCATGTAGTCGGCGATCATCGGTCCGAGGCCGGCGCTGCCGTCGTAGGGTGCATCCATCCGTTTACTATACCCTAAAGCCTGTCGGGAAGGACAGCGGAACAAGAAGGCCGGAATAAGGTAAAATGATACTTGTGGACTGGATAAGGACTGCCGATACAATGCCCGAAAAGGGCGAAAGGGTGCTTGCCTGGCATCCCGACAGGGGATTTGAGATCGGATGCATCGACGGGGCCGGGGTGTGGTGTGGACCCGACGGGGAATACCGCGTCGAACCGACCCATTGGCAGTTGCTTCCGGCCCCCCCCGCCGATCGGGGGAACGAGGAAGCAACTGCGGGGATCAGCGGCGAGGTCGTCGACGGCCGCCTGAAGCTCGACATCGACGCAGACAAGGGGACCGCTGCTGTATTGATGCAGCATTACATACGGGGCGATGCCGCTATCGTCAACGGCGTGCGCTGCTTCATCGTCGATATGAAGAATGAGCTGATAGACGGGAAAATGGTCTCGGTCTTCTTCCTGAGGGAATAAGGGCTTCTGCTTCTCCGTCTGCCCGCAACGCGCAGCTGCACGGCGCATTCGGCCGCCGCCTTTTGGTGTATAATACCTTAATTATCATGGGGTTTTGGGGCGACATAAAGAGAGATTACCGGGCCGTGTTCGAGAGAGACCCCGCGGCAAGAAGCGGCCTCGAAGTGGTGCTGGCCTATCCCGGCTTTCATGCGATATTCTGGCACCGGATAAACCACCGCCTCTGGGCCCTCGGGGTCCCGGTCTTCCCGCGCCTCCTTTCGCACATCTCGCGGTTTCTGACGGGCATCGAGATCCATCCTGCCGCGAAGATAGGGCCGGGACTCGTGATCGATCACGGGATGGGTGTGGTGATCGGCGAGACGGCAGAGGTGGGAGAAAACTGCCTTCTCTATCAAGGGGTGACCCTCGGCGGGACCGGCAAGGAAAAAGGAAAGCGCCATCCGACGCTGCTGAGCAACGTTGTCGTCGGCTCCGGCGCCAAGATTCTCGGGGCGATAACGATAGGGAATAATGTTATTATAGGTGCCAATTCGGTCATCCTGAAGCCGGTCCCGGACAATGCGATATGTGTCGGCGTCCCCGGCAGGATCACGAGGAAGAAGATCGTCAGGATGACGACCGAGGACGGCATGGTCGAGGTGATGGATTACTTCCCCGACCCGATTGTCGAGAGGCAGAAGGAGCTGGAATCGAGGGTCGATGAGCTGACGAAACGGCTCGACGCCTTTGAAAGGAAGAGAGAAAGAGGAGGACGGATGAGGATCTACAACACCCTGACCGGCAAGAAGGAGGAGTTCCTTCCGGTCGCCGAGGGGAAGGTCGGCATGTATGCCTGCGGCGTAACGGTATACGATCACTGCCACATCGGCCACGCCAGGAGTGCGGTCGTCTTCGACGTGATGCGGCGGTATTTGATCTATAAAGGCTATGAGTTCAAATATATACGGAATTTTACCGACATCGACGACAAGATCATCAACAGGGCGAAGAAGGAAGGCACCACCTGGGACGCGGTCGCGAAGAAATATACGGACGAGTATTACCGGGACATGGACCGTCTCGGGGTCGGCAGGGCGGACGTGGAGCCGAAGGCGACCGAGCATATCCCCGAGATCATCGGGATCGTGAAGGGGCTGGTCGATAAGGGCTTTGCCTATGAGGTGGACCGGAGCGTCTATTTCGAGGTCGGGAAGTTTGCAGGGTACGGCAAGCTATCGAAACGCGACCTGGAGGACATGATGGCGGGGGCGCGCGTCGAGGTGGATGAAAGGAAGAAAAGCCCGATGGACTTTGCCCTCTGGAAGGCGTCGAAGGAGGGGGAGCCGACATGGGACAGCCCCTGGGGTCCCGGCAGGCCGGGCTGGCATATCGAGTGCACCGCCATGTCGCTGAAACATCTGGGCGAAACCTTCGATATCCATGGCGGTGGCGCTGACCTTATCTTCCCTCACCACGAAAACGAGATCGCCCAGTCCGAGGCGTTCACCGGAAAACCCTTCGTGAAATACTGGGTCCATAACGGGTTCATCACGGTGGACAAGGAGAAGATGTCGAAGTCGCTCGGCAACTTCTTCACGATCCAGGAAATCCTGAACAAGTTCGACGCCGAGGCGGTGAGGTTCTTTCTCCTTTCGACCCATTACAGAAGCCCGATCGAATTTTCTGACGAGCAGCTGCGAGAGGCCGAGAGCTCGATAGACCGCTATTACACGACCGTTCTTCGCATTCGCGACTTCCTTTCTCAGGACAACGCAAAGGAGAAGGCCGGTTCCGACGAGAAGGCGCTCGAGGAGATGCTGGGGAGGTTTATCGATCGTTTCAAAGAGGCGATGGACGACGACTTCAATACCGCCCTTGCGATCGGGACTGTCTTCGAGTTGGTCCGCCTGCTGAACAAATATATGGACGGCAGACCGTCGGGGAAGAAGGCGGTGGAGCTGATCGGGAAGGCAGACGGGATGTTGAGGGAGACAGGAAACGTGCTCAACCTCTTCCATCGGACGCCCGAGGAGTGGTATAAGGCCCTGATGGCAACAAAAGAGATCGGTCTTTCAGAAGAGGAAATCCTCGGCCGGATCAATGCGCGAAAAGCGGCGCGTGAGACGAAGAATTGGGCCGAGGCGGACAGGATAAGGAAGGAGCTCGAAGAAAAGGGGATCCTTCTTGAAGACCGCAAAGACGGGACCGGCTGGAAGGTGAAGGTCTAGCGATTTCAGGCATTCAGGCGGCGAGACATATTCCGCCCCAAAACTGCGCACTTGCGATTCAAAAATATAGGCAGCTGCCGTTTCCTAGCTTGCATTTTGCTTTTTCGCGGATCTCTTCAGCCTATAAAAAGAACCAAATCCCGCCATCAGCGCGAAAATTACTATCCCCCATGGGTTAATGGCCGGCACCGCTTTCACCGCAGTCACTGTAATGAGCGCCTGGATATCGGCATCTGAAAGCGCTTGATCATAGATACGTACATCGTCAACGAGTCCGTGGAAAAACTCACCCCCGGCAGTTCTTGCGCCGATTGTCAGATTGCCCGATGGGACATTAGGGGTTGCAGTATTGGCGGAGGTGACATTCTGTTGGACGCCATCAAGATAAATCAGCCACGTTCCGCTATTTCTTTCGGCTGCAAGGTGGTGCCACTTATTATCGACTGTAAGCGTAATGTCTGTCCCGATGAAGGTAACGCCTCCGGTAAGAATTGAAACAGTGCCATCATTGCCCATGTAAATGCCATATCCGCTGGTGGCAGTGTCGCCGTTATAAACGACTGCCTGTATCCCTGCAGCATTGTTGGGGCCTTGCCATTTTACCCAGGCAGCGAGCGTTACGTTGTCAGTTGCAGTAGTCACGACTCCATTTCTGAGGATATAGTCGTCAATTCCATCAAGGGAGATTGAGTGCAGGTTCGTAAATGGCACAACGGGTACATCGCTGCTCCAGGTCCCGTCGACAAGAGTTGCGTCATTGCTCCCGACCGAATCCGCAACGGTAGCGCCTGAGCCCTCGTCGAATTTCCAGTATGCTATGGGCGCAGGGGCAGCAAATGCCTGCCCTATTGTAAGTAACACTCCAATGGAAATGAGAAGTAAGATTACGTTACGTTTCATTTCAGTCCTTTCATGTTATTCTCGTTCACTGCCATACAAGAAGGACTAACAATCCCTCCCCCCGACCTTTTCATAGCCCCGTAAGTGAAAACTTTGCTGCGGGCAAATCCAAAATATATTAGCGGAAGTGCACCAAAAAAACAACGCGCCCGAACTCGGCTAATATTTCCCGATCAAGAAGTCTCAAGCGATGCTTCTTTCCGGCGCTGCATTATTGCCGGAAGCGAGGGTCCCTCAACTTTAGTCAGCGTGAGGGTTAGTCGGAGAAGCCGTGATCACTCCCGGCAGGGAATCCTCCGAAACCGCGGATTTGTCGGTGGCGCCCCATGTTTTATATGCGCATTTTATTGATAATAATTGGTTCCGGGCGGTAAGATAAAGGCTTAACATGATAAACAGATACGGACATAAGAAAGACCGTGAAGGCGGTGGGGCGGACCATCGCCGGCCTGAGGGCCGCCGGGCCCGGGAAGAATGGATTTACGGGCTCAATCCGGTCCTTGAGGCGATAAGGTCTGGCAGAAAGATCAAGTCGGTCTTCCTCTCGCGCTCCCGGAGGGAGGGGCTTGCCGGTATCGAGGAGGAACTGCGATCCAGGGGCATCGCCCTTAAGAAGGCCGACCCGTTCTTCTTCGACAGCAGGTTTCCCAAGGGCCACCAGGGCATCGCAGCGGCAGTTGCTCCGAGGGAATATGCCGACCTCGACGCGATGCTGGAAATTCCTTCGCAGAGAAGCGAGCCGCCTTTTTTTCTTGTTCTCGACTGCGTGGAGGACCCGAGAAATTTCGGGGCGATACTCAGGACGGCCGATGCCGGCGGGGTTCACGGCGTAGTGATACAGTCACACCGATCGGCGACGCTCGTGCCCGAGGCGGTTAAGGCCTCGGCGGGAGCTGCCGAGCATATCCCGGTCGCCATGGTTGCCAACATCAAAAACGCAATCAGGGATATGAAGGAGATGGGCTTGCTGATTGTGGGGGCGGAGGCAGGGGCGGACCGCGCTGTCTGGGACGTCGATCTGGCGGGGCCTCTGGCGCTGGTGGTGGGCTCCGAGGGGAAAGGGTTGAGAAAGACGGTGAGGGAAGATTGCGACATGCTGGCGAGCCTTCCTATGAAGGGGAAGGTCGGGTCGTTAAACGTCTCAGTTGCGGCCGGGGTCATGATTTATGAGATTACCCATCAGAGGATCAGGGCAAAAGGCCGCGAATTTAAAGTGTAATTGTTTAAGACTCGTTTCGGCTTGTTTTTTTATTCTTGACCATAGTATACTATTTCCTTTATATTATTAAGTTTCGAGAAATCCGAAGGATTACTGTTGTCTTTTGAGGCAGGATTGGGCCACCGTAGCTCAGTTGGTAGAGCAGTTGATTTGTAATCATCAGGTCGGGGGTTCGAATCCCTTCGGTGGCTCCATAAAGGGCAGTGAGGAGTGATGGACGGGGCGGGCATGAAAGTCTCGTCCCGGCACGCACGATAGTACGTTTGGAGAGGTACCCGAGTGGCCAAAGGGGACGGGCTGTAAACCCGTTGGCATCGCCTACGGAGGTTCGAATCCTCCCCTCTCCACCATAGATAGCTATCAGCAATCAGCTGTCGGCGTAAGACTTATGAATTACCGTCTGCTGAAAGCTGATGGCCGATAGCGCGGTTGAGTGCGGGAGTAGCTCAGTGGTAGAGCGTCAGCCTTCCAAGCTGAGGGTCGCGGGTTCGAATCCCGTTTCCCGCTCCATAATGGCGGCAGAACAGGGAAGATGTTCAGCCGTGGAAACACGGGCTGGACGAAGGGTGAGTGCCCATGTAGCTCAGTCGGCAGAGCACATCCTTGGTAAGGATGAGGTCACCAGTTCGATTCTGGTCATGGGCTCCATGAAACGATGGAGTCTGAGCTTGCGTTTTTCGTAATGTGCAGGGAAAATTTGTTGGTGGCGATAAACTACGATAATTCTTTGTAGGAGGCGAGATGGCAAAGGCAAAATTTGAGAGGACGAAACCGCACTGCAACGTAGGGACGATCGGGCATGTCGACCACGGCAAGACGACCTTGACGGCGGCGATCACGAAGGTGCTGGCGTTTCGG
>JAJXTV010000029.1 GCA_021783515.1 Nitrospirota bacterium
GGTGTAGCTGTTGACGGCTCAGGGAATGTTTATGTGGCTGATACAGGCAATGAGCGCATCCAGAAGTTCGATGCTGCGGGAGCATATGCCGGCACGTTCGGAGAAACGGGCGTTCAGGGAACAGACAGCAGCCATTTCAATTCTCCACAGGGTGTAGCTGTTGACGGCTCAGGGAATGTTTATGTGGCTGATACAGGCAATGAACGCATCCAGAAGTTCGATGCTGCGGGAGCATATGCCGGCACGCTCGGAGAAACGGGCGTTCCGGGAACAGACAGCAGCCATTTCAATTCTCCACAGGGTGTAGCTGTTGACGGCCCGGGGAACGTGTATGTGGCCGATACAGGCAATGAGCGCATCCAGAAGTTCGATGCTGCGGGAGCATATGCCGGCACGCTCGGAGAAACGGGCGTTCCGGGAACAGACAACAGCCATTTCAATTCTCCGCAAGGGGTGGCGGTTGACGACCCGGGCAATCTCTATGTCGTTGATACATATAACCATCGCGTCCAGATGTATGACCGGATTGTGACTGTTACTGTCATAGGAGGGGGTGGCGGCTCTGCCGGAATCGTGACAGGGGGAAGCGGCGTAAGCTGCAGCATAGAGGCAAGCGGGACAACATCGGGGATCTGCGCCGAGGATGACACCGCAGGGACTCCCATCTCATTGACGGCCTCTCCTCAGGCGGGCTCACATGTCACCTGGACAGGATGCGTTACAAGTTCCGGCAATGTCTGCCATGTAACGCTCAATGCCGACACAACGGTGACCGCCACATTCATCCTGAATCAGCATACTCTGACCGTGGCCAAGACGGGCGCAGGAAGCGGCACAGTCGGCGGCGGCGGGACATATGATTACGGCTCGGTTCATGCGATAACAGCCACGGCTGATGCCGGCTCGACCTTCGCGGGATGGACAGGCGACTGCTCGGGGACGGCGAACCCGCTGAATGTTACCATGCTGGACAGGGACATGTCCTGCACGGCGGCCTTTGCGCTTACTGCATTCACTATTTCAGCCTCTGTGACGACCGGTGGGGGAACGATTTTATGCGACCCTTCCAGTGTCGGTTATGGCGGCAGTTTCCAGTGCAGCGTTGTCCCTGCATCCGGCTATCACCTGACGGGCCTTGCCGATAACTTGGCAGACGTGACGGCGTTGGTCTCCGGCAATGTGTATTCCGTTGAGAACGTGACTTCGGATCATGATATCAGGGCCGAGTTTGTGCAGAATTCGGCAGTGGTAAGCCTCTCGGGAGCGGCCGAGCCCTATGTTGAGTCCTGGTACTCATCGATTCATGACGCCTTTGCGGCGGCTTCGGCCGACACCCATGATATCCTGCTGCAGACTGCAGACTTCTATGAAGAGCCGGACTTCGACCACAGTGATGCCTCGATCCTTCTTGCGGGAGGGCGCAATGCTGACTTCACTGCCGTTGCCGGAGTTACCGTCCTGCATGGTTTCTTGACTATCAGCAGGGGGACGGTCACGCTGGAGAACCTGGTTATACAATAGGCAGAACGATCTGCAACCTTCTCGGCAAGCGAATGTTTCGAGGGCAGGCCGCCGGGGTTCGAGGCTTGGCAGGAAGACCGGAAAGGGCTTATTCAGGCCATCTTGTAATTTATTGGAATCGAAGAGGAAATGGTGGGCGATACTGGGATTGAACCAGTGACCCCTGCCGTGTGAAGGCAGTGCTCTCCCGCTGAGCTAATCGCCCTTCAAACTGATAAAAAGTGAAGGTAATCAATAGTAAAAGAAACAGCCCCGAAACGTCAACTCTCACTACCGCGAAAAAGGGAAAAGGCGAAAAGCACAGGAAGAAGCAGGAAGTGGAAAAGGCTGCTCTCCGCCTGTCACCTGTAATTATTAAGGGTTAACCGTCCACTGCCTTCCAACGCTCACGTACTCAAACCCCAGCTTCTTCATCTTCTCAGGCTCATAGATATTCCTCAGGTCGAAAAAGAAAGGGGCTTTCAGCGCCTTCCTGACCTTTAAAAGGTCCAGGTTTCTGAATTCGTTCCATTCGGTCACGATCACAACCGCGTCGGCGCCTTTCGCGCATTCGTAAGGGCCGGGGGAGTATTTTACCCGTTTCTGAAAGACCGCCCGCGCGTCGTCCATCGCAACGGGGTCGAAGACCCTCACCGAGGCCTTTTCCCTGAGGAGGCTCTCTATGATAAAGATCGAGGGGGCTTCACGCATGTCGTTTGTGTTGGGCTTGAAGGAAAGGCCGAGCACGCCGATAGTCTTTCCGCTTATCGCGCCCATCGTCTGCCTGATCTTTTCGACCATATGCGCCTTCTGTTTCTCGTTCGCCTCCACCGCGGACCGCACGATGCCGAGCTGAAGGCCGTTTCCTTCCGCGAGCGCCAGAAGGGCCCTCGTGTCTTTCGGGAAGCAGGAACCGCCGAAGCCCGGTCCCGTATGGAGGAACTTCGCCCCGATTCGCTGGTCGAGCCCCATGCCTTTTGCGACTGTCTGCACGTTTGCGCCGACCGTTTCACAGAGCCTCGAGAGCTCGTTGATGAACGATATCTTTACGGCGAGGAACGAATTCGACGCATACTTGATCAGCTCCGCGGTCTCTATGTTTGTGATTACGAACGGCGTTTCGATGAGATAGAGAGGCCTGTAGAGGTCCTTCAGTATCGCCACCGCCTGCTGGCTGGAGGCGCCGACGATTACCCTGTTGGGCCTCATGAAGTCCTCGATCGCCGACCCTTCCCTCAGAAACTCCGGGTTCGAGACGATGTCGAAATCGACCCGTTCAGTCAGCTTCTTCGAGATGATCTTGCGGAGCCGGGCCCCTGTGCCTACCGGGACCGTGCTCTTGGTGACGATCACCTTATATCCCTTGATCTCGCCCGCGATCTCACCGGCCACTTTCTCGACATAGCTCATGTCTGCCGACCCGTCGCCCCTGGGAGGCGTGCCGACCGCGATGAAGACGACGAGCGAAGACTCCACCGCATCGCGGACCTTCGTCGAGAAGCTGAGCCGGCCGTTTTTCAGGTTCTTCTTCACCAGCTCGTCGAGCCCCGGCTCGTAGAAGGGGACGATGCCTTTTCTGAGCGCCTTTACCTTCTTTTCGTCCTTGTCCACGCAGGTGACAAAAACGCCGAATTCGGCAAAGCATGCGCCCGTGACGAGCCCCACGTATCCTGTCCCGATTATTCCTATATGCATATGATCTCCGAAGAAATATTATACAGGATCAGTGCCGTGCGTTGCATAGACATTTCGCCCGCCATCCATTCAGCGCAGGGGGAGCCCGCCCCAATAGCGTTCTGCCGCAGGCGCTTTCCGCGCCGGAATGCCAGGTCGGCCTTACATGCGGCCCGGCATCAGTCCGGAGAAGACCTTTTCCGTCTCTTCGACCGTCTGCTCGATATCGAAGCGCTCCTTCACTTTCCTTTTTGCGTTTTTTACGAAGAGGTCCCTTTTATTTTTGTCATCCCTGACGATGCGGATCTTTTCGGAGAGTTCCCGGCTGTCGCCGTGCCTGAAGAGCAGACCGTCTACCCCGTCAGTGATGATCTCCCTAATCCCTCCGCTGTCAGCCCCGATACAGGGTACGCCGGCGGCCATCGCCTCGATCAGGGCGAGTCCGAGCCCTTCATTTTTCGACGGCAGCACGTTGAGGTCCATGATCTGATAAAAGGGCGCGATCTCCTTCTGGTAATTGCAGAAGGTGAGGCGGCCTGCCGGGAGTCCGCAGTATTCCGCGACCTGTCCGAGGTCCCGGATATCTTCGTCGCCCCAGACGCCGAGCACGAGGACCTGAAAGTCATCCCCCATCCCCGAAAGCGCCCGGAAGAGAAACTCGTGTCCTTTCATGGACGGATTCTCCGGACTGAATTTCCTGCCGCCCGTATACCGCCCGACGATCCCCACCGTAAACGCCCCCTCGCGGCGGTATGTGCGGCGTATGCGGTCGACTTCTTCGCCGGCCGGGCTGCTGAATCTGGGGATATCGATGCCGCCGTACACCACCGCCGCCTTGCTCCGCCATACGCCGCCCCGCAGGAGGCTGTCTCCCACGGCCCTGCTAACGGCGATGTTCATATCCATAAGGTTGTAGTAGAACGTCCCGACATAGGGCATCCCGGAAAGGATGCAGTGCCGCGTAAAGACGGTCTTCGTCCTGAGGCCGCGGATACGGGCGGTGAGGAGCAGATGTCTGTCTTTGGAGTGGTGGGAATTGATGATGTCGATGCCCTCCCGATCGCACAACCGCATGAAATGCCTGACGCCCGTACCGCCCTGCGCATCGGGAGAATCAGGGGCAAGGAGTTCGAGCCCGGCTGCGGCGGCTTCCTCATTCAGCTCGCAGAAGGCGGGCGCTCCCCATATGACCCTGTGGCCGCGCTGCTTCAGGCCTTTTGACACATCGAGGGCGAGTCTGTCGGAGCCGCCCCGTCCGTTGCCCGATATGAGGTTCAGGATGGTGAGCCTCCTATTTTCCATAGACCGCCTTCCAGAGGGCGTAATACTCCCCCGCTGAGTACCGCATGAACCCCTCGGCATAGGCTCCTGCCCCCGACGTGACGCCGCGGTAGCGGTTGAGGGATATGGCGGCGTCGAGCCAGTCGTTGGACGCAAGTTGGCTCCCGTACCGGGTGAGGGCCTCCTTCTTCGCGCCGACCGTATCGGTGATGTCGACCACGAGGTTCGGCACGAGCGCGGTCCAGACCTCGTATGCGCAGACCGTAAATGCGTAGTCGTGCTTCTTCTGGAGCGCGGCAAGGTGGTGGTTCACCGCCAGGTGATCGTTGTGCCGGTCGAAGAGAGAGGGGAGATAGACGAAGTCCGGCGCGGCGTCACGGATAATCCCGTCGAGCCTCGAGGGGATCTCTGTGTTTTGAAGAAGCCGTTTCGAATCATAGCCGAGGAACTCCAGATTGACGAAGCCGATCACGTCCGCCGCCTCTTCCGCCTCTGCAATGCGCGCCTCGCTGCAGTCCGCAAGATAAACGACCTTCACGTAGTCCCCGGCAAGGACGTGCTTTCTGAGACAGCCTCCCGCCCCTATGACGTCGTCGTCGATATGAGGGGCCAGCACGAGGACCCTGCCGCTTTCCGGTCTGTCCATCTTGAGGGGGGAGGCCTTCAGTAAGGGCGCAAGTCTTTCATAAAGCCGGCTGACGTGCCGCCACTTTATCCGTGCGGAGGGTTTCATGCCTCTTTCCGCAAGGGGCGCGGGACTGTCTTATTAGATGGAGAGCGCTGCATGATCAGGCCTTTATTATCCCAGATTGTCCGCATTTTCCGCGACAATTTTTCGATCCTATGACACGCCATCGTATTTGATGCTGCGAGAGGTCCTATCCTTTTTGGCCATCTCTATCTCCTTACCGTCTCTGAGCTTCCGACAATTCACCTCGACGGTGCAAAAAATATCACCACGGACGCTCTCTCCGCCGGGTTGCACCGTGAGGGCCCACCATTCACTGTCTATCCTTACAGCGACGCCAGGAGTCTTTCGAACCCCCTTCCGAGCGCCGCCTCGGAGAAGGTATCTTCCGCTGTCTTTCTTCCGGCCCGCGCAATCCTCCCCGCATATTCCGCATTGCCGAGCAAAGAGACGAGGGCGCTGCGGAGGGCGGCCGCATCGGCCGGCGGGACGAGAAGCCCGTTTTCCCCCGGACAGATGAGCTCGGGGATCCCTCCGACAAGGGTGGCCACGACCGGCTTTGCCATCGCCATCGCCTCGATGATGACCATGCCGAACGCTTCGTCGCAGGTGGAGGCCAGGACAAAGACGTCCATGGCCGCATACATTCTCTCGACGTCGCGCCGTATGCCGGTGATGACGACCCGCTCCGCAAGACCCAGCCTGTCCGCCTCCCGCCGTATTCCTTCTTTTTCGGGGCCGTCCCCGACGAACAGCAGGGTTAACGGCGTTCCCTCCGCAATACCGGCCCCTGCGCGGAGCAGTTCATAGACCCCTTTGCCCTCGTGGAGCTTCCCGACGGTCCCGATGACGATGTCATCTGCGCCGATCCCGAGCTCGCGGCGGACCGCGGCGCGGTCGATGCGCGAAGGGTCGAACCTGTCCAGGGAGACGCCGTTATGGATTACCGTAATTTTTTCTTCGTCAATCCCGCTTCCGAGAAGCGCCTTTCGCACCGCGCCGCTTACGGCGACGACGCGGTCTATGCGGCTGTTGATGAGCAGGCGCGTGGTTGTTCTGATGCGGTCGGTCTGGTGCCGGACGAAGACGATCTTTTTCCCGAGAAGCGCCGCCGCGACCGCTGCGGGCCAGTACTCCTTTCCCGAATTCGCGAGGACTACCTCGATCCCCTCTCTTCGGATGATGCCCGCGAGTCTGCAGATTGCCGGCAGGTCTCCGGCATTTACCACCTCCAGATCGGCCACGGGCAGGGCGGCATCCAGATTCGCCCTGACATTGCCTCCGGGCGTGCAGGCGACGATCACTTTGTGGCCCCTTCCGGCAAGGTCTGACGCCAGCACGACGGAGTGCGATTCGATCCCCCCCCACCCCCTGCCGGCGTTGACGATGAGGACGTTCATTCAGCCCCCGCGCTTCCGGTCTTCATAGCCCGAATGCAGCCGGAGGAGATACAAAAAGGGATTGGTCTGCGCCCTGATGAAAGAGCGGCGCACCTGCAGCGGGTCGTCCCCTGCGCGCACCCGTCCCCTCTTCGTGGTTACGGCGAGCCTGTATCCGGCCTGCTTCGCCGCCGCGACCGTGGCGGAATCGTAATCGCCGTAGGGGTAACAGAAGAAATCCACAGGGAGCCGCAGCCGGTCTTCCAGATACGCCTTTGAGCCGGTCAACTCGGCCCTGAGCCGATCGGCCGGGAGCCTGCTCAGGAAGGGATGTGTCATCGTGTGGGAACCGAAGGTCACCCCTTCTTCCTTAAGCTCAGTGATGGCGTCCCAATCCATCAGTCTCGTCCGGTCCTCCGCCTCCCAGCTGTTCTCTCTGCCGATGAGGTCTGTGACGAGAAAAACGGTCGACGGAAAGCGATATTTGCGCAGTACCGGAAAGGCGTTATCGAAGAAGTCCTGATACCCGTCGTCGAAGGTGAGCGAGACCATTCGTTTCCCTCCGGACCTTCCCGCGGCGAAATCCGCAATTTCAGCCAACGGGACGACCGTGAACCCCGCCGTCTTCAGGTGCCACATCTGAAAACGGAACATGCCGGGCGAGACGTACAACCCGAGGGGGTCCCCTCCCCGCGGAGGGCTCCCGACATGGTGATACATGAGGACGATTGCCCGGCTCATTCCGGTCTCCGGGCCTGGATCTCCCGGAGCTTCGCGTATTTGAAGAAGGAGCCGCCCGCCTTTGTCAGCGCAGTCGCGAGCCCGTCGAGTCCGTCGAGGAACCCGAGCCTGAGGAAATAGATCGTGAGAAACATGCCGACGCCGTGGCTTACGGGAGAGAGGGGCCCCGCTCTTCGTCCCGATGAATGGAGCTCTTCCGCGATTACGGACGAATACTCGTTGAGGGTCTTCAGCATATCGGCGTATCCCGAAAAAGCGTAATGATCGATATGGGCGTCGAGGTCGGCCACCGCGCCCCTGGTGGCCCATTGTTCGTGGATCGTGCCGCGGAAGGAGCCGAACTTCCCGCGGACCAGCCGCACCTGTCTGTCCGGCCAGTACCCTGAATGCCTCATCCATCTGCCGTGCAGATAGTTCTTCCGCCTGAAACTGTAGGCGTCCGCCGCCGGCTGTTTCAGAATCTCCGCGATCGCCTTCGCCGTCTCCGCCGGCAGTCGCTCGTCCGCGTCCAGAAGCAGCACCCATTCGTTGCGGCATTTTTCGACCGCGCTGTTTTTCTGGGGGCCGTATCCCCTCCATTCCTCGGAAAAGACCCGGCAGCAGAAATTTTCCGCGATCTCGACGGTCCGGTCGGTGCTCCCGGAATCGACGACGACGATGTCGTCGGCAAACGAGACGCTGTCGAGAAGGGCAGGAATGTTTTCCTCTTCGTCCTTTGTGATGATCGCCACCGAGAGGGCGAGTTTCCCGGTCATGATGCGCTCCCTTTACCATGACCTTCCGTCCGCAGGGAAGGGCCGTCGGCGACAAAGAGTGCGAGGGCCGCTACGAAGCAGATGAGCATGACTATCAGGAGCGTCCAGAAATTATTTTCGAACAGCCCCCCGATAAACAGGTTTACGATCGCGAAGGCGGAGCCGCTCGTCAGTGCCCGTGTGAAGCTGCCGTCTTCCGCAGAGGCGGAGGCGCGGAGAAGGAGGACCAGGAGAGAGACCCAGAACGCGAGGAAGAGGGCGAGTCCCACGAGCCCGGTCTCGGCTGCGACATGAAGGTATACATTGTGAGCATGATGAAAAGAGGCGTCGGAGAATTTCCATTCCGAGGCGTATTTCCCCGTGTACTGCGAAATCCTGTCACCCCAATGGCGGTATCCTATCCCCGCCACCGGACTCGTCTCGATCATGTCTCTGGCCACCCTCCAGAGATAGAGCCGCTCCACATTGCTCGGGTTCTTCCTGAGATCGAGAATGCTCGCCACCCTCGTCTTTACCGGAGGAAGGGACACGATCGATGCCGCGATGATCACCGCCATCGCCGCGGTGCCCGCTGCTGCGGTCCTGACATTTTTCTTGAAGAAGATCAGGGGGAGCGTGATGCAGAGGGAAACAAAATATGTCCTCGACATGCTCAGAAGGGAACCCGAAAGGAGCAGAAGGAACATTATCCCGAAGAATGCCTTCTGCCGCCGCGACGACTTCCAGAAGAGGAAGAGGCAGCCCGAGATAACCGCAAGGGTACTGAAAAAACCTCCGGCCGGAATATGGTGGGAGAAGAGCCCCAGGAGTGTTCCGTCGGTGAAGGGCTGGACCGGGAGGGGGTAGACGATCCCCGTTACGGCCTGGACCATGCCGAGCACTATGATAAATGCAGTGAGGGATGTCAGTACATACAGGGAGGCCAGCGCCGCCCTTTCCTTCCATCCCCTGTCGCACGCCAGACCGGCCAGGAGAAAGACAGGAAGATAATCCAGCGCCCTCGCGAAGGGGGCCGCCGAGGGCGCCTCGCCGTTTGCCAGGAGAGTGATGCATTGCCAGAGCGCAAAGAGGAGCCAGATCGCGGCAAGCCTGACGACCCCGGCGGGCATACGGAGTTTCCCGCCTGGCGAAACACGGAGCCCCAGGCCGAAGACCGCCGACGCGAATAGGGGAATGTATGTCGCGCTTTTGGATATCGGCAGGCAGAGTGCCCAGAACACGAGCGAGGCGGCAAGGGCGTGGCGCAGAGCGCGTTCCCTTCCCCCGGGGGTCATCCTTCGGCCGCCTCTGAGTCGGGCAGGTCTTTGACGAGACCGTTCCTGCAGAAATATTCTCCCGACGATTCCGCGGCCGACAGCAGCAGTCTGTTGCAGTGCGTGACGATCTTGTTCGTCGGGTGCCAGAGATGAAAGCAGACGACCATGAAGGGGTGGACTTTCTTGAAGAGTCCGTATGTGAAAAATCTGCAGGCGAGTTCTGAGTCTTCATTCCCCCAGCCCTCGAAATCTTCGTTGAAGCCGTTTACCGCAAGGATATCAGTCCTGAAGAAACTCATGTTGCATGACTTGATGCCCTTCAGTTTTCTGTTCTTGAGCCCCGGGTAATAGGGCAGGCGTATCAGATGATGGGAATTCGAGATCCTGCGGGCCAGCGCCATTCCGAGCAGCGCAAACGGCGAATCCGCGTCGTCGGGTTCGAACGAGGCGACCGCCTTTTTGTTGACATGGATCCTCTTGCCCTGGATAAAGCACCCTTTCTCTGCCAGTCCCGAGTGGTCCGCGATGAAATGCCTGTTCATGACACAGTCGCCGTCGAGGAGGATGATGTAGTCGCCCGAGGATTGTGTGATCGCCTTGTTCCGTATCTTCGCCGCCCTGAACCCCCTGTCCTCCTGCCAGATATGGAAGACGGGAAACGGAGCCCGCAGAGCAAAGCTCCTGACGACCGAGGCGGTCTCTTCTCCCGAGCCGTCGTCTGCGATCAGGACTTCGTCGGGGAATCGCGTCTGCCGGAGCGCGCTTCCGGCCACTTTTCTGAGAGAGGCCGCGTTATTGTATGTCGTAATGATGAGAGATACCTTCACAATTTCACCGTGCACATATGCCCTTTATTTTACAGGAAAAACAGGACAAAAAAGAAGTGAGGGGCAAGGTGCGAGGCCCTGCCCGCCGTTATTCAGCGACGGGGCGCGTCCAGGCAGTCTCCTGCGCGCTGAACTGAAGGTCGTACAGCCTTTTGTATCGTCCGCCCTTTGCGTAGAGCTCCTCGTGGGAGCCCGACTCCTCGATCCTGCCCTTGTCCAGTACGAGGATCCGGTCGGCCTTCTTCACGGTAGAGAGCCGGTGGGCGATCACGAAGGTGGTCCTGTTGGACATCAGGTTTTCGAGCGCCTTCTGGACCATCATTTCAGAGGCGGTGTCGAGCGACGACGTCGCCTCGTCGAGAATGAGGATCGGGGGGTTTTTGAGGATCGCACGGGCGATCGACAGTCTCTGCCGCTGGCCGCCGGAAAGCCTCATCCCCCGCTCTCCGATTACCGTCTCGTACCCCTGGGGGAGCTCGACGATGAAATCGTGGGCGTACGCCGCCCTGGCGGCGGCCACGATCTCTTTCTGCTCCGCCCCCGGTTTTGCGTAAGCGATATTGGCGGCGATTGAGTCGTTGAAGAGGATCACCTCCTGGGTGACGATGCCGAACTGTCCCCTGAGGGAGGCGAAGGTTGCGCTCGATATGTCAACGCCGTCGATGCTGATCCTGCCTTCCGTCGGCAGATAAAATCTCGGAAGCAGGTTTGCCAGGGTCGTCTTGCCGCCTCCGCTCTTTCCGACGATCGCGACGATCTCCCCCTTGGACACCTTCAGGTCGATGCCGTGCAGCGCCTTCTGTCCGGCAGAAGGATAGCTGAACGACACGTCCGTGAATTCGATGTCCCGCGAGATCGGCGGCAGGTCGACGGCGCCGTCCTTCTCCCCTTCTTCTGCTAGCAGTTTCTGGACCCGCTCAAGCGGGGGCCTCGCCTGCTGGATGCCGATGTTTATCTGGGCGAGCCTCTTGGCGGGGGTGTAGACGAGGAAAATCGCCGTCAGAAAAGAGGTGAAATCACCCGCGGTCATGGCGCCGCTGATGATCAGCCTCCCCCCGTACCATATGACGAAGGCGATCCCGAGCCCGCCTACCGCTTCCATGATCAGCGCCGCAAATTGAGATACCCGCGTGGCCCTCATGTTCTCGCGATAGTACTCCCGCGTGATCTCCTCGAAGCGGCCGGCCTCGGCGCTCTGCCGGCAGAAGGCCTTGATGATCTTGACCCCCGCATAGCTCTCGTTCAGGAATTCGGTGATAAGGGATATCTTTTCCTGCGCCCTTTTGCTGATGCGGCGCATCCTCTTGCCGAGCGTGCCGACGCTGTAGAGCGCCAGAGGGAGCACGGTGATCGAGATGAGGGTGAGGTCCCATCTCCGCCAGAGCGCCACCCCCAGCAGGGCCAGGGCGGTCGCGCTCTCCTTGAAGAGGTCCTTGACGGTATATATCAGAAGGTTCTGCAGCGCCGTCACGTCGTTGATCACCTTCGATATCATCTCACCGCTGGAGTTTTTCCCGAAGTATCCCATCGGCAGTTCGAGGCTGCGGGAGTAGAGGCCGTTTCTGAGATGCATCACCAGCTTCTGGCTTGCCGACTGCATCAGGTATTCCTGGCAATAGGTGAATATTCCCCTGCCGAGGAAGATGAGGAATAGCGCCAGCGGCAGGAGGATCAGCAGCCTCGCGTCCTTCTTTATGAGGACGTCGTCCATCGCGGGCTTCGCCAGCCAGGCCAGAGAGGCATTAAGCCCGGAGACCACGAGCCCTGCCGCGATGGCGATGACCACCCTCGGCCAGTATGGCAGGACGAGCCGGAATATTTTACGATATTCTTCCATTGGGTCCCTTCTGCGGTATCGATACGGCGCTGTGCCGGCAGCGCCCGGACAAAGACCATTATAATCGAACGGCGGCTTTTCTATAAACCTTTTCTGCGTCGCCGTGGCGCATAGTGTTTCGCCAGTTGGACCGCGTCCCAGGGCCTGCAGTCTTTCTTTGAAAAACCGAGCAGCCCGGCGAGGACGTGGACCGTCCCGACATCCGGGCCTTCTATTTCGAGGAATTCAGGGATATATCCGTATTCGCCGCCGTACTTGTCGAACTCGAACCGGCCATTCTGAAGCGAATAGGAGGTCCTGTGCTTCTTCATCTCCAGCCAGACCGAAAAGCCTAATGCTTCGATTATCCATCTGGTCTGATCGAAGCTCGAAACCCTCACCTCGGTTTCCTCCCTCACCTTCGCCCCCAGGTCCCCCACGTGTCCCTTATACGTCAGGACGGCCTTCTTCCCTTCCCTCCTGAGCCTCAGCGCCCCCTTTCGCTTTCCGACCGATCCTGCGGCGTCATCGTAATAGAGCGCGTGGATCTCTCCGTCGAAGACCTTCTTCGCCCCGAGGGACCGAAGCTTCGATTCGACTTCCCCCCTTTTTATATCCAGTATCTTGACTTCCGCTTCCCGCATATTGTTTGCAGATACATTATAGCCCACAACCCCCCTCAAAATTGAATCTTCCCCGGTAAGCTGCGATGCCTGCGGAGGCCGGTGACCCGCAGGGCGAACTCCTTACCGGGGCCGCGCGTGAGGCGGGGCATTTATTGTCGCCTGCGTATCTGCTAAGAGACCAATCCATAACGAAAAGAGGGGCCCCGCGGTCATCTCCCGCGGACCCTGTTCTCAATCTGCAGTTTCAGACATGGTTAAAGATACTGCTTGGGGGCAGACCTGCTCTCATTTTGCGGGCCGAAAAGCATTCTTTTGGGCTTGACAAAAAAGAGAGATCTTGCTAGTGTGTACTTCAGATTATTTGTGGGCATTATAACAATAGAAAGGGGGGAAGGGCATGACAAAGACAGAGCTTATCGACAAGATAGCATCGGGTGCAGGGCTGAGCAAGGCCGACGCAACGCGGGCATTTGACTCGACTCTTGATGCGGTCAAGGCTGCGCTGAAGAAAGGGCAGAAGGTTACCATCGTCGGTTTCGGGACCTTTTCGGTCTCGAAGAGGAAAGCCAGAAAAGGGCGCAACCCGAGGACCGGTCAGGTCATCAATATACCTGCCGCCAAGACTCCGAAGTTCACCGCCGGAAAGGCGCTGAAAGACGCGGTAAAGAAATAGGCGTTATCCGGACCAGACAAAATGAAGGGACAAACGACGGTTTGTCCCTTCATTTTTTGTGCGGTATCTGATATGCTTTCCCTGTATAATCCGGATGGAGGTTGGTAAAACGTCAGTGAATAACGCGCAGCGTCGTATTGTCGCAGGCGTGGATCTCGGGCCGGAGACGGAAGCGGTCGTTTCCTATGCGGTCTGTTTGGCGGCCGCGCGGAGGGCCGGTGTCCACCTTCTCTATGTCATCGATTATCTGCTCACCCCCCCCTCCTACCTTTCCGAGTATGTCGAAGAGGAAAAGAAGAGGGATGAGGCGGAGATGCGTTCCTGGAAGCTCCGGATCGAACGGCAGGGGATTGAAGCCGAATGCGGAGTGGTGCTCGGCCGTCTCCATCAGTCCTTTGTGAAGACGATGGAGGAGACCGCCCCGGAGCTTCTCGTGGTCGGTTTCAAGTCCCACCTGATGCGGCCGAGCAGTTCGGAGCGGCTCATCAAGTCCCTCAAGACGCCCATCCTGGCGGTGAGAGGGAAGAAGGCCTCGGGCGCATCGATCGGGTCCGTCGGGATACGGAAGATCCTCTGCCCGGTGGATTTCTCCGACGGCTCGCGAAAGGCGGCCGCAGCCGCCGCAGAGTACGCGTCTCTTTTTTCCGCCCGGCTCGACCTGCTCCACGTCGTCCCCTCGCATGTCATCAAGGGAAAATGGTCCTCATGGGAAAGGCTCGGACAGGACGAGAAGTCGAGATTCGAAGAGGCGGCCCGCGCCGAAGCGGCAGATCGGCTGGGTTCGTTCCTGGGCGGGATGCGTATCGAGGCGAAGGGAGAGGTCCGTCAGGGGTGCCCGGCGGAGTCGATCGCCGGGTTCGCCGAAGAAGGAGGATACGACCTGGTCGTCATCGGCGCAAGGGGTCTCTCCTACGTCGAGAGCGTCCTTCTCGGCGGGACGACCGAGGCGGTGCTCAGGTCATCCCCCTGTCCGCTCCTTATTATCCATTGATGGTCATCCAGATCGCGCTACTCCTTTTCGGGCTCACCATGATACTTGCCGCTGCCGAGTTCTTTACGAACGGCATCGAGGAGATAGGCAGAAAGTTCTCGTTTTCGCAGGCGGTGGTGGGCAGCATCTTCGCGGCGGTCGGCACTGCTCTTCCCGAGACGATCCTGCCGATGGTGGCGATATTTCTCTACGGCGGTCATTCGTCGAAGGAGATCGGAGTCGGGGCGATCTTGGGGGCCCCGTTCATGCTTTCGACGCTCGCCTTCTTCCTGGTGGGGGCGACCTCCTCGCTCGCGGCGCTCAAAGGGAAGCGGCGGTTTGAACTCCGCATCGAGGTCCGGTCCGTCAGGCGGGACATGGTGTTCTTCGTGGCGATGTACTCTTCCGCGGTCGCCCTGCCGATCTTCCTCGGAGAAGCGGTCCAGGTCCCTCTTGCGATTGCGCTGGTTTTCGGATACGCATTCTATGCCTGGCTCACCTTCCGGGGCGAGAGCGCCGGGATCGAGCATGCCGGCGATATGTACTTCTGGAAGGCGGCGGGAAGACTCGGCGTCCCGACAGACGGCAAGGCGCCTCCGCTCCTTCTCATCCTCCTGCAGGTCGGCATCTCCCTCGGGCTGATGATCGGGGGCGCCCATACCTTCGTCAGCAGTCTCGAGCAGGTGTCGGCGAGGTTCGGCATGGACCCCCTTCTCTTTGCGCTTCTGCTTGCGCCGATCGCGACGGAACTGCCCGAGAAATTCAACAGCGTCACCTGGACCTGGAAGGGGAGGGACACGCTCGCGGTCGGCAATATCACCGGCGCGATGGTCTTTCAGTCCACCTTCCCGGTGTCGGTCGGGCTTGTCTTTACGGAATGGAAGCTGACCGGCATGGCCCTCTTTTCGGCCCTGATCGCGATCACGTCGTCCGTCATCCTGCTCGGGACGGTTCTGCTGAAGAAGAGGATTTCGCCGTTGACGATGCTCTTTTGCGGCTGCCTCTATCTCCTCTACGCGATCGTGCTGGTAGTGAGGTAGGGGGCGCGGCATGCCGCGCCCCCTATTATTTCTTGAAAAGATCGTCCAGCTTTTTGAGTGCGTCGGCCTTTGATGAGGCTGAAGAAGAGGACCTTCCCTCGGCGAATACAAAATAATCGCAGAAGTTCGCCTTGTCCCTGCTTCTTTGATGCTCCGCCTTCGGTTCAAGGCATTTGTTGTGCGCAGTCTCGGAATAGAACCTGCAGTTCAGGCAGATATGCAGGTCGCCTCCGCATGCGGGACAGACCGACTTTCGTGAGAAGTACTTGTCTGCCCCGACTTCTTTCCCGCAGAGTGCACAGATCTTCATGACGTCCTCCTGCCGTGAACGGTAATGGGATTATGATAACAGGAAGGAGAGGTTTTGAGGGTAAATTCCCCATTGACAGCGGGTGCGGCGCGTGTTATTTTGATAAATGAAATCTCAAATGAGGAGGTTCGGTATGGCCTGCAAATCGAAGGGCACCTGCGGCAGCACGAAAAAGACGGCTGCGAAGACCCCGAAGAAGACGACGAAGAAATAGGGGGCTGTGTCTTCTCCTGATTACGAGGATGGCTCCGGCCATCCTTTTTTTTCCTTTTCAGGTCGTGATTTCCTTCCTTGACTCTCCCGTTGACATACATATCGTCACGGTGACGGGGAGAGCGGCCCGAAAATACTTTCGTAGCGATTCCTTAGCGCATCGGAAGCCACATCCAAAGACCCTTATCGGGACATGCCTTTTTGTGAAGGCCTGTATTCCCGCCGCCATGCTCTGTTAAATCCTATCGCATCAGAAAGGATGTGAGGGACGCTCTCCCCGCCCCATACAACGATAGTGTGAAGTCTCTCAACGGAGGTTGCCCCTGTGGTAATATGTAGCCATGTTCGAAGAGGAGCTGAGAGAACTCGAAGAAAACGGCCTTCTCCGCCGGCTGCTCCCGAGGAATTCTCCCCAGGGGCCGGTGATCACCGTCGGCGGGAAGGAATATCTCAATTTTGCCTCGAATGATTATCTTGGGCTCGCGGGGCGCCAGGAGCTGCTGCGGGCGGCCGGCGCGGCGGGGAGGAAGTTCGGCTTCGGCGCCGGCGCGTCGAGGCTGCTGGCAGGCGGCAGCCCCCTTCATGAAGAACTGGAAAAGGCGGTTGCCGCTTTCAAAATGACCGACGCGGCGCTGCTCTTCAACTCCGGATATACCGCCAACACCGCCTCCATTGCGGCGCTGGCGGCAGAGGGCAGCACGATCTTCAGCGATGAGCTGAACCATGCGAGCATCATCGACGGCTGCAGGCTGAGCCGGGCGAGGGTCGTCATCTACCGCCACCGGGACGCCGGGCATCTCGAAGATCTCATGAGGCGGGAGCGGACGGACAGGAAGGTAGTGGTGACGGATTCTGTCTTCAGCATGGACGGCGACATCGCACCGCTGCCGGAGATATATGCGCTCTGCCGCAGGCACGATGCGGTCCTCTATCTCGACGAGGCCCATGCGACCGGCGTGCTCGGAGGAGGGAGGGGGGCCCTTGCCCATTTTGGACTGGCCCCCCATCCGCGGACGATCCAGATGGGGACGTTTTCGAAGGCGCTTGGTTCTTTCGGAGCTTTCGTTGCGGGAGACCGCGACGTGATCGGCTGGCTGACGAATACGGCGAGGGGCTTTATGTTCTCCACGGCGCTTCCCGCACCCGTTGCCGCCGCGTCGCTCGCCTCGCTTTCGCTGCTCGGGAAAAGGCCCGGGCTGGTGCGGAGGCTTTGGGCGAACACGCAAAAGACAGCAGAAGGGCTCAGGGAGATCGGCTATGATCCGGGGCCCGCTGAAACGCCGATCCTGACGATCAGAAGACGCAGCCAGGGCGATGTCCTTACCCTCTCGGCTTTTTTGTGGGGACAGGGGATCTATGCTCCGGCGATCAGGCCGCCGACGGTGAGGGAGCCGAGGATAAGGCTCACCCTTACGGCGGCGCATACGGCTGGTCAGATACGCGCGCTCATAAAGGCGATGGGGGAATACGGCCGCGAAGCGAGGTGAGGACAGCGTGAGCCCCGATGCAGCAGGGGACCGTTGCAAAAAGCCCTTCGGGCCGCACTTCCCGCTTTCGTGGATATTTAAATTTATGCGGCCGGAGTGTCAGTTCTTCGGGATGAGGTAGACGCAGGACTGTGCGCCTTCCGCTACGGACTGTTCCCTCGATATGTTCCGGTGGATGAGCTCGCGGTACATCTGGAGTTCGTATTTGCAGGCGTCGTGAAATTCCCTGGCCACTTTGTTGATCGGGCAGTGGAACTGCTTCAGGTGGTAGTGGGCCGAGTTCTTGCTGATCTCCACGAGATGACCGTCCGCCTCCAGCATGTCTTTCAGTGCGTTCAGTGTGGCCTCGATTCCGGCCTTTCCCGCAAGCGCCTCTTTCCGTGAATTGACCAGCCTCTCCCGCCGCCAGTTGAAGATCTTGTCTATCTTTTCATCGCCTTCGTGCTCCCTGATATCCCTCAGGAGGTCGACGGCGAATTTATCGTAGGCCTTGGGGAAAAGGTCGTTTGCGGCGTCGGTCAGCATATAGATGAACCCGGGCCTGCCGATGCCCCGTCTCCTCGAGACATAGGAGACGATGCCTTTCTTCTCGAGGGCCAGCAGATGCTGCCGAATCCCCATCGGTGTGATCTCGATCACCTTGCTCAGGTCCTCGATCGACATCCCGCCGTTCTTTTTGAGAAGGAGGATGATATTTTTCCTCGTCGAATTCTCGTCGATGAATATATCCATACTGCAAGAAAATAGCATAAAAAAAAGTTTTTGTAAATAAAAAAGTTAATAAACTGTGCAAAGAATGATGCTATATCGTTTCCTGCCTATATATGATAATATTGCTTGGATTGAAGGGCCGAATCCCTTACAATATTCAAAAAAAAAGGAGATGGCGTATGGTTACAGGCAAGGAAGATCTCTTACGGTCCCTTATCGAGGCTTTCCTTATGGAAAAAGGGACGCACGAGTTTTACGAGATGGCCGCGACAAAGGCGGTCAGCGAGGACGCCAGAAACACCTTCAGGGAACTTACCGGCTGGGAAGAGAAGCATATGGAGTATATCCAGTTTCTCTACCTTTCGATCCAGGACGACCGGGACCTGGAGCGCTTCGAGGCGTTCAAGAATAAGGCCGATGCGCCGGTCGTCGAGGGCGGCATTCCGGTTGCGGACCTCGAAGCGAAGGTCGAAGAATCGGTTTTCCTGGACGACATGGGCGCGCTCATCCTGGCGCTCGAGATAGAGGGCAAGGCCTACAACCTTTACCGGAACCTCTCCCAAAAGGCCGCTGACCAGAATGCGCGGGTCGTCTTCAAGGAGATGATGGATATGGAACTGAGCCATATCGATTATCTCAAGAAGTTGAGGAACAATCTTGCTGAGACTTCGTGACGGCGTCGTAGAGCTGTACAAGAAGGTGGCCACCTCCCTTCCGCCGGACGTCGAGGAGGCGCTCCGCAGCGCGCGTACGGCAGAGGAGGAAGGTTCCGCCGCCGCGTCTTCGCTTTCGGTTATGCTCGAAAACGTCCGCATGGCGAGGGAGAACGTGAAGCCGATCTGCCAGGACACCGGTGTGCCCGTATTTTTTGTGAAGGTCCCCGCCGGGCTGAGCCAGCTTGACCTCCGGGAGACGATTTTCGATGCGACCCGGATCGCCACCGCGAAGGTGCCGCTCAGGCCGAATGCGGTAGATTCGGTGACCGAGAAGAACTCGGGTGACAATACCGGCGCGGGCTTCCCGATCGTTTATATGGAGGAGACACGAAGCGGGACCCTCTCGATTGACCTGATGCTGAAGGGCGGCGGGTGCGAAAATATCGGCCAGCTTTATAAGCTTCCGATCGAGGAACTCGGCGCACAGAGGGACCTGGACGGCGTGCGGCGGTGCGTTCTCGATGCCATCCAGAAGGCGCAGGGCAGGGGCTGCCCTCCCTATGTCGTCGGCGTCGGCATCGGCGCGGCGAAAGACCAGGTGACGAGGCTGGCGAAAGACCAGCTTATGCGCAAACTCACCGACGTCAGCCCGAACGAAGCCCTCGCCGCACTCGAAAAAAGGCTACTCGCCGAGATCAACGCGCTCGGTATCGGGCCCCAGGGGCTGGGCGGGAAGACGACCGCCCTCGGGGTGAAGATAGGGGTCAACCACCGCCATCCCGCCTCCTACTTTGTGGACGTATCGGTGAGCTGTTGGGCCCACAGAAGGGGGAGGCTGATCTGGTGAAACCGATCGTGCTCACTCTGCCCCTTTCGGAGTCCGATGCGCGGGGGCTGAAGGCCGGAGACGCCGTTTCCCTGGACGGCCTGCTCGTTACGGGGCGGGACAGGGTCCATAAGTATCTGTCCGAAAGGCCGCGGAAGGGAGATGTCCCGTTCGATCTGGCCGGGACCGTCCTGTACCATTGCGGACCCGTGGTGGAGAAGACCGAAGAGGGGTTCAGGGTCATTGCGGCCGGGCCGACGACGAGCATGCGCGTCGAGATGTACGAGGCGTCGGTCGTCCGCGAATATCGCATAAGAGGGGTCATGGGGAAGGGCGGCATGGGAGAGGCGACACGTGCCGCGTTGAGAGAAGAAGGATGTGTGTATCTCCATACCACGGGCGGGGCTGCGGTGTATCTGGCGGGCAGGATCAAAAAGGCGGCGGACGTCTGGATGCTCGAGGAGTTCGGGCCGACCGAGGCGATGTGGCTTTTCGAGGTGGAGGGGTTTCCGGCAATCGTGACGATGGACTCGCATGGAAACGACATTCATGCCGAGGTGGAGGCGGCGTCCTTTCAGAGATTTTCGGAACTTATCAATAAATAGTGAATTAAGGAACCCTGTCGTTTCATGCCGGCGGGGAGAGCGTCCCTCAAATCTTTCTGATGCGATAGGATTTGACAGAGCATGGCGTCGAGAATAGAGGACTTCGCGAAGAGTGATGTCCCGATCAGGGCCTTCGGACGGGGCTTCCGATGCGCTGAGGAATCGCTACGAAAGGCTTTTCGGGCCACACTCCCCGCCTGTGAGGCGCTTTGTATGCAGCGGGAGAGTGAACAGAGAGAAGCGGATAGTAATCGGCAAACTGTCTGCCGCCTGTTTGCGATTGCCGGTTCTCCGGTCCGGGCTCTAGTCCAAGGCTATCGATTCACCATTCACTTCTTGCTACGCACTGCTTTCTTTCGGAGGTGATGTCATGATCTTTATTGCCGGGGCGACGGGGTTTGTCGGTGGGCATCTGGTGGAGCACCTGCGGTCAAAAGGGTTGGGGATGAAGTGTCTCGTCCGCTCGGAAGCAAAGGCGAAGTCTCTCGCCGCGCAGGGCATCGAAGTCGTCCGCGGGGACGTCACCGATGGGTCGTCAATCAGGGGCGTGCTCGGGCCGGATGATCTTGTCGTCCATCTCGTCGGGATCATAGAGGAGAAAAAAGGGGCGAC
Source organism: Nitrospirota bacterium (assembly GCA_021783515.1). Classification (GTDB taxonomy): domain Bacteria; phylum Nitrospirota; class Thermodesulfovibrionia; order Thermodesulfovibrionales; family UBA6898; genus Sulfobium. The sequence continues at coordinate 20,647 of JAJXTV010000029.1, forward strand.
CTTCCAGGGCGTGCACGTCGAAGGGACCGCAAACCTCGTGGCCGAGGCGAAGCGGGCCGGGGTGCGGCATTTTTTTTATCAGTCGGCCCTCGGCGCGGACGGCGGCTCCTGGTCGGGCTATCTCAGGACGAAGGCCGAGGCGGAGGAGATAGTCCTCAGCAGCGGCCTCGAATATACGATATTCAGGCCGTCTCTGATCATCGGCCCGTGGGACGGCTTCACCAGAAAGATGCTCGATATGCTGCGGCTCTCCCCTGTCATCCCGATCCCCGGGGAGGGAAAGGCGAAGTTCCAGCCGATCTATATCATGGACTGGCTCCGGTGCATCGACAAGGTGATCGAAGACCCGAAGTCATACTGCTCACGGTTCGAACTCGGCGGGCCGGAGCAGCTTTCCTACCGGGAGATCGTCGGGATGCTTGCCGAGGCGGCAGGCCTGAAGAAGCCGGTCTTCAACGTGCCGATGGGGTTGATGAGGCTCTCGGCGGCATTTCTCGGAGCGGTGCTTTCTTCTCCTCCGGTCACCTCTGACCAGTTGAGGCTTCTCGAGTCGGACAACGTCTGCGCCCCGGATGCGGTAGAGAGAAATTTCGGCTTCAGGCCGACGACGCTCCGGGAGGCGCTGAAGGAATTCATCAACAAATCATGACGCTGTAACGCTACGTCGTGGAGGGGCGAAAAACTTTTCGCCCCTACTTCTTCACCACCAGCACGTCGCATTCTGCGTGGTCGACGACCTTCGACGAGACGCTGCCGAGGAGGAACCTCTGGGCGCCGTGCCTGCCGTGAGATCCGGTGACGATCACGTCCGCCTTCATCTTTGCCGCGGCCTCGAGGATCTCCTCTGCCGGGTTACCCTGGCGAATGAGCGTCTTGAGGGACTTCACCTTCTTCGGCGCCTTCCTGATCTTCTCCATCATGCGTTTTGTTTCTTCGGTGAGCGTGTCGACGATCCTCGTCCTGTCCATTTCCATGAGTTCGGTGAGATAGAGCTCCGGGATGACGGAGATGATCGTCACCGAGGAATCGAAGGTCTCGGCGATCGCAAGAGCTTTTTTCAGCGCCTTTTCGGACGCCTTCGAACCGTCGTGTGCGACAAGTATTCTTTTCATAAAAATCTGCCCCCTTTTGCGAGTTTCAAAAATTTTACCAGAAGCCGGACCGTTTGTCTTTTATTTTATTGCCCAAAAAGATTAGAATTAAGGATTCGTTTTGCCCGAAAGGAGAGGTATCATGGCAAGGAAAGATTACTATTTCACGTCGGAGTCGGTTACCGAAGGCCATCCCGACAAAATCGCCGACCAGATTTCGGACGCCATTTTGGACGCGATCATCGGCCAGGACCCTATCGCCCGCGTGGCCTGCGAGACCCTGGTGACGACCGGTCTGGCATTTGTGGCGGGTGAGATCTCGACCACCTGTTATGTTCATATCCCCGATATCGTGAGAGAGACGATCAGGAACATCGGATATACCAGGGCGAAGTACGGGTTCGACTACGAGACCTGTTCGGTCATCACCTCGATCGACCAGCAGTCTTCCGACATTGCCATGGGGGTCGATACCGGGGGAGCGGGGGACCAGGGGCTGATGTTCGGCTTTGCCTGCAACGAGACCCAGGAACTGATGCCGCTTCCGATCATGCTGGCTCATAAGCTCTCGATGCGGCTTGCCGAAGTGAGGAAGAACGACGTGCTCGCCTACCTGCGGCCGGACGGGAAGTCGCAGGTGACGATTGAATACAGAGACGGCAAACCTTTCAGGATCGACACCGTAGTCGTCTCGACGCAGCACAGCCCGGATGTCCACCTGAAGGACCTGAAGGAGGACATCATCGAGAAGGTGGTCAAGCCGATCATCCCGAAGGACCTGCTCGACGAGGAAAAGATCAAGTATTACATCAACCCCACCGGCCGGTTCGTCGTCGGCGGGCCGATGGGAGACACCGGCCTGACCGGCAGGAAGATTATCGTCGACAGCTATGGCGGAGTCGGCAGCCACGGCGGAGGCTGTTTTTCGGGCAAGGACCCGACGAAGGTGGACCGTTCCGGCGCATACGTTGCGAGATACATTGCGAAAAATATCGTGGCGGCGGGAATCGCCGAGCGGGTCGAGGTCCAGTTGGCATACGCGATCGGCGTTCCCGAGCCGGTCTCGATACTGGTCGACACCTATGGTACCGGAAGGATCGACGAAGAGAAGATCGTGCCGCTGATCCGGAAGAACTTCGATCTCACACCGAAGGGGATCATCGAGAAGCTGAACCTGAGGCGGCCGATCTTCAAGAAGACCGCCGCTTACGGGCATTTCGGCAAGAACGATCCCGATTTCACCTGGGAGGCGACGGACAAGGCGGAGACTCTGAAGAAAGAAGCGGGGCTGTAAGGGCAAATAAAGTGCGGGGGGCGCGGTTGCTGCGCCCCTGCGGTTGCAAAATCGAAGGAGGATAAATGGTCAAGCATGACGTGAAGGACATCGGCCTTGCCGCAAAAGGCAGGCTGAGAATCGAATGGGCGGGCCGGGAGATGCCGGTTTTGAAGAGTATCAGGGAGCGGTTCGTGAAGGAGAGGCCCCTGAAGGGACTGAAGCTGTCTGCCTGCCTTCACGTCACCACCGAGACCGCCAACCTGATGGAGACGCTCAAGGCCGGAGGGGCGGAAGTCTATCTCTGCGCGTCGAATCCGCTCAGCACACAGGACGATGTGGCGGCTTCGCTCGCGAAAAACTCCGGCGTGCCGGTTTTTGCGATAAAGGGAGAGGACCACAAGACGTACTACCGGCATATCATGGATGCGCTTTCGCTGAGGCCGAACGTTACGATGGACGACGGCGCCGACCTCGTCTCGGTGCTCCATACGAAAAAACAGGACCTTCTGAAGGGCGTCATCGGAGGGACCGAGGAGACAACCACCGGCGTGATCAGGCTCAGGGCGATGGCCGAAAAAGACGTCCTGAAGTACCCGATCATCGCGGTGAATGACGCATATACGAAATATCTCTTCGACAACCGCTACGGGACCGGCCAGTCGACGATGGACGGCATCCTCCGGGCGACGAACAGGCTGATCGCGGGATCGGTCTTCGTGGTCGCCGGATACGGCTGGTGCAGCAAGGGCATCGCGATGAGGGCCAAGGGCATGGGGGCGCGAGTGGTCGTGACCGAGGTCGACCCTCTAAGGGGCCTCGAGGCGACGATGGACGGCTTCGACGTGATGCCGATGAGAGACGCGGCAATGATCGGAGACATCTTCGTCACCGCGACCGGCGACATCGACGTCATTTTCAAGGACTGTTTCAGGCTGATGAAAGACGGCGCGATCTTCTGCAACTCCGGCCACTTCAACGTCGAGATATCGATCGGGGAGCTCAAGAAGATGGCGAAGTCCAGAAGGGTGATCAGGGATTACGTCGAGGAATACACGCTGAAAAACGGCAGGAGACTCTATCTGCTCGGCGAAGGCCGTCTCATCAACCTTGCGTCTGCCGAGGGCCATCCCTCCGCTGTAATGGACATGAGCTTTGCGAACCAGGCGCTCTGCGCCGAGTATATGGCGAAGAACCACAAAAAGCTCGAAAAGAAGGTCTACAGCGTCCCCCAGAAGATAGACGCCGACATCGCGAGGCTGAAGCTGAAGTCGATGGGGATAAAGATCGATGCGCTTACCGCTGCGCAGAAGAAGTATCTCAGCAGCTGGGAGATGGGCACGTAGGCGCGGATTATTTCATCGCAGAAACGCGGGCGGGTCTTCGACCCGCCTTTTTTTTCTATAGTGGTCCGCGGCGGATGCAATTGACAAAAGAAATTAATTAACTTTATTGTAAATAAATTCGACAATGTACAAATTGCTATCGATAGGGTCCATGTGAAACAGCGTATAACCGGAGCTCTTAAGTATTTCCTCAGGGTTGGACTTACCGCGGCGGCCTTTTCTCTGGTGTTCGCCGCGGCCGGGGCTCCCGCCCGGGCTTCCGAAACATCCGGTCCCCTGATTGACGAGCTGACCCGCTCGACGGGAGGAGAGCCGGACGTCTCTTACCAGGCTTCTTCCCCGCTCGTGCGCTTTCTCCGCCTGAAACAGCCGGAGCGGCGTGCACAGGTGCGCGGCCTTTCGGCAGGGGGGGGCGGCGAGGAGCCCGCGGCCAGGGATTTTCTCTCGCGGTACGGCGGCCTCTTCGGGCTGGGCGACCAGGCGAAGGAGCTTTCGGTCGAGAGGACGAAGACCGTGGAGGACGGCCGCTCATTCGTGAGGTTTCAGCAGAAGATCGGCGGCCTGCCGGTATTCGGAGGCGAGCTGATCGTCCAGACGGATTCGTCGGGGGATGTGGTGAGCGTAAACGGGAAGACCTCGTCCCAAAGCGGCGTCGATACGACGCCCTCTATCGACGGATCCGTCGCCGTCGAAAAGGCGCTTGGCCTCGTGAGCGGAAGGTACCGGTCCGACCGGTCCCTTCTGAGCGCTTCCGCTCCGGAATTGTATATTTATAACCCCTCGCTGCTCGACAGCGGACCCAACGTAAACAGGCTCGTCTGGCGGGTCGAGGTGACGGCGTCCGATCTTCGGCCCATTGACGAAATCGTGCTTATCGATGCCCATGGCGGCGGCATCGCGCTCCATTTCAATCAGACCGGCTTTGCAAAGAGCAGGGTGATGTACGATAACAATGAGGATTGGACGAAGGGTCTGCCCGGCAACGGCCCCGTCTGGATAGAGGGCAGCGTGCTGCCTCCGTCGTATAATTCCGATCCCGTCGGTTTGGCGGATATCATCGATGCCTATAACTACACCGGGTTGACCTACGATTTCTTTCACGACGTCCTCGGCAGAGACAGTATCGACAACGCAGGCATGCCGCTGATCAGTACGATCCGCTACTGCCCTTCTTCCGCTCAATGCCCAATGGCGGACGTATACTGGGACCCGACCCATGGGCAGATGGTCTTCGGGCAGGGATACGCCTCCGCCCTCGACATCGTCGCCCATGAAATGACCCACGGGGTAACCCAGCATACGTCGAAGCTCTTCAATTATATGCAGTCCGGCGCGATCAGCGAATCTCTGTCCGACGTCTTCGGAAAGCTTGTTGAGCTGACCAATGAGACCCCTTTGCATAGATGGTGGATCGGCCAGAACCTTCCGGATGGCCCTTACCGGGACATGCAGAACGCCTGCGTTCTCACCGGCGCTCCGCCGGCCTGTGACCCTGCGAGCATCGTGCGCACGACCGACAGCGCCAATTACTCCTGCAATGCCGGCCAGGGGGTATATAACAATAAGAACAGCGCAATAAACAATATGGCTGCCTATCTCATGGTCGACGGCGGCACGCATCCCGATACGGGGATTAGCGTGACAGGCATCGGAATCAACAAGGTAGCCAGGATCTATTACGAGGCGGAGACGAACCTCCTCACCTCGGGAAGCGACTACCAGGACCTTTACGACGCGCTCCAGCTCGCCTGCCAAAACCTGGCCGGCGGACCTTCCGGTGTTGTGGCGTCCGATTGTCAGCAGGTGAAAAAGGCGCTCGATGCGGTCAAGATGTACGCGCCTCCCGCAAACTGCGGCGCGGAGGCTGCCGTCTGCGATAACACCGACCTGGTGCCGAGCGATCTCTTCTTCGACAACCTGGAAGGCGGAGGGGGCAAATGGACGACGTCGTTCGTCACCGGCGCGAATGCCTGGACCGTTCCCGCGACGGGATATGCGACAAGCGGAGTCAACAGCATCTGGGGCCAGGACCTGGACCCCGTCTCCGAATCGTATGTCGCGATGAAGACGGGCGCCACCCTGCTGCCCGGGGCGTATCTTCATTTCAGCCATTCCTATGATTTCGAGGTCTTCGATCCCGACTATCTCGACGGCGGCGTTCTCGAATATTCGGCCAACGGAGGGCCCTGGACGGACGTCGGGGCTTTGACCGCGATCAACGGGTATAACGGCAGTCTTTTGGCGCCGGGAAATCCCTTTGACGGCCGGGCTGCCTTTGTCGGCACGAGCTACGGCTATATCTCGAGCCGCTACGACCTGAGTACCCTGTCCGGAAAGAGCGTGAGGTTCAGGTTCGGCATCGGCACCGATAACGGCACATTTCCGGGGCCGATGGGATGGTATATCGACGACGTCCGCATCTACACCTGCGTTACTCCGGTAACGATCACGATCGACAGCAATCCGGCAGGACTGAGGGTCCTCGTCGACGGCGTTTCGTATTCGACCCCCCATACGTTTTACTGGGCGTCGGGTTCGGGCCATACGCTGAATGCGGTGTCTCCCCAGGACGACGGGACGGGTGTTCAATACTCTTTTTCGTCATGGGACGGCGGCGGACCGCAGGGCCGTACGATCACCGCTTCTGCGGCGACGCCGACCTATACCGCAAACTATGCGGTGAGCGGCTACAAGCTGACTTCAACGGTGAGTCCGGCAGGAGCCGGCTTCGTAAGCCCCGACTGCTCTTCCGGCTGCTGGTATCCCGGCGGGGCGACTGCCACCCTGGCTGCCATCACCGGCGCGGGGATCGGCGGGAGCAGCGGATATATCTTCAGTTCCTGGGGCGGTGCCTGCAGCGGGGCAAACCCTGCAACGACCGTTTCGATGACCGTGGCGAAGAGCTGCACCGCCAATTTTGTTTCCTGCTCCGATACCGTGAAGATCCCCGCGGGATTGCAGCCGTCTATCCAGACTGCGCTGAATAACGCCAATTCGGACGAGACCGTGATGGTTGCGGCGACGACCTTTTCGGAAACACTGAATGTCGACCGCGCGATCCCTGCGGATCCGGTTACGCTGGAGGGCGGATACGACTGCGGCTGTGTCTCTGCCGATCCTTCCGCCTATTCGGCGGTCTTCGGGACCCTCACTGTAACGAGTGGCCAGCTTACGGTAAAAAACCTGATCATCGAGTAGCGGAACTGCCGGCGGCCCCGGAGTCCGGGGCGCGCAGAATCGGCCCTCAGGCGTTGCGCTTCCTCTTCTCCGCGGCGATGCCTTTCACCGACATTCCGGCAAGCAGCGCGATCAGGATCATGAGCCCCCAGTGGTCAAGCGCGGGCACCGAGACCGGCGGCGGGACGTCGCAGGCGCTGATCGGCGCTCCGCTGTCCTCGTATGCCCAGTCCTTGATGACGCTCGGCGCGGATGTCCCCTGGTACCTGATCCAGCCGTATCTCTGGCCGCCGGCCGTCTGGAAGCGGACCCCTATGCAGCCCGTGGCGTCAAGGAAGTTGCCGCCGGAATACGAGATCGAGCTGGTCCCGAGACGATATCTGATATCGAATCCCAGGGCACCCATAGCGTTGCCCCAGGAGTAGTTCAGCAGGGTATTGCCGACCTGATAGCCGGTCCCGAGCCTCGCGGGCGTAAATATCGGGATGACCGACCCCGCCCCTCCGATGACGCCGGTGCCTCCAAGGCCCCCTGTAGAAACCGGGGCGAAAAGGGACGCCTGAACGTCGAGGTAGATTGCCGTGCCGGCGGTCGTCTGCGTCGAATAGGCGACGAACCCGAAGTCGTCGGCGCCGTCGTTATTCAGGTCGACCATGACGGGCGGGCCGTTTGGAGTCAGCGGAATGTCTTTCGGCCCGCTGTATTGCACCGCAGCTTCGGCGGCCGGGGCCATTGCGAGAGCACCGACTGCGGTCGCCGCATAGGCCAGCAGCTTCTTTTCAATGCCATTTTTCTTCTTCCCCCTCATATCTTCTCCTCCCTCTCAAAGACAGAATTTACCCCCTGGCTGTATAACGGAAATAACTTTACCAAAACGGTTACCGGACCGTCAACTCCTAAATATCCTTTCAATATCGGGGAGATGAGATCTCCCGGGCCCGGCCAGGGGGCCGCAACGAAGGGACGCGGTCGTTGCGGGCGCACGGAAACCTGCTACAATAAGAGATAATGAGCAGAAGATCAAGACGGTGCGCGTATCCGGCAGCAGTATCCGGTATATCCGAAGGGCAGACGGCAGGATAGTATCATGAAGGCGCTCCTCGTATACCCTGAATTTCCCGATACCTTCTGGAGTTTCAGGCATGCCCTGAAATTCATCAACAGAAAGGCGAGCAGCCCGCCTCTGGGATTATTGACCATCGCCGCGATGCTTCCTGATGATTGGGAGAAGAAACTGGTCGACATGAATGTCGAGGCCCTGCGTGACGATCACCTCGGCTGGGCCGATGTCGTCTTTGTGAGCGCCATGTCCGTGCAGAAGGAATCCGTAAAGGGAGTCATCGCCAGGTGCAGGACAGCCGGCGTCAGGATCGTCGCGGGCGGCCCCCTTTTCACGACCGAGCATGAGGCGTACGGGGAAGTGGACCATCTGGTGCTGAACGAGGCCGAAATCACCCTGCCTCGTTTTCTCGAAGACTTCCGAAACGGCGTTGCCGGTCATTTCTACGCCACCGACCAGTGGGCGGACCTGCGGACGACCCCCGTCCCGCTCTGGTGGCTCGTCAACATGAAGAAGTATGCCTCGATCAATATCCAGTATTCCCGGGGCTGTCCCTTCAACTGCGAGTTTTGCGATATCACCTTGTTGTGCGGCCGCGTACCCCGCACGAAGGACCGCGATCAGATAGTCGGGGAGCTCGACAGCGTCTACGCGCGCGGCTTCAGGGGCCAGGTCTTCTTTGTCGACGACAATTTTATCGGGAACAAGAAGAAGCTGAGGGAAGAGATCCTGCCCGCCATCGCCGTATGGATGGAGAGGCGGAAACATCCCTTCTCGTTCAATACGCAGGCATCGATAGAGCTATCCGACCATGAAGACCTGATGCGGCTGATGGTGCAGGCCGGCTTCGACGTCGTCTTCGTCGGCATCGAGACACCCAATGAACAGAGCCTTGCGGAATGCAGCAAGTTCAATAACAGGGACCGCGACCTCCTGGCGAGCGTCAGGAAGATCCAGCAGGCCGGCCTCGAGGTGCAGGGCGGTTTCATCGTCGGGTTCGACAATGACCCTGTCACGATTTTCGATACCCAGATCAGGTTTATCCAGAGAAGCGGGGTCGTCACCGCCATGGTCGGCGTTCTCATCGCCCTGCCGCGCACGCAGTTGTACGAAAGACTCAAGAAGGAGAAGCGGCTGCTGAAGGAGACCACCGGGAACAACACGGATTTCGCGACCAACTTTATTCCGAAGATGGACTACGACCTGCTCATCGACGGGTATAAGAGGGTCTTGAGGACGCTCTATTCTCCCGCACAGTACTATGAGAGGGTCAGGACCTTTCTGAAGGGCTTCATCCCGAAGCAGAAAAAGGTGTTTCACATCCGCGCCAACTACCTCGGCGCCTTCGCCAAGTCGATCCTCATCCTGGGGATCGTCGGAAAAGAGCGTTTTCAGTACTGGAGGCTTCTGATCTGGACCCTGTCCAGGCGTCCCCGCCTTCTCCCCCAGGCCGTCACGCTTGCGATCTACGGCTACCATTTCCGGAAGGTCTTCGAGAAGCGGTTCGGTTAAGCGCGTTGCGGCGAAAGAAATCTCAAGATTCTACCCTCCCCGCCTTTGGGTTTTTTTGCAACTGCGGGGTCTCCCCTCGTTAGTCGGCTTCGCTCCCCGGTGGTTCTATATGGACAACTACATCAACCTCCGCCTTTATGGCGCCCTTTATTTTTTGCTCTGCAAGGTGGGCTATCTCATGCCCGTCTGCAACGGACAGCTCCGGCTTGACCGTGACATGTAAATCGATAAAGATATTGCTGTTCGTGCCCCGTGTTCGGATCCTGTGGCAGTCAACCACATTATCTATCCCGCAGACGATTTCCTTTATCTTCTGCGGATCGAGCTGTTTCCGGTCCGCAAGAACATCCGCTGCGTCCCTGAGAATCCTTATCCCGGCTTTCGCCACGAGTATTCCGACAAGCGCGCCGACAACGGTGTCAGCCCTTGCGAATCCCAGCCTCATAAAGATAAGTCCCGTGATGACCCCTATGGTTACGTAGATATCGCTTTTGGTATGCATCGCATCGGCAACAAGAAATTCGCTGCCGAGCTGCTTCCCCCTCCTCTTTTCATAGGTGGTGACGAAGATATTGACCCCAAGCGTTGCGACCATGACGAGGAAGCTCTCAGCCGTAACGGTGACGCGCGGTTCGCTTTTGACGGAGTGATAGACCTGTTTGAATATCTCAAGGCAGGTCAGCGACATCATTACCCCGATGAATATGGTAAAGATGGTCTCTATTTTTCTGTGGCCGTAGGGATGGTCTTCGTCAGGAGGATGGGAGGCAAAATAGATCCCGATAAACCCCACTATGTTCGACACCCCGTCAAACATGGAGTGATATCCGTCGGCCGTAATCGAGACGGAATGGGAGAAGTAGCCGTAAGCAACCTTGGCCCCTGAAACGCAGATGTTACAGAAAAGGGTAAGCAGCAACACCTGTCTGATTGCCGCCGACCTGTCTGTTGTTTCTCCGTCCGTCATGGGGAAGAGCTGCCTGTCTTATCCTGGTCCGAGACAGCCTGCGGCGGCCGGGTTTGTCCGGACATGCGCACTACGACGCCTGCCTGTTGGTGAGAAAGCATATTCCAGTAAACATCATCTGGTGCCCCGCGGTCAAGACTTTAAGTATCCGGAGCATCGTGATGTTCTGCTCCGGTCTAAGCGATCTTCCAGCGCTACAGGGCGCGCCTTGACCGAAGCGCCGGATATCCTTTATTGCCCCGGCCATCAAAAAAAGGCGCAGCCTGAATTGCGGGCAGATTTTCGAATGACGGCATGGCGGGCGGGAGGGTCACGCCTTCCGTTTAAATATCAGGACAAATTTCTCAGATTCAAATCTGACTGTTTCCCCGTCCTCTGCAAAGCTTACCCTTTCATCCGATAAGGAGCTGCCAATTTCCTTGAAAAGGTCACTCAGCCGCCTGACCAAAATTCTCCCGCCTATTTTTTCGGGTTCTTCCCTCGCTTCACCGAAAGAGCGGTCTGCCTGCTTCCGGACGAAATCCTGAGGCAGGAGTGACACTTCCCTCATGTATTCTGCGACGGTCATATGGTGTCGCTGCGCCCGATTTGCGATTTCAGCTTCTTCATCGGCATTCATCGAGATCGTTCGCCGGATAGTGCGTCCCTTGGCTGGATTCTTGTGCCTTATCATTCTTTCAGTCATATTCAAGTCTATTCTAAGAGACCTCTCCCGCGCAAATATCTCACTTTGGTGCTCGTGCCTGTTCCATGGGGCGGGAAATCAGAGAAGCAACAGAGCAGCCCTCTTTGGCAGAGCAAGAACACACGCGAGGAACGTTTATCATGATCACTGCCGAAGGTAAGGACAATGCGATGTAAGGACAATTGGTGACCCCGCAAATTTGTTTCTGAGCCGGAAAGAATTGTTCAAAAAGAAGTCAAAAGGCCTGTCGATATGATTAAGGCGCAATAGTATCCCCCGCCGCTGATTGACCGAATCCCCGACTGAGAGTGGCGACAGTGCCCCTCTCGGTGTCCGGGGTTCAAATCCCTGCACCGCCACCAATTCTTTCAAAATCGGAATTGTTAAGTTTCAACAGGTTCCGATTTTCCTTTTTACTTAATCATGAAAAATTCCTTGTCTCTGGACTGTCTCCGGCTTTGTCGCGGTGGATGGCGCGGAATATCGGCTACGAAAGAATAATGAACAGGCAAGGCAATAACAGCCGGAAATTTGATTCCTAACTTTTCTTGCACTATTCTATTTGCGTAGCATCAAGAAGGAGGATTGAAAGAATATGCCATATTACGTGGTTGCAATTCATACCGATTCAGAAGAGAACCGTCTTATGGATATATTTGATAACTTCCATGAGGCAAGGAAATTTGAAGACGAAATGAACGCCGCAAGAATTCCGGAGGATAATTATTTTGTGCGCTTAATTTATGCTGATGATATAAGTCAATATCGAAAGAAGGTCGCGGACTTGCGGACATAAATAAAGGTACACAGAAATAATAATAGCAAGAAAACTCGGCGTAGCAGGCTTTAACATTTCCATTGAAACCATAGCCAACAATTCTGTATACTTTGCCGTAGGGGATATTAGATATGTCGTTACAGAAAACAAACTGTCCGATGTCGGCAGAATGCCCTAACGTTTAACTTAGATGGAGGTTTTATGTTCGGACTAGGATTGCCGGAGCTTGTTGTGTTAGCAATAATATTTGGTTGCGGTATACCTTTCTTTATTAACTATAGGCTTGTAAAATCACGCGGAAGACAGAAAGAAATGTGCCTTTGGATGTTCATCACGCTTTTGTTTTCCTGGCTAGCGACTTTTGTATTACTTATTATGAAACCTAAAGAAACGTGAAATTGGGGGATTGCCATGCCAGCATTCAAGAACAAAGAAGAATATGAAAGATGGAAGGCAGAGAAAGCAAGGGGAGCAAAAGAAACGGGAACGGAAAAACAAATCAATCAAAGCAGGTCTACCCTGACGCTATCAACAAATATTATTGTTGTAATGGCTGTTATGCTTGTACTGATAACAGCAACAATAGTATATTTTGTTGTAAAACCAAGCCCACAAGCAGCGAAGAATGAGGAAGTTGCAAAGCCGTCTCCAAGTGTTTCAACTCCTGCTCCACTTCCAACTAAGACTGAAAATGTTGAAAAGAAAGTAGTTGATAGCATGGGTAAAATCTCTGGAAGCATCTTTGCAACCATGCAATCTGGTGATGTTAAAAGAGCGGCAGGAACAGAAATTGTATTGATAAAGGAGGATGGGTCTCTTATAAGCAAATATGAACAACTACAGCGAGATTGTAGGACGGAGATTAATCCCCTCTTTGAAAGTTATATGAAATCAAACAGGGAAGTCAGTGATGTTCTCACGCCAGGGCGATATAGTCAGGGTGCCTTTGCTTCAACACATGAAGAAAATATGAAACGTCAAAAGTTGTATGAGGATGCTACGGCAAGATGCTTTACTAACATTAGAGTGTTGTTATCAAATAACACGGTTCAAAGAGCCAACACTGATGTTAATGGTACTTTTCTTTTTTCAAATGTCCCATTCGGTAAATTTTATCTTTATTCGCAATTCGATGTCTTTAATAATAAATTAGAATGGTTAGAACCTGTAGACCTTAGAGCAAATGAAATAAAGATTGATTTGTCAAACAACAACAAGCGTAAGGTGATAACTTATTAAACAGATTGAGGATAGCACATGCGGTGATGCAGTCATCCTACAGGCGTAAGTAGTTTCCGTGAAAACCCTTACACTTTTTATCAGTAAGAATTATCAGTTAACCAAAGCCTGTGAAGGAGTTAACAGGTAAGATATATTACTGAATAATGGCATGAACAAACTTATATTCAATCCGTTCTTTTCTTATCAAGCAGAATCGGTTAACCTGCTATTTTCAGGACAGTTTCAAGAAAGTTTCCGTTAAGTATTTTTTATTTTAGTTACTGTTTTTGGATAATAGACCCGTTCCCTTCCCTCTACCTTCAAAAGATTTCAGATACTGATAAAATCCCGATTCCTGCACACCTTTTCTGTGAAGCAGTCTGAACGGATTTGGAGGGGCAGGAAGTTTGACCCTGAATTTACCCGCCCTGATTAAAGCCCTTCTTTTCAAGACCCCTGCATTAATAACCGCTTTTGATACTGTTGCTACCGCCATTTCTGATACCTCCCTTTATTAATAATTACCGTTTACAAGAATTTTTTTTAGTTTCGACAGGGAAACCTTTCTGTCAGGAGTATTTATTAATGAGCTACAAAATTTACTTTGTTTGACAGGAGGTATTTATAACATGAAGGAAAACAAGCTGAAGGTTTTGGGTGTGCGTTTGACGGAATCACAGGTTTTGCAATTAAGGCAACAGGTAGAGGCAAGGCATATAACTCTTTCGACTTTAGAACGGATACTTTTTGACAAGTTCCTGAAAGGGGAAGTGAGTATTTAAGAACAAAGGGTCAGCGTTGTATAATAGAAGCCGGGAGGCTCCGGGACCCCTTAAACCCGCATGAGTAGCCGTTCTACGCGATTTTTTTCGCTTGACAAATAGAATCAGTGAGCTATAATAATAATGTATCCGAATTGAATTACTGAAAGGGCGAAATGACGACGAAACAGCATTTATTCTACTCGGCAAAACCGAGTACAAGACCCCGAAAGGTTATACCGCTCGTCACGGTGCCCGCCTTTCGGGGTTCTTTATTCTCTACGAAAGGGCGGTGAATGGCGAGATAAAAAAACCGTGACATAGTCGGGGGACGGCATGAGTGAGGGCCGTTCAAATCAAACTTTACCTTACGCCTTCGGGCGAGAGGGTGAACCCGCTTAAATATCAGCCCGTCCAGGAGTTCCCAGGCTCCCAGGTGTTTGAAACTGATACACAGTTCGCCGTGTATCAGTGTATCAAGACACCAACACCCACAAGACACAGTATATATCACAGTTTCACCCATCGGAATATAGAAGCACTTTCTTTGTCGCTCAACGGGTTCTGTTGTATTCCACACCTGTCAAGGACTACACGGAATTTTTACCGCCAACCCGTTTCAGGAAATCGCTGAATATCGGAGACTATACTCACTTCACGCCTAACACTTATAACTGGAGAGCAAGGACCCACGCTATGGCGTTTCTTCGGGTTGTCCGGTTCCTTGTCGTAGATGTTGACACAGACGATAAGACAGGATATCTCCGGTTCCTTTCAGCCATACTGCACGAGATAGGGATAATGCCGTCTCATATCACTGAGACCGTCAAGGGCTTTCATATAGTGTTCACTCTTTTGTATCCGTGCAAATCCGACAAGTTCGGCATGGCCGAAGAGACGCAGGCCCGGCTTATTGAATGTCTGGGTGGAGACCCATCCCAGCCACGGTTGAATATCCTAACTCGGTTGCCCGAAGAACCGACGAACATATTCCATTCAGACCCGAACTTGAAAATCTCCTGCGGTGCCGTGCTGAAATCGTTAAAAAGAAAAACAGCATCATCCGGGCTCGCAGAACCACTCAGGTGCTCCGAACATGGCCCAGTCCTTATGAAGTCTATTGAGCCGTTTCAGAACGGGGTCCGCAACTGGTCTATCTATCATCTCTCTCGTATCTGTAAGCAATACCGGCGGGATATCTCCTGGAGCACAAACCTGATGGAGACCCTTTCACCTGACACGCCGTCCAGGGAACTGCAGGACACCGTCAGGAGTGCATACAGATGCAAATACTATGTTTCAAATGCTACGATTCAGCGGTTCTGTCTCGGAAACTCTGTTAGCGACACAGCGAGGCGTTACGGCATCTCTCAGTTTAACCCCTATGAGAGAAAACTAACGGATGAGGAGCTGGACCAGCTCAGAAGAAAGAACCTTTTATCCCTGAACGACGGGAGGCAAACCCGGACCATGGAGATATTGAGACAGGCGGTCCGGGAGCTGGAGGAACAGGGGAGCCCGGTTACCAGGACCAAACTCCACAAAGTAACCGGTATCCATCATAAGACCATTGAGAAATATAGAGGCATCATATGGGATTTGGACTAAAAAAGGGGGAGTGCACACGGAATTTCTATTTAGCAGAATATGCACCCCTACGGGAGGCCTCCGAGCCCTGTCGGGAGCCTCGCCGGAGCCCAGGAGGAAAGTCTGCCAGCACCGAATCAGGACGGCTGCCGTGCTGGGGAATCTTTCTCCCCGTAACTCAAAGTTTTCTTGTCCGAGGGAGCCGGAGGCGACCGAGGAAAGGGGGGCGGGGGGGGAGGGAGAGCAGGACCCCGGCGGAATCACTTGCCGGGGAAACCTTCCCCATGCGTGGGAAGGCGAGAAAGAAAAAGGAGGAGGAACTAAAGAAGATGGCAAGTTTGACACCTGAAAACTGTTGCGACTGCAAACTTGTTGTGCCTGCAAACGGCTATGTCCCGCAATGCGGACATGGCGAAAAGGGAGAGCAGTAAAAGGGAGCAGGAGCCGACAACATGGCTGGCATACCAGATGGATTCCGGCGCAGTCGTAGACCAGGGGATACTCACACCGGCGGGGATTCAGCAGCTTTTGACGGCCGCCGAGATTGCGGCCATGCTCGGGGTGGCCGTCAAAACCGTCTTGAGCTGGGCCGAGCTTGGGAAAATTCCGCATTACAAATTTGGGGGCGGCCGCAAGGCTCCCGTCCGTTTTAGCCTTCCGGAAATTTCTGCATGGATGCAGACCTGGAAAAAAGGGCCGGAAAGTGGGTACCATACAACCGCTGAAACCGTTGCCGGTGCCCGGAAAGGGGGTAAGTAGAAATGGGCATCTATTTAAAAGGCTATACCTATTGGATGATAAAACAGTTTAAGGGGAAGCGCGTCGAGGAAAGTTTGCATACCAAGAAACGGCGGGAAGCGGAAGAGCGGTATTCAAAGCGTGTTGCCGACATAATCGACGGCT
This sequence comes from Nitrospirota bacterium, assembly GCA_021783515.1. GTDB lineage: Bacteria > Nitrospirota > Thermodesulfovibrionia > Thermodesulfovibrionales > UBA6898 > Sulfobium. The sequence goes on from JAJXTV010000029.1 coordinate 37,008, forward strand.
CTTTCTTCGAAAAACGGAAAGCGGCGACCAAAACATTCAGGGAAATGACGGAAAAATATTTAAAGAAGTATCACAGAATCCGGGACGAGCACACAGTCAAGAAACTCTTGCCTAGTTTCGGAAAACTTACGCTTGCCGAAATTACGACGGAATTGATTTCTGATTACAAGGACGAGAGGGAACTAACCGTGAAACCCGCTACCGTCTATCAGGAACTTTCCCTCATGCGTCGCATGTGGAATGTAGCCCGCAAGGAGTGGAAATGGACCCGCGATAATCCGGCTGCCGATTTATCATTTTCTGTCGGTAACAGCAATGCCCGTGATAGGTGGTTGTCCGTCGAAGAGGAAAGGTCATTGCTGGAAAAGGCTACTAACCCGGCGTGGCTCCGGTCGTTGATTGTTACGGCGTTGCATACGGGAATGAGACGGGGGGAAATACTGGCACTGGAGTGGAAGGACATCGACTTTACACGCCGGTTGTTAACGGTCCACCGTTCCAAAAACGGGGAAAAACGCTCGATACCGCTTTCACAAACGCTGACCGATACGCTCAGAGCTATTAAGGTCCGGAATATCTCAGGCAGAGTTTTCCCGCTTGCTCCTCGCAGTTTGCGGGTTGCTTTTGATGCGACCCTGGAAAAGGCGGATATTAAAGACTTTCATTTCCATGACCTCCGCCACACCTTCGCAACCAGGCTTGTTCAGGCCGGCGTAGACCTGTATCGGGTCAAGGAACTCTTGGGGCATAAAACTATAGCAATGACGATGCGGTATGCGCACCACTACCCGGAGAGCTTGAGGACAAGTGTCGAGGTCCTGGACAAGAACTACGACAATTCTACGACAGCGGAGAAAATCGCGGGTGGACAAAAAGCGTAATTCTCTTTTATTATTAACAACATGCGAGAGTGGCGGAACTGGCAGACGCGCTGGACTTAGGATCCAGTGGAGAAATCCGTAGGGGTTCAACTCCCCTCTCTCGCACCACTTTAAAATCAACAGGTTGCGAGTTTTCCGGCCCATGTGTCAATTCCTCAGTCTTGCTTCCGCAGCTTCCGTGGCGGTGTATAGCAGCAGTTGAACACCATCATTCATGCCGACGCCTCCGGCTGATAGAGATACTTCTGAAATCCCGCAAAGACCTGTCCTATTTCTTCAGGCTTTCCGAGGTCGGCAACGGCGTCAGAAATTGAGTCATGATATTTAAGCCTCAATAGTTGAGTCAGTTTGCTCTGGTCCAGCTCCTCCACCCCAAGGTTAACGTAGTGAGCAAGAACAAAGCTCAAGAAAGTTTCCTGCTTTGTGTTGTAATTCTGAGAGATTACTGCAGCAGCTCTCTGTGCCCGTTCGCTGCGGGTTAACGGCGGCATTGCATAGGCAACGTAAGCCAACACGTCGAAGAGGTCGCTTTTTTCGGCATCGATGATCTTCTGCATCTCGGCGAGTTGATCATGGCCGAACCCCTTTTCAGTAAGTCCCTCCAGCAGTTTCCTGCGGGTTTCCGGTCGGCTCCACAGGGTACGCAGTTCTTCTTCATCTTTGAAGAATTCCGGCAGCTTCCCAAACAGCAGTTCCATAAACTGCTGAGCCGACATAGGGGTCCCGTCATGCCAGAAGGTCGTTACTACCATATGCTGAATTGTGCGTTCCTTGCCATCCGCCAGCTTTATCTTTGCCTTGCACTTGCAGGGGCGCTGAAAGCAGTAAGGACAGGGACACTCGCAGGGACGCTTCCCACATTCGGGACAGGTTTCCTTCTCACAGACGCACGGCAGCAGCCCGCATACCCTGCAGGGCCCCTTTTTGCATTCACAGGGATATGCGTTGCACTTTTTGCAGGGTTCAGGCTCCATCGGTTCACCGTCCCATTCGGAATCGCTGAAATGATGATGCGCCTCCACGAAGTCATAGATGGTAAAGTAGGCCTTGCCTTCGTATAGCCTCGTACCCCTTCCGATGATCTGCTTGAACTCTATCATCGAGTTGATCGGCCTCAGCAGCACAACATTTCTTATATTGCGCGCGTCAACGCCCGTCGAGAGTTTCTGCGATGTTGTAAGCACTGTCGGGATCGTCTTTTCATTGTCCTGGAAATCACGCAGGTGCTGCTCGCCCAGGCCCCCGTCATCGGCAGTAACACGGTGGCAGTAATTCGGGTCGCTGCTTGATTTCATTTGATTGATCAGGTCCCTGATGACCAGCGCATGGGCCTGGTTGGCACAGAAGACCAGGGTTTTTTCTCTCTGGTCGAAGAGCGCCATGAAAATCTCTACCCTTTTCTTCTCCCTCTCCCCGATCTCGATGATTCTGTTGAAGTCCGGCTCTTCGTAGACCCTGCCTACTTCGATTCTGCCTTCTATGACCTTATCGTCGGGGGTGAATATATATTCATCCAAAGTTGTAGAAATCTGCCTCACCCTAAACGGCGTCAGAAAGCCGTCATTGATGCCGTCTTTAAGGGAATAGATGTATACCGGCTCGCCGAAATACAGGTAAGTGTCGGCGTTGTCTTTCCGCTTAGGGGTTGCCGTTAGGCCGAGTTGGACAGCCGGTGAGAAGTAATCCATGATGGCGCGCCAGTTACTTTCGTCATTGGCCCCGCCCCTGTGACATTCGTCGATGATGATGAAGTCAAAGAAGTCCGGGGGGTAGTCGCCAAAATAGGGAGTATCTCCATAGCCGCTCATGAAGGTCTGAAAGATCGTAAAGAAAATGCTGCCGTTAGTCGGCACTCTCCCCCTACGCCGTATTGAGTCTGGAGCGATCCGCACCATCGCATCTTCCGGGAAGGCGGAAAAGGCGTTATATGCCTGATCGGCAAGTATGTTGCGGTCTGCAAGAAACAAGATGCGCGGACGGCGCATTGGTTCACCATCCTTCTTCCAGTCGGCCAGGTTCCAGCGGCTGTGGAAGAGCTTCCATGCGATCTGAAAGGCTATGAAGGTCTTGCCGGTGCCTGTCGCCAGTGTCAGCAGGATGCGCGGCTTATTGTCGGCGATTGCCTCCAGGACGCGTTCAATTGCAATGTCCTGATAATAGCGGCCCTGAAAGTATCCGCCCCTGTCTTCGAAAGGAACTGTCGCGAAGCGGTCGCGCCAGATGTTTTTTTGGGGAAATGTGAGCGCCCAAAGTTCCTCAGGCGCAGGAAAACGAGGTATTTCTCCTTCGGGCGCACAGGAGGATTGGGAATCAGGGGACATATCGATTTGGTAGATGCCCTGCCCATTGGTTGCATAGGTGAAGCGGACTGCGAGTTTCCCGGCGTAGTTCTTCGCCTGTGCAACGCCCTCCGTCAGCTCTTCGTCCCAGGCCTTTGCTTCAATAATTGCAAGCTTTGTGTTGCGATACTCAAGAACATAATCGGCCGTCAGAGGTTTACCGCGCCTGCCGGAGCCTTCCAGCCTGCCGAGGGTTATGGGATACTCCCGCCTGATGCGGCTGCCTTCGACCACGCCCCAGCCTGCTACCCTCAGGGCGGGATCAATATGGTCGGCCCTGGTTTCGGCCTCGTTCATACGTTGCCTCCGTGCGCCAGCATATTCATGATAAGACGGACCATCGTGCCTTTGTTCTCAGGCGCGGACTCTGCAACCAGCAGGGCCAGCGCCGCAAGTCCGATGTCGTTTATAACCGTGTTGCCCGCAGCATCCAGCAGACGGCCGTTTCGGTTGAGGAAATCGACAAACAAAAAAGCGCCGCTTCGTTTGTTGCCGTCAGCAAAGGGGTGGTTCTTAATAACAAAATAGAGCAGGTGCGCTGCCTTGGCCTCTATACTCGGGTAGGCAGGTTCTCCAAATACAGTCTGATCCAGATTGCCGAGGATTGAGGAAAGTCCGTCTCCGCGAGATTGCGCAAACAGATCGGATGCCTCTCCGCGTGACATAAGGTCGGCCTTGAGTTGGGCAAGGGCCGCTTGAGCTTCGCGCAGGGTGGGCAGCATACCGCCTGCTGTTGTCTTGGGTTCTGTCAGCAGGCCCTCGTCATACCGCTGAAGCAGCAAAAAAGTCTGGGCATAGCGGGTGACGATGTCCACCAGTCCGCGGCCTGCATCCGTCTGCAATTCCGGGCTTTGCGCCGCCTTTTGCACCAGGAGCAACGCGGCTTCCAGTTCTCGGGCATTGGCCTCGAAGCGTTGGCGATTCAGGGTGTAGCCCTTGGTGAGATGTTCGCGCAGAATCCGGGTGGCCCATTGACGAAACTGCACGGCCCGCTTTGAACTGACCCGATACCCAACAGACAGGATCGCATCAAGATTGTAATGTTTAAGTGTTCTCTGTACCTTGCGTTGTCCCTCAGTTTGAACTGCTAAGAAATCCTTAGCAGTTGCCTCTTCTGTTAATTCCTCGTCTTTGAAGATATTTTTCAGGTGCATCAGCACGTTTTCCGGCGTAGTGCCAAACAGCAGACCGATCTGTTTTTGCGTAAGCCAGACTGTGTCTTTATACATCCTAACTTCCACACTGCCATCTTCAGACCGATAAATCGTAATCTCTATCATGTCATTTCCATTATTTTGTAAGTTCATAATGCCCCCCGGAATGCATCGTGCAGCATAGATTTTTTCAGCTCATCCAGCGCGGCGAGCTTTTGCTTGTAGATGGATTCGAGGCGTTGGGTTTCGGTCTCGAGCTCTCTAACACTGGCTACTATTTCGCGTTGTTCCTCTAATGTATTTGGCACCCGGATTTCAAAATTAATGAGAGTTTTAATTGGCAATTGAGGTTGCGCAGCCCCAGATACATGACGGGCCATTTGACCCTTCATGATACCAGATCGAAAAACCTCAAAAAGAAATGCAGGTAAAAGTTTTCCTGTGTTTGGCCTAAAAATAAGCATTCCTGAATTGATACGAATGTTTTCAAATTCAATACGTTCATCGAAAAGCGCAACGTTGCCGATGGTGCCGCGTGTAGTAAGAATAACGTCCTGGCGCTGCAGCTTGCCCTTTCGCAAAACTTTATCTTTTTCCTCTGAAATGAACATTGTGGTGTCGAAATTGAACCCATCAGGACGTACATTTTTTGTGTTGAGGAAAAGACAATACCCAGCATCCGAAAACTCTTCTTTGCTGGGATAATTATTGCCTCTATCGCCGTCAATTATTTTTAAAATAGAAGTGTCGCCCAATTTCTTCTCCACCCACCCCGCACCCTTCTGAGTAAAGACGGCCTGCAGATGGCTTTCGAAGATGGCGCGGGCGTTTTGAAGGTTCTTTTCTGCGTTGGCTTTGGCGGTGGCGATGCCATCAAACGCTTCGTCGAGTATGCGGACTATGCGCTGTTGTTCGGGGAGAGGGGGAATTGGGATTTCTATGCCCTTTATTAGAATCATGTTTAGCCCGCGACGATCGTTGCCGCTATCACCAGTCAGTTGCCGAATTTCTTGATAGCGACCGTGAAGGTTGGCGTAAAGAAATTCAGGCATCAATTTATCTGGATCGTTCGGGCAAATGCTGACCAAAGATTGATTGCATGTAGCCTGCGTTCGCAGCAGCGCAACCGTTCCGCGCGTCTTGCCTTGCCCGTTAAGTGCAATCATAACGGAATTGACTGGCAGAAATTTTGTGTTCGAATTTCTCATGCCATCCTTGGTGATGCGGCCTTCGCAGTCGAAAATTTCTCCTCGGTGAATATCGCCCGAAACTAGCCACTTGATTTCTCCACCAAAGTATTCGGGCTTTGATTTACTCGGCGTACCGCCAGTCATTAACTGGCATACGTCGCCAATTTTTCTCTTTGGCCACTCTTTCATATAAGCGCCTTAATTTTCTCCAGCACCTTAGCGCTCTCCGCATCAAGCGCGGCTATCTCTTCCATAATCTCCTTCGGACTTCTGTGCTGCACTTCCTCGCCGCCGTTTGGGTTCTTCACAGAAAGGTCAAAGGTCGTCAGGTCGATGCTCTTGGCATCTACACTCCAACTTTTGGGGGAGTCGGCAAAGGTCTTTTGGAACTTCACGAACTCGGCAAGGTCATCGTCGTTGAGCGGGTTGGTCTTTCCGAGGCTTCGGCCTGGGTCGAGCTGGTAGTACCAGACCCTGCGAGTCGGCGCACCTTTCTCAAAGAAGAGCACTACAGTTTTTACCCCCGCACCCTGGAAGGTTCCGCCGGGGCAGTCAAGCACTGTGTGAAGGTTGCAGCTTTCCAAAAGGAGCTTACGCAGACTTACCGAGGCATTGTCGGTGTTGGAGAGAAACGTGTTTTTGATGACCACGCCAGCCCTCCCCCCTGCCTTGAGCATCTTGATGAAGTGCTGCAGAAACAAAAAGGCGGTCTCGCCCGTGCGGATCGGAAAGTTTTGCTGAACTTCCTTTCTCTCTTTGCCGCCGAAGGGCGGATTTGCAAGGATCACGTCAAAGCGGTCCTTGTCCTGAATGTCGGCAAGGTTTTCGGTAAGGGTGTTTGTGTGAATGATGTTCGGCGCCTCGATGCCGTGAAGGATCATGTTCATGATCGCAATGACATAGGCAAGCGACTTCTTTTCCTTCCCGTAGAAGGTGCGGCCCTGGAGCGTGGATAGGTCCTTTGTGGTGAGGTTGCCCTTTGATTTCAGATAATCGAATGATTCGCAAAGAAAGCCCGCAGAGCCGCAAGCCCCGTCATAGATACGCTCTCCGATTTTGGGTTTGACGACCTTTACGATCGCCCGGATGAGCGGGCGGGGGGTGTAATATTCGCCGCCATTTCGACCGGCGTTGCCCATGTTTCTGATCTTTGCCTCGTAGAGATGCGAAAGCTCGTGCTTTTCAGTCTGCGAGCGAAAATGCAGCTCATCGATATTATCAATGATCTCTCTGAGATTGTAGCCGCTTTGGATCTTGTTTTTGATCTCCCCGAAGATCTCGCCGATCTTGTATTCAATGGTGTTGGGACCGCTGGCCCTCTGTTTAAAGCCGTGCAGATACGGGAAGAGCTTGCCGGTTACGAAGTCGCGCAGGTCATCGCCGGCCATGGCCTTGTTATGGTCGAGCTTGCCGTCAGGGCCTTTCGGCGCCGCCCAGCTTTCCCAGCGGTAGTCTTTGTCGAGGATAAAGGCGTATTTCTTGCCCTGAAGCTGGGCCTCGGTCTTTTTGTCCTGCTCCAGGTCGTCGAGATATTTCAGAAACAGAAGCCACGAGGTCTGCTCGGTGTAGTCGAGCTCCGTAGTGCAACCTGCCTCCTTCCAGAGAACGTCGTCTATGTTTTTAAAGGCTTGTTCGAACATTTCGTCCCCTAATACGATACTATTTTTGCTCCTTGCTTATCGAGTCTTTTCCGCGGTGCTTTCGGAGTATGCGTAATAGAACCGTGCGCCCGGTGGGTGTTTTTTGAGATTGAGGTGGAAGATATGCTCCGCATCTTGCCTTATTCATGATGTCCTTGACAATGTTTACTGTTTAGTATACACTAAACATATGGAAATGTTACTTGGTCAATTTCTCAGGGATCAGCGGGAGCACCTGCAAAAGAAAGACAAAAAGTACTCCCTGAGGCAGGTTGCCGCCCGCATGGGAATCAATGCAGCCTATCTCAGCCGTATTGAAAGAGGAGAGCCCCTCCACCTTTCTGAGGAAAAGGCTATTGCTTTAGCCAGGGACCTATCGATTGATGCCGATGTTATGCTTGCATTGAACGGAAAAATCTCCAAAGATGTCCAGGAGATCATAAAGAAGCGTCCTCAACTCTTTGCCGAACTGATAAGGAACCTGAAGGAGATGCCGGACAATGCGATACTCAGGATCGTCAGAGTGGAAAGAGACGGTAACTGGTAGCAAAAAGCTAAGGAGGGAAGCCATGATTGAGTTACTCAATGATTCGCTCGTATTTTCGTTTCCGGAAGTCCATCCTGATGCAGAACTAAGGATAGAGTTTCAAAGGACCTTGCGCATCCCAGACGACGCAAGGACTTATCCCCTACCTCCCGGTCTTGGGCCTTTCCCACTACGGCATATCGACGATTACGAAAAAAGAGTGCCAAAAAGCTGGGTAGAACATGGCGGGGTAATGTTAACCATGTATCAGTCCGAGGCCCTCTGGCTCAATTTTAATTCGACTTTCACAGACAACAGGGCTCGATATCCATTTGCAGTCAAGATAGCAGCTGGCAAGATAAATGCTATTAATGGCACTCAATGGGCTAATGGCCTGAAAAGAAAACCTCAAAACTATGCCGTTGTTCCTGTGCAACCGTGGCTGGATGGCTATTGTGTTGACAAGGGGATCATAAGGCAATTTGTTGCAATGCCATTGGGAGAAGGATATTCGGCCGAGGAACAGCTAACCGGCAAAGCCGATCACGGCGGACTGCAGATACAAGTTTACCCGATGAAGAGGGAGATATTCGAAAAATATTTCCCTAAAATCGAGCCGGTCGGTCACGTATCATTTCAGATAGGATTTAGTGTAAATGAACCTTCCATGGGGCTGGCACCGGGCGGCAGGATGAAACAGGAAATATACGAAGATCCCTACAAACCAACTGACTGGAATCTTGATCAGACAAGCCGGTGCTTCGTGCATATCGCAAATTCGATCCAATGGAAGGCAATTACCGGAGATTACCCGCCGCTGGAGCCGCCAACCGCAAAACAATATGCGGCGGCAGGCCTGCCATGGTTTGATTACTACAGCGACGGGAAGGCTATTGCCGGCGCAAAAAAGCTCGCAGGGCTGAAGTCAATGGGGACGCTTTTCAAACAAAAGAAGAAGAAAGCGCTTCAGGACAATGAGACGATAGCGGTAGAAAAAATAATCAGGCTTGGGGAAAAGACAGTCCGAGAGGGCAACTTTTAGCTATCTGAGCTATGTTATCTATCATCTCTAAACGTGCTGGCGCTAAATGAATAGAATGCTCGTAATAAGCGACATCCACGGTATGTACAATGAGCTGATGTTATTGCTGAAGGCCAGCTCATACAATCCTGCAGAGGATAGACTGGCAGTCCTCGGCGACTACATAGATAGAGGGTATTATTCCAGAAACGTAATTGAGTTTTTTATGGACCTCAAAGGCAAGCATGGCCCACGAGTGACCCTCCTCAAGGGCAATCATGAGGATCTTTGTCTAAAGGCACATTTTGGAGATGAGCGGCACCGTCAAACCGCAGTGCGTCTGTGGATGGCAAACATGGGTGACAGAACGCTCGCGAGCTTCAATAATAAAATCCCAGATGAGGTTTTATCATTTCTCAAGAAGATGCGGGTTTATGCGGAGACCGAGCAGTTCATTTTTGTTCATGCCGGCGTACACCCTTCGCTTCCTTTATCCAAAATGAGGCCGGCGGATCTTATGTGGAGTGGTTCCAGCGCCCCTCATAGCAGCGGTAAGACGGTAGTCGTTGGCCATGTAATTCGCGACGAAGTGACTTATTATCCCGGAGAAAACACCCTTTATATCGACACGGGAGCATTCCAGGGGGTCCAGGGCAGAGTCGGCAAACTAAGCATGGTGGATCTTACCAACAGTGTCGTTCACTGGGTAAACACCGGGGGCAGCAATGATGGAACTTACGAGGTAAAAGGACTAACTCTTAATGGCGGAACGTAACGAAATCCGTAGGGGTTCAACTCCCCTCTCTCGCACCATCCCCTTTGCCCGGTAGTCTTATCCGTGGCGTATCTTCAGAACGAGGACCGTGCAGGCAAGGACGAGCGTGACGACGTTCGTGACAATGACCGGAAGCGAGTGGATGGCGATGCCGTAGAGGGTCCACAGGAAAAGGCCGACGCTCAGCGTGACGTACATGCCGACCGAGATATCGTGGGTCGATTTGGTTCTCCAAGTCTTGATCAGCTGCGGCAGAAACGAAAGGGTCGTGCAGGAGCCTGCCAGCAATCCAAGAAGTGTCGCGTTGTCCATTGCCGGTTATTGTACCATTAGCCTCGGATGGATGGACAGGGGATTATCCGGTGCGGAGGAGGCGGAGCCCCGTCCCGGCCGTCAGCGGCCCTGGCCGTCTTTGTCGAGGAGGAAAATGAATTCTTTCAGCGAGGCTCTGTCGTCTTCGGGCATATCGGCGAATTCGATGCCGATGTCGTACCGGGCCGGGTCCTCGTCGGCCACCTGGAAACAGGAGGCGATGCGCCCGACGAAATCGATTCGGCGCCCCCCGGGAAGGGCTATCTCCATCGGGAATCTCTCGTCTACCTCGAAGGGGTCGGCGCTCCGGATCAGCATCCCGCCGAGGCTGAGTTTCTTGACGGCATACCCTTCCGCCATGTCGAGGACCGCCTTCTTCGACCCCTGCACCGGGAACCGCATATTAAACCGGAGGCCGCTTAGCCGGTGCGCCTCCTCATGCGTAGAGTGGCTGACGCGCTCGATGAAGCGGGCCAGGGAATCGGCCTTGTCTCCCCCGATGCTGCTGAACCTCATGCCGGCGGCATAAATCGGGATCACGTCGTCGCGCGATCCTTTTTTCGTCCCGCTGATCTTCGACCAGACGATCTCTCCCTTTATCGAGATCGACTGGTCGCCGTTGCCCATCTTGAGGGTATATTCGTTGCCGATATTGAGCCGTCTGTCGACCTTCAGCGAAACCCCGCCGACGCTGATATCGAGGATCTCCACCTCGTTTGCAAAGAGCATCTTGCCATTGATCCCCAGGATGTCGACCGAGAACCTCCTGAACCTTCTCTTGTCTTCCCTCTCAACGACCACGGTCACCGTCCCTGCACGTTATTTTCAGATTTAGCCGGAAAAAAGGCGCCCGGACGACGCCCGCCCCGATTTTTACACTTTATCTTATTTGTTGCGGATTATCAAGCCCCCCCCCCCCCCCCCCCCCCC
>JAJXTV010000030.1 GCA_021783515.1 Nitrospirota bacterium
CACGTGCAGACTCGCGCCCGCCCGCGCATGACTCGGGGCCATGATGTTCAGCTATCACTTTCATGTAAGGCTCTTTCATCCTCTACTCTATGCCGGTTTATCCCGGCGCTTTCGCCTGTCCCCTTTTCCGTCCTTCTAAAGCATCTATTTCGTGACATACCTCCCTATTAGATATCCAAAAAAGATGATGGGAAGATTAATGAACAGCAGACATCCAAGCGCCAGTGGGTCAATATAAATAGAAAGCCAATACGTGGTAACAATAGAAACTGGGATAAGCATAAATAACAGTCGTATATATATGCTTCTCTTTCTTACCCCTTGCCTTATTAAGCTTCGAATTATGATGGCAATAACAACAAAATATATGGAATGATATATTGCTGGCCCAATAAAAGAACACACCAGGTCAATGTAGCCATATTTTAATAATTCTCCTTGCGAGAGCAAGTATTTCATCTCTGTAAATACGACAATAGATAGCCCGACTACTATCGGAAGAGCAATCACTCCAATACGTTGGACATTACTAAAGCTTTTCTCACTATTTTGCTCTAAAATCATTTTCGTGCAGCCCTCCATGCATCTTTACCAAGTAATATTACAGCAATCGAATAGATGCTGCTCACCATCCCACACAAAAAAATGTCATTACCTTGTCCATTACAGTCCCAAAAAAGATCAATACCGAGTAGATCGTCGCAAATAAGCTTATCAGTATAGGTAACGGCTAATCTGTAACACTCATCGTGATTATTACACGCCCTTTGGGCATCGATACCGAAAGGATAGTCAGGTACCCACTCAGTTCCCGCTGAACCACACCAATCTTCGGGTTCTGTGGGCGGGAACACATAGTCAGTCACAATTTTCTTCATTCCTTCGACCCAATTTGCCTTCATTTCGTCGACCCAATAGAAAGAAATCGCGAGAGCAGGAAAGCCAGTACTATGTACAACAAAAGCACCGCTCATGCCGCCGCTGATCATATATCCACCATTTGCAGTAACTGGATCAACTACGACATACCCACACCCCACCCATCCCTGATAGTTAATGTTGGCCTGCGATACAATCACTTCCTTGCCAGCGCTGATTGCATCGCGTATATCATTTATAACCGTCTCATCAACTTGGAGCGTTGGCAGCACACTGCCGATATTGGCTTGTGTAATCGTATATATGGGGATGCCAAGATCGTTGGCAATCTGCAGGGCTTTTACGGCAGAAATGCCCTCCACAGGTGCATCTGGCAATGAAAAAAGCTGCTCGGGTACTCGATGTTCATAGGCTGAAGCATTTATGCCCGAATAGCGCATGAACTGAACATTGTTGTCCATATTCCCATCAAGTGCCTTCACATAACTGATGCTCCTGTCGGCGTCCATCATTAAGCCACCGTCAGCGGCTCTTACCGGGACGCCAAACATTTCATCAACGTGAAGTATTGTTTGAAATATCGTCTCAGACGGCCCTCTTACGGATCTTACGCCTAATGAGTATGCTAATACTGTATCGTATCCGTCTATTCGCGCATTATAGAGCATTGCGGTGATATACAGCATTTCTCCCAAAATATCGTCCTTGGTTAATCCTGTAAAATCGGCAGATGCAAGCTTGGTTTTGGCGCTCGCCAGCCTGTCCTCAGCGGCCTTCATGCCATCTCTAGATATCTTGCTTGCCGTAACCGCAATCCCCAAATACTCGCCGACTTGGATAACGTTCGAAACCACATCGCCCCCCCTACCGGGATCTAGAAAGGTCATATCAAATGTTTCTTGTGTCCCCATAGTGGCTGCTGTACCAGTTGCTACCACAATACCATCTATCCTTAATTCCGGTTTCAGATTTATCAGATATGCCGGCAGCGACGACGGCAGTTCACTCGGTTGAATAGGCGTACCATCAGAATGAGGCTGGGGCAAATACGAACTGATAACCGCCTGATCTGCGCTCGTGGCCGGAGAATAGCTCAACGTAATTTTTTTCCCTGCAAGCTCCGGCAGGCTCTTCGTGATATTGATCGGTGTTCCTATCTCGCTGTCAAAGATATCTTTCGTGACATTGATAGAAATGTGATGCCGCATGCTATCGGGGACGATGCTGTAAGTATCTCCCTTGACAATAGTCTTGTAAGGCAAGGTCCCCAGGAAATAGGAAAAGTTCTGCTGTATTATATCTTTCACCCCGAGTATGTCCCCAACCGTTGCGGTTGGATAGTTTTGAGTAATATAATTCCGCACCTGTGTCTGGTAATTCTGTATCGCCTCTTCGATGAGCGCAGAGTTTACATTTGTGACATATCCGGCAGTCTCATCGATCGTCGCAGTGGACTGTACCTGGTTGATGAACGACTGGGCGTCGAATGGCACAGCCGACTTTATGTCCATTCCCTGAATGTAACTGTATTGCTTGTAACTCGCATCGAGAGGCACCCACATATCCCCATGGCCGTTCTTGTGGCGTGCGCCTCTTGAGGGTATATAGTCGATAAATGCCTCCACCCAGACATGCTCCATCTGCACATAGGCAACCTGTCCGCCCACGGTCAATCCCTTTGTCGGGACGCCGGCGGAGGCCAGAAGCCTCAAGGCTTCCATCGAGTCCGTAAATCCACCTACCCAGTTCTTCACTTTCTCGATCGGAAGCTGGATGGTCCCATAGACATAACGTGCATGGATGCCTGATGCGCGAAGAAGGGCGACGAGTAATGATGCTGTATCCATGTCGTTACAGAGTTTTGTCTGAAGACAATAATCGGCGCCCTGGATCGAGCCGTAGGTAGGCGCGTATTCGATGTTGTTTCTGACCCAGTTGTATATCTTTACCGGATTGTGGTTTAGCTCCGCTGCCTTTGCCTTGATGGCAGGTGTGAACTGGATTTCTATATTTTCGGCAAGGTCGGACGCCGTGGGAGGATTCACAAGGGCAAGCTGCATAGAGCTTTGGGTTTGGAGCAAAGGGTCTGGCGAAAGAAGACCCTTCAGCGATCCGTTGGATGCAACAAGGATAGGCTTCTTCCCTATGCTCTTTGCCCTCAGCTCTTTGCCCTCGGCAAACTCCTCCGGCTTCGTCCTGGGGTCTTTGAAAACCGGCTCGGCACTCCTATGGGGGAGCTTATTCGGATCAAAATGAGACTTCTTTTTCGGCGGCTTGACCTTATCCAGGAATTCCTGAGCCTTCTGAATCGCATGTTCTTTCTCGGACTCGGTCTTCGCCTTGTCGATTTCATCCAGGTCGTCTCTGAGGGTTTTGAGATTGTCTTCATACTTCTGCACGAAATCCATGTGTCTCTGCTGTATCTCAGCGGGAAGGTCTTTGATCTTTGCTTCGGTATCGCTGAACTGCTTTCTTATCTCTACGTCATCCGCATCGATCTCAGCCTTCTTTCCGCGAAGCTTCAGTCTCTTGGTGTCGCTATCGGTGGAAGCGTCCTTGAGGACGGAATCGATATCCTCGATGTCCTTGCTGAATTTCTCGCCGTGGCTGGGCGAGGTCATTGTTTGCTGTTTGCTGATCACTGACGGCTGAGAGCTGCTCTTGATCGCATAGGCGAAATCCACTCCGCCTGCGAACGTCCACGTAAAGAAAGATAAAACAACAGTAGATATGATCCTTAGTAACCGGCTGAATTGATGATTTCCCATGCCCCTTTTCCCTCCCAGTATCTTTAAGATCCCACAAAAACAAAAAAAGCCTACCTCCGAAAAGGTAAGCTCGGTTCCTCCACCACTTCGACAGCCCCTCTATCCCTGATCGCGGACAGGTAGCTTTGCGCCATCCGGTCACCCGGATCTTACCTTTTCGATGGTTGCGCCCGCATTTAAACACAAAAGTTGAATCGTGTCAAGATCGCCTAAAGGATCTGTTACACCAAAATAGGATTTCAGAGCTCGCAATCACTTGAACTTTGAAGCATCTCACAGCTTGTTATTCGAAGAGAAGCCGACGCAGAAAGGCATTTTCCTCCAGGCGAGAGTTACTGAGTAAAACCACCGTGAATACTACAGGGCTACCCGCACTGCCTGCCGATCAGCACGGCGCATTTCGAATGGGCGAGGATATTTCTCGATACGCTCCCCATCATCCCCTTTATCCCCCGCAGCCCCCGGCACCCGACGGTGATCAGATCGGCCCCGACCGCCTCGGCCGCCTTCAGTATCTCGGCCGACGGATCGCCTATCCTCGTCATCACGGCGACCTCACCGAACCTTCCGGAGAGCTCCGCGCGGGCCTGCTCGGCGATCCGCTCCGCTTCACGTAGTTCCGCGGACCTCGTTTCGGCCACCACCTCCTTGATCCGTTCGTTCACCTCTAGGACAAACCGCTCAGGGATATCCGAAAAATCCGACCAGACCACATTCAGCAGGGTCAGTTCGGCGTCGGCCGGGAAGGGGACCCTCGTCAGCATCTTTCCGGCCGAGACCGAATATTCCGAACCGTCCGTCGCAAGGAGGATCTTCATCCTCTTTTGCCTGCCGCAGACCGGCATCTTCGTCACGAGCACCGGCAGAGGCGAAGTCATCGAAACGGACTTCGTGACGCTTCCGACGAAGATCGACTCTATCCCTTTGACGCCCCTCGCCCCCATCACGATCATGTCCATGCCCGACTTCACCGCCGCGTCCACGATGTAGTAATCGGCCGCGCCATCGACTATCGCGGTGCTGAGCTTCGCCCCGGTCGTCTCGAGGATGGCGAGCGTCGCATCGAGGATCTTCGGCGCAATCTCCCTCCTGATCTCCGTGAGCGTCTCGACATACGACTGCCGGTCGTAGAGAAAGGGGACCCAGCTGACCGCATGGAAGACGGTGACCTCGTCAGCCGCGCCGAGGCCGAGGCAGGTGAGAAAGCGCGCGGCCCCCTCAGAACATGCGGACCCGTCGGTGGCAAGCAGTATTTTCACGGTGCGGCCTCCTTCTCTTCATCTTACCATCCCCGGGGGGTTTTACAAGCGGTCACCCCCGATCTGGAATTCGGCGGACGGCCGTGTTACAATGTTCGCAGGCCGGGAAGAACGCAGGACGCAGGCCTCACCCAGCCGCATTCGACGCGCAGCAGAAAGAGGAAAACGATGTTCATCGTCATGATAACGCCGGAATGCGCCCCGGTTGCGAAGGTGGGCGGGCTCGGCGATGTGGTCTTCGGGCTCTGCCACGAACTCGAGCTGCGCGGAAACGACGTCGAGATCATCCTGCCGAAATACGATTGCATGCGGTACGACCAGATCTACGGGCTCCGCCAGGTCTATGACGATCTCTGGGTCCCTTTCTACGACCGCTGGGTGCATTGCTCGGTCTTCTTCGGTTTCGTCCACGGCAGAAAATGCTTCTTCATCGACGCCCATTCGGAGCGGAACTTCTTCAACCGGGGGGCATATTACGGTCAGCATGACGACCCCGAGCGGTTTACGTTTTTCTGCAGGGCCGCCCTGGAGTTCATGCTCAAGGCAAACAAACATCCGGATATCATCCATTGCCATGACTGGCAGACGGGGATCGTTCCGGTGCTCCTCTTTGACATATACAAGAACTACGGCATGACCCACCCCCGCGTCTGCTATACCCTTCACAACCTCAAGCATCAGGGCGTGACAGGCGACTTCATCCTGCGCGCAACCGGTCTGAACAGGCCCGACTACTATCTCCAGCCCGACCGGCTGCAGGATAATTTCAACCGTGCGGCGGCAAACCTGATGAAAGCCGGGATCGTCTATTCAAATTTCGTCACCACGGTGTCGCCGAGCTATGCAGGCGAGATCCGGCACACCGACCTCTCATACGGTCTCGGGCATACCCTCCACGTCCATGGGGGAAAATTCGGGGGGATACTGAACGGCATAGACTACGACGTCTGGAACCCTGAAATCGACGGGCATATCGCGCGCCGTTACGGCATCAACACCCTCCAGGACAAGTTCAGCAACAAAGAGGCGCTCCGCCACCGTCTTCTTCTTCAGCATGCATACAAGCCGATCGTATCGTATGTGGGAAGGCTCGACCACCAGAAAGGGGTCGAACTGATCCGGGACGCGCTATTCTATTCCCTCGCAAACGGCTGTCAGTTCGTGCTTCTCGGCTCGAGCGACGAGCGGGGGATCAACCACTACTTCTGGCAGCTCAAGCAGCGGCTCAACGACAACCCCGACTGCCACCTCGAGATCGGTTTCGACGAAGACCTCTCCCATCTCATCTATGCGGGGTCGGACATGATCGTCCTTCCGAGCCTCTTCGAACCCTGCGGCCTCACCCAGATGATCGCGCTCAAATACGGCACGCTGCCGGTCGTGCGGGCGACCGGGGGACTGAAGGACACCGTCTTCGACGCGGACTATTCCGACAGGCCGTATCACGAGCGCAACGGCTACGTCTTCAACGACTTCAATTTCCAGGGGCTCGAATCGGCAATGCGCCGCGCCATCGGCATGTGGTATTCCTATCCTCAGTACTTCAGGGAACTGATGGTCAACGGGATGAGGTACGATTATTCCTGGAACCATCCCGGCGGGCACTACCTGAACGTCTACGAGTATATCAGGGACAAGTAAGAAACGATAGAGGCCGTCCTTGATTCAACGCCTGAGGCGATTCTCAGGTGGGCTGGGCGCACGCACCCCAGGAACGAGGGCCTTTTCAAAATCCGTTGGCCTCTCAGACCGCAATCACCCCTTCCAGGCGAAACGGTATTTTCCGTGATACAATTTACTCGTCCGGTATGATTTGCGTTCCGCGACAACAGTCCCTTAAAAAATGAAGGCGAAATTTATCTTAATAGTCATCATCATCCTGACAGGATGCGCTGGTTTTCATCGGGAAGCGCTTTCCCCTTCGCTCACCGCCTCGGAATTCGAATGCCGGACCTTAGAGAGCACCGAACTCAGGAAATATCTAGAACAGAATCTCCATAAAGAGATCGTGCAATGGCCGCCGAAATCCTGGGGCTTCAATTTGCTCGTCCTTGCGGCCCTCTACTACCATCCCGACATGGACGTGGCCCGCGCCAGGTGGGGAGTGGCGAAGGCCGGAATAGTCACCGCAGGAGGCCGCCCCAATCCAGGCATATCGCTTTTGGGACAGCATCATTCGGATACCACAGGCGGAATTTCGGCCTGGACATGGGGCGCTTCATTTGATATCCCTTTTGAGACAGCAGGGAAAAGAGGGTACCGTATCCGGAGGGCAGAACATCTTTCCGATGCCGCGCGTCTGGATGTTTCAACAGCTGCGTGGCGCGTTTGGGGCCGCCTGAGAAAAAGCCTTCTGGCCCTTTACTCTTCTTCCAGGAGGGAGCAGTTCTTAGAGGACGCGCTGGCGATACGGCGATCGACTGCGGATATCTTCGAGCGAAGACTTGCAGTTGGAGAGTCTTCCAGATTTGAATTAACCAACTCAAGAGTCGACCTGGACAGAACGCGTCTTCTTCTTTCGGAGACGCAAAAACAGAAGGCCGAGGCCCGCGCCTCCCTGGCGGGAGCGATCGGGCTTCAGGTCAATGCGCTTGCTGGAACCGACATTTCCTTCGACATTTTCGAAAAGCCCCCGGAAGCGGTCAGCTTAGGTGAAGTCCGGAGACAGGCTTTGGTTAATAGATCCGATATATCAGCGGCCCTGTCCGGATACGAGGCCGCCCAGTCGGCCTTGCAGCTTGAGATAGCAAGGCAGTATCCCGACGTTCATATCGGACCCGGTTACGAATGGGACCAGGGCGATAACAAGTGGTCGCTGGGGCTCGCGGTAGAACTGCCGATCCTAAACAGAAACGAGGGGCCGATCCAGGAGGCCCGTGCCAGGCGGAAGGATGCTGCGGCAAAATTCAGGGCGCTTCAGGCCGCTGTCATAGGGAAGATCGACAAGGCACAGGCGGCATACTTAGAAGCCCTGAAGAAATTGGAGATCGCAGATACCATGGCAGCGACGGGGAAAGATCGCTTGCAGATGGCCCTTAACAGGTTCGACTCGGGAGCTGCCAGCCGTCTCGACCTTGAGCAGGCGCGGCTAGAATTCTCCCTGACATCACTCGCCAGGTTCGATGCGTTTGTCTCGGCCCAGGAGGGACTGGGGATGCTGGAAGATGCCGTCCAAAGGCCCCTCAATAAACAAGAGCTTTTATTGAAGGAAGGCATATCTTATTTGGAGTCGGGCGATAAAATGAAAGGCGGGGGAGCGGAAAGATGAAATCCGGAAACAAAAGGTTAATAACCGCTGCGTTTATTGTCACTTTGGTTATTATTGCGGCATTTTTCTTATTAACCGGCGAAAGAAGGAAGGACAATGAAGAAACCGCTAATACCCAAAAGGGCCCCCAGCCATCGGCCTATACGGTGACTATAAGCGAAGAGTCACAAAAGACGGGCGGCATAACTACGGCGGCGCTGAAGCCGGGATCCTATAAAAGACAGATAACAGCTTATGGAAGCGTCCTTCCGCCTGACGGGCTTAACGCTTCGCGCAAAAGTTATATCGCCGCGGCGGCCGGGCTTGAGAAAGCGGAAGCGCAACTAAAGGCCTCGGAACAAGAGTATGAAAGGCTGAAGGTGCTCAACGCCAACGACAAAAATGTCTCCGACCGGGCGCTCCAGGGCGCGGCGGCCAGGCTTGCCGCCGACAAGGCGGAAGAGGCCCATGCGCGCGGCGGGCTGCAGTCGGCAAAAGACGAGATAGGCCTCAAATGGGGCCCAATTCTCTCCGGATGGATATTCGATTATTCGGCCCCTCTCTTAAGGCTCCTTGGGACAAAAGACGTCCTGGTGCAAGTCACTGTCCCTCCGGCGAGCCCGATTCAGGGTATCACGAAGGACATAGTTATAGAGCCCCCGGCCGGCAGCTCAATCCCTGCAAGGTTTGTCTCGCGGGCCACCGGCACTGACCCGCGATTACAAGGGATAAGTTTCATATACATTGCCTCTTCCAGCTCCGGCAGCCTCGTCCCGGGAATGGAAGTTACAGCGCAAATGCCCACAGCACAGGCGCAAACCGGTTTTCTTGTGCCGTTTTCTGCTGTGGTATGGCTCCAGGACAAGGCATGGGTTTATATAAAGAAAACGGGGACCGGCTTTTCCAGAGTAGAAGTGCCGACGTCAACCCAGGTAAACGAGGACTATTTCGTCTCCGGGATTTTTTCTCCCGGAGACGAGCTTGTGGTTAAAGGCGCCCAAGCCCTGTTATCGGAAGAGAACACGCCAAAGGCAAAAAGCGGAGGCGGGGAAGAAGAGGAAGGGGACGAGGATTGAATGCTGAAGCTGGATATCACGGCATGCTGGGAACAATCGTCCGGTTTGCTCTTCGCCGCCGGGGCGTAATCATAGCGCTTGCCGCTATCTTCCTTGGTTACAGCGCCTATTCACTTACTAAAGCCCGCTATGATGTCTTTCCGGAGTTTGCCGCGCCGCAGGTGACAATCCATTCAGAGGCGCCGGGGTTCTCTCCGGAGCAGGCAGAGGCGCTCATCACTCTTCCCGTCGAAACGGCCGTAAGCGGAGTGGGCGGGGTGGCCTCCGTATTATCAAAATCGATACAAGGGCTGTCGGTCGTCAATATCTACTTCAAAACCGGCACTGACGTCTATCTTGCCAGGCAGAAGATTGCGGAGCGCCTCTCTACGCTTACAGGCCAGCTTCCCAGGGGAATAACGCCTGAGATAACTCCCCTGACATCCTCCACCGGCAATGTGCTCGTAATCGGCCTCACTTCCTCCAAATTCTCTCCGATGCAAGTGAGGACCGTTGCGGACTGGACGATAAGGCCGCGGCTTCTGGCGGTGCCGGGCGTTTCCAAGGTGGCAATATTCGGAAGTCAGGGCAGTGAGCTCCAGGTGCAGGTCCTTCCGGACCGCCTGATAAGATACAACACATCTCTCGAAGACGTGATATCCGCTGCCACAAAAGCCACCGGCATCGAAGGCGCGGGGTTCATCGATAGTCCAAACCAGCGAATAACGATTCGCAGCGACGGCCAGGCACTAACCGCGAAGGAGCTTGCCCAAACGGTCCTTCTGCATAAAAATGGCGCAAATGTGACGCTGGGGGACGTGGCCAGCGTGGTGGAAGCCCCGGCCCCCCAGATCGGGGGGGCACTGATAAACGGCAAGCCAGGCATACTCATGGTAGCCTCGGCGCAGTATGGCGCAAACACACTGGAGGTAACAAGGGGTCTGGAAAAGGCAACGGAGGAGCTCAGCCCGGCGCTTCTTAAACAAGGGATCACCCTCCATCCGAATCTGTTCCGCGCCGCGGATTTCATCGAAACCGCGCTTCACAATATAAGCTCCGCTCTCATAATTGGAGCGCTCCTTGTCATCATAGTGCTTTTCCTTTACCTGTTTAACTTGAGGGCCGCTGCCATCTCCTGTACGGCAATACCTCTTTCGCTGCTTGGGTCGGTCGTTATACTGGAGCGCATGGGCCTGAGCCTGAATACCATGACTATCGGTGGATTGGCAATCGCCATAGGCGAGGTAGTGGACGATGCCGTGATAGACGTGGAAAACATATTAAGGCGTCTGAGGGAAAACCATCTGGCCAAAGAGCCGCGCCCGGCGCTGCAGGTCGTGTATGAAGCCTCCGTGGAAGTGAGGAGCGCCGTGGTCTATGCCACTTTTGCTGTCGTGATGGTCTTTATCCCGGTGCTTACCATGTCGGGAGTATCAGGCAGGTTCTTTGCGCCCCTTGGGCTCTCCTATATATTTGCTATCCTCGCCTCCCTGCTGGTTGCGCTTACAGTGACGCCGGCCCTGTCGCTTCTCATGCTGGGCAGAAGAGAGCTGCCGGGGGAAGACCCGCCCGCAGTCCGCTGGACAAAGGCACGCTATACAAAGATCATCCATGCCGCGGAAAGGCATCCAAAAGCGGTCATGGCTGGGGCCGGCCTCCTCATAACGGCAGCACTCGTTATCTTGCCATTCCTTAAGAGCCGTTTTTTGCCCGAACTGATCGAGGGAAATTTCATAATACACGTATCTGCCATCCCCGGGACCTCTTTACGGGAGAACTTGCGGGCCGGGTCGCTTTTGGCCGACAGGCTCACCCGGCTGCCCTATGTGCGCTCGGTCGCCCAGCGCGCCGGCAGGGCCGAAGAAGGCGAGGAGGCCAGGGGGACAAACGCAAGCGAATACGATCTTACTCTAAGATCCCTTGATAAAAAGGGGTTCGACCGAGCAAAAAGGCAGATCGGGGAGCTCGTCAAAAAATTCCCCGGCCTGACCACCTCGGTGGACACCTTCCTCACGGAAAGGATAGGCGAGACCATATCAGGTTTCAGGGCACCGGTTGTCGTTAACATATACGGCAATGATCTTGCCGTGCTCGATCAGAAGGCCGCCCAGGTGGCGGACATATTGCGCGGCATCCGCGGAGCCGCTGACGTTAGACTTCAGGCCCCGCCTGCCTCCCCTGAGTTATCGCTCAAGCTCGACAAGCGAGGCCTTGCCCGGTGGGGATTTGACTCAGTAGAAGTGCTTGACGCAATACATACAGCCTACGCGGGAAAGACAGTGGGACAGATATTTCAGGGAAACAGGGTCTTTAACGTATCTGTAATCCTCGACCCGCGAAGCAGGAAGAGCATAACAGATGTGCGCAGTCTGCCCCTGCGCAATCAGGATGGCACTTACGTAAGCCTTGGCCAACTGGCCGATTTGCGCGAGATGCCGGCCAGGTTTATCATACTTCACCAGGAGGCGCAGCGCGTGCAGACCGTCACCTGCCGGGTAACGGGCAGGAACCTCGGCTCTTTCGTGGCGGAAACCCAAAAAGCCTTCTCTGCCCAGGTAACGCTTCCGTACGGCACCTACGTCGATATCGGGGGCGCGGCAAAAGAGCAGGCCCGCGCAAAAAGAGACCTGTTAGCCCACTCGGCCATTGCAGCGCTGGGGATAATCATTCTTCTTTCCGTTGTGACGGTAAGCTACAAAAATCTTCTGCTGGTACTTCTTAACCTGCCCTTCGCCCTTGCCGGGGGAGTTTTTGTGGCCTTTGTCACGGGAGGGGTCCTCTCCATAGGCTCGCTCGTGGGTTTCGTGACCCTTTTTGGAATAACCCTGCGCAATTCCGTCATGCTCATTTCCCACTACGAGCACCTTGTCCGAAATGAAAATATGCCCTGGGGGCTTGAAACAGCCGTGCGGGGCGCGTCCGAGCGCTTGGCGCCTATCCTCATGACGGCATCAGTCGCAGCCCTGGGTCTTCTGCCTCTTGCCCTTGGAAGCGGGGCGCCGGGCCGGGAAATAGAGGGACCCCTGGCGCAGATAATACTTGGAGGCCTTGTAACCTCGACCCTGCTTAACCTGCTTGTAATACCAACGCTTGCGCTTCGGTTCGGGCGGTTCGAAAAAAATTCCGAGGAGCTTTAATGGACGACAGGTCCAGACTATCGGGACTTGCGCCTTTCGGGCCTTCCAAGCAATCGCGTCAGACCTTCCATGAGCTGTAGGGGAGTGGGAGGGCAACCGGGGATGCGGGCGTCGACGGGGAGCACCTTGTCGATGCCTCCGAGCGAGGCATAGGTCTCTCCGAATATGCCGCCGTTACAGGCGCAGTCCCCGACCGCAACGACGAGCTTCGGGGGAGGGGTCGAGACATATGTCCTTCTCAGCGCTATCTCCATGTTCCTCGTGACCGGCCCCGTCACGAGAAGCAGGTCTGCGAAACGCGGAGACGCCGTAAAATGGATGCCGTACTTTTCGCAGTTATAGATCGGGTTGTTGATCGCGTGGATCTCCAGTTCGCAGCCGTTACAGGAGCCGGCGTCCACCTGCCTGATCGTGATCGACCGTCTGAAGCGCTCCCTGACCGCCTCTTCGAGCTTCAGCCCGACAGTCTCGACTTCCGCTGCCGCCCCTTCCGGAAGCGGCTCGGTAACGATGCCCGTGCGGAATATCTGGCGAAGTATTCTAATCATAAATCATGCCCCGAATACGACTGATTGAAGCTCTTGTTGCAGAGCGGGAAGTCCGGCACGATGTTGCCGTGTATCGCCTGCTCGAGCCCGATCCAGTTGACGCTGGAAGGGTCCCGCACCATGCACCGGTTCACCTCGCCCGCCGGACCTGACTGGAGCCAGTAGATGATCTCTCCGCGCCACCCTTCGACGGCAGCGAAGCCCGCCTTGTCGGGAGCGGGCGTCCCGCAGGGGGCGGCAATCTCCCCGGAAGGCAAGTGTTCGAGTATCCATCTGAGGATCCTGACCGACTCCCGCACCTCCTGTATCCTGACCCAGGTCCGCGCATGGACGTCACCGGTGATCATCACCGGCACCCCGAGTTCGAGCCTGTCATACTGGTCGTACGGCGGGAAGGGGTTGAAGATGCGGCAGTCGAGGTTCAGCCCGCTCGCCCGGGCCACGATCCCCACCGCGCATATCTCCCTCGCCTTTTCGGGGGTGAGTATCCCGGTGTTCCTTACCCTGTCTTCCAAAGAAGGGTTCTCATCATAAATAACGACGAGCCGCTCGAAATCCCCCGAGAGCATGTCGAGCTCCGAAAGGACCGCCTCCCTGCCGGCCGGGTCGATATCGGCCGCAACCCCTCCGGGGATCACCCTGTCCATGATGAAGCGATGGCCGAAGAGCTGGTGGTTCGTGCGGAGGAGCATCTCCTTCAGCCTCATCATCTGATAGAGCATGAACGCAAAGGCCGCATCGTTGCAGATCGCGCCTATGTCCCCGAGATGGTTCGCGATGCGCTCCCGTTCGAGAAAAAGCGCCCGGAGCCAGTGCGCCCTTTCCGGGACGTCGCAACCCGCCATCGATTCGAGCGCCATGCAGTATCCAAGCCCGTGCGCCACCGTCGTGTCGCCCGAGACGCGGGCCGCCAGACGGGCGCCTTCCTCCCAGGAGAGCGACTCGAACCTTTTCTCTATCCCCTTGTGCACATAGCCGAGCCTTTCTTCGAGGTTCAGCACGTCCTCGCCAATCGCCTGGAAGCGAAAATGGCCGGGCTCGATGATGCCCGCGTGGACCGGACCGACCGGGATCTCATAGACTCCCTCTCCTTCAGCCTTGATCCACTGGTATTCACCTTCGACCCTCGGCAGCGGCTTCGAGGAGTCGAAGGATTTCCTCAGCGGCCAGGCGTCCGCCGGCCAGTCCTCGAACTTGATCCAGGGCCTCGTGTCGGGATGGTCGAGCGGCGTGACCCCCATCAGGCTCTGTATCTGGCGCTCAAACCGCCACGCAGGCAAAAACTGTTTCGCGAGGCTCGGGAACTCCGGGGCCCCGGCCGGCGCTTCGGTCTTTACGATCAGATATTCGTGGCCCCAGCGGTAGCACGCGAATATCGCGTACCCCCTGCCCAAGGGCGTCTCGTCGGCAGCCCATTCCGCCACGAGCAGCGCGTAGGCCTTCTTCATCGCCTTCGCCGCGTCTACGAACTTCTCCCGGGGGACCGAGCAATAAACGGTCCGCGCCGGATGCTGATACCCCTCGATAAACTGCACTTCCCCGCCGAGCTGCGCCGAAATCGCGTCTTTCAGTATGCTCATTTCAGCAGCTCCACCGCGGTATGAAACCACTGGTTCAGGAAGTGCGGCATATACACCCCGATAAGAAGGACAAGCGCCATATGGAGCAGGACCGGCAGATTGGCGACGGTCATAGGCTTCTGATAAGAGGGGACCTCTCCTGCAACCATAGGCTGGACCTTCCGGTAGAGCGCAGCGAAGGCGACGCCGAGCCCGAGAAGGAGAAAAGGCGTCAGAAGCGGCGCGTCCTTGATCGTTGCGGTGAGGATGAGGAACTCGCTCGTAAAGACGCCGAACGGCGGCATGCCCGCAATCGCCATCACTCCGAACATCAACCCCCAGCCGACGAGGGGGTTGCCCTTGATCAGTCCTCTTATCCTGTCCATCTCCTGGGTGCGGTGCATCTGTGAGGCATGCCCGACGGTGAAGAAGATCGAGGACTTGGCGAGGCTGTGGACGAGCATGTGTAGAAGGCCGCCGAATGTCGCGATCGGCCCGCCGAGGCCGAAGGCGAAGGTTGCGATCCCCATATGTTCGATCGAAGAATACGAGAACATCCGCTTGATGTCCTTCTGTCTCAGGAGCGAAAACGCCGCCACGAGGATCGAAAGGAGGCCGAAACCCATCATGATGTCGCCGGCGTGATGCGTGCCGGTCGAGCCGTCCACGAGCACCTTGCACCGCACGAGCGCATAGAGCGCCACGTTCAGGAGGAGCCCCGAAAGCACGGCCGAGATCGGCGTGGGGCCCTCGCTGTGCGCGTCGGGCAGCCAGTTGTGAAGAGGCACAAGGCCGACCTTGGTGCCGTAGCCGACCATCAGAAAGACGAAGGCGAGCGAGAGGACCGTCGGCTCGAGCTTGTCGCTTACGAGACTCAGGTTCGTCCAGAGGAGCGCATCACCCCCCTCACCGAGCACCTTCTCTGCGGCGAAATACAGGAGCACCGTGCCGAAGAGCGCCTGGGCGATGCCGACGCCGCAGAGTATGAAGTATTTCCATGCCGCCTCGATCGCGGTCGGCGTGCGGTAGAGCGAGACGAGGAGCACGGTCGAAAGCGTCGCCAGCTCCATCGCGATCCAGAGCACGCCGACGTTGTTCGTCAGCAGGCAAAGGAGCATCGCGAAGATGAAGACCTGAAACATCGCGTGATAAAACCGCATCCCGAGATGTCCGACCCTGCCGTGTTCGCGCTCCCTCCGCATGTATCTCCTGCTGAAGACGGCGGTCGTCATCGAGACAAACGAGGTGAGGACGGCAAGATAGACGTTAAAGGCATCGACGAAGAAGAACTTTCCGCCGGCAAGGGACGGCCCCTGCAGATAGACCTGAAAGGCAAGCCCCAGACCGGCCGCAAAATTGAGCACGGAGCCGAGGATATTGATCTCGGGCGCATATCTCCTGTCGCCGACGAAGGCCAGGACCACCGACGCAAAGAGAGGCACCCCGAGCAGGATGAGAAGCATCATCAGTCGCCCTCTTTCAGTCTTGCCATCTGCTCGACATCCAGACTGTCAAAGGTGGTGTGGATATGGAAGAAGAATATCCCGAAGATGAAGGCGGCGATCAGCACGTCGAGGGCGACGCCGAGTTCCACGACGAGCGGCATTCCATAGGTCGCGCTGGTGGCCGCAAAGAAAAGCCCGTTTTCCATCGCAAGGAAACCGATGATCTGGGTGACGGCATGCCTTCTCGTGATCATCATCAGGAGGCCGATCATGACCGTCGCAAGCGCAATCGCCAGGACGGAACGCGTCACGAGGGTGGATATCTCCCGCACCGGCGCGGTGAGGTGATAGGAGAAGATGACGAGCGCAATGCCGATCAGCATCGTCATAGGCACGTTGACGACCGTCTCGACCTCCTTCTGGATCTTGAGCCTCTGGATCAGGACATGCAGGATGTAGGGCAGGAGGAACACCTTGAGGGAAAGCGTCAGGAGAGAAGAGATGTAGAGGTGATGCTTCCCCGCCACGAACCCGACCACGGCGGTGCTGATCGAAAGGAAAAGCCCCTGCCAGGCGAAGAGGTGGATAAGCCCGTACATCCTCCTCTGCACCAGCATGCCGAAGGCACACAGGAGCACAAGCGCCGCAAGGAAACTGATGATCTGTGCCGCAACCGCAAGGTTCATTCGTTCACTCCAGAATAAAGTACGACAACATCCCGAGCGTCGCCAGCAGGAAAGCGGACCCGAGAAATTCCGTCAGCCTGAAAAGCCGCATCTTCGCCAGCCCGGTCTCGATCAGGACGAGGCCCGCCCCTACCACCCCGAGCTTCAGCAGCATAAAAAAGAATGCGGCGCCCACCGCGATCAAATCGGCGGAGGAGGCGATGCCCCACGGGGCGAAAACGGCGATGCCGAGCGAGGTAAAGAGAAAGAGCTTCATCATCGAGGCCCATTCGATCAGCGCAAGGTGCCGGCCCGAATATTCGAGGATCATCGCCTCGTGGATCATCGTGAGCTCAAGATGCGTCGCCGGGTTGTCCACCGGTATCCTGCCGGTCTCGGCAAGGGTGATGAGGATAAAAGCGAGCAGGGCAAAGAGGACCGAGGGCCTCATCACCGACTGGCCGCTCATGACGAGCTGCGCCATATGGGAAAGCGAAGTCGACCTGCTCGCAAGCGACATCGTGAAGATTGCCATCAGCATCGCCGGCTCCGCAAGCGAGGCGATCGTCATCTCCCGGCTCGAGCCCATGCCGCCGAATGCGGTGCCGATATCGAGTCCAGCAAGCGCGGTAAAGAAACGGGCGATCGCAAAGAGCGCAACGAGCACGATGACGTCCGCCGTGGCCCCCAGAGGGAGGTCCGTCGAGAGTATCGGAATGATGCCTCCGGCAAGGACCGCCGTCCCGAAGACGAGATAGGGGGTGAAGCGGAAGATCCATGAGGCGTTTTCCGCCAGCACCACGTCCTTCGAAAAGAGTTTTCTGAGATCGCGGTAAGGCTGGAACAGGCCGGCAGAGCTCCGGCCCTGAGCCCAGCATTTAAGCACCCTGACCCATCCGACAAACACCGGCCCGACCACAAGAAGGATCAGGACCTGCAGGATCTCCATCGCAAAGGGGTAAAGGTTCATCTCAGAAACACCAGAAGCACGATGATCGTGACGAACGAATAGATGAGATAGGCCTGGATGCGGCCCTGCTGCAGACGGCCCACCTTCCGCGCCCCCCAGAAACTCGCCCTGATCACCGGTTTGTAGAGCCATCCCCAGACGCGGTCCCGGACATGCAGCGAATAATACAGCCTCGCCGGAAATGCACGGTGCGCAGTGCGGCGGCTTATCCTCACCCTTTCCTTGACGTTGAAGAGAAACCCGAATATCCGCCGTATCGGCATCGCAAAGGAAGTGGCGTTATACTGCATCCGCCGGTCTATCTTCTCGAACCCGCAGTCCCAGATCGGGACCCTCCGGATCGTACCCGGCCGGACGTGCAGCAGCAGATACGCGGCGATCACGATCGCAAGGATGCCGAAGAAAACGATGGGCCCGGAGTAAGACGCGCGCTCATAGGCAACCGGCGTGAGCCACATCCAGCCGAAGGCGCCGGCCGATGTGCCGAGGCTAGTGCCGATCAGCTGCTGGGGGACCGCGTCCATCCAGCCTATCGCGAGGGTCGGCAGGATGCCAAGCAGGAGGCACGCGGTCGCCGCCATGATCATGCCGACCCTCATCGGCCAGTCGGCCTCCTGCACCTTCGGCCTGTGGTGGCCCCTCCAGTGTCCGAGAAACGTCACGCCGAAGGCCTTCACAAAGCAGGCCGCGGCAAGCGCGCCGGTGAGGGCGAGCAGCGCGGCGCCCATTGGGATGAGAAGTTTCAGCAGCGGACTCGGCAGCGAGGGCGAGAGGAGAAACGCCTGGAAGGTGAGCCATTCCGAGACGAAACCGTTGAAAGGAGGCATGGCGGATATCGAAACGCAGCCGATCAGGAAGAGCGCGGCGGTCCAGGGCATCTGGTGGATGAGCCCCCCCATCTCTTCCATATTGCGCTCGTGCGTCGCATGGAGCACCGCCCCTGCCCCCATGAAGAGAAGGCCCTTGAACATCGCGTGGTTCAGGACATGATAGATGCCGGTGGTAAGCGCCAGCGCGGCCAGAAGGGGCAGCTTGAAGGAGGTGAAAATCATCGCCAGCCCGACGCCGATGAAAATGATTCCGATATTTTCTACCGAACTGTAAGCGAGAAGTCTCTTGAGGTCGTTCTGCATGAGGGCATAGAGTACGCCCATCACCGCCGACAGCAGCCCGAAGACCAGCACAATCGCGCCCCACCACCACGGGAAGACCCGGATGAGGTCGAAGGTGATGCGTATGACGCCATAGATTGCGGTCTTCAGCATCACCCCGGACATCAGCGCCGATACGTTCGACGGCGCAACCGGATGGGCCTCGGGAAGCCAGACGTGGAGGGGAATAACGCCGGCCTTTGCGGCAAACCCGAAGAAGGCGAGGAGAAAGGCGGCGGTGGCCCCGCCTATGGGGAAACTGGCTGACCTCATCGCGTCGAAGGTGTATCCGTCAAAACTCCCGAAGCCGGAGGCGAGACCGGCGAGCACCCCGAAAGAAAGAAGGATCGCGATCGCGCCGACGTGGGCGACGACCATATAAAGAAAGGCTGCCCTCCGGTTCTCGATCCGCTCGTCCTCGAATATCACGAGGAAGTAGGAGGCCGCGGCCATCACCTCCCACGAGATGAGGAAGATCAGGGCGTCGTCCGAAAGCACCACCATATACATGCCCGCAAGGAAGAGGCAGTAAAAGACCGCAAGGCTCGTCACCGACCGCTTTCCAAGAAACCCCTTCACATAGCCGATCGAATAGACGGATACGAACAGCGACAGGAGACCGATCACGACGAGAAAGAATCCGGCGAGCGGGTCGAGCCTCAGATGAAACGGCAGATCGGGAAGCCCGATGAGCATGACGATTTTTTCGGCGTTCCCTCTGGAGACCGTCCACGCTCCGGCGACAACGGCAAGGAGCGAGGCGGCTGCGGTCAGGCCGAAACAGCACGCGATCAGAAGTCTCTGGCGGCGCGAAAAGAGCGGCGTCAGTAACGCAGCGACCAATAATGCGATGACGGAAAGAGAGGCGAATTCGATCGGACCAGGGTTCATTCGTATTGCCCGCTGCGTCTGCGGGTGGTAGGCCGGAACAGGTTATGGATCAGGCGTTTTCCCCGAACATATTGGGGGTCTGAGTCCTCCGCCCAATCCTTTTTCATCCTGTCTTTGTCCGTCTATCTCTCTATAACAATGGCGAAATAATGTTTGAAACTCCATAGGTTAAATCAAATGTTTCCTGCTTGTCAAGGGATATCGGGGCTTCTGTTATATCGGGGCTTCTAAACTGCCCCGTTCGTCGCGGCGCGGGCCACGAGAACCCCCGCGCCCACCTTTGCCATGAAATATTGTACCAGCATTACCCCCATCTTTTTTTCATCTTTGCTCTCTATGCGTTTTTCCCGTATCATAATGGTGAGCGGTTGCAGAACATTCCCTGATCGATAAAGGAGGCTTTTATGAGACTCGTAACGAGAGGCGACCTTGACGGAGTGACATCTGCCGTTCTTCTGTCAGAAATGGAGAAGGTTGATTCGATCGAGTTGATCCATCCCCAGGACATCACCAACAAGAGGTTCGAGATCACCGGAAGCGACATAATGGCGAATCTCCCCTATCATCCGAATTGCGGGATGTGGTTCGACCATCATGAGCTTACGGAAAGCAACGAAAAGCCTCCTGCCTCATATAAGGGAAGGCATGCAATCGCCCCGAGCGTCGCCCGCGTAATCTACGAGTATTACGGCCCTGAGAAACTCGGTAAATACGGGCAGCTCGTAAAAGAGACCGACAGACTCGATTCGGCCCAGCTCAACATCGACGATGTGACTGACCCTCAGGGCGTCATTCTCCTGGGATTCACGATCGACGGACGGACGGGAATAGGCAGCTTCAAGGGCTATTTCAATAATCTTGTCGACTGGCTCAGGACGATGCCCGTGGACGAGGTGCTGAGGCAACCTGAGGTCGTCGAACGGACGCGCCGCATGAAAGAGGCCAATGCCGAATTCCTTTCGCATCTGACGACGCACTCAAAAAAGGACGGCAACGTAGTGATCACCGACTTTCGGTCCCTGGAAAGAATCCCGGTCGGAAACAGGTTCCTCATCTACACCGTCTTCCCCGGGGTTAACGTCTCGGTCCGTCTTCAGTGGGGGCCTGAAAAAAAGTTCGTTGCAACGACACTGGGGCATAACATCTTCAACAGAAGCTGCCAGACTGATATCGGACAGTTATGCAGTAAGTACGGAGGGGGAGGCCACAGGGGCGCAGGCGCCTGCGTCCTGGATCCGAAGAAAGCAGACAGCGAGGTGAAAGAGATTGTGGAGGCCCTGAAGAAAAACGGGTAGGAGGCATGGCCTGCGCCCCTACACCTTCACCTTCAACACCGGCAGGCCGAGCCTCTGCCTTTTGTTCTCGCCTTTGAAAAGATCGGTCTTCCTCTGAGGGGCGTCGCCCCTTTCTCCTTCGTGCTGGGTCTGGAGCTTCGTCGGAAGGCTCGATGCGTGGTGGACCGCGTATTTTCCGAACTTCTCCGACACCTGATCCACTGCACGGTAGATCTTCGAGAACTTCTCTATCTTCGCGGTATTGTCGAAGAGGGTATACTGGACCGTCGTCTCCGGCACCAGCCCGGATAAGACGACACCCGTCTGGCGATACCGGTCGCCGGCGCGGTAGATCCGTTTAAAACCTTCCCTCAGCGGTCCGAAGAGATCGACGGGGTATGCGGTCGGCCTGTCCAATTTCATCTCCAGGCCGGCGTCCCTGAACTCCTGCGTGCGGAGAAAGAGGATCAGTCTCGTCGCCGAGAGCTTATAGCGCCGCGCCTTGATGCAGGCGTTTTCGAGGTTCTTCGAAAGCTGGGCAAAGACGAAGGTCTCGTCACCGGACGGGGGGGTAAAGGTCTTCGTCTTACTGATCGACTGATAACTGCTCTTCGATTCGGCCACAACCGGATAGACCGATCGTCCGTTAAGCTCATGCCAGATCTCCCGGTAGGGCTTCGAGAGATGCTTCTGGATGGACTGCTCGTCCTTCCTCGCAAACTGAAGGGCGGTGGCAATGCCGAACTTCCCCAGAAAGGCGGCGGTGTTCGGCCCGATCCCCCAGACCTTCTCGACCGGGAGTTTTTCGAGATACAGGTGGATGTCCCTGCCCGGTATTATCGTAAGCCCGTGCGGCTTGTTATGCTTCGAGCCGATCTTAGCCAGGACCTTCGAGAGGCTGACGCCGACCGATACCGTGATCCCCAGCTCCCTTTCGACCGTCTCCTGCATCTTCTTCGCGATCTCGCCGTAGGGGCCGTGAAAGCTTCTTCTGAGGCCGGTCAGATCGACAAACGCCTCGTCGATCGAATACTCCTCAACATCCGGCGAGAACCGCCTGAGGATCTCGAACATCCGGACCGAAAAGAGGCTGTAGGTCTCGTAGTCGGAAGGGACGATCACGGCGTCGGGGCATATCTTCTTTACGTCGTGCAGGCTCACGCCCCTCGTGATCCCCTTTGCCTTTGCCTCGTAGCTTGCAGCGGCGACGATCCCCCGCTCCTTGCCGGTGATCACCGGCCGCCCCCTGAGTTCCGGATGCACCGCCTGCTCGCAGGAGGCGAAAAAGGCGTCGGCGTCCAGATGGAGGATCGCCCTGGGCCAGGAACGGATGGTTATGGGTGGGGTGGTCATGGGGTGTTGGTAGGGGCGATTCGCGAATCGCCCCTACAATGCGAATCGCCCCTACAATGCGAATCGCCCCTACAATGCGAATCGCCCCTACAATGCGAATCGCCCCTACCGTGGATGATATTTCTGGGATTGTTTTCGTCTTCGGACCATTTCGCCGGGTTGTCGACGATGTATTGCCGGATGCGGCTAATTTCTTCTTCATTGCGTATGACGTGTTCGTAATAATTCCGCTGCCAGACAGGATATCCCGGGGTGTTGCGGATTTGGTTGATCTGTTTTGATGATACGGTCTTAAACGCCCCGATTAAACGTCCTAATGATTTTCGTTTCATCGTTTCCGTAGGGGCGGTTCGCGAACCGCCCCTACAATCGCCATTAATAATCAATATTCCATGCAGATGATTTGGCATTACAACCCATTCATCAATATCAACATATCCATATTGCCGGGATAACCATTCCCACGAATCCCCTGCAATATGACCACGTTCATTCAACCGTATTTCCCCATCGACGATATCCCCGAACAGGCATTCCCTGTCCTTTGCGCATATTGTTACAAAATATGCGCCGGCCTCTGAATAATCGTATCCCTTCAGGCGGATCGAACGGCGGTGATGTATATCAGGCTCATGTTTCATGCGCGTATTTTGTAGGGGCGTGATTTATCGCGCCCTGTTTTTGTGCCATTTATTCCAAAAAATTCACTTTTGATTTACAGTTAGAAAATTTATTAACTCAACACATGTACAAAAAAGTGCTTCTTCAATAATAAGATGTGCAGGCCAAAAATGAGTCTGTCTATCGAACCATTCAATCTCTTCATTGGTAAGAGACGTTGATTTTTTTCCTGAGCCGTCTCTCTTGCAATGGTATCTATTAATCGGATCAATAAAAATTCTTTCATCTGACCTGTAACGTTCGCCGCTTCCATCAAGCACTGTAAAACAAAATCTGCGTTTATCTCCTTTGATGTAAGCAGTATGAATGGCAAGATCCCGTGTTTTCTTGAGGACTTTTATAAGAACATCCTTTTCTAAGTTTTGAGAAACTTGACTACTCTGCCAAATTTTATCCAATTGCAACTTTCTTAGATCGTATGCCAAAACATCGAATATTGACTTAAACTCAGATAGCGCACTTCGAAAATGCCATGTTGCTTTTGAGAACTCCAGCGAAGAACAAAATTGTTCTATTAAATTGTGGTGATAAAATATACTCTTAGTCCTATCATAAACGTACGGTAGTATTTCAATTTTCCCGTAGTCTAAATCTCCGCCAATAACTTCAATATCTTTCATTATCCCTGCTCCTCAGGGCTCCTCCCGCCTGACCCCTTCCACCTTATCGAAGTCCTCATCGTAAGAATAAATCGCGTTCATCCTGTGATATCTCATGGATACCGCATTATAGGCATCAATGTAGTCTATGTTATGCCTGCCGCAAAGGACGAGGGCGTCGGTAATAATATCCCTGTCGGGGATGTAAATACCCTCGGTAGCGACTATAACCGATATCTTTTCAATCACATCGGCTTTTGGTACTTTGTAATATGAAAGGAGCGTCCATACCAGCTCGGCAACAACCATGCCGGAGGTCTCAAGGGAAACTTTTCCCTCAACCGCTTTTTTGAAAAGCTCCCTGCATCGTTCGTATTTTGCAGGATCGTCCTTCGTAAGGTATCGCAGAAATATATTTGTATCTACAAACTTCCTGGACATCGCTTATTTCCTGGCGGCCTTCTTCCCAATGTGTTTCTTTACCTCTTCCCTGATCCTGCGAAAATCGGAGGGATGGTCGGCAGAGGGCACCTTTACCGTGCCGCCGATATCCAGGATATCTCCTTTTAGCGGCTTTATCACCGCATGATCATCCTCTAGGACTATTGCGACTTTTTGCTCCGGCTTCAGGTCCAGCGCCTTGCGTATCTCCTTCGGTATCGTCATCTGTCCTTTTGAGCTAAGTACGGCAATTGGCATTTTGTCCTCCAATATATATATTTTCCTACATTATACTATATTTCTTACGGTGGAGGACCTGCACATGCCATACCCCTATAGGGGCTACAATATTTGCAGGGGCAGGACCGCCCCTGCGGCCGTCACCGAGATCGGCCCTCAATCATCTTCTGAAGCTCGTATGCGGTGATATGGGCCTTGATCACCGTAAGGCTCGTCTGCCGGTATCCGCGGAAAAGGCCCCTTAGGCCGTACGCTGCACTGCCTGCGACGACCAGGTAGAAAAGCCCTTCCAGAAACTTCATCATAAATCCGTCAACCATTGTATTGTTCCTCCTTGTGATTTATCGTTCTCCTCATCTGTATTTCCTCACCACCGCCGTCACCACCCCGGCGATCTTGAGCTCGTTTTTCGGCCTGATCGGCTGATATTTGGGATTTGCCGGCAGGAGCGTCACGCTCTCGCCCCTCTTTCTGAGGTACTTCATCGTCCATGCCCCGTCGACCTCGGCGATCACGATGTCGCCGCTCTTGGGCGTCTGGCCCTTGTCGACGAGCACCATGTCGCCGGGAAGGATCCCGGCCCCCGACATCGAATCTCCGGAGACCTTCAGGAGAAAGGTCGCCTCCGGGTTCTGGATGAGGAGGTTGTCGAGCGAAAGGGTGTCGACCAACTCCTCCTCGGCCGGGCTCGGGAAGCCCGCCTCCACCGTCCCGAGGATTTTCACCGGAGAGGCGATCGAACCCGGGATAAGCCTCCCCTTGGCGTCCTTTTCAAGGACCTTGAGTTCCGCAAGCTTATTGACAAGCTTGAAGACCGCGTTCTTCGACCGAAGCCCCGTCATCTCCCCGATCTCAGAGAAGCTCGGCATCCTGCCCTCACGGGAGTAGAATCCGGATATCTCCCGCGCCCTAGATCTGAGCCTTTCTGCCCGTGCCTCTTGCATGGTTTTATTATAGGTGAACGATCGTTCACTGTCAAGAGAACAACAGGGCGCAAATAGCGAACGGTGTCCCGAGAATAGCCTAAGGCCTTGATATGAAACGCCACTTTTTGAATAAATCTATGCGTACAATGGATCAGGCCCGTGTCCGAAGGAGTGTGCGAAGGATTCAGGGGTGGTTGAAAGAAAAAAAAAGGGCCCTCTTTCGAGTGCCCTCTCCCGCGATTATATAATTAAATCTTCTAGGCTGCGACTTCCACCTTTTTCGCCTTCTTCGCGGCAGCCGCCGCAAACACTTCCCGGGCGTTGAAGGTGCCGTCGATCGCCTGGACAGGGCACTTCGCGGTGCAGATGCCGCAGCCGATGCACTTGCCCTTGTTGATCACGTGCATCTTTTTCAGCTCTCCTGAGGGCGCGTCGACAGGGCAGACCTTGGCGCAGATCTGGCAGCCGATGCATTTGTCGGTGATAAAGGCCTTCTCCCTGTGCGGGATGAAGTCCTTGATCGCCTTCGTCGGGCATTTCGAAACGCACAGGCCACAGACCTTGCACTTGTCGAGGTCTATCCTCGAAAGGCTGTTGCTGACCGAAGGGGCATCGAAGGGGCATACCTTGACGCAGATGCCGCAGGCGATACAGCCGACCTCGCAGTTCTTGCGGGTGTCACCGCCCTTGTCCTTAGAATGGCAGCTAACGAGCACCTGCCTCGATGCCGGGAGAACTTCGATGATCTTGGTCGGGCATGCCTGCTCGCACTTCCTGCATCCGGTGCATTTGGTCATGTCGACAAATGGAAGGTGGTCTTCGGTCATCGTGATCGCGCCGAAGGGACATACCCTCGAACAGGTCCCGTATCCGAGACATCCGTACCGGCAGGCCTTGTCGCCTCCGCCGGCGAGTATCGCGGCCCTGCAGTCCTGGATCCCTTCGTATTTGAACCTCTTGACCGCCTTCGACCAACTGCCCTGGCACATGATCCTGGCAAACTGGGGCTCCTTGATCTCGGCCTTCTTCCCGGTGATCAGCGCCACCGCCTCGGCGCCTTTGGCTCCCGCCGGGACACAAAGGTTCGCCGCCACGTCCGGGTTCTTCACGACCGCTTCGGCATACTGCTCGCAGCCGGCGTACCCGCAGGCCCCGCAATGCGCATGAGCGAGGACGTCCTTGACCTTCTCGACGCGGGGATCTATCTGGACAGCAAACCGCTTTGCCGCAAAGGCGATGCCGATCCCGAATATGGTGCCCATTCCCGCCAGAAAGACAAGCGTCCACGTGACGAGGGGCCCCAGATCGATGCTCTTCTTGGCCTCGATGCTGCCGCCGACGCCGGCGTAAAGAAGAGAGGGCGAGCAGAAGAGCAGAATCGCGGCAACGCAAAAGAATAAGAACAGAAGACTAAACCCCGTCTTTTTTATTATCGGCCCATTAGACATTTGTGCTCTCCTCAGGTATATTTATAAATATTTTACTATAGTTACTCACAAAATTACAGCGTGATCAGGCCGGAGAAACCGGTAAACGCCAGCGCGATGAGTCCCGTGATCACAAAGGCCATCGGCAGCCCTTTGAAAGGCGCCGGCACATCGGCAAGCTCCAGCTTTTCCCGGATGCTCGCCATGATGATGAGCGCAAGGGCAAAACCGAGGCCGGAGCCGAGGCCGAAGGCGAGGCTCTGGATAAAGGTATATTTTTCTTCGGCGTTTATCAGCGGCACCGCCAGGATGATGCAGTTGGTCGAGATAAGGGCAAGGTATATGCCGAGCTTGTAATACAGCCCCGGCGACACCTTCCTCATGATGGTGTCGGAAACCTGCACGAGGCCGGCGATAACGCCGATGAAGACGATGATCTGAAGAAAGGTGATCTCCAGGGGCACCAGTACCAGATTGAATATGACCCAGCTGACGGCGGCGCTTATCATCATGACGGATATGAAAGTGATGCTCATGCCGACCGCCGTCTCCATCTTCTTCGATACGCCGAAGAAGATGCAGAGCCCGAGGAACCGGGTGAAGACGAAGTTATTTATGAGAGATGCCGATACTATGAGTTCGAATAATTTTGTGAAATCGTGGCCCATCTATGTTCCCTCCCTTCAGTGCGCAGCAGGCGCGGTCTTCGCGGCGGCCTTTGCCGCGGCCCTCGCATTGATCCAGTTGAATCCCGCCATGAGTATGCCGACGGCGAAGAAGCCGCCTGCAGGCAGAATCATGAGCAGGACAGGTTTCGTATTGATGAACGTAAAGACATGGTCAGTCGCCAGGCCGGTAGGAACGGTAAGAGACCCCTTTCCAACAAGCTCTCTGAAGAAGCTGATCGTCGTAAGCGCAAAAAGGAAGCCTATCCCCATGCCGAGACCGTCGGCCATGGAGGGCAGCAGGCTGTTTTTCGAGGCGAACATCTCGGCCCGCGCAAGGATCGACGCAAAGGCGACGATCAGGGCGATATAAAGACCGACCTTCGCGTTCACCTCCGGCGCAAGCGCCGCCATAAGCATCTGTGTAACTGTGACCCATCCCGAGATGACGAGCATAAAGATCGGCAGCCTCACCTTTGGATGGATGACGTTTCTCATTAAGGAAATAGTCGTGTTCACCATCACCTGGACGAAAAGGACGGCGCCGCCCATGAAGATCCCGTTTTTGAGGCTGTTAGTGACCGCGATCGAGGGACAGAGACTGAGCGCGAGCTTGAAGATCGTATTTTCCTTTATGATGCCGTTAAGGACCTGGTCCTTAAGACTAACCGTGCTGTGGCTGGACATTTGCCTTTTCTCCTCCTTTACTGCCGTCTTTTATCGTCTTCATGAGAAACTCGACGCCGTGCTTCACCGCGTCTTCGGTCACCGCGCGGCTCGATATGGTCGCACCGGAGAGCGCCTGGATGTCGTCCTTCGTCTCTCCCTTTATCACCTTGAGATGGTCGAGGGTCTTTCCCTTGAACTGCGCCTGGAACCAGGGCTCCTCGATCCCGTCGCCCAGGCCCGGTGTTTCGTTATGAGAAAGCACCTTGATCTTCTCTACTGTAAAGTTCGTGTCGACGGCGATGAAGGTATTGATAAAGCTTGAATATCCCTTGCCGAAGGACTGGACTATATAGCCTATGACCTGGCCGTTCTTCTTTGCGACGAAATACTTGGCAGGTTTTTCATGCGGCTCCCACTCGCCCATCTTCTCGACCGAGTCGGCATCGGGCATGAGCTCCTTCAGCGCCTTCTTCTCGGTTTCTTCGTTGTTCTTGTATATCTGGGGGGCGGCCTTCGCATACACCAGGGAAAGGATGAGCCCTCCTATCAGGTACACGATGACGAGGTTTAAGGTTATCTTAACAATGTCCTTGCCGGTCATTTCTTTATCTCCTTTG
Source organism: Nitrospirota bacterium (assembly GCA_021783515.1). Taxonomy (GTDB): domain Bacteria; phylum Nitrospirota; class Thermodesulfovibrionia; order Thermodesulfovibrionales; family UBA6898; genus Sulfobium. Next base: position 28,467 of record JAJXTV010000030.1, read on the forward strand.
CGGTCTTTACAGCCCCGAACACCTTTGACCTGAAGCCGCGGTCAAGAAGCGGCGCAAAACAGTTCATTATCAGGATCGCGAACATGACGCCTTCCGGAAATCCGCCCTTCAGCCTAATCAGCATCGTCAGGGCGCCGCAGCCTGCGCCGAATATCAGCTGCGCCTTGCGCATCGAGGGAGACGTGACATAATCCGTTGCCATGAACCAGGCGCCCAGCATCATGCCGCCGCTCATAAGGTGGATAAGGGGATCACCGGTTAAGACCCCCTCTTTTCCTCCGAAGACCCAGGCGATGACCGCCGCGGTGCCGAGGAACGCTACAGGGATATGCCACGTGATGTATTTCTTGTATAAGAGAAAGAGACCGCCTATGAGCAGTGCGATCACCGAGGTCTCCCCGATCGAGCCGGCGCGGTTTCCGGCCAGGAGATGCTCGTAGAGGCTCACCTTGTCGCCAAAGACCTCGATCAGCTTCGCAATACCCTCCTCCTTCAATATCCCGAGGGGGGTCGCGGTCGTCTTTGCATCCATCGCGAGGATGGACGCGGTCGGCGTCATCCAGATCGTCATCGCGCGCGGCCAGGATATCAGCGCGAAGGCCCTCCCGATCAGCGCCGGGTTGAAAACGTTGTATCCCAGCCCGCCAAAGAGCTGCTTGGTGATCACGATCGCGACGAACGACGCGATGATCGGGATATGCACCGTAAAGGGTGAAAACGACCAGAGCGACGCCGGCAGGTTCATGCCGAGCAGGAGTCCTGTCAAAAAGCCGCTGCCGTCGCCGACCGCGGATTTCTTGTCCACCACCTTCAGGTAGAGCGACTCGAATATGACCGAGCTGAGTACGCAGAGCGCCGTGATGAAAAGCGCCTTCAGCCCGAAAAAGTAGACGCCCGACAGAAAGGCCGGCAGCAGGGCCAGGCAGACCGTCCACATGATGCGGCTTGTCGTCTCGTCGCTTTTGACGTGAGGACTTACCGAAACTATCAGTTCGTGTTCTTTCTTCGTTGCCTCCATCAATATCTCCTTAAGGCTTCACCATGGATTTCGCTAATCGTACCAGCTGCACGATCGGTCTTTTCGAGGGACAGACAAAGGCGCAGGAGCCGCACTCGAAACAGTCGAAGAGGTTGTATGCCTTCGCATCTTCGTACATCCCCTTTTCGGCGAGGATGCTGAGCATGGAAGGCATGAGTCCCATCGCGCAGACATCGATGCACCTGCCGCACCGTATGCAGGGGCCGAAGTCCTCGGCATGCATCACGCCTTCTTCCGGGAGGACGAGGATACCGGAGGTACCCTTCGTGACCGGCACATCGAGCGACGACAGCGCAAAGCCCATCATCGGCCCGCCCGCAACGACCTTCGCGACGCCGTCTTTGAAGCCGCCGCATTCGTCTATCAGTTCGGAGATCTTGGTCCCGACCCTGGCCATCAGGTTCTTCGGCTCTTTAATGCCTTCGCCCGTGACCGTAACGACCCTTTCGATAAGCGGTTTCCCGAACCTCGCAGCCTCGTAAATGGCGAGCGCGGTCCCGACGTTCTGGACCACGGCGCCAACGTCCATCGGCAGTCCCCGGGGGGGGACCTCCCTGCCGGCCACCGCCTTGATAAGCATCTTCTCGGCGCCCTGCGGATATTTCACCTCCAGGGCCAGCACCGCGATGCCGGACTCTCCTTTTGCCGCCTCCTGCATCTTCTGGACCGCGTCGGGCTTGTTGTTTTCTATGCCGACAAACCCTTTGCTTACCCCGAGGACCTTCATGAGGATCTTCAGCCCTTCGATGACTTCTTTGGGCTTTTCGATCATCAGGCGGTAGTCGGCGGTGAGATACGGCTCGCACTCGGCGCCGTTAATGATCACCACGTCGATCGGTTTTTCCTTCGGCGGCATCAACTTGACCGCAGTAGGGAAGGCGGCGCCGCCGAGCCCGACGATGCCCGCCGCCTTGATCTTCTCCTTCAGCTCTTCCACGGACAGGCCCAGGTAATCCGGGCTGTCCCTGAGGGCGGTCCATTCCTCCTTGAGATCGTTCTCGATCACCACCGAGTTGACCATTCTCCCCATCGCGTTCTGAAATTCGGCGATCGCGATCACCTTGCCCGAAACGGACGAGTGCACCGGAGCTGACACGAACCCGCCCGGCTCCCCGATCATCTCCCCCTTCTTCACTTCCTGGCCGATCGAGACGACCGGCTTGCAGGGCGCACCCGCATGCTGGCTGAGCGGAATTACGATTATTTTCGGTGGCTTTGTCTCGGTGATGGGACTGTTTGCAGAGAGTATCTTTTTGTCCGGCGGGTGTATCCCGCCTTTAAACGTTGCTAGACCCATTTTTAAAGATTCCTCCTTGGGATATCGGAGGCCTAAAAAGGCCGCTATGTAATAACATGCCATGACGCAGTATGTCAAGCCTTGAGTTTAGGAAGCCTGATTTAGGCCCTGCCCGGCTCCCCCCCCCTGAACAACAGGAGACGGATGCGAGACATTATAATATAACGGGGTTGAGGATAGAGGTGTTGGAGCGGATTTTCGCTTGACATGCCGGCCGCAACATGCTTTCATTATATTAGATGCGCAATATTCGTTTTATATGCATGCTCTTAGGGCTGCTTATGCTGCCGCTTCTCGTCGGATCGTGCGCCACCATTGCCGGCGTCGACGAATCCGGCCCCTCTCCTAAAGCGGAGCAGCTTTCTCCCTACGACGAGTTTGTGAAGGGACAGCCGAACGTCGACCTGCGGGTGGCCGGCGGCTGCTATATCTGGAGAGACGGCAACCTCTGGCATGTCCGGATCGCCAAGAAACCCGAGACGCCGCAGACGATTTCTGCAATAGGGCCGGTCATCACCGGCAAGATACACGTCAGGGACGCATTCATTGCCGATTTGAACAGACAGAGTCTCGGGCCGCTGAACGACCTTCGTTACCGGCGAAACAATATCTCCTTCAGGGTACAGTTGCCGAACAACAACTTGGACAATAGCATACCGGGTTTCGACTTCCTGGTGAAACCGACCGGCATTGAATACTGCGTCACGTTCAACATCCTCGTCGACGGCAACAAAATGCCGGGGATCATCCACCTGGGAAGCTTCATGCATATCCCCGATGAACTACCGCTGAAGATCTGCCTGCATTCGTTCGACTAGCATCTATCTCCGGCTGTCGCACCATTCCCTGGCGTTTTGAAACATCCTGAGCCACGGCGACGCCTGCAGGGCCGGGATGCCGCTCGTCCCCGTTCGCCATTCTTCAGGCATCCATCCCCACTGCCACTTCAAAAAGGCCCTTTCGGGGTGGGGCATGATCGCCAGATGGCGGCCGTCGGGCGAGCAGAGCGCCGCTATCCCTTCCGGCGAGCCGTTGGGATTGAAGGGGTAACGTTCGGTGACGGCCCCCACGTCGTCAACATACCGCACCGGCGCAAGCCCCTCGTCAAGCGCCTTCCCTCTCATTGCAGCGTCAGGGAAATGTGCGAACCCCTCGCCGTGGGCTACCCATATGCCGAGCGCTGAGCCTTCCATCCCGCGGAGCATGACCGAAGGGCTTTCGAGTATCCTGACGGTCGCAAAACGCGATTCGAACCTTCCCGACCTGTTATGGATGAACCTCGGCTGGTCCTTGTCGGAGATGCCGCGCCAGGGGACCCACCCCAGAAGCGCCATGAGCTGACAGCCGTTACAGACGCCGAGGCTGAAGGTGTCCTCCCGGTGATAAAAGGCCTCAAACTGCTGCCATATCTTTTCGTTGAACCGCATCACGCCGGCCCACCCCTTCGCCGAGTCGAGCACGTCGGCATAGCTGAAGCCTCCGACAAACGCGGCCCCCCTGAAGAGAGAGAGGTCTACCTTCCCGTCGATCAAATCCTTCATCGCAACGTCCCAGGGTTCAAACCCGGCCTGATAAAACGCCGACGTCATCTCCCGGTCGCCGTTGCTCCCTTCTTCCCTTATAATAGCAATCCTCGGTTTGTCCACTCGGGAGGTCAGGGCCGGCGGCGTCTGCTCCGGCACAAAAGACAGGCTAAACGGAGGACACTTCATGTCATAGATGCTGTCTTTTTCCTCCTCGACACATTCCGGGTTTCTCTGGAGCCTGTCGAGACGATAACTCGTCTCTTCCCAGAGGGCCCTTAACACGCGCATATCCTCATCCAATACAGTACGGAGTGAGGAATCGGGAGCACGGAGTGAAACCCTTATGTTCTTTTCCCTTATGCTTTTTCCCAGTATCCGGTGCGGGATCTCCCGTTTCTGAAGCTCCGAAATGATCTTCTCTTCATTGCCCGGAAGATATTCGACCGCCAGTCCGAGCTCTTCGGAGAATAAAAGTGGAATTGCCTCTTGGTCTGCCAGCTGATCGCTGACTGCCGATCGCTGGCCGCCGATTTCTATCTCTATCCCGCAATTGCCCGCAAAGGCCATCTCAAGGAGCGTCGTGATGAGACCGCCGTCGCTGCGGTCGTGCCCCGCCAGGATCAGATCATCTGCGATCAGTCTCTGAACCGCATGAAAAGACCGCTTCAGGAGCTGCGGATCGTCCACATCGGGAGTCTCGTCTCCCACCTGGCCGTAGCATTGCGCAAGCGCGGAGCCCCCAAGCCTGTTCTTGCCCCCGCCGAGGTCGATCAGGAGGAGCTTGCTGGTGCCGGGCATACTGATGTCAGGCGTCACGACCTTCGTAACGTCAGGGCAGGTCGCGTAGGCCGAGACGACGAGCGCCCCGGGAGATTTTACGGTCTCGGTTTCGCCTCTTTCGTCAGTCACCCTGGCGGCCATCGAAAGGCTGTCTTTTCCGCCGTCGACGGCGATGCCGAGCTCGATCATAATATCGCGCATCGCAACGGCGGCATCGTAGAGGTCGGCCCCCTCTCCCGAAAGTTTCGGCGCCCACATCCAGTTTCCGGAGCATTTGATATCTTCAAGACCGCTTATCTTCGCCCAGACGATGTTTGTCACCGCCTCGGCAACGCTCATCCGGGCCATTGCGGCGGGATCGATCAGCCCCTTGACAGGCTGTTCGCCGATCGAGACGGCCGCTCCGGTAAGACCGAAATGGCTCTGGGCGATCACCGCGACATCAGACACGGTAAGCTGCAGCGGCCCCGCGCATTGCTGCCGCGCGATCAGCCCCGTGACCGACCTGTCGACCTTGTTCGCGAGAAACCGCTTGGAGCCCACCGAGATGAGCCGCAGAACACGATCAAGCGCGTCCCGGACCCCGAGCCCTTCCGGGAGGGAAAGCGGGGTGCGAAGGCGGCCGGCCCGTTCCATCCGAAACGTCTTGCCCGGCATGTCTCCCAGGATCTTCTCGAGATAAAGGTTGACCGGGGTGCTGCCGTCGGTCTCGTCATGAAGCACGATATAACCGTCTCCGGTAATCTCACCGATGAACGCGCAGGGGACCTTCTCTCTCCGGCAGAGACAGAGAAACTCCTCTGCCCTTTTGGGACTGATTAGGAGCGCGTTCTGCTCCTGGTATTCCGCCCCCCAGATCTCGAGCACCGAGAGGGTGTTGTCGCCGAGCTGGATCTTCCTGATCTCGATCTTTGCGCCGGCAGGATAGATAATCTCCTTGACGACGTTGCAGTTCCCCCCCGCCCCCTGGTCGTGGATGCTGACGATCGGGTTCCCCTCGCCCATCTCGACGCAGGCCCGGATCACCCGGTTCATTTTCTGCTCCATCTCGGCATCGCCGCGCTGGACCGCATTGAAGTCGAGCTCCGCGACGTTCTGCCCCTGGATCATGCTCGACGCCGCTCCTCCGCCCATCCCGATGCGATATGCGGGGCCCCCGATCTTGGTGACGAGCATGCCTTTCTCAGGCGGCCTCTTCTCGACATGCCGGGCATCCATCTGGCCGACCCCGCCCGTAAACATGATCGGCTTGATCCATTCCCTTCTTTCTCCGTCCGGAAGCCTCAACCCGAAGGACCTCGTAAAGCCCTGGATCACCGGCTCGCCGAACTTGTTCCCGTAGTCCGAGGCCCCGTTACTGGCCTCGATCTCGATCGTCAGCGGGCTCGCCAGGTTCTCCGGGTAGGCGAACGACGAGTCCTCCCAGGGAAGGACGTACCCCGGGATCATCAGGTTGCCTACGCAATACGCGGCCGTGCCCGCGATCACGAGAGCCCCTCTCCCGGTCGCCTGAACGTCCCGTATCCGCCCTCCGGTGCCCGTCTCGGCCCCCGGGAACGGCGCCACGCCGCTGGGGAAGTTATGGGTCTCCGCGGTGAAGATGATATGGCAGGTAACCTCTCTCTCGCTGAACCTCGAAAGGCCGCCCGGCAGGTCCGGCATGATCGTCTTTATCCGGTATCCCCTGATCGCGCTCGAATTGTCCTTAAACGCGATAACGCTGTTGGTGGGGTTTCTCTCGAGCGTCTCCCTGATGATCGACATGAGGTTGCCGGGCATCTCCTTGCCGTCGACCACAAGCCTGCCCCTGAAAAACCAGTGGCGTGAATGTTCGCTGTTCGACTGGCCCAGGTCGAAGCACTCGACGTTCGAGGGGTCCCGCCCGATGTCATTGACAAAGAGGTTGTAGTAATAATCGATGTCCCATTCGTCGAGGCCGAGCCCCATCTCCCGGTTTATTTTTTCGAGCGCGGGCCTGCCCTCGCGGACCAGCGGCACGAAATAAAACGGCTCGGGCCTGATGCCTGTCTCGAACGTCCCGAGACGCTGCGGATAGGGGCACTCGGTCATCCGGTCATACAGGACAGAGGAGTGGGAAGCAAGGAGTGAGGAGACAAAATCAGACGGACTGAATTCGTATCTGCGCGACCGCTCGATCCTCGTGATCTTCGTCAGCCCGCAGCTGTGACAGACAGATACCGCATTGGTCGACCAGGCGGTCGTAAAATTCATCCTCGGCCCTACCTCGACCACCCCGGGGAAAGACGCGATACGCTGCAGAAAACTTTCTCCGGAAAAATGGGCGGGCTCGAAGGTTTCGCTGAGCAGCCACCGGAGGAGCTCCCCGTCGGCGGCGGTGAGAGGAGACGACGCTTCGATATAGAAACAGTATTCCGTTACGAGGTCTTTGATCTCCGGTGAAACCTTTTCCCTGACGACAGAAAGGAGCCTTTTCCTTCCCGCCTCTTCCAGCGCCGGTATCTTATATCGGTATATCAGGCCCACGTTCTTTCGCTCAGCGGCGCTTCCCGTCGAAAACCCTCTTATAGATGAAGTCGATGTTCTTGAAATAATGCTTCAGGTCGAAGATCGCGTCGAGTTCGCGCCTGCTCAGGCATTTCTTCACCGCCGGGTCCTTTAGCAGCATCGACTTGAAGTCTTTTCTCTTTTTCCAGCTCAGCATAGCGTTTTTCTGGACGAGAGCGTACGCGTCTTCCCGGGTGAGGCCCTTTTCGGTAAGACTGATCAGGACATTCTGGGAATTATAGAGTCCATAGCTGCAGGCCATATTCTCCTTCATCCTCGCGGGGTAGACCTGAAGACCGGCCAGCATCCCGGTGAGTCTGTGGAGCATATAATCGACCAGTATCGTGCTGTCGGGAATGATGATCCTCTCGACCGAGGAATGAGAAATGTCCCTCTCATGCCAAAGGGCAACATTCTCCAGGGCTGCGACGGCATTCGCCCTCACCACCCTTGCAAGACCCGAGAGGTTTTCGGAGCCGACGGGGTTGCGCTTGTGCGGCATCGCCGATGACCCCTTCTGCCCCTTCGCAAAGGGCTCCTCGGCCTCCAGCACCTCGGTCCTCTGAAGGTGCCTTATCTCGACGGAAATCTTCTCGACGAGGGAAGCGACAATCGCCAGGGTCGAAAGGTACTCGGCATGCCTGTCCCTCTGCACCACCTGCGTTGCGACCGGCTCGGGCTTCAGCCCGAGCTTCCTGCAGACCATCTCCTCGATCTCCGTGGGGATATTCGAAAACGTCCCGACCGCGCCCGACAACTTGCCGACACTGACCGCCTTTTTCGCCCTCTCCATCCTCTCGAGGTCCCGCCCCGCCTCTTCGTACCAGAGGGCAAACTTAAGCCCGAAGGTCATCGGCTCGGCGTGGACGCCGTGACTTCTGCCTATGCAGGCGGTGTCCTTGTGGGCAAACGCCTGGTCCCTGAGCACGGCCATCAGGGCCTTGATGTCCCTGATGATGATCCCCGCGGCCTCCCTCATCAGAAGCGACTGCGCGGTGTCGACGATGTCCGACGAGGTGAGACCCTTATGGACATACCGCGAATCCGGCCCCACCTTTTCCGCCACCGACGTAAGAAAGGCGATCACGTCGTGCCTCACCACCGCCTCTATCTCGTCGATCCTCGTCACGTCGAAGCCGGCCTTCTGCTTGATCGTCGCGAGGGCCTTCTTCGGGACCTTCCCCATTTCGGCCCAGGCCTCGCATGCGGCAAGCTCGACGTCCAGCCATTTCTGAAATTTGTTCTGCGGCTCCCAGAGCCTTCCCATCTCCTGTCTGGTATAACGCGGTATCATATGCTCCTCTTGGTGCAAGAATTTACTGAGACTACTATTATAAACTCGGACCCTGAATAACGGAAGGGGTTTGCCCGAACGGATCAGGATGCGGGCGGAAGACTCTGAGGACTACGTCTTCGGGCGGCCCTTGGCGACCTTGTCGAGCAGGCCGTTGATAAACGGGACGGACTCGAGAGACGAATACTTCTTCGCGATTTCGAGCGCCTCGTTGATCGTCACCGCAGCGGGAATGTCTTTACGGTAGAGTATTTCGTAGACGGCGAACCGGAGGATATTTCTGTCGACCGCCGCCATCCGGCCGAGTTCCCAGTGTTCAGCGGCTTCCCGTATCACCCCGTCTATCTCCTCGAGGTGGTTCAGGGTGCCGCGGCAAATATCCATTGCGAACCGCGTGGTGTCCTCGTTGTCGTCTTTGCCGGGTCCGATTCCTTCCGGGACCGTCTTTTCGCGGTCAGCCCCGGAAAACTCGCTCTGGAAAAGCATCTGGAGGGCATACTCCCTGGCTTTGCGGCGGTTCATAAGGGAGTGGAAAGTAAAAAGTGAAAAGTAAAAAGTCTAAGGCAGGGCCTTGTCACTCAGGTTGCTCCGTCAATTTCTCGTCCTCTGACCTTACCTTTTACCTTATAACTTCTTCATTACCTGCGCCATTTCGATGGCGGTGATCGCGGCGTCGAACCCTTTGTTTCCGCTCTTCGTCCCGGCCCGCTCGACCGCCTGCTCGATCGTGTCCGATGTGATCACGCCGAAAGCGATCGGCACGCCGGTCTCCAGCGATGCGGTCGCCACCCCCTTCGACACCTCTGCGGCGACATAATCGAAATGGGGGGTCGCGCCACGGATCACGGTCCCAAGACAGACGATTGCGTGATACACGCCCTTTGTCGCGAGCTTCTTCGCCGCAAGAGGGATCTCGAACGCCCCCGGGACCTTCACGACATCGATCTCTTCTTCTTTCGCCCCGTGCCTGACGAGCGCGTCGACCGCGCCGTCGAGCAGCTTGGCCGTAATGAAGTCGTTGAACCTGCTCACCACCACCGCAAATTTCAGGCCCTTGGCCTGGAGCTCTCCCTGAATGATCTTCATCTCTCCCTCCTCAGCAAATCACACGTTGCTCAGCATATGGCCGAGCTTCTTCTTTTTTGTCTTGAGATATACCAGGTTCCTTTCGTGGGGGCTCGTCTCGACGGGTACCCTCTCGACGACCTTCAGCCCGTAGCCCTCAAGGCCCACGATCTTCTTGGGGTTGTTCGTCATCAGCCGCATCTTCCTCACGCCCAGGTCGACGAGTATCTGCGCGCCGATACCGTAGTCACGCAGGTCGGCCTTGAACCCGAGCTTGATATTCGCCTCGACGGTATCGAGCCCCTTGTCCTGGAGTTCATAGGCCTTCAGCTTGTTCACCAGGCCGATCCCCCTTCCCTCCTGCCTCATGTAGAGGATGACACCCTGGCCCCTTTCATTAATCATCCCCATAGCCCGGTGGAGCTGCTCCCCGCAGTCGCACCTCCTGGAGCCGAAGACGTCGCCGGTAAGACATTCGGAGTGCACCCTCACCATCACGTCGTCCTCCGGCTTGATCTCCCCCTTGACAAGGGCGATGTGCACATTGCTGTCGGCGTCGTTCGAATAGGCGATCACCGTAAACTCCCCGAATTCCGTCGGCAGCTTCGTCGTCGAGACGCGGTGGACGAACCGCTCCGTCCTGATGCGGTGGCCGATAAGGTCCTTGATCGTCACGATCTTTATGTCGTGCTTCTTCGAAAATTCCAGAAGCTCCGGCATCCGCGCCATCGTGCCGTCGTCGCTCATGATCTCGCAGATCACCCCGGCGGGATTGAGACCGGCAAGACGCGCCAGGTCGACCGAACCTTCGGTCTGGCCGGCCCGCTGGAGCACCCCCCCCCTTCGCGCCCTGAGCGGAAACACATGCCCGGGCCTCGCAAGGTCTTCCGCCTTCATCTCCGGATTGATCGCGGTCAGAATAGTCGTGGCGCGGTCCGCGGCGGATATGCCGGTCGTGACCCCTTTCTTCGCCTCTATCGACACCGTAAAAGCGGTCCCGAACGAGGAGGTGTTGTCCTCGGTCATCATGGGAAGTTTCAGCTCGCTGATCCTCTCGGGAGTAAGCGACAGACAGATAAGGCCCCTCCCGTATTTCGCCATGAAATTGATCGCCTCGGGCGTCACTTTTTCAGCGGCCATGCAGAGGTCGCCCTCGTTTTCCCGGTCCTCGTCGTCGACGAGGATCACCATCTTTCCCTTCGCGAGGTCCTCGATCGCCTCATCTATGGTATTGCATTTGTGCTTGAGCATCGCGTGAATCTCCTTACCTCTACACTCCGTTTTCAGGGGAAATCAGGCAAACCCCTCTTCCGAAAGGGTCTGCATGAAGCGGGTCTCCTTCCCCTTGTTCAGGAATTTTGATACATACTTGCCTAAAATATCAACCTCAATATTCACCGTATCGCCGGGGCCTTTGAACCCGATCGTCGTCAGGGAGGCGGTATGGGGGATGATCACGATCGAAAAGCCGCCCTTCATCACCTCCACGACCGTGAGGCTGATCCCGTCCACCGCAACCGAGCCCTTGTCCACCAGAAATCCGGTAAGCCGTTCGTCTGCGGCGATCACGATCTTGCAGATGTCCCCTGTGAGTGCCTTCGTCCTGATCGTTCCGATGCCATCGATATGCCCCGTCACAAAATGTCCGCCCAGCCTTGAATCCAGTCTCAGGGAAGGTTCGAGGTTCACCCTTTCTCCCTTCCTGAGCAGGCCGAGATTCGAGGAATGGAGCGTCTCGTCGGAAAGATCGAAGGCAAGCGCACCGCCGCTGACGTCGACCACCGTGAGGCAGGTCCCGTTGACCGATATGCTGTCGCCGAGCGCGGCGGCCGCGGAAAGGGTCTTCGTACCAAGAGAGAGTCTCGCCCCGCCGCCTCTTTTCGTCAGCGAGATGACCTCTCCCATCTCCGCCACCAGGCCGGTGAACAATCAGTACTCCTCGTCTATGTCGAAATCAAGCCTCTTCTGGTAGTAGCCCCAGAAGTCGACCGTCTCGGACCATGTCGCCTTCACCCTCAGCACCTTGCCCTGCGGGCCCTGCTGGGTCACCGACAGGTTCTCTTCCTGAAGGGGGACATGCAGCTCAGCGGCGTCCGCCATAACCTTGCTCTTGATCTCGTCTACGTTTCCGAGTTCCATCATCAGGATGTCTTTCGTGTGCGACCGCAGGGTATTGTAGCGGATGTACGGCCTGGCGAAAGACACCAGGACTACGCAGACGCCGACAAAAAGCACCAGCAGGAAAAAGCCCCGGATGAATCCCCTCTCGCTGCGGCAGGCGCTCATCGTACCAGCTTCCCGATACGGTTAAACCGCACCCACGACTTGTCCTTGTCCCAGGACCAATAGATGACGATCGCCTTGCCTTTGACCTGCGAATCGTCGACAAAGCCCCAGAACCTGCTGTCATAGCTCTCGTCCCTGTTGTCTCCCATCACGAAGACCGACCCTTTCGGCACCACGATCGGGCCGAAGTTGTCCCGTCTGTCGAACCCCCCGGACTTGATCTCATCGTCGACGTGCTGCGTATAGGGCTCAACGAGCTTGCGGTCGTTTACATATATCTGCTTGTTCCTCTCGACAATCACATCCCCCCCGATGCCGATCACCCTCTTGATAAAGTCCCGCGTCGGGTCCTCCGGGTACTTAAAGACGATGACGTCTCCCCTTTCCGGATTTCTCAGTCCCGGCATATGGAAAAGGTGAACGTTCGTAAAAGGGATGTCGACCGGAGTGCCGAGCAGAAACTTGTTGACGAGGATATGGTCTCCCACGAGGAGCGTCGGGATCATCGACCCCGAAGGGATCTTGAACGCCTGGATAACGAAGGTCCTGATCACGATGGCGATCAGAAAGGCGATGACGATCGCCTCGACCGTTTCCCGCAGACTCGACTTCTTCTTTTTTGCCGTCATTTCAGTTTCAACACCGCAAGAAAGGCCTCCTGGGGAAGCTCTATCCTTCCCACCTGCTTCATCCTTTTCTTGCCCTCTTTCTGTTTTTCGAGCAGCTTCCGCTTCCGCGTGATATCGCCGCCGTAACACTTGGCGATCACGTCTTTCCTGAGCGCCCTGACAGTCTCGCGGGCGATGATCTTGCCGCCGACCGCCGCCTGGATCGCGACCTCATACATCTGCCTCGGAATGATCTCCCTCAGCTTATCGGTCAGCTGCCGTCCTTTATAATACGCCTTGTCCTTATGAACTATCAAGGAAAGGGCGTCGACCGGCTCGGCGTTGAGGAGGATGTTCAGCTTCACAAGGTCCGAAACGCGGTAGCCCAGGAACTCGTAGTCCATCGACGCATACCCCTTGGACAGGGATTTCAGCCGGTCGTAGAAGTCCCAGAGGATCTCGTTGAGCGGCAGCTCGTACTCCACCTTTATCCTGTCCTTGCCGATAAAGGAGAAGCCCTTCTGAGCACCTCTCTTTTCCTGGCAGAGGTCCAGGATCGGGCCGATGAAGTCCTTCGGCACGAAGATCGTCGTGACGACGAAAGGCTCCTCGATCTTTTCGACCTTGTCGGGAAGAAGAGCCGGGTTCTCAATATAGGAGACCTCCCCGTCCTCCTTCGTGATCCGGTAGACGACCGTCGGCGCCGTGCTCAGGAGAGAGAGGTTGAACTCCCGCTCGAGCCGTTCCTGTATGATCTCCATGTGGAGCAGCCCGAGAAACCCGCAGCGAAAGCCGAACCCGAGCGCGAGCGAGGTCTCCGGCTCGTAATTGAACGACGAGTCGTTCAGCCGGAGCTTGTTCAGGGCGTCCCTGAGGGCCTCGTACTGGTGGGTCGAGGTGGGATAGAAGCCGCAGAAGACCAGCGGCTTGATATCTTTGTAGCCCGGACACGGCTCGGGAGCGGGGTTATCGGCGTCCGTCGCGGTGTCGCCGATTTTGGTGTCGGTGACGCTCTTGATGCCGGCGATGATATACCCCACCTCCCCCGACGACAGTTCGGCCGACGGCGTCATCTTGGGAGTGAAAACCCCCACCTGGGAAACCTCGAAGACGTTCTCTGTCGCCATCATCCTGATCTTTCTGCCCGCCCGGACCTTCCCGTCGAAGACCCTCACGAGCACGATCACGCCCTGATAATTGTCGAACCACGAATCGAAGATCAGCGCCTTCAGGGGGCCTTCGTCCGATCCGGAGGGCGACGGGATCTTCTTTACGATCGCCTCGAGGATCTCGCGGGTCCCTATCCCCTCTTTCGCGCTCGCCAGCACCGCCTCCGAACAGTCGATGCCGACGGCGTCTTCGATCTGCTCCTTCGTCTTCTCCGGCTCGGCGCTCGGCAGGTCTATCTTGTTGATCACGGGGATGATCTCGAGGTCGTGCTCCACCGCCAGGTAGGCGTTGGCGAGAGTCTGCGCCTCGACGCCCTGGGTCGCGTCGACCACGAGGAGCGCCCCCTCGCAGGAGGCAAGGCTCCGGGAGACCTCATAGGAAAAGTCGACATGGCCCGGCGTATCGATCAGATTGAGGATGTACTCCCCGCCGTCACCGGCCTTGTAGAGGAGCCTGACCGCATGCGCCTTGATCGTAATGCCCCGCTCCCTCTCGAGGTCCATAGAGTCCAGAACCTGCTCCGTCATCTCGCGAGAGCTGAGTGCGCCGGTATACTCCAGGAGTCTGTCGGCGAGCGTCGACTTGCCGTGGTCGATATGGGCTATGATCGAAAAATTGCGGATCTTCTTCGGCATGTCTCAGGGAAGGGGTAAATCTCTCGAAAGTTCCTTGAAGACGAGGCAGGCGGCGCCGATAATCCCCGCGTTGTCGCCGAGGGAAGACGGGATGATCTTGACCGAATCGAAAAGGTCCTTGAAGGCCCGCCGTGAGGCCTCCTTGATCGCCTCCTGCACGTATATGTTCCAGGCGCCGACGAGGCCGCCGGCCAGGATGATCGCCTCTGGACTCAAAATATTGATGATATTGGCAAGCCCCACCCCAAGGTACTTCCCCCCCTCTTTGAGGACCTCACGGGAAAGGGTGTCGCCTTCGAGGGCGGTCCGGTAGATGTCCTCCGATGTGATCTTATAGATGCTCCCCTTGCAGCACTCCTTCAGCAGGCTTTCGGTCCCTTTTTCGAGCATCGAGACCGCCTTCGAGATCATCGCCCTCGCGGAGGCGTAATTGTCGAGGCACCCCATATTGCCGCAGGGACATTTCTCGGCGTCGGCCTGGATGCTCATGTGGCCTATCTCGGCGGATTCCTCGAGCAGTTTACCTTTATAGATGATCCCTCCGCCTATGGCGCTGCCGAGCGTCAGGAGCACGAAGGTCCCGAATCCTTTTCCCGCACCGCTCACTTTCTCTCCGAGGGCGGCGGCGTTTGCGTCGTTTTCGAGGAATACCGGGACCCCGAACGTCCTCCGCAGCTCGGAGACGACGTCGATCCCCTCTATCGCACGGAGGTTCGGGGAAAAAAAGACACGGTTTTTGACCCTGTCGACGAGCCCCGCCGTCCCGAGGCCTATCCCCTGGATGCTGTCGTGCCTGATCTCACCGATCGACTCGATAATGGACGCAACGATCTCCTCGGTCGACGGCTTCTTGATCTTTTTCAGGATCTCTCCGTCTTCCGCTACAAGCGCAACCCTGAGGTTGGTACCCCCGAGGTCAATACCTATCGCATAGTTCTTGGACATAATCTAGTGGATTGAAAAAGTGAAATCAGAAGATGGAGAAGTTTATCATATTAATTCTGCATGAGTAAAGCCGACCGGTTTCCGGAGCGGGGCGGAGAGCCTTTTATCCGGCAAGCCGAAGGACCCCCCTCCGGTAAAACTACTATTATCTTGACACGTACCGCATTTTCAGGTAATCTTTGGAAGATTTTCACACCATTTAAGGGGGGAACATGAAGAATTCGAAAAAGGGCAAGGCTAAGCTCGCAGCAAAGATGGCGGCATATGCGGCAACGGCGGTTTCCGCGCTGGCGGTGGCGCATCCGGCCTCCGCGGCAATCCAGTACAGCGGACCGCAGAACCTGAGCTTGAACAATGTGAACAGTTTGCGCAATATCGACCTGAATAATGACGGCACGACGGATTTCCACTTCACCAACACCTCCAGAACCAATGGGTTTTGGCAGGGACTTAAATCGAACAACTCAAATCAGTTTCTGCAGTCGAGCGGCTATGGGCCCGGCACCGGGAACCCGGGCTATGGTCATACCGATGCCGCATTCCTTCCGCAGAATTATCAGATTGCAGGTGTGCCGGCCAACACATTCATTCACTGGAGCACCGGATCAGAACCCGTAGCGGGTACTTATAATGGTTACACCGGCTCGAGCGGATCGTTCAACAACCGTACGGGGTTCATCGGCGTACGTTTCCATAGCGCACAGTGCCAGGCTGCGAACTGGAACTACGGCTGGATTCGTTTCACGAATATCGACGTACAAGACAGCACGATCGTCGACTGGGCATACGAATCGACCTGCAACACCCCGATCGCCGCCGGCGATACGACTGCGGCTGCCCCGGAGGCGGTGCCTACCCTCGATGAGTGGGGCATGCTCGCCCTTGCCGGCCTTCTTTCCGGCGCGGCGGTCCTTCGCATGAAGAAAAAGGCAAAGGCATAACCGAAGCGCTCGCTTAGTTTCCCGTGATTGCGTGGAGTTGAAGATCTCTAAAGCGGGGTGCCTGTCACCCCGCTTATCATTTCCGCCCCGGAGAACCTCATGACTATCGGCACAAAAAAAGTACTCCTTATCGGTTGGGACGCCGCCGACTGGAAGATCATCCATCGCCTCGTCGACGAGGGCAAGATGCCGTGCATGGCAAGGTTTATCGAAGAGGGCGTGATCGGAAACCTCGCCACGCTCTACCCCGAGCTCTCCCCCATGCTCTGGACGTCCATCGCCACAGGCAAGCGCCCGCATAAGCACGGGGTCCTCGGCTTTACCGAGCCGAACCCCGATTCGGGCGGCGTCAGGCCGATCACCAATCTGTCGAGAAAGACGCGGGCAATCTGGAACATCCTCGGCATGGTGGATATCAGGAGCGTCGTGATAGGGTGGTGGCCGTCCCATCCGGCGGAGCCTGTCAACGGCGTGATGGTATCGAATCACTACCAGAAGGCCTCTGCTCCCCACGGCAAACCGTGGCCGATGGGCCAGGGGATCGTCCACCCTCCGCGCATCGCACAAAATCTTGCGAGGCTCAGACTCCACCCGCAGGATGTCGATCCGGGGGCGATACTCGATTTTGTGCCGAAGCTCGATGAGATCGATCAGGAGAAGGACCACCGGATCGAGACGCTCGCCAAGATCATGGCCGAATGCGCGACGATCAACCGGGCGGCGCTGGCGGTCCTGCGCCATGAGCCGTGGCAGTTCGCCGCGATCTATTACGACGGGATCGACCACTTCTCGCATGCCTTCATGAACTACCATCCGCCGCGTCTGCCCTGGATAAATGAGGAGGACTACGGGAAGTATCACCGTGTTGTCGAAAAAGGGTATATCCTTCACGATCATATGCTGGCCTCCCTGCTGGAGGTTGCGGGAGAAGACGCCACGGTGATGATCGTCTCAGACCACGGCTTTCATTCCGATCACCTGAGGCCCCGCAGCATCCCCGTAGAGCCCGCCGGACCGGCGCTTCAGCACAGGCCATACGGCATCTTCGCCGTAAAGGGGCCGGGGATAAAAAGAGACGAGACCATATACGGGGCGAGCCTGCTGGATATCTGCCCCACCGTTTTGACGCTCTGCGGGCTGCCTGCCGGAAGCGATATGGACGGCAAGCCCCTGGTCAATATCTTCGTCAGCCCGCCTGAGGTCAAGGCTATCGAAAGCTGGGACCTCATAGGAGGGGAAGACGGCCGCCACCATACCGGAACGGTAATCGATCCGATCGAGGCGAAAGCGGCGATCGATCAGCTCGTTGCGCTCGGGTATATCGAAAAACCGGACGATGACAAGGAGACCGCGGCGAAGGAGTGCACCAGGGAGCTTCAGTATAATCTTGCGCGTTCCTATACCGAGGCCGGACTCCATCGGGACGCACTGACTGTTTTCAGGGAGCTCTACCGGGAATGGCCGGAGGAATCCCGCTTCGGCATCCAGGTCGTGCAATGTCTGCTCTCCCTCGAAATGTTCGAAGAAGCGGAAACCGCGCTCGAAGAAGTCCTGCGCGGCAAAAAAGAAGACGCAAAGCTGGCGAGAGCGGAGCTAAAGGCGGCGTTGGAGAAGAAGCAGGACGCGGGTGATAAGGAACCGGACAGGAAAGAGCAGTACGAGCTGCGGAGGCTGAGGGCCAGGGCATCGACAAGCTCGTACGCAATAGAGTATCTGAAGGGCTCGGTGCTGCTCGGCCGTGAGAAGGCGGATGACGCCCTGCTCCATTTCAAAAAGGCCGAGCGCATCTCCCGCCGCAATCCGTCCCTCTATGACCGGCTGGGAGAGTCTTTCGTAAAGCTGAAGAGATGGACGGACGCAGAGGATGCCT
>JAJXTV010000031.1 GCA_021783515.1 Nitrospirota bacterium
TGCACGCCCATCCGACTAAGCTCCTCTATTGTCTCGTCCGAGAGCACCCCTCCTTTCTTCATCCAGAAATCTATCGACGTGGCGAATTTCTCCCCGAATGTTTTGCGGGTCTCCTCCGGCAGGCTCTCGAGCAGGAACTCGACATAGCTCTGCCAGGTGTGGCCGTCTGGTAACTTGATATTCTTCCAGGCCATCGCGTTTGTGCCGCCGTAGATCGATGTGAAATTCGCGCCGTTCACCCGGCCCACCATCCTGCCCCATATGTTAGGCTCGATGACCCGGTATAGTTTCAGGCTGCTGATAGCCCAGTCGTTGAACGGACTGGCGACGCGCATCTCGTGGATGGACAGCCCGGCGTAATAAAACAGGTCGTAGAGTTTGTTATAGTCGAACCCGAAACGCGCGTTGGCGATCCAGATGTCCTCGGCAGTCCAGTCATATAGAGGATAGGCGCTGAATACATCCGGCTCGCCCCCCGTGGTCCATTTGGTGCCCTGAAACATATACCGGCCGCGAGTGACCGCTCTCCACCTATTGAGGCTCTCCTGGGCGCGTATGCCGACGAGGGCGCAGGTTTTCCCTTTGCCGCCTCCGACATGCCGGTGGTACCATGGCGTGAACGCCTCGTAGAACTCCTCCTGGAGCATCCCGGGCCTGTAGAAATCGAACTGATGATTATCGAGGTTGATCACGCCCGGATAATCCGGCATCTCCCGTACCCATATGTCCTGTTTCGCCGGCTCCCACGGCGTCCAGTACTGCTCATGCATGGACGTTGCAGTCTTGCAGGACATCGGCAGACAGACCCAATATGGCGTGATATATCGCAGGTTCGCAGGAGAGGTGAGCATACGCGTCACGTAATTGGTCGTCTCGGTATACTGGGCCTCGAAATCCTGATGGAACACGCCGATCTTCCGGATGATGCCGTGCTGCTGCATGTATTGGATGCAGAGGTTCATCAGCATGCCGCTGTCCTTGCCGCCGCTAAAAGAGACATAGATATTGTCGAAGTTGTCGAATATGAACTTCAGCCGCGCCTGCGCTGCCTCGTAGACGTTCGTTTGTCGGTATATTTTTCTCCTCATAGCGCCTTCACCATGTCTTTCAGTTTCGTCTTCTGGCTTCTTACCTTGTCCACCTCGGCCTTGAACTGCTCGACCACGCTCCCCTTTGAGGCCAGGGCGTTGGCGATGCGGTCGTCTATGCTGTCGCTGCACTGGATGTCGATGTAGACCACCTTCTGCTCCTGGCCGATGCGGTGACAGCGGTCCTCCGACTGCTGCCGCTCCGAGTATTTAAAGGCGTTGTTGTAGTAGATCACGTGATGCGCCTCATTCAACGTCAGCCCATGCCCGCCGCAGCTCTGCGTCGCCAGAAAAAACCGCGAGCCGTTGCGAAATCTCTCAACCTGCTCGGCCCGCTTCTTCTCGCTCAGTGCCCCATGGAAAGGCGCGGTGCAGTCCTCTCCGAATTTCTCCCGCAATGCGGCACCGAGCTCCTCGATGTCGTGCTGGTATTTCGTCCATATGATTATCTTCTCTGTCTGCGGAACGCTGAGGACGGTGTCCATCAACACATCGATGCGTCGGTGGCTGAACTCGTGATGCTCCACCGGCTGACCCTGCCGATGCTGATTCCAAAACCCGCAAACGATCTGCTGCAGGGCGGTGAAGAGGCGAAATATCGTGACGGAATCGAAGGTATCATTTTCGATGTCCTGCATAATTTCCTCTTTTGCCTCCTCATAGGCATAGCGCTGCTCTCCGGTCATTGAGAAATACCGCGTCTCATAGAGTTTTTCCGGCAGGTCAAGGCATTCGTCCTTGGTGACCTGGTAGACATAAGGCTTGATCTTCGCGGCAATGAATTCCAGGTTGTGACTCTCGACGATCATCCCGGGGAACTTGTCGGAGTACTCCAAATGGTTCGCCGCGAAGGAGTAAAAAGATCGGTACCCGAGGATTTTCGGCGAGAGAAACCGCATCTGAGCATAGAGATCAACCACGCCCTGGCTGATCGGCGTGCCGGTGAGGATGAGCCGGTACCGGGCGCGCTCAGAGAGTTTCGTCAGCCGCTGCGTGCGCGTGGCATTGTGGCCTTTGATGTAGCTCGACTCGTCCACGATCACCAGACTGTCCTCCGTAATAAGTTTGTTCACAGTGACGACTACCCTGGCGGAGGCGCTCATTGACTCGATCCCGATGATATGCCACAGGCATCCCGGTGCAGTGCGCTCGTTCGTCTTGTCGCCGAAGACGTGGATGTCGGCGTCCGTGCAGTCCGTGTGCTTGAGGATCTCGTGGCGCACCGTCTGTTTGAGCGAGACCGGGCAGAACCATAGGACGTTTTTGATCCGCGGTAGACGACGGTGGATGATCTCGATCGCGGTCCGACTCTTGCCGGTCCCCATCTCCATAAAAAGCGCACCGATCCGCGTCGGCAGCATCTTTTCGACGGCGGCGGATTGATGGGGCATGAGGGGGGTAGTTACCTGGAAACTACTCTCCACGCCACTATCCACGGTCAACGGCCCCGGTAATACATGTCTGCCCATCATCAATGTCGTCCATAATGTTCCGGGCTATTTCAGATGGTTTCAGATCGAGTTCCCTGGTATATAGCCACCCGCATAGAAGCCACGAGAAATGGCGCGCGACTCTGCCCCTTCTCGGTGATATGACGATCATTTCGCAGAGTATTCCGGATCGTCCCTCCTCAGGCTCGCTCAGGAACACACTGCCCCCAACGATTATGGGGCGAATCATATATGTTGAGCAATATTCTGCCTCATGTTTATCGTCGACGTAGAAACCGCGCGGTGTCACGTCATAGGCATAATCTCCGTCAATGGCAAATATCTGCCTGCTATTCCTATAATGCCTAATCCCTCCGGAGGTTTTGATAACCTCACCAAAACAGCCGTGAGGGCCTCCGAACATACCGAGGCTGGACATCTCGTCAATGATCGCCTGATTGATTTTCTCTATGCGGCTGCGCCTGATCATTGCCCCACCTCCTCCTTATATTCATCCGCCACCTCTACATTCGCAGGAGCCGCCAGTTTGCGCGGTTTTCTGCCGGGCCGCGGCATGGCCTCCGGCTCCCGCTTTTCTTCCGCTTTTGCAGTAAGCGCTGCGTCCTTCGCCTTGCGCGCCGTCTCGGCTGACTCCTCCGCGCCGGGCGAGAGTTTGAACCCATACATCCCCGCGAAATCGAGCACCTGCTCGAACTGCTCGGGGGGAACGACTACGTCGGGCTTGTCATACCTGCTGCCGGGCAGCTTTTTAGCTGCCTGATAGAAATCCTCTTCACGGGGCCAGGAGATCGAGAACCAGCCGGTAAATTGATTCGATGTGCGTTTCATGATCCAGCGGTGGCACTCGGGCTCATACTGACCTGCAATCGCAGCGGCCCGTATAGATTCATCGAAAATGCGGACCGGGAAACCGGCAGCGAGAAGGCTATGTCCCAGCTCGGCGGCACGATCATTGACGCTGCCCGACTTGATACCGATAGCCTTTGTCCAACGGCTCTTGATCTTGTCCCACGAATATCCGAGTTTGAATCGGACTAATTCCCTGAAATCCTCGCGTTTCTCAGGGAAAACAATCTCGATTGATTTTTCGAGGACCTGCACTTCGGCTACGGTTTCGGTGATGGCATGCTCCGGCCTGACTGTGGCCTCAGCCTTGGCATCCTGTGCCTGAGGTGTATTATCTATCGAACTCTTCTTAAACTCTTTTGCCTTGTCCAAAATAAGCCGTCCGATGTCAGCGTCACGATGTTCAATCCACCAGTGGGCGGATGCCTCCCCGAGTATCGCCTCGGCGGCAGCGCGAGCAGCTACAAATGCATCTTCGATGCTGCCGAACCCATCCTCAGCAAAGGCTTTTAACATGCGATCAGCGTACTCTTGGTCTTCCCTGGCTTTGGTGAGATGTTTTTCGTGGTTTTTAAGCACGGAAAAGATATGTTGCGCCTTTTCTTTTCTTATCGTCTCGGCCCAGGCTACCTGTTTTTCAGTGCCGGTAAGAGCAGGCAGTCCAAATTCCGTATTCTCCTGTGCTGCCTGTTCGCTTGCTTCTTCGCGGGCTTTCTGCTTCGCGGCTGCCCAGCATTCCGGGCAGAGCTTATTGTCCTTTGCCCATTCTAGGTAGCTTTCCCGTTCTGAGGTTTTCCCGTAGAGCTGGATGGTATCGGTGTGCCCACAACTAAACTCGATCTCGTATTTGGCCATCTTATGACCTCCTTTCGCGGCGTCAAGGCCCCGCTTTGCCTGTTTATGATTATATCATATGCTTAGCTGTTGTGCATGTCAAGCAAATAATTTCGCCTGTTTTTTCTCGCGGTCTTCGGCGAGGATCTCATAGACGTAGCGGAGGGAGAGGTTCGGGCCACCAGCGCGTTTAGGGGCCGCTCCTCAGGTATTTCGTCCCGTCGATCGCCTTGCCCAGGCCGATCACCTTACCGATGCGTTTCTGAAGCGTCGCGCCGAAGAGGCGCGCGAGAAGGTCCGGGGCCTTCACTGAAAGGCCAGGCCTCGGGGGGAATCGCTTGGTCCCGTGAATATTGGGAAGGCACACGGCCCCGACTTGGCCGTTCTTCACTGCCTGGACGGCCACTCTATTCCCGATGAACTTGAACTCCACATGCCACTTCGGACGCTTTTCTTTCTTTTTCACTCGTCTTCTCCTTTCGCCACTATCAGTCTTATCATGCTCGGATCGAGGCCGAACATGGCACCGAGCTCTACGGCGTTTTGCTCGTTCCAGAGTTCGCGGATCCGTCGGTTCCTTTCTTCACGGTAGAGCGTTTCATGATCCGGGAAGCAAAGTCGCAGACCGCCCAACTCGCAAAGGAATGTTTTCATGATCGTTTTACCGGAGGATTCGCCGAACTGAACGATAAGACATTTCCAGAGCTCCCCGATATATCTCATCGAATCGGAACGGTAGCGAACACCGATACGTGCGGACGAATCCGGCACTGTGATGCGCAAACCGCCGAGGCAGTCGACGATCGCCTTGATAATAGCCTGGCCGTCGACAGGCCCGTAGTCGTTGACATATCCTTGGAACAGGCGGGTGAGGCTTTCGCGATTATCCCTTCTCGTCATTCTCGGCACCTCCATGATCGTGAGCTCCGGCGCTGCCAGTGTCAGCATTCTCTAACCTCCAGATATTCGTATAATCCGCCCAGTAGGCGGAAAGGCTCTTGAACGTTCTGTGTATCCGGCCGCGATCCGGCAGATAGCGGTCAGTTGTCGATATGTTTGCGTGCCCGAGCCGCGCGGCGATCGCCGGGGCGTCGAATCCCTCGACAGATCTCAGGTCGTTTGCGTGCGTGGCACGGAACATGTGGAAGTTCACGCGGGACCGCCGGATGCCGGCCGTCTTGGCGTACCTCTTCACCAGGCCGTCGAGATCCGAGCCCGACATCGGCCTGGGGGAAGGGCGGCGGTGCTTATAGCTGACGATAAAAGGGGCGGTGAGCTTCGGACTGTGGCCGAGCCGCGTAATCAAATATTCCCGCACGTGATCGCTCGGCGCCTTCCAGAGCCATACCGTCCGGCCATGCCCAAGCTTCGCCATCGACGACTCTATGCCAATGTCGATATATTTGCCGTTGTCGACCACGTCGGTAATGCGCAGGTGAGAGATTTCGCCGACGCGGAGGCCTCCGAACGCCGCCAGGATGAAGATCACGCGGTCACGGAGACCCTTCTCTTTTGTCACGTCGATAGCGCGGAACATGTCAAGGATCTCGCCTTGGGTGAACTTCTGTACCCGCGTGATAGAGGTCCTGGGCTTGGGGATATCCTCCGTGAAGTCCGCGCCGATGATCCCCTCATACTTCAGATAGCGAGAGAACTTCCTGATCGCCGTGAGCTTCATCAGGCGGGTGGCGTTGCTGTTGCCGCGATAGAAGCAGGAATGGAGGAAACGCTCGACGTCCTTCCGGGAGACGACCTGGGCGGGATCGAGATCCGACACGTCGATATCCCCCGTCTCGGCCGGGTTCTCCCGATACCAAAAAAAGAACTCCTCGACCTTCTTCACGTAGGCCGCGATACTGCTCGACTTCAGGCCGGCGAGGACCCGGAGATTCTTCTCGAAGCCGTCGAGGTGCCTATTCATAAGGCTCCCCCCGCGCCCCCCACTTTTCGAAAACAAAGGAAAAGCTTTGTAAACCCCTGTGGAATACCATCCAATTTACACAAGAGAAGTGGGGGGGTGGCGCGGCCTTCCCCTGAGAATTTTTGATAGGGGGGGGGTAGCGCAGCCCTCGGAATCCTGATCTAACCGCGCCTTTGCCTCGGTCTAACCATCCTAACCCATTGATTACATTAGGCCACTCTTGACCCTTACCGCGTATTTTCCGAGAAAGCGCGGTGAGAATTCCGCTTACTTTCGATTCGTTCCAGCCCACGCAAGACCAAAGAACCGATAGAAAGGCATCACAGAGAAAACCAAAGCCTTTGCCGTACTTATGTCTTCGGACTTTCACAACGATCCATGGAAATACCAAAGAGAATCTATTTTTTATCTGGTAGAAGGCCCATAAAAATCTGTTGACCATGAACTTTACGGACTGCCCCACTGCCCCCTGTGAGTCAAGTCCTTGGAATAAAAGAAGAAGGTCTGGGGGCAGACGATCACAACCCCTGTTTTTCTGCCCCGCATCTGCCCCCAACTGCCCCCACTCTGCCCCCGCATCTGCCCCCACTTTTTTACTTACTTTATTTTTTAAATTCAAATAGTTGTTTATATTTGGGGGCAGTGGGGCAGTGTTTTCAGAAAGATTGGTCCAAAACTTTGCCGAAGGCTGGGAAAAAAATAAAATGTTACGAATCGTAACAAAAACAGAGGAGTTTTGCTGCCCTCCTTCCACCTTCCCGGGAAGAAATCTGGTATCTGCCCCCACGTGCCCCCTCATCACTTCCCCACATTCCCCAGCACGGTCCGGAGGCCGATAAAGAAAGACTCATACTCGCCGATCCGGCTGTTCAGATCCCGGATCTGTTGTGCCAGGTTCATGGTTTGTTCTGTTCTCTTCATCTCTGCAGCGGCCATGTCGGTCTCGAACTGCTCGACCGTCCAGATCCGCGCGCCGCATTTCGGGCAGTAGCGCTCCCTTCGGACCTTCGTCCCATTGGCCAGGGTTCGCTTGGTCTGGAGCTCGGCCCCGCAGGTCGACTCCTGACCTTTCTTCTTTCCTTTAATAATGGTCGGACATGTGAACATCCCGCCTTGATCTAATGTCTCATATTGGGGTTTAACAAATCGTAGTAAAAAATTTATGAGACAGTTTTTCACGCTCTTTCTCCAGTGCTAAATCTATCCGGGCACTGCAGCTGGATCCCGCCGCTGCGCCGATAGATATATCGAGTACTCGGTTCCTCGAGGAGCTGCCGGCAGGATAAATCTATCCTCGGCCGGATCCGATATCGTCCCGGGGACGTGATACATTTATCTCCGATCGCGCTCAGGTCCTGCCGGTACCGGCGATAGATATATCCGCTGCGAGGCCTCGGTAGCCGGCGCCGTGAGGATAGATGTATCGATGCGGGAATTCCTGTCGACCTCATCTCACGATCACCTTTCTGAATTTCAGGAACCTCGTCCCGTGGATCTTCTTGAAGTACGGTCCGTCCTGGGTATCGTCCTTCTTTACCAGCTCCCAGCCGGCAGACTTCAGGGTCTTCTCGTCGTTCGACAGCCGCTTCGTAAAGATCGAGGCCGTCCCGTAGGGGTTCTTGATCCCGCGATTCCGGCAGAGCAGGTCCAGGGCATCCACCATTTCGGAGGAAGTGGCCGTAAACTCAAAAATCGCGCGCGAATAAATATCGCCGGCCTGTGCGTCCGTACATTCGCATTTCTCGCTGCCTTCGGCATAAGAGTCCCTGATCTTGTGGCAGGCCATGCAGTGGCTCTTGGCCTTAGTCTTGACCGCCTCGATGTGGTAATCCTGGTGGTAGTAGACAAAGACATCCTCGCCCGGGTAATCCTTGTGGACCGTAGGCTCGCTTATACTCTTCATCTTGCCCATGTATTCGCTCACAAGGCCGTCCAGAAGCTTAATGATGCTGTTGGAAGATGTCTCCGTGTCCTTCGCCTTGGCGTTCTGGTAATCGATCCAGGCGTTCCTGATCTCCTTCGCAGCCGTGGGGATCTCTTCCGGAGTGCCGAACAGGAAGTCGTCCTCGTCATAATAGGGCACATACTTCAGCATCTTCTCAAGCATCAGCATCAGGAGCGCCAGGTATTCGTCCGTGCGGTTCTTGGCGTGGTTCTTATGCTCTTTCTTAAGGACCGTGATGTAATCCTTCCTGACGTCCAGATTAGGCAATATGTCCCTGCTGATAAACTTCAGGATAGCCGACAGGATCAGGTCCCTCCTCTTGATGACAGATCGGATGACCTCATCTTCGACGAATGCATCATTTTTAAATTTAAACGAGAAGTCGATGTCGAAGGTCCTATTGATAAGCTCGGCCTTCACGAACGGCTCGATCGCGGTGATAAGAACCAGCGCCTTCGGCTGCTCCTGGATCGTGTCGCTGTCCGTTCCCTGGGTGCGCTTCTCCTTGCCTCCCTTCGTTGCTGATAAAAGGAGGAACTTCAATATCGATTTCGTGAAGTCGTCGCTTTCGAGGTTGTCTATGATCAGCAGAGGGTTTTGGCTGGCCACCGCATATGCGGCCGCGGCCGAGGGATCGCCAAGGTCGTCCTTGCCATAGATCAGCAGGCTCAGCAGCTTCGCGGCCGTCGTCTTGCCGGCGGACGATGCGCCCGAGAACTTCATCAGTCCCATATAGGGGCTGAAGTCCAGCATAAAGGCGGACAAGAACCAACAGAGTATAAGGTAGCGCTGTTCGCGCTCGCACGTCATATTCTCGAATACGAGCTCCTGCAGCGCCGCCATGCCCTCTTTGATGTCGGCGTCGGGAAGAAAATTCATCGGAAGGATCTTCTTCGACGATTTAAGGAGCACACCCTCTTTGTTCATCCCGTTGGGCAGCTCCTCCACTCCCGCCGGCGAGATCTTCAATATCCCGTTATTCGGCGAGTTCAGATTGATATAAATCGAATCCGTCGCCCGGTCCGTGTGGATCCATGACGCCAGATCGATCTGCATGCCCGAGTTGTACGCCTCGCTCGCCAGGGACTCCCATACGGACCGGCCGGGTTCCTTGGTCGGCAGCAGCCCCGTAAGCTTCTTCACGAGCGCATTAAAGGGCCTGTTGTTCCCGATCGAATATATCGAGTGGTGATAAAGCAGGTAAACGTCGCCCATCCGGTCGCGGTAAAAGCGGCCCTGCTGACAGAGGCTCTTGAAGATCATGCCGGCAATTATGTTCGGGTCCGCGTCCTTCTTCGGCGTCTGCGCAAAGTAAACCTGTAACTTACTCCAGAGCTCCTGATTCTGGTCGAGCTCCTTTTCGATCGATTCCTCCGTCCAGCCGAGCTTCGAGAGCTTCTCGATATAGACGATCTTTTCGACTTCAACCATGTCGGCAACGGCGGCGAAAATACCCCTATCTCTTAGTGCCTTCAGCCGTTCGTCTTTGTCCTCGCCCTGGGCGATCTCCCCGATCTCCCAGCTGATATAGTCGCGCGCCTCATCCTGAAGGCGCTTGATCTCCTTCCTGCGGTCGCCTTCGAACTTCCTCAAGTATTCGTCAGGGTCCTTCATATACGTCGCGCTGCCTTCAGGCCCTGACGGATGAGAGATGATCCGGATATTCGTCCCCCCGGATCCGGACATCCCCTTGCAAATCTTCCGGACAAAGTTCTTGCCGCCCTGATCATTGTCCAACCAAAGATAGAGATGCTTTTTGCTGCAAAACGTGCTCAGCGCCTTCAGCTGATATTCGGCCGGCTGGCCGATCATCCCGATCACATGGTCGACGCCGCTGTCCAGGACGCTCAGGAGATCGTTTTCACCTTCCACAACGATGACCTCGCCATATTTCGAAAGGGCGTCCTGGTTGTAAAACCGCCAGTCCTTCAGACGCTCTTTCTCCGGAAGCTGATATTTGTATTTCTTCTGAGGGTCCTTAATCGTGAAGTGGAGCACCCGGCCTTTTTCATGATGTGGGAAAATAGCCACGCCTTTCACAAAGAAATCCGTCAGGTGCTCCACTCCTTCGTGGTCTTTCCTGGGCTTCGCCAGGCCCGAGGCGGTGATTTCGGTATCTGTAAATTGCTTCGACCTCAGATATTCGAGCAGCCATCCGTCCGTCCAGCCGATCTGCATTTTTCTGAGGACGTCCTCCTTATGCCCGCGTTCCTGGATGAGGTATTGCTTCCCGCCATTATCGAGCATGTGATTGTGGTAGTAGGTGGCGGCCTCTATGAAGATTCGCTCTTTCGTGGAAAGTTTGAGGTCCCGGGATCCTTTTGCCGGCGCCGACAAGGTGAGGCCGGCGATTCGTGCCGCATATCTTAGCGATTCCTGAAGGTCGATGCTCTTATGCTCCTGAAGGAAGGAAAAGAGGTCACCGCCCCTTCCGCACTGGTGGCATTTGAACTGACGGCCGGCATTGAAAAGAGAGAAGCATTCATGACCGTGGCAGAAGGGGCATTCAGAAAGATGCTTGCCCTTCATCGACAGCCCCGTCTCCTGAGTGATTATCTGCAGGAGATCGAGCTTTTCCTTTATCCGTTCAAAGTCGTTATCAGAGGTCAATTATTCGGGTTGAGCATCCTTTCTGTTATTTGTCATCCCGGCGTGTCCGGAATCCTTCTTCATTTACTTCCGCCCGCCGCCACAAGCCTGTCCAGCGGGCTCTTCACCATCGAAGGCGATTGCATCACATGCAGATAGATCATCGTGGTCTCGATGCTTTCGTGGCCGAGGAGGTCCTGCACTACGCGAACATTCTCGCCGTCTTCCAGAAGATGAGTCGCGTAGGAATGCCGGAAGATATGCGGCGTCACATGCTTAAAAATGCGGGCTTCGTAGCGGGCGCGCTTTACCGCCTTCTGGACTGCGCTTTCGTGCAGATGGTGCCGACGCTGTATGTGGGTCTTTGGCTCTATAAAACGGGAGGTGGCAGGGAATACCCATTGCCAGCCCCACTCCTTGCTTGCGTTAGGATATTTGCGGTCAAGGGCGTTAGGGAGCAGGATAGACCCCCACCCCTTAGCAAGATCCTGCTCGTGCATGCGCTTGGCGTTTTGCAAATGGACCTGCAACGCGGGGATAAGCGTTTCGGGCAAGGCCAGTGCCCTGGACTTGCCGCCCTTGGCGTTATGGATAGTAATCAGCTTCCGATCGAAGTCGACATCCTGGACCCTAAGAGTCAGACAATCGCTCTTGACCCGCAGGCCACAGCCATACATCAAGGAGCAGATAAGATGATAAACCCCGGAAAGTTTACTGAGGATCAGAACTACCTCTTCCTTGGAAAGTACGGTGGGCAGATGCTTTGGCTTCTTCGCCCTGGGCGCGTCGATCAGCCCGATGCCTTGCTTGAAGACTTGCTTATATAAAAAAAGAAGGGCACAGAGGGCTACGTTCTGAGTTGAAGCGGAAACTTTCCCGTCCACGGCCATCCAGGTGAGATATTCCCGAACGGCATCATTGCCGCGCAGGGTCGAATGAATCCTGATACGGTAGTCGATGAAGTCTTCGACATAATAAAGATAGGAATCGCGGGTCGATTCGGCCTTATGATGGAGTTTAAGTTCCCGCTCCATCCGCCGAAGAATTTCTTCTTTGGATAGGCCGCTTTTCGCGGGAATATTATCCGCTTGATTTGGCTGATATTTCTTTAGTTGATAAATAGTTGCCATCATCACACCCCTTCCGTATTAATATGCCTGTCGGCCGTTGAAGAATTGTTATATGCACCCAAGATCATACCTCGTGTTCAGCACCCTCGCTTGATTAAAATGGCCTTCGAGTTTTGGAGCGTCACCGGGAAATTTCAGGCGCAGGATAATCCGCCTTCCCGTGCTTTTGCTCATTCGTTCGGCCTGTTCGATATTTTCCCATGCTCTCACTGGTGGCATTATCCCTCCGGTCTTCACGTACCTTTGCAGCTTTTTATAAGAACAGACATGAAAAACAATCATCATATAACATCCGCATCGAGGCGACGCGGATTAACCTCCTTTCTTTTTCCCAAACGCTCTTGCCCGCGCTCCTCATGCGGGGCGTTGTGGCTCCTCATGCCTGTACCCCTTCACCGTCCGGGGAAGTCGTAAATTTGATGATCTTTAGTCGCAGCTTTTCGATTTCCACAGAAAGATGGATATAATCCTTGCCGCAACCGTTACATTCATATCCGGTGTCCAGGTCCTTGCCGCATTCGGGGCAAATGTCATCTGCCAGTTTAAGTATGTCCGCATGTGTCATGATGTCAGCTCCTTAATTAGAGAATTATTAAAGACCACAGCCAGCCACAACAATTTGCTCAAGGCGACCCCGTGGAAGCGGGTCGCGTTTTCAGTCTTGCGTGGTTGCCGGGGTCGCCTTAGCATGGCGTTCAGTGTCAAGGCAATATCTCCATTGCGTCTTCTGTAATAGTGTTAAGGTCATCAGTCTCCATTATGCTTTCAGCCTCCCATGCTTCGCTAAATTCTCTCGCTGCGAACATTTCAGCAAGCCCCGATATTTGAGACAGTCGTAATATTTCATCAGAGTCCATACCCAAATTTTTAGCAATCTTTTCATCTGACCAGTTACGCCGCTTTAATTCAACAATAATGTCAGACATTGCACTGATTTGATGTTTCCCTCTTGCTCTGTTATGCCTGATCGTAGATGCTATTCTGTCTCCCCTATCAATCCTGTCTGCGTTAATCGTTACAACAGGCAAGTAACCTTTTATTCTCGCTGATACAGGCTTACATTCTTTCCCGACTCTATGCCTATGAAAACCATCAACAACAACTCTTTTTTCATTTTCGATAAAGGCAACAATCGGTTGTGTATATCCGTCTTCAAGTATAGAAGTCTTCAGTAATTCCATTTCAGGTGGAGCTACTTTATTCGGGTTATAGTCATTGCCTTCAATGTCATCAAACGAAATCCATAAAACACAATCAACCGGCTCTGCTTTCATAGGTGACATATCATGAAGTTTTATTTTTAAAGCATTTATCACAGCAATTCTTTCATCTTCTTGCAACTGTAACAATCCTTCAAACGCAGTCGTGGCTTTTTCAAGTATCTGATAGCCCATCAATCCAACTTCCATGTCTGTTTCCTTTCTTGCATGAGTTTTAAATATTTTCCATATGCTTCACTTTTGTGTTGGGTAAAGCTCAACCCCTTACACCAATAATCATTTCTCAAAAGTGATTTTACTATACGTCTCCAAGACGGGACTTTTCTTTTTGCCTCCATTGCATAATCAGCTTCATCTGGTATCCCAGGAAAATCAGAATAACCTCTTTTGCTCCACCACATACGGAAAACAGCAATTTTGTTTTCATAGTGTTCTCTTGTCTTTGGTGGCATGGAATGTAAAAGCAGTTCAGCGAAACTCCGCCAGGTGTGGCCTTCCGGCTTGCTTACTTTTCTATAGCCATTAATATTCCCGGTTTCTTGAATATATAAGGCTCCACTATTAGCCCCGTTGACTCGCGCAACAACTCTTGTCCATGTTTCAGGTTCAATCAGATGAAACAACCAAAGTCCTCTCCTTTGGTCATCTCCATAAGGTTGACAAATTCTCATTTGGCTAAGAGTCAATCCAGCTTTATACATCAGATCATAAAGCATGTTGTGTGGTCTTGAATTTTTAGCATGATATATCCAGAGGTCTTCAACCTTCCAATCATAAATAGGATAAATGTTGTAAAGATTTTCTATGATTTTGGTGGTAAACATTTTGCCTTCATACGTTTCTTTTGTTTTGCTGGCAATAGTCCTATATCTGTTGAGACTTTCATCTGTTCTAATTCCAACGAAACAAGCACACGATTTGCCTTCAGCAAACCAGTTACCAAACTCAGGAACAAACTCTTCAAATTCCATTCCTGCATGAAAAAAAGGAAAATAGTTTTCATCACAAATAGACATCGGGGCTGGTTCTCTTATCCATGCTTCTACTTTTGATCTATCCCAACAAATCCAGTGAGTTTCAAACACGCTTACAGCATTACGCAAGTGGATAGGAAGGCATACCCAAAAAGGAATTGATATATCAGCATATAGATCATAACAATATTGCACATGGTCAATTGTTAGTTTGTATTGTCCTTCAAGGTCTATGAATAGTATCCCTATTTTACGACCCCGTTTTTTTGCTTCATCAGCGACTAAATGCAACATAACTGTGCTGTCTTTCCCTCCACTGAAGCTAACGTATATTTTCTCGAAAGTATCAAAAGACCATGCTATTCGCTGTCTTGCAGCAGTTAAAACATCTATTCCAAGTTTTTTCTTAGGCATTTTGCAGTTCCCATATTTCTATGATTTCATCAGCTATTTTATTAGCTTCCATCCGTTGTTCCTCTGTCAGCATCCACCATGCATCTTTTGTTTGTTGTTCTGACGACTTATGATTAAAACAACAAGATGCTTGTCCTATCCATGCTTGACGGTTACGTGATCTATTTGATAAATTTACGTCAGCAGATACCTTCCATCCTTGTATCATTGCAAGTGCTACGTTATAAAATTCAGTTGGCGTTGAAAGAAGAATTTTCGATAGTTCAACTTGATGTGGGGAATCTTGACATGATGGAAGTCTGTATAAACCATGCTTAAAGTCTTCCCATTCTGTGTATGGATGAAAAATTCTTATCATTTAATCCTCTTGGAACAAATAGCAGCCACACTGAACAAAGCACTCAAGCAGACGTGTGATAACCGTCTGTTGGTTTTGCCCTTTGCATTACACACGCTGCTTAGTTTCACGTTAGAGCGCACGCGCGCCTCTGCATATGCCAAGCCATGCACTTCACAATCCTTGAGTCGCGCGGCATGGTCAATCACAATTCCAGTCAGGGTTCTCCCTATCCACCCTTGTACAAGCCACGTCGGCGAAACAACCTCAATGTCGTCGCGTCCAAGTTCGCTTGCCAGCCGTTCCGGGTAGTCAATTCTGTTGTTGCACCAGACGAAAATTGCTCCCTTGGGTGCTCCCCTAATCTGCCTTGTCGTCCGTCCTGTCCCTCGGTTACCTTCGAGCGCTCTAACATGGCGGTCAACCGGACTGCTTCCGGCGTTGCTGTTCGTAGTCATCTTGTCCTCCTGTGCGCCGGCATCAGCCGGTTACCTTCACGTTAAGCCCCACACATACCATCGCAGTCGGCCCATCCATTGCCTACGAAAGTTAATTGGTCGGGGTCTGTCCCTATGGTCAAATCTGCATCCCGAAGCGGTACACATTGCCGGTGCAAAAAAACCTCTTCTTTCATTCCTGGGATCTTGTTTCTTATCAGGTCATCAATCCGGCACGCTTCGGCAAAGTCTTCTGGTGCTGTGTTCCGCATCTTTTGCCATTCACTATTGCATCTGTTCGGGCAATAGACGCAGGCACTACGGGGCGGCAGTGGATAGCCGTGTTCATTCATCCACCGCAGGCAGTCATACCGGCTGATCTGCAAATCTACAAGCGGGTGATCGTGCGTTATCCATTTAACATCGGTGCATGGCTTCGCCCTGTGCCGTTCGTCAAAGGAGATGCCGCGCACCATCACGGCTTGCTTGCAGAATCGCCGTATCTCACGCCGGATCGGTGTAACTTTGTAGTCCCAAGTGCATTGCCGGTGTATGCGCCCGCCGTTTGCCGTGAAGAGAGGTGGAGTGCTGAGGCGGTTCGTCTTGCCCGCACAAGCGGCTTCGATTGCCGCCGTATATCCTTCACCGGCCATCACCTGCACAAAGGGCATCTTTATCCGTGGAACGAGCCAGCCCAGCCACTTGTAGACGGCGGCAGGTTCGGCGCAGGTGTCGGCAAAGACAACCAAATCAGCCTTCTCAATTTCTCCATGCGCCATCATCATCGCCATTGTCGAACTCTGAACGCCAGCCCCCAAAGAAAGAACACGGAAGGGCTTAACAAATTGCTCAACCAGACGCGGGGTAACGATGGGTTGGTTTTCACTCATGCTTTTTCTCCGCGCTGGTTAGCATGGCGTTGTGTGTATTACGACTCATTGCGTTTTCCCCTTTGAAAGAGGTGGTCGGGGAGTCGAACCCCGCTGTTTCCGGCGTTCCGATTTTGTCCTGGTCCCGCGCTTGCGCCCTTGGGCAGTCCCGAGGTCCCGGCTATCCAGCGTCCTACCGTTAGACGATTCCACCCCACAGAAAACTTCCATTTTGTACTGTCCCCGAAACTCTTCGTTTATCTTCAGTTTCTTGAATTTTTTTATGGCTTTTTCCAAGTCCTTAAACCTCTGAACAAGGTGTTCACCTTCGCCATATTCATCGTATGTCGTTTTATAAATAAGAAATTCAACCATAAGCGTCACACAAACTGTGCAGTCTTTTGGCATAAAAGCCTCACACAACCAGCGGGTCAAGGCGACCCGGATTAAGCGTTTTTCGTTTTGGCTCCTGGCTTTGTGGCCGGGTCGCCTTACCCTTATCGTTAAACACTACCGGCCCTATGAAGTCGGTCGATCTCCGCAGCGATAAGCGCCCCGGCAATCACTAGCCTCCGAAGAGGGGAATGATCTTCACGCCTGTCTGAATCCGCTCCCCATGGGAATGCCTCTTCATACTCCCCCTCGCGAATCCCTCTGCAAAATATTCTGCCAACCTCGTAATATTCATCACCCTGTTCTAAACCGTAAACAGCATAACAGGCCGCTGCCACTGCCAGCTCTCCATTGATGTGCTTATCATCGTGTGTAGCGTTGTAGCCTTCCTTTATTATCTGTCTGGTTCTCTCTTCCGCTATCAGTCCTATCCCGTCCATAAATCCTCCTATGAAATCAAAAAATGTTTAACAAATCTTTCCAGGCGACCCGGAATAACGCTTTTTGGTTTCAGGCTCCGGTCTGTGGCCGGGTCGCCTGAAATCTGCGTTCCGCCTTGCGGCGCACGGCCTCCGCTTCGCGTGGGCCAGAGCGCAGACCGATAAATTAGTGCCGGGGTGCCGCCCGGCGGCGATTGTCGTGTTCGTAGTGACCCGAATCTCGGTATCTCTGTACGGCTTCAAACCGTGGGCATCACGGAGTTTCGACGATGACCAGAGACACATCATCGCCGTCCAATCCCTACCTGCAAACGACCGGGCCTGTGGGAATCTCAAAGAGCGCGCCGCAAGGCGGAACGCGCGGATAACTGAGCAAGGCGGAACAAGCGGATCGAGACAGACCCGCAAAATCGCGGGATAGTCTCTCTCCTGTGTACGCGGGCGGCTCATCCGCGCGTTAGGAGTCAATAAAATTAAACTAAACATGGCAGCCATTGAAGACAATATTCACCGACTTTATGCGCCAATTTGTGTTCTCTATTTCTTTCCCTGCTGTTCATTGGCCCATGTGCCACAATTATGCCGTTGCGCTTATCTACAAACATATGCGTGACTCGTGTTCGCATAGGCGACTTACGGCGATAATCTTTTTTCTGCGTGTACTCAATACCATCAAAAGTAATCGTTCTCATTTCCATCACCTCAATATTATTTTTGGAGGATAATAACTATGAAAAAGGCACTTATTCCATTCGGAAAACTTCAGGGGCAGCCACTGGAGGAATTGGCCAATCATAAAAGTTACGCCAATTCTTGTCTGTTCCGGCGCGGGTTACGCACCACGTTATGTGAATAACGGCTCATTCTTCCAGCGCCTTATCTATCATGGCAATCGCTTTGTTTATCTCTCCGAAATGCACAGAATCAAATCGCTCTATTCCAGCGAAAATCAGTTCGCGGACTTTTGACAGGATCAGGCGTTGTTCAGCCCATTCAGCGGCCATCTTTGCAACGTCATAGCTGCTCGCAATGTCCGGGTGAATAGAAAGCAAATTCACGCGCTCAGTCCAGGGCAACTTTGTGGCATCCTCAATTTCAGTCACCTTTTCGTTCGGTCTGCCTTGTCCATGGCCACTGTCAGCACACATTATTGGGCCGTCAGGGTCCATGAACATCCTTCCGCAGTCACATTCGTAATTTGCCATTTCAGCACTCCTCCGCCGGGGTCGGTTCAGCCTTCACGTTCAACCTGCAATCTCCTTAACCTTGGCGTCGTCAAGTATATCGAAGGAAACAATAGCGCCGTTGTCCATGTGAATCGACAAATGCCCCCAGCCTTTTTCGTCAGTTCCAAATAGGCCGTTCAAAATTCCTATGAAACCGACTTGGCACACCTTATGGTTGTCTTTTCCCTGGCAGCCCACCTGCACCGTTGGGTGCTCAGAAAGAGGCTGGTTGCAGTACACCCGCAAGTTAAAAAGCGCGTTGATCGCCATCGGGTCCGTTTTCAGAAGTTCATTCAGAAATTCTGCTGTCTCTTTGAGTGTCACATTTTCCTTTATCATCGTTTTGCCTCTCCTTTACCTATAAAATATAAAAAAGAGTTGAACCAGCGGGGCAAGGCGCCGTCGTAGTTCGTCATTCTCCGCTCACACCGTCGCACGCGAGCAGAGACTTCAACTCCTCGTTCTCCTCTACAAGCTCCTTCATCTTCGGGCACTGGACGACGAAGCAGCCGGGGCAGTAATGCCCGCAGGGCTTAGTCATCGTCCCGTTCCTCCGTCGCGGCCAGCCTCAACTGCCGTTCACGGTTCCTTATCTCGGTCTCGCCGGTCAGAAATTCTTCCCGGCTGATCTCTCCGTTGAGCTGCTGGTACAAGAGGTCGCGCAAATCCTTCATATCTCTTTTGTCATCCTCCGTGAGCCTTCTACGCATGGCCCTTCGAAGGATCGGGGCATTGCCTTACCGCAAGGACCCGCTTCGGATGGATGCGGTCGAAAAGACAATACTGCCCGTTGACATAATGTCCCGGCTGAGTGGCATGCTCGCACTCCAGGCTGGTCTTCTCGCATTTCCATTTGGGCGCGTCGCTCATGCCCGTGTCTGCCGCGCCTCGAGGAACTTCGGGACCGCGAAGGCATAGGCGTCGACCTCGACCTTCACCGCCTTCTTGAAGGCCTCCCGTTCGGCCGGGGTGTTATTGCCCCATAGCTTGTCGATGAGCGCAAGCGAGTCCTCGTATTTTTTGTAGAGCCCGGGGAAATTCTTTTCGAAAAAGTCGAGCCAGCCGTCGCAGCCGTCCTCGATGCAGCGGATCCCGGTACTCTCCACGATCTCCTTCAGGGCATTCGCGTAATATTCCGTATGCCACGGCGCGCCTCCTATTATCTTTGGCGGTATCAGCTTCATCACAGTAGCTCCTCTATTAATGTTTTAGCTGCCTGTAAGCCGGCCATAAATGCGGCCTCAATTCTGTTTTCCAAATATTCACCCTCAGCCGAGCCGCGGCAGATCTTGCGGCCCTCCGCGCTGTTCATGAAATGGTCTCTTGCCTTTGCTATGGGAGACCGCGGATCATCGAGTCCCTTTCTTTCGGGCATCAGAACGGCCTCCCCTTCCCGAGTGTCTTAATCTCCATAGCAAAAGGACGGATATCCGTCTCGGGCATCCCGTACGAATCGAAGGGCTTTCTCGCCCTGAGGAACCCCTTCGCCTCGATCGTCGAGCCTTCCACGAGGCCGTCGATCTCCTGGGCTGAAATCGTGTAGATCTCAAAGGCTTCTTCAACAGTCTGGTCATTCGCACCCTCCCGCGCGACGTGGATATAGAGCTTGCCGGTGCCGTCCTCGAGCTTCCTGCTGTCAGTCACGGCGCCCTTCAGGACAAATGACGCCATGAAGTCCGACGCATTCGAGGGCATGAACTCGTAGACAGTGTAGTTGGAGAGCCTCCGCCCCTCAGACTCATCGTCGAACTGATTGAAAAACCCCCTAAAATAATAGGGCCGGCCCGGACTCCCCTTGAGGCTGTCGAGGAAGGTATCGATCTTCTGGCGGCCCCAGAGATTCGCAAAAACCTTCACTGCCCCGTAGAGATCGCTGGAGCACTGGATCTGCATCTGGAGATAGGGGATGGCTGCCTTCCCTTGCGACTTGCGCTCCTTATGGTGAGAGACGATCCCAACGATCGCCCCGCCGTTGTAATGCCTGTATTGCTTCTCTTCGTCGCTCACGAAAGGCGCGCCTCGCAATCCCGGAGTTTCTGTTCGAGGTCGAAGGCCGTCAGGAAAAAAGCCGTAGGCTCCGGGCCGCCGAAGGCCATCACCGCCTGCGCAGTCCTTGGCCATGCGGTGAGATCCAGAATGATGGATAACCCCCCAGCCGC
The DNA here is from genome assembly GCA_021783515.1 of Nitrospirota bacterium. Taxonomy (GTDB): domain Bacteria; phylum Nitrospirota; class Thermodesulfovibrionia; order Thermodesulfovibrionales; family UBA6898; genus Sulfobium. The sequence continues at coordinate 20,274 of JAJXTV010000031.1, forward strand.
ACCAGGCGGGTTCGAAACGGAGGCCTCACCCCTCTGAGCCGCCGATCTCTTTGGGACTTTCCTGGCGGTCCTGCCTTTCTTCTCGAAAACGTGACCGCAGTAGTGACATTTAGGGACTGCGTTGCTCTTTTGCATCGTGCCGCATTCAGGACACTTCTTAAAGCTCTTGACTGCCATCTCTTCCTCCTGTTCATGTGTTCCCTGCATATCCTCGGATGAAATACCGGCTGGTCGGTTCGCGTCTTCCAGGCTTAAAACGCTCTTCTCCCCCTTGGGGTGGTGCTTCCTCGGTCGGCCTTCCGTCTTCTGTAGATCCGAATCGAGAGTGAGAAACTTTTCGCAAATCGTGCAGACCCCCGAGGGATTCTCAGTCGACCGGCCGCATCTGCATGAGCATTTCATGGGCGGTTATAACTCCTCATAAAATGGTAGTACGGCATGCCGTCCGCCTTACATACCAAGGCAAAGACGTCCATGCGTTTCTCTGGCTTTACCAGAGGAATCGACAATACAGAGGGCGGCTTTTCCATATCGCCGAGGTCGATCTCCGCGATCTCGGCTTTATAGCGCAATAGTGCTTTCATCAGTTCAACCCCTGCGGATTGGTCAGATAAATGCCGAGAAGCGGGATAATGATGATGCCGACGCAGACGGGGATAGACCTCATGACAGCAACCTCAGATTGCCGGCAGCGAGCCGGGGGAGAAGGACCCGGCCGATCTGCTGGTCGGTCCCGGGGATCTCCTCCGGGAGGTTATCGAAGAGTGCGCGGTTCTCCCGGTAGTGTCTGAGCATATCTTCCTTTTCTTCGATATTGCGGTCGCAGATGTCGACCTCGATGTCGAAAGGCCATACGCGCGGCCGGCCCTTCCAGCGGCCTCCCGGCTCGACGATGTAAAGCTCCTGACATATGTAGCAGAGCATAAGATCCGTCGAAACCCCGCCGATCCCGATCGGGAAAGCGTTTTCGACCGCGCTCACAACCGCGCTATTGCAGTGAGGGCAGTTCCGCCAGTCCTTGTCACGTACCATCTTGAGGGTCTTGTTCATCTCGACTCCACCGCCTCTCTCAATTCCTCCTCGCCAGCCTCGACGTACACGCCTGTCGAGCTCAGCGACGTATGCCCAAGGAGTTTCTGTACTACAGCCAGAGCCTCCGCCCTGTTTTCGTAGCGCTGGAGGATCCTCTTTGCGAAGCTGTGGCGCATGGAGTGGACCGTGTAGTGCTCGAGGCCGGCGCGATCGCGCCAGTACGCAAATACCTCCTGCAGCGCCCTTGCCGAAAGACGCGCGCCCTTCTTTGAAATAAAGAGGGGCGCGTCGTCGCTGATCGCTTCGCGCCAGGTAAGCTTCAGGGAAAGAAACCGTTTGATCGCCGCCTGCAGCTTCTTGCTGAGCGGCACCATGCGCCCCCTGGCCTTCTTCGTGCCGTCCGCCTGGCGTATCGTCGCCTTCGTCGTCTCGGGCCTGACGAAGAGCTTGTCCTTGCCTCTCACGTCGCCGATGTTTAGGCCGGTGATCTCCGATAGTCTCAGCCCTGTATTGAACCCCAAAACCAGAATCATCGAATCCCGTTCCGCCTTTTTCCCTTTGACGTCTGCTGCCGTCCGGAGCAGTTGTTTCTCCTCTTTATCAGATAAATACTTCATCATGGCTGTGCCTTCCTCCATGTGCCTCTGATTCGTCGCCTAAGCCCGCCGAAGCGGGCAGGGAAGGCCGAGGCTGGCCTTGTCGGGCTGCAGGCCCTATCCCTGCGAATCGGGCGAAATGCCCACTTCCTCTGCGCACACTTTCATGCCAGTGCCCGACAATTCCTCCCTGGGCGTCTGTTTTGCGAAGCATTGGGCGCAGTATTCGATACCCTCGTGCTCCATGAATTCGACCGGCTCTGTAGTGCAGTTCCAACAGCGCCTATCTGTCACCGGCGGCACCTGAAAAGGATGAAATAGGAAATGATCCCCCAAATTGCCAGCGCGATCAGGAGCGCGATGAAATCAGTCACCGTCTCGCTCCGGATCCGACACTGATATCCCCGTATGGGATGCTCCGGCTATGCTGTAATGCTTCCTCTTTTCGGCAGCTCTTCCCAGGGCGGCCTTCACTTCGGGCGACAGGCGGTCGTATTCGTCCGAGTTCTTCATCTGCATCACCTGGACAAGACAGGAGTTCCACCCGGCATCCCACCCCAAGGAGCTGCCGATTGAGAAGCCCGCGATCAGCGTCCCGCCCGAAATAAAAACGATCAGCACAACAGCGAACCAGATCACTATCGACCCCCGCAAAAATTTCATATCTCCTCCAATCTCGGCACGCGGCCGCCCGTCTTGGCCGTGAATGCCAGAAGCTTTTTCGTCTTGTGGTGAAACGCCATTTCCCGTATGGCCGCCTGGTATTCGGCTATTCCCTCCGGCGAGTTCATCCATGTATCGTAGGGATCGGCCTTCTTTTCGAAGATGGATTCCAACAACCGCACCCTTGCATCCAGGTCCTCGATCGTGGCCCTCATTCTTTCACTCCACTAAAGAGGGCTTGCAGGCCGTGCTCGCGAATCTTATCCCGATAAAAGGCGAGTTCTTCTTCGGTAGTCATTTCCTTCTTGTCCTCGGGGACTTTCTTCCCGGCGAGGACGCAGAGCCTGTTTATGAGTTCCGTGGCGCCCTGTGCGTCTTTTCGGATGAAAGTCGCCAGCCAGGTGACGGAGAAGTATTTGCCGTTATGGTTGAAGGCGTCCCGTAACTGCGAGGATTCCTTGTTGATCATGAAGGAGAAATCCTTCAGCCCTATGCGATATACGCCAGTCTCTATGATCGCCAGGAGCTCATCCCCGAGTTGTTTGTCGGTTTCAAATGCCCTGAAAAGCTCTTCCTGCTTCATGAGTTCTCTTGGGTGTCAAATAAAAACTGGTGCGAACTCATCGATTCCGGATAAAATTTTTTCATGATTTTAAATGAAAAAAAAACCCCGCCTCGTGATATAATCCCGCTGCGGACGGAAATTACAGCAGAGGGGGCAGGGTTTTTTATGTTTAGGCCCGACTTCGACAAAACAACCGATGGCACTCGCGATGGCAGGGGTCGTTCTGTTTCCATCAGGCCTCCCTTGCGGGCGTTTTTAAAATTTGCGAGTACCACCATGATGCATAAATATATCGCTGCCAGAGATATATGTCAAGGAAAATATTGCTATGCGCGATATTAAAAATATTAATGAACGCATAAAAGCGTTCAGGATCAACAAGGGGTACAGCCAACAATATGTTTCGCATGCCCTCGGCATCTCTCAGGGCTATCTATCGGAGATCGAGGCAGGCACCAAAACGCCATCAACCCGCCTGCTGCTGTCGATAATCGGCAGATGGGAATTGCGGTCGGACTGGCTCTTCGAAGGCAAAGGAGAAATGTTCCTGCCGAAAGTCTCGGAAGAACCGGCACAATACGGCACAGGGATCTGCAGCGAGGAGATAAAAGAGCTGTGGCAGAAGCTGGAGTATATTTTTGAGCATGGCAAAGACGAGGACATAACGACGCTGTTCGGCATCACTGAGCGGATCATGAGCCGGATAGGCAGGGAAGGCGGGGGAGAGGCAAACGAGGGATCGGATCGTGAGCCTGAGCGATTTCCGGGATCGGAAAAAGCGGCGGGCAAAGTGCAAAAACCAGCTTGATCTGTTCGAGTGCGCGGATTGTAGTTGCAAAATGGAGCTGACGAATCTCAAGGCCTCTGCAGTCAACGCCTTCGCGCGCATCGAGCGAGAACTCGCGCGCCTGAAGGGGATGCTGTTCTGATGTCCGTCTTTCTCCGAAACGGCAGGTGGGTTGTCGACTATTGGCCTCAGGGCCGCAGGGGCCGCAGAATCCGCATGACCCTCCCGGAAAATATCCGCGAGCGGGAAGAGGCCGGGGCGATCGAGCGCGAACTCCGCAAGGCGGCGCGGCCAACAGAGCTCGAAGTCCCGAAGAACAGAACCGTCGAAGACCTCTCCCGGGAATACCTCGATTGGTATGACTTGCACCGTTCACCCACGACATATCGCGACTGTGAGGGCGTCTTCCGGAATCACATTCGCCCCCACCTCGGCGCCTATATTGCGGACGATATCTCGCCCACCCATGTCAATATCTATAAACGCATGCGCAAAGGCGAGGGCGGCAAGAACCGTACGATCTCGAAAGAGCTCAATTACTTCTCGGGCTTTCTTACCTGGGGGGCCAAGAATGGCCACCTTACCAAAAGAAACTTTTCGATCGAAAAGCTTCCTTACACTCGGCCGATACCGATCGTCCTGACCCTGAATGAAGCGGTGAAGATCATCAGGGCGGCTGAGCCCTTCTATCGTGTGATTATACTGATGCTCTTTACCTGCGGCGTACGCCTCAAAGAGGCGCGCCTGCTGAAGTGGACAGATGTCGATTTCAAAAAGCGGACGATCCGCATACTGCGCAAAGGCGGCAAGGAAAACATCCTGCCGGTCATCGACTGGCTGCACGACGAGCTGAAGGCCCTGCGCAAGACAAATCGATCGGACTGGGTATTCCTCTCCCGGGTCCGGGACGATATCCCCGTAACTGATATACGCAAGGCGATCGAGCGGGCAAGGAAGAAGTCCGGCATCGAGAAGAGAGTCTATGCCCATCTCTTCAGGCATAGCATGGCCACCCATCTTCTCGAAAGCGGCGTAGACTCTCGGCGCATCCAGGAGATCCTCGGTCACGCCCAGCTAAGCACCACCGAGTTCTATACTCAGGTCGCCGTGGGCATCAAGAAAAAAGCGCTCGACCAGGGAAAGATCAGCTCCATAACCGCCGGGAAAAGAAGCCGTGAAACTGCAGCGTCTACAAAAAGCCGCCCCAAAAAGCCATTGCGTCTACAGTAATCCGCAACAACGCCAGCATCCAGGCGCTTCCGCTGCTTCCTACGAATCCGCAGGTCGGGGGTTCGACTCCCTCAGGGCGCGCCACTTTTTCTTTTGTTAGGAGGCAGAAGGCCGTGATGTTAAAATCACGGCCTTTTTTTTATCGGCGACGTGCTGTTCCCGCAGGCGCATCTTGCTCGACACAACTTAGTGCCAGTATGCCGTGCTTGGCGCGGATCACACGTCTAAATTAACAGTACGTTATCTTTCCCCTGTGTGTCATTTTCTCGAAACCTTGTCCTGAAAAGGCCATGCAGTCTCTTGACAAATATATTCCAAAGAAGTAATATTATTCTCATATGCGAATGGTTGAATAGGAGGTTTTCATGATTTGCGAGACCGACAAGCTGGATGTTCTGAAGGTTCTTGCTCATCCGGTGAGAATTCAGATCCTTGAGGAACTGAGCAAGGGCGTGAAATGCGTGAGCGACCTGGAAGACTTCTTCGAGATCCGTCAGTCCAATATCTCCCAGCACCTGTCGCTGCTCAGGAGGTATGACCTGATCGACTATTATATAGACGGAAGACTTCGTTGTTATTTTCTCAAAGACCCTTTTATCCCGGATCTTCTGCAACTTCTCGGGAAAAGATATGAGGGCGACCTGCCGGCACCCGCATGCTGTCCTGTAACCAAGAAGGGGAAATATCCGGGCGACAGGAGGAATTGACTGCCGGCATTCTTATTACTCAGATAAACCCGCGCCAGGGAGGAGATACATGGAGAGAGAAATCGTGATGTTTCTGTCAACAACCCCTTACAGCTTCGAGAATACGCACACTCTTGTCAGACTCGCAGATGCGGCACTGAGGAAGGGCAGGAAGGTAAGGCTGGTGGCGTCAGGAGACGGGGTCTTCTCGGTGGTAAAAGGGCAGGTGCCTCAGGCCCTTTCCGCACTTGAGGATCTGGTAACCAGGGGGCTGAAGGTGGACATATGAACGGGCTGTTTGAAGACCCGCGGTCTTGCGGGGGAGGACTCGGTAGAAGGCGGAGAAATGAGCTCGCTGAAGGGACTCTTCAACGTTATCAGTATGCAACCGGTATTTCTTAACTTTGGTGTATAGGAGGCCCCATGGGAAACATAAGCATAATCCTGAGAAGGCCCCCCTACGGCACCGCCGACGCTTCCGAGGCGGTCAGACATCTGCTCGGAGCAGCAGCTGAAGGCCTGTCCGCGAAACTCATACTGGTAGATGGGGGAGCGGTCGTTGCAAGAAAAGGGCAGAACACGGGGGCGACCGAGTATCTCAGTATCGAAGCGGGTATCGTCGACTGCATTGATATGGGAGCGGCGGTCTACGTGGACGAAAAGTCACTGGACGAGGCTTTGTTGAAGGCCGAGGACCTTGTGGATGGCGTCAAAATCTCAAGCAGCGCCGAAATTGCAGAGATCCTCAGAATGTCTGACACAACGATGATCTTTTGAAGGGAGGGGAAAAATATGCTCGTTATCGTCAAGAGCGGCCCTGACACGCCTGAGGGCAGGAGAGGAGCAGGCCTTGCGGGGGATATGGCCGCGGCAGTCGTTCTTCTTCAAAACGGCGTCTATTTTATGCAGGGTTCGAAACTCGCCGATGCCGGATTTTCGGGAAAGACCTATCTGCTCGAGGACGACAGGGTGTTGAGAGGTCTGAGCAAGGATACTGAAAAAGCAAACATTGAATATATCGATTATGACGGCCTCGTTGACCTGATAAGCGAAAGCGACAAAGTGATGGGCATGTTTTAAGAATAAACATAATCGGCGTCGCCCTTCGAAGCTCCAAACAATAACACTACATAAGCCGAAGGTGGTCGCCGGGCACCAATGGGGAGGTAACAGTGGCGAGAATAATGATATTAGGCGGTTCCTTCGGAGGACTCACGGCGGCCTTGGAGCTGAAAAGGCTTCTCGGGAAGAAGGCGGATATCACCGTTGTAAGCGAAGACGACAAATTCGTATTCGTTCCCTCGCTTCCCTGGCTTTCGATGGGCTGGAGGAAGGCAGTTGATATCACGTTCCCCCTGAAACAGACCCTGGGACAAAGAGGCATAACGTTTATCCATGAAAAGGCAAAAGGGGTGGATGCCGATAACTCCAAACTCATAACTGGGACGAATGAGCTGCCATATGATTATCTTGTCGTATCGACCGGGCCCTGCCTTGCTTACGAGGAAGTGCCGGGTCTCGGCCCCGACGGAGGACATACGGAAAGTATATTCACTCTCGGGCATGCGGAAAAGGCATATAAAGCCTGGGAAAGGTTCCTTGAAAACCCCGGGGCTGTCGTCATTGGCTCGGTTCAGGGGGTAAGCTGCTTCGGCCCCTCCTATGAATACGCTTTTGAAATAGATGCCGAGCTTCGCAGAAGGAAGATCAGAAGTAAGGTGCCCATCGTCTTCGTTACTTCCGAACCCTACATCGGCCATTTTGGCATAGGGGGGGTGCGGAACTCCAGGAGGATGATGGAAGACGAGTTTGCAAAGAGGGATATCAAGGTTGTGGTCAATAGTGCGGTCCAGGAGATCGCGCCGGGTGAAGTTGTCCTGAAAGACGGGGCAAAGATCCCTTTTCAGCTTTCTATGTTTGCGCCGGCCATGAAAGGGGTTCCGGCAGTCGCTCCCCTCGGCAATCCGCGCGGCTTCATTTCTGTTGACGGAAGATACAGGCATAGGCAGCACAAAAACATCTTCGCTGTCGGCGTCGCGGTAGCAATTGCCCCGCCTGAACCGACACCGGTCCCGACCGGCGTTCCCAAGACCGGGTTTATGACTGTCAGGATGGCCAAGACGGCCGCGCGTGCCATTGAGTCAGATATAACCGGAGAATCGGCCCCTGCCGAAACGGCCATCGATGTCCTGTGCCTCATGGATATGGGGAATACGGCCGCGTTTATGAAGGCCGCCCCCGTGCTGCCCCCAAGACAGGAGTCGGCTTTCAGGGAAGGCAAACGGTTTAAATGGGGCAAGGCAGCCTTCGAAAGATATTTCCTCTGGAAGATGAGGCATGGATTGAGCGGTCTGCCGTGAAAAAATGTTGATGAATGGCCTCGAGTGTCGTCCAGGGCGAGAACGCAATGCCCGCCCTTGCTGCAAGGCGTACTCCCGGTACTTCTCGACATGCGAGGGAAGGGCGTCATCGGGGCTGATGAATAGACGGACGCGAGGTCAGATATAGCGAAATCTGCTTATCGACGACGAGATGACGAAGACCTTTTCGTTGTTCGAATGGGGATCTGCAGGGGTGACGAAGAAACCGGGTTCCCCGGGTTCGTGGCCCGGAGTCGATCCGACAAGGACCTCGCCGTCGTCCACGAACGTCACTTCTACCCTCCTTCCCTCCGGCTGCTGGTGAGCGGCAAAATGCTTCTTTTCACGATAGGCCGGGTTGCCGGAAAAATCCCTTACGAAGAAGACCGCCTTCAATTCTTTAAGCGAGACCTTGACACTCCTGCCGGCCAATGCGGGATCCAGCTGCCGGACGTGAAACAACGCTCCGTCAAGAGGGAAATTATCGGCGTAGCCCCTGACAAGCCTTCCGTCCGCATACCTCACGACGATCTTCTTCCGACTCAAGGCGCCACCGGCATGACGGGAGCGCTCATTGCTCTTCCCACGGTTTTCGCTCGCAGATCTCCCCTTCCGAACAGGTCTCCCTGTCGACGATCTTGGCGATCCTGATCGCATCGGAGACCGCTTTCCCTATATGGCGATCGTCATCGCCCCCCGGCTCTTCTCTGGAGAGGTATGCGCCGAAGATACGGCAGGCGCCGAGGAAAATCGTCTTTTTATCTTCCGTGAGGGAAATCTGTTCCGGCATAGTCTTCCTCCTTGGCAGCACTGCGGTGGTCCCGCCGCCTGGCCCGTTCGAAAAGTACGATGCGTTAGACCTGTTCCCTTGTCGCCGGGGAAAACGCCAGGTCTTACTACCTCTTGCTGATCGCCTTCAGGATATCTCTTCTCGATATGACGCCGGTCAGTCTGCCTTCCGAATCGATGACCGCCAGCCGCCGGATCCTGCGTTCATCCATTATCTTGGCGGCCTCGCTGATATCGGCGTCGGGCCGGATAGTTATCGGGGTAGGGGTCATGATATCGCCGACAAGGTCCCCCATCTTCCGCTCGGGAAGGGGCTGGCCGAGCAGATGCCTCATAAAGTCCAAAAAGGTATGCTTCCTCTGTGTCCCCATCATCGCAAGAACGTCCGCCTCCGAGATGATGCCGATGACGCGGTTGTCCTTGTCGACTACCGGGAGGCCACTGATGTTGTGCTCGGAGAGCGTGCGGGCTGCATGAGAAATGTCTTCCAGTTTCCCGACCGAAATCACATTTTCGGTCATGACGTCCTGCACCAGGATCCGTGCGGCAAGCCTGGACTTCGCATGTTTGAAGGCGACTGAGTAGATCTTTTTGAGGTCTTCCGCGCTGATCTGGGCATAGGTCTTCGTTTCTTTCAGCGCCGCCATCAGGTCTTCTTCTGAGATTTCATCATGTACCTTTTCGTTCATTTTGCCTCTCAACAAACTCAGGATTATGCCGTAGCGTCAGCGGGCGCTTCCGGAAGAACAGCCTATCATACCTTTATCATAAAACTGCGCCCGGCGCAAGCCGGAACGCTGTTCGCGCACTACGCGTCATTTGCATAACAGCCTGACATCAATTATAAAAGTTTGATACACTTGTAGCAAGGAGTCGGCGTGAAAAGGTCAATAAAAGTCCTTGCGGTTGCATCAGGCGTCCTGCTTGCGGGAGCTGCCGGCCTGAGTCTCTTTGTCGGGAGTTATCTCAAGAGCGACAAGCTGAAGTCTGTCCTGGTCCCCCGGATCGAGCAGCTTACCGGGAGAACGGTGAAGATCGATTCGATACAGGTGTCTCTCCTGAGAGGGATTGTGGTGAAGGGGTTCAGCATAAAGGAGAAGAGCGGGGAGGGCAATTTCCTGAGTTCCCGGATGTTTGTGCTCGATTTCCGTCTGTTACCGCTTCTGAAAAAAGAGGTCGTCATCAAGAAGCTCGAGCTGGATTCGCCGTCGGTCAGGATCGAAAGACGAAAAGACGGGACCTATAACTTCAGCGATATACTTAACGCAATGAACGAGGACGGGGAGCGGGGCATGTCCGGGGAGACGGACAATAAAGGGAGCAACGGATTTACCATTGCGGCCGACAGCCTCCATATCTCGGACGCGAAAGTCGAATACCGGGACGAACGGAATGATCTCGATGTCGCTGCGAGCGGAGACGGAGACATCGCAATCACCCCGGCCCACAAGATGTCAGAAGGTCTTTCCGGCACCCTTGAGATTAAGAGCGCCAAAGCTGCAGTCGGTGGCATCGAAACGGACACGGCCGGAAGGCTCGATATCAGCCCGCAGACGCTGGCATTTCAGTTGAAGACGCAGATCGGGGAGGGAAGTGTGGGCGTGAGCGGCAAGGTTGGCGACTACCGAGGCTCTCCGGCAGTGGTATGTAACGTTTCGTTGCGCGATATAGATATCGGAAAGCTAGTAGAGGGAGCCGGCAAACGTGCCCAACCGGGCCGCAAGGAAGCGGAAGTCGGCGGGGCGGGGAAGGGGCCTGCCGCCTCTGCCATCCCGGAGAACACAGTAGCATCGGGAGAGATAAAGGGGGAGGACCTCAGATATCGGGCTTATACGGCGAAGGCCCTTTTTATGAAATATCGCTTCGAAAGGGGTTTTGCGAAGATAGAACCGATCGATATGACATTCAGCGGGGGCGAAGGCGGGGCGGTCTCGGGCAAGGCGCATGCGGAGCTGGCGTTTCTCGTCGGCCCCGAGAGCCGGGACGTCGCTTCCTCCGTTGAGGACTCCCTTGCCGGGAAGGGGACGCTCGATCTGAGTGGTATCGGGGCGGGGGAATCGAAGATTACGACGGCGATCGCCTCGCTTACCGGCATAAAGGAAATCAGAAAACCCCGGTTTTCGCCGACGCGTTTCAATTTTACCGTAAAAGACCGGACATGCTTCTTCGACGGAGTCCTCGAATCGGACCGGATCAGGCTGGACATCTCGGGGAACGCCGGCTTCGACAAGAGGCTGTCTGTCCTCGCCGATATGAAGATTTCACCGGCGCTTATTTCACAGCTCTCGCCCGCCGCCAAGGTAGCGACGTATGCGAAAGACAGCAACGGTTGGGTGACGATACCCCTGAAGATTACCGGAACGACGGAAAGGCCGTCGGTAGGCTTGAACAGGGCGGCGGTTGGAAGACAGGTCGAAAAAGAGATAGGCAAGGAGATCAAAAAAAGGGTGCTTAAAGGCCTCTTCAAGTGATTCCTGTGCAGCAAGAAAGCGCTACAGAAGGCCTTTCGGGCCGCTCTCCCGCCTTTATGGTGATATTCATGCAACGCGAGCGTGCGGTTGTCAGGTAGCGGGCCGACGGGCTATAATGGCAGGCGTGAGCGACCTGGAGCGAAAGATCATCAGAAGAATCCATCAGGGCGGACCTCTCACCTTTGACGCTTTCATGGATATGGCGCTATACGATCCGCAATATGGATATTACGCGTCGGGAAAGGCGAGGATAGGCAGGTCGGGAGACTTCTATACCAGTTCCTATCTCCATCCGGTGTTCGGCAGGATGCTCGGGAGGCAGGTCGAAGAGTTCTGGACGTACATGGGGAAACCCGGCGACTTCCGGGTCATCGAGATGGGGGCCGGCGCCGGATATCTCTGCAAAGACATGCTCGGTTATCTCAAAGAGCGCGAAATCTTCTCATCCCTCTCCTATACCATTATCGAGCGTTATCCGGAAGTCCGGGGAAAACAGGAAGGTCTCGTTCGGGATTTTGGAAACCACGTTGTCTGGGCCTCCTCGCTCGGCGAGATCGGGAGCGTCCGGGGCTGTCTGCTGTCCAATGAACTCCTCGACGCGTTTCCGGTCCATATCGTGGTGATGGAAGAGGAGCTGAAGGAGATCTACGTGGCGGCTGAAGACGGCCGTCTGAAGGAGGCGCGGGGGCCGCTGAGTGATGCCGCGCTTGCGGACTATTTGGGCGCTCTGCATGGTGATTTCGAAAAAGGCTATACGACAGAGGTAAATCTTCGTGCGCGCGACTGGATCGCGGGGGCTGAGGCGGCGCTCGGCGAAGGTTTTATACTGACGATAGACTATGGGTATACGGCACGCGAGTACTACAGCGGGGACAGGAACCGGGGCACGCTCATGTGCTATTACCGCCACCAGTTGTCCGAAGATCCGCTACGGAATGTGGGCGAACAGGACATCACCGCCCATGTTAACTTCTCCTCTCTGAAAGGATGGGGCGAGGAGAGGGGGCTTGCCACGATAGGCTTCTGCGGCCAGGGGGCATATCTCACCGCTCTCGGCATCGACGAGGAAATAAAGAGGCTCTCGGAAGAATCAGCGGATTATCTCTTTGAGCTGGCGAGGATCAAGAAGCTGATCCTCCCGCAGGGGATGGGAGAATCCCACATGGTCATGGTGCAATATAAGGGAACGGGCAATCCGGTTCTCAGAGGGTTCAGTCTCAGGAACCGGGCACGATACCTTTAGTCTTCAGGTAGGCCATGCTCTTTCTGAAGTGTTGAGGGGAATGGGCCTCCAATGTATAGACGCAATCTTTTCTGTCGAGAAGCCTGAAGAAGGTATCGAAATCGAAGGTCCCGTCGCCCATCGGCAGATGCTGGTCCGACGTCCTGTCGTTGTCATGGAGATGCAGTTCGAGGATGTGCGGATTAAGGTCCCGCATCCATTCGCCGAGCCCCGCCCTAGAGAAGAGGTGGCAGTGGCCGGTATCGAAACAGACGCCAAAATCATCAGAGTCCATTTCTTTCATGAGAAGTTTCAGATTTGAAGGCTCGTCTTCGAAGATGTTCTCAATGGCGATCTTCACGCCGATGTCGGACGCGCGGGCGCTGACCGGCCGCCAGGTCTGGAGGCTTTTTTCGAGCCACAAATCGATGTTCAGCGCGTACTTCCACTTTTCGTACCCCGAGTGAAATACGATTACCTTCGGCCGGAGGACCTCCGCAATGTCCAGCACATGGAAGAACCGCTCGGTCGTCGCCTGCCGCACCTTTGAGTCGACCGCTCCCGGCGACAGGTCCATAAACGGCGCATGAATCGAAAGGGACGGCCGATAATCGAGGAGTGCGGCGAGGCCTTCGATGTCGGCCGGAGATATGTCGTCCAGGACCGCCGACCCGAAATATATCTCGAGGTTCAGCCTTTCCTTTCTGATGAGGTCCTTATATTCGGCTATCCGGTTGAAGGGAACGTGGGCGTGAGGCAGTGCCACTATTTCGGGGCCGGCGCGGCAGCTTTTTCCGGTTTCTTGTCGGCTTTCGGCTCCGTCTTTGCAGCCGTCGTATCCGATTTTTCGCCGTTTCCGGAATCGGATGCCTTCGGCGATGTCCTGGAGGATGCGTAATCAGTCGCGTACCAGCCGGTGCCCTTCAGTACGAAGGATGTGTTGGATATCATCTTCTTTATTTCGCCCCCGCAGTCCGGGCATGCAGTAAGCGGCGCATCGGTTATCTTCTGCATGATCTCATGCCGCTTGCCGCACTCTGTACAGCAATATTCATAAATAGGCATAACCCTCAACCTCCTTTACTAATCAACTAGTATTATAACCAAGGGGCCGAAAAGGCGTCAAATCTGCAGCAGGAAAAACAGTTACCTCCCCGCCGGCATGCAGCGATCGGGTTATTTTTCGGGGGTTTACCTCCTTCTCAGCATGCAGATATAATATCCTCATGCTGATCGTTGCGCTGACAGGGAATTACGGTATGGGCAAAAGCTTCGTGCTTTCGGCCTTCAGAGACCTTGGGGCGGTCACGCTCGACAGCGATCGGATCGTCGCGCTTCTTCTAAAGGAGGAGTGGGTAATCGGCGAAGTCCGGAGACTCGTCGGACCGGAGGCGGTGAATCCCGACGGGACGCTCGACAAGAAGACGGTAGCCCGAAAGGTTTTTCAGGACAGGGAACTGAAGAAGAAGCTCGAAGGTTTCATCCATCCCCTCGTATTCGAAAGGGTGAACGACTTTATCGGGAAGATAAAGGACAGAAACCGCATTGTTATCGTCGAGGTGCCCCTACTCTTTGAGGGAAGCTATCAGAAGGATTTTTCGAAGGTGATCGCCGTTTCTGCTCCCGAGGGGACGGCGCTCGAGCGGCTGGAGCGCTCCGGCGTCACGAGGGAGGAGGCCCTTTCCCGATTGCGCAGCCAGATGCCGATCGAACAGAAGAGGGCGGCCGCCGACTACGTGATCGAAAACGGCGGATCAAAGGACGAGACCAGAAGACAAGTCGGGGAGGTGTACCGGTTGCTGGGCGGGGAGATGAAGAAGGGCGGGCAGCGGCCTTAACCTACGCCTGCCTCAGATAATGCTCTGTCCAGTCTTCCAGTTGCGAAGGAGACAATGCCCCGTTGACCTCGTCGATCTGTCGTCCTCCCCTGTAGAGGGTAAGTCTCGGCACGGACATGACACCGAAGCGCTGGGCGAGATAGGTCTCTTTCTCGGTATTGACCGTGACGACCTTCATCCGTCCCGCCTTTCGGCGGGCGACTTCCTCGATTCCCGGCATCATCCCTCGGCAATGGACGCACCAGGGCGCCCATAAGAATACCAGGACATAACCGGGGGGGTCGAAGGCCTCGGACTGGAAGTTCGCCGTCGTCCCTTCGACGGGCGAATGGGGAAAATCGAGATATGCTTTGCACTTTCCGCACTTCGGCCGTTCGGTCAATCTGTTGGCAGGTACCCGATTGACCGTCCGGCATGCCGCACACCGTAAGAGTGCAGATCCTTCCATGAAGCTTCCTCCTGCATAAAGATTAGCATATCGCGGCCGGCAGGCGAACTTTGCTATTTGCCTCTTCCTCTTGTAAAATTAACCCTAATCGTTACATGCGGAGTCGAAAGGGAGTAAGCCATGCTTATCGTATTGCATCATTGGGCGGCTGACAAAGACGTGGCGCAGGTCAAAAGGACGATTGCGTCGCTGGGCCTCAAGCCTGTCGCGATCCCCGGGGCGGAGAGGACAGCTATCGGGGTCATTGGCAATCAGGGGTGGATCGAGGACTCTCCTTTCAGGGGCATCAAGTCGATACGGGAGATCATTCACGTTACGAAACCTTACAAATTGGTAAGCCGCGATTTCCATCCTTCGGACACGGTCGTCAACCTTCCGGGAAAAGTAAGGATCGGCGGAAGGTCCCCTTTCCTTGTCATCGGCGGCCCCTGCGCAATCGAGGGGAGAGACCAGATATTCCAAACCGCCCGTTTTTTGAAAAAGGTCGGCGTAAAAGTCCTGAGGGCCGGCGCGTACAAGCCCAGAACGAGCCCGCACAGCTTTCAGGGGCTGAGGGAAGAGGGGCTCGAGATTCTCGACGCGGTGAGAAAGGAGACCGGCATCCTTGTTGTCACCGAAGTGATGAGCCCGGAGCAGGTAGGACTGGCGGCTGAAAAAGTCGATATCCTCCAGATAGGCGCGCGGAACATGCAGAACTTCGACCTTCTCAATGAGGTGGGAAGGTCGGGAAAGCCGGTGGTGCTGAAGCGCGGTCTTTCCGCGACTGTCGAAGAATGGCTGGCATCTGCGGAATATATCCTGCTCGGCGGCAACCGTAACGTGATCCTCTGCGAACGGGGCATACGGACCTTCGAGACCGCGACGCGTAACACCGCGGACCTTGCGGTCGTTCCTCTGGTGAAATCCCTGTCTCATCTACCGGTCATTTTCGACCCGAGCCATGCCACCGGAAGACGGGACCTCGTCCCGCAGATGGCGCTCGCCTCGGTCGTGGCGGGGGCGCACGGCGTGATGATCGAGGTGCATCCCGATCCGGAACACGCCCTTTCCGACGGCCCTCAGTCCCTTCACTTCAAGGAGTTCGAGGCGCTCTGCCGCCGGATTTCCGGCCTTGAAGGGTTCATGAGGAGGTCCAGCCGGAAGTGACCTTTCAGGGCTGATTTTTCATGCCGGAAATGGTATAGTATAAAACCGCAGCAAGTGGTTGTTTCGTTGGCCTTTTTTGCAGAAAAGGAGGACGCATCGCCTTCTGCATATATCGGTAATAAGTTCTTATGGGCAATGAGAAGAGAAGAAAAAGGGATACCCGGAAAATGAACCTGAAGAAGATCGAAAAGGGCGTAAGGCTCATCATCGAAGGGATAGGTGAGGACCCCGAAAGACCTGGCATAAAGGACACACCCGTTCGCGTCGCAAAGATGTATCAGGAGATCTTTTCGGGGCTCGAGACTCCCACGGAAGAGATCCTCCAGCATATCGAGGGCGAAAGCCATGACGAGATGGTGCTCCTGAAGGATATCCCGTTTTATTCGGTCTGCGAGCACCATCTCCTGCCGTTCATCGGGAAGGCCCATGTGGCGTATATCCCGGGGGCCGGCAAGATCGCGGGGATCGGCGAGCTGGCGAAGGCGGTCGAGATCCTTGCGAAGAGGCCGCAGGTGCAGGAGAGGCTCACCGCCCAACTGGCCGACATGATCATGAACAAACTGAAGCCGAAGGGCGCGATGGTGATCATCGACGCCGAGCATCTCTGTCTTTCGATGCGGGGGATGAAGAAGCCCGGCGCCAGGACGGTCACTTCGGCCGTGAGGGGCATCTTCAGGTCAAAGGAATCGACCAGGGATGAGCTGCTGGAGCTGATCAAGAGACGCGACTGAGGCTTCCCGCGCGCAGCACAGACTTTTTTGGCACTGACACCGACAACTATTATTTAAAGGAGGAAGAAGATGTCTGCAAAAATCATAAGCGGTACCGAGATCGCCGGCCAGATACGGGAGGAACTCAAGAAGGAAGTCGCGGAGATGAAGGAAAAACACGGGGTCGTCCCGGGGCTGGTCACCATTCTGGTAGGCAAGAACCCGGCTTCCGTCAGCTACGTTACGGGAAAGCACAAGGCGGCAGATGAGATCGGCTTTTTCTCGGTCCAGGACGATCAGCCGGAGGACATAACCCAGGAGACCCTTCTCGGACTGATCGACAAATACAACAAGGACCCCAAGGTGCACGGAATCCTCGTCCAGCTCCCGCTGCCGAGGCATATCGATGAAAAGAAAGTCCTCAATGCCATCGACCCGGACAAGGACGTCGACGGGTTTCATCCGGTCAACGTCGGGCGCCTCATGATCGGCGGGGACGAGGCGAAGTTCCTGCCCTGCACACCGGCGGGAATCCAGGAGCTGATCGTCCGCTCCGGCTTCGAGACAGCCGGCGCAGAGGTCGTGGTCGTCGGCCGCTCCAATATCGTCGGCAAGCCGATCGCGATGATCATGCTTCAGAAGGGCAAGGGCGCGAACTCGACCGTCACGGTCGTTCATACCGGCACGAAGAATATGGCCGACCACTGCAAGCGGGCCGACATCCTGATCGTCGCGGCGGGCGTGCCGGGCCTCGTGAAGCCGGAGTGGATCAAGCCGGGCGCCTGTGTGATCGACGTCGGGGTGAACCGGGTTGGCGAGAAGAAGAGCGAAAAGACCGGCAAGATGGTCCCGATCCTGAAGGGCGATGTCGACTTTGACGCGGCAAAGGAGATCGCCGGCGCGATCACTCCGGTGCCGGGAGGTGTAGGCCCGATGACGATCACGATGCTGATGAAAAATACCGTCACGTCGGCGAAGATGCACGCCGGCCTGCCGATAAAATAAGCCTCTCTGAGAGAAGCCTTGCCGAGACGGAGCAAAATAATTATCTGTTAACATAAAGAGGAAACTCTGAAGCAGGAGTGTAATGCATGGCACCGGAAAAGACAGAGGAAGCACCTCAGCCGTACCGGCCGTACGGCGCTGAGTTAAAGGAGACCAGACCCTATTCGCCCTGCAGGGCGGCCTGCCCGGCGCATACGGACGTCCAGGCGTATGTCGGCCTGATCGCGCAGGGTAAATACCACGAGGCGTTCGAGGTGATCACCGCGCCGAACCCGATCGCATCGGTCTGCTCGATGATCTGCCATCATCCCTGCGAGCAGTCATGCAGGCGGTGCGCAATCGACGAGCCTCTGGCGGTGAGGCACCTGAAGCGGTTTGCGATCGAGAAGTCGCTTGACTACCGGAGGGCAAAGCGGAGGCTGGTCAAAAAGACGAAAGGCAAGAGCGTCGGGATCATCGGTTCAGGACCTTCCGGCCTTGCCGCGGCCCGCGACCTTGCGGACTTTGGGTACGACGTTGCGATTTACGAGCGCCACCCTGTGCTCGGCGGCATGCTCGCCTCGGCGATACCTCCGTATCGTCTTCCGCGGGAGATGCTGAAGGAAGATATCGACGACGTGATCTCCAAGGGCATCGAAGTGAAGACGAACTGCGAAATCGGCAGGGATATAAAGATCGACGATCTGGAGAAGCGGCATGACGCGGTGCTTATCGCTATCGGGCTTTCCCTGAGCAGGTCGCTGCCGATTCCCGGAGTCGGCGGGCCGGGCGTGCTTTTGGCCATTCCTTTCCTGCAAGATGTCGCCTTTGGCAGAAAACCGGCCCTCGGCAAAAAGGTGCTCGTGATCGGCGGCGGAAACGTGGCGATGGATGTCGCCCGGACGGCACGGCGCCTTGGTGTCAAGGACGTCTCGATGGTCTGTCTCGAATCCGCCGAGGAGATGCCTGCCTGGAAGTGGGAAGTGGACGAGGCACTGGAGGAATCGATAAAGATCAACCACCGATGGGGGCCGAAGGCGGTCAGGCGCGAAGGAGCCGGGGTGAAAGGCCTCGAAGTGGTGAAGGTGAAATCCGTCTTCGACCAAAACGGCAGATTCAGCCCTTCCTTTGACAACGACCAGACATCCCTGATCGAGGCCGACACGATTATCATTACGATCGGACAGATGTCGGACATCTCTTTTCTGAAAGACAGCGTAGTGAAGGTCGACGAACGGGGCCGGGTCGAATGGGACCCTGCGACCCAGATGAGCAGCGCCAGGGGCGTCTTTGTTTCGGGGGAGGTCGTGACCGGTCCGGGTTCGGCGATTGCGGCGGTTGTCAGCGGGCATCGTGCGGCATTGGCGATCCATCTGTATTGCCAGGGTGAGGCGATCGAAGGGAATCTCCCTGTCCAGGAGAAGGAAAGGGTCGAGCAGATGCCTGCCGAGGTGGTGGAGAAGGTCGCCAGGGAGCCGCGTCTAAAGATCAAACATCTTGCTCCGGAGGTGCGCTGCGACAGCATGGTGCACTTTGAGATCGGCTACGACGAAGCGGAGGCCCTGAAAGAGGCCGGCCGATGCCGGGGGTGCGGGGGCGGAGCTGTCGTCGACCAGAAGAAATGCATGGCCTGTCTGACCTGCATGAGGGTCTGTCCGTATGGAGCCCCTGTCGTCACGTCGGTCTCCGAGATACGGCCGCAATACTGTCAGGCCTGCGGACTCTGCGCGCCGGAATGTCCCGCCGAGGCGATCAGCATGGTGAGTTATGACGTAAAAGAGATCAGGCGGAGCCTCCCTCAGGTCGTGGGCAGGGTCGAGCCGGGCCGAAAGGAGCCCCTCATCGTGGCGTTTGTATGTACGCACCATGTTGGCGTGCTCGGCTTCGACCTGCCGAAAAACGCGCGGACGGTGCCGGTGCATTGCACCAGCAGGGTCGACGTGCTCGACCTGTTGAAGGCGGTCGAGTCCGGTGCGGACGGCGTTGCGGTGGTCCGCTGCGGCGACGGCACCTGCAAATACCGTGAGATCGCCCCCCGGGTGAACGCACGGGTGAAGCGCGGGCAGGACCTGCTGAAGACGCTCGGAATGGAGCCGGGGCGCATCGAGCTGCTGACCGCATCGACCGGCAACGGCGGCAACCCGTACGCGACGGTAGTCTCGGACTTTTCGGAGCGGATTAAACAAATGGGTCTGAGAGGGGTGAAGTAACCATGTCTTCGACGTCGCATGCCGGCGGTGTAAGCGTTCCTCAAATCCTTCCTGATGCGATGGGATTTGATGTAGCATGGCGTCGAGAATAGGGGGCTTCATTGGAATATCTTCCCTCTTTGGCACTTCATGATGTGGCTTCCGATGCGGCAAGGAATCGCTACAGAAGGCTTTTCGGACCACTCACTCCGCCGTTGTGTTTTTTGTAAGTGGAGAAGGCGTGAAAACGAACGTGATAAAGGAGTAGACACATGATCGTAGGATCACAAAAACCAATCGAAGAAATATGGGAGATGGTCAGGGACTTCAAAAAGGTCCTCGTCTTCGGCTGTAACACCTGCGTGGCGATCTGTCACGCGGGAGGAGAAAAGGAGGCCGAGACGATCGCCTCGCTCATCCGCATGCGGGCGCAGCAGGAAGGGAAGGAGATGGTAGTGGACCACCTCGGCGTAATGCGCCACTGCGAGCCGGAGTATTTCGACCCTGTTATGGACGAAGTAAGAAAATACGATCTCATACTCTCGACCGCATGCGGCGTGGGCGTGAACTTTCTTTCCGACAGGACCGGAAGCGTCCCCGTCTATCCTGGCATCAACACCTCGTTCTACGGTGCGGTGGAGGCTCCGGGCAGTTTCGTCGAGCTCTGTGCCGGCTGCGGAAACTGCATCCTGCATATGACGGGCGGCATCTGCCCGATCGCAAGGTGCTCCAAGACGCTCATGAACGGCCCCTGCGGCGGGACGAACGACGGAAAATGCGAGGTCAGCAAGGACATAGACTGCGCCTGGTATCTGATCGTCGAGAGGATGAAACAGCTCGGGACGCTGGAAAAGCTCTCTGAGGTCCTTCCTCCGCGCAATTGGTCCACATCGCGCGACGGGGGCCCCCGTCGCGTCTCTCTCGAACACATCCGGGCTTACGAGGCGCAGGAAGGACAGGATTCCGGGACTGCGGGAGGTATGAAATAATGAAGAGCGGAAGCAATCTCGAAAGAGTAATCGCCAGCGGAAAACCTGCCGTCACGGCGGAACTCGGTCCGCCCATGAGCGCCGACGGCCATGAGGTAAGGAAAAAGGCCGGCCTGCTCAAGGGGTTTTGTGACGCCGCGAATGTTACCGACTGCCAGACTGCGGTCGTCCGTATATCGAGCATTGCCGCCGCGGCGATCGCGCTTCAGGAGGGGCTCGAGCCGGTGATGCAGATGACCTGCCGGGACCGGAACCGCATCGCCATGCAGGCCGATCTCCTCGGCGGCGCGGCGCTTGGCCTCAAGAACTGTCTTTGCATCGCGGGCGACCATCAGAGCTTCAGCGCCGCAGGAAGGCTCAAGGGTCATCCCGGGGCAAAGAACGTCTATGACGTTGATACCTGCCAGCTTGTCGGCATTTTGAAAAAGATGCGGGACGAGGGAAAGCAGGAGGGCGGAGACCCGCTGGAAGCCGCCCCGAAGTTTTTTATCGGGGCCTCCTGGACCCCGATGGCAGACCCGGTAGATTTCAGGCCCGTTAACCTCATGAAGAAGGTGAACGCCGGCGCGGATTTTATCCAGACCCAGGGTATTTACGACATAGAAGGGTTCAGGTCCCAGATGGAGAAGATCAGGAAAATGGGCCTGCACGAGCGGACCGCGATTCTCGGCGGCATCATCGTCCCCAAGAGCGCGATGATGCTGAAATACATGGACTCCTCCGTCGCCGGCGTGTCGGTGCCGAAGTCGCTCATCGACCGGATGAACAAGGCGAAGGCCGCAGCGGGAGAAGACAAGAAGAAGGCGCGTGAGCTTCAGGAGCAGGAAGGTATCAAGATCACGATCGAGCTGATCCATCAGGTCCTCGAGACGCCCGGGGTGAAGGGAGTCCATATCCAGGCGATCGAGTGGGAAAGCGCGATCGAGGGTATCGTCAAGGCGGCGGGACTGTATCCGAGGCCGACCTTCGATTAGTCTGACGTAACAAAATGGAGTATGAAGAGGGCAGGGCGCGATCCCTGCCCTTTTTTTTCCGGGGAGAAGTTCCGCCAAGAGGTTTGTCGGCAACAATCTCGTTGACAGAGATGCTTGAAAGGACAACGCGGCGGCCGGGTGAAGACAGGACGACTTTCTTAACCCCCAATGATATCCTTTAGGCGATCTTGACACGATTCAACTTTTTGTGTTTAAATGCCGCAACCACCGAAAGGGTAAGATCCGGGTGACCGGACTGCACAAAGCCACCTGTCCGGGATGGAAAGAGGGGTTGTCGAAGTGGATGGGGAATTTGAGCTTACCTTTTCGGAGGTAGGCTTTTTTTGTGGGATCTTAAAGATACTGGGAGGGAAATGGGGCATGGGAGATCATCAATTCAGCCGGTCACTGAGAATCATATCTGCAGTAGTTTTATCTTTCTTTTGCTGGACTTTCGCAGGCGGGGTCGATGTTGCTTATGCGGTCA
>JAJXTV010000046.1 GCA_021783515.1 Nitrospirota bacterium
GGGATTGTCCCAGACAGGCGTCGTATCGCTGCCGCCGTTTGGCTCCATGGATGCCCCGTGGCAATAGACATTGCTGCAGGTCTTTGTGCCGGTCTTCGAGACGGTTGTCGCGGGCGTCGTTGCCGTCACATCGTAATTCGCCGAACTCTGCCCGTCGTAGGAGCCGCCCTGGGTGTCGCTGCCAAGGTTGTAGAACCCCATCGTGACACTGCCGTCGTTATGCGTGGGGCCGCCGGCGACGCTGTTGTTATGGCAGGCGCTGCAGCCGATCGTCTTTATGTTGACGTGGGTGTTATGCGCCCCCGCCGTTACTGACCCCGTCACGGTCGTCCAGGCAAGCCCGTTGGGCGCCGCCGCCGCGTCCACTACCGGAGGCCCTCCGTGACATTTCCCGCAGGTCGCCTTGAACCCAAGCGGGTGCGAGTGGCACTCCGTGCATCCTCCCCGGTCGTTGTGCGCCGTGTCGCCGGTCGCCGACCAGTGGCTCTCCTTCGTGTGGCAGACATAACAGACGCTCGTCGCTTTGCTGCCTGAGTCCCCCGGGCCGTTGCTCCCCGAAGGACTGAAAAGCTTCACCTGCCCCCCCACCGTCACATTCCCCGGGTTTCTATAGCTGATCTGCTCGTTGACGTTCTTTGCATATACTATGGCGTAGCCCCCCGCCTTGACGTAGGCCCGGTTGACGTCGCCCTTTACCTGAAGGATATTCGTATTCGTCGTGTCGGACTCGATCCGGTAGTAAAACGGATAGTTCCTGTCGGGAAGAAGATAATAGCCGTAATAATTGCCCGTAAGCGGTCCGCCGAGGGTCACCTCGGTCGTGTCCGTGCCGGAGGTATGGACGCCCACCGTAACCCCCGCACCACTCACCAGATGGCTCGCCGCACCCCATGCCCTCGTCTGCCTCTGCTGATGGGGGTTGTGGCAGGTCACGCACTCGGTCGTCCAGCCCCCCTCCGGACCCCACTTCGTGCTGGAGGTGGAGGAGGCAGAATGCGTCCCGGCCATCGGCGCCGTCCCCCCCGTATGACAGACCCAGCACCGCCTGTTGTTGATCGTGTCGTCTGCGGACGACGGGGAAAAGGCTATCGATGCCCACGGCGCCGATGAGGCCCCGCTTACCCAGTGGCAGTTGCCGCACTGTATGTCGTAACCGGGATAGTTCGTGTGAGGAGCGTCAAGGCCGAAGGCAGTACCCGAGGTAAGGATAAGAAGGGTGAAGACCAGGTCCCTGATTCTGAGCATTCGTTCCATCATATGTCCCCCTGATGCGAAATCGAAAAGCCGATCCGGTACCACTCACACGACAATGCTATAGTTGCTAGTTTAGATCATATCATGTTTATGAACAGCAAGTAATATGCCTTCCAGAATTGTTACTTTAATACGCACAAGTTCATCGCACTAAACCATTAATTCCATTGAAATATAACCTTACCACTCATTAACCAGACGATTTACGTGAACTTAAGTAACATTACGTGGCAACCGGTGGGGAAAAGTGCGCAGATGGAGGGAGTAACATAATAACACGGAATAAATAGCAAAAAAGGCCAGACAGTGTCACATGCCGCTGCCTGTGTGGCATTTCACACTACCCTGAAATGGTGCCGGTGGCGAGAGAAAGACAAGTACTATGCAGAGGGAAATCTCTTCCATCTTCGGTGAATCCAGAGCCATTCTG
Organism: Nitrospirota bacterium; assembly: GCA_021783515.1. Classification (GTDB taxonomy): domain Bacteria; phylum Nitrospirota; class Thermodesulfovibrionia; order Thermodesulfovibrionales; family UBA6898; genus Sulfobium. The sequence goes on from JAJXTV010000046.1 coordinate 1,685, forward strand.
CCGGATTCCGTTCGATATACTCCTCCACTCTCCTGGAAAAAATGACTGTATTCCGGTAAACAGCCTGTTCGGAATCATCGCCCGTATCAATCCGAATAGGTCCGCCGATTTCGATCCTGTGGCCGCTGCCGGCGCGGCTGATGAATGCCGGCAATACGGTCGCCCCTGTTTTCATGGCGATAACTGCAGGCGTCTTCATCGTATAATCTTTCCTGCCGAGAAATTCTGCTGCAACGCCTTCTGCCGGGACAACGCTCTGGTCCATCAGAATCGCCACAACCCCGCCCTGCTTCAACACCGATAGGACCTTCTTCAAAGCCCCCTTCTTATATATAACGCTGTTTCCGTATTTCCGTCTCGTCCTCTCTACCACTTTGTTCAGGTAAGGGTTGTCGATCGGTCTGGCAACAACGTTAAAGTGCGTTATTTTTTCCGAAAAGGCGAGAGCGTTCAGTTCCCAATTTCCGCAATGACCGGTTATGACAAGCACCCCCGCGCCCTTTTCACAAGCCTCACGGAAGTGTTCGATCCCCTTGATCTCGACATCTCCGATGATATGCCGGCCAAGACCGTAATAGATCTTAACGACTTCGACAAAGGATTTGCCGAGATTTCTGAAATGTCCCCGTATTATTTCTTCCGGCGGGGACGAAAGCAGAAGGGCCCGCCTCTCGACGGCACCCCTCAGATTCTCAATTGCTATTCTTCTCCTGCTTCCCCAGACAAGAAAAAGCATGTCGCCCAGACACTCCCCGAGTTTCAGCGACATCCTGAACGGCAAAACGGCGACGGGCAATGTAAGACAGAATATCACCAGGAACTGCAGAAGCCACAGCACCCGCCTCATTTGCCATTAACATCTTTATTGTCTTTGTCCTTCGCGTCTTCTTTCTTATCCTTGATCGCCAGGGAAATCTCCTCCAGCCTCCCGGTCACCAGGTAATTGACCGTCCCCTCCGGATAAGTTCCGTCTTCCTTCATGACCCCCATCGGCATGCCGGTAAAAATCTCCATGCCTTCTTCGACCCTTTCGATCGGATAAATCGAAAACTTTCCTTCCTTGACCGCGTCTAAGACCTCCTGCTTGATCATCAGGTGCTTGACGTTCTTCCGGGGGATCACCACACCGTGGGTTCCGTCAAGCCCCCGCACCTTGCAGAGATCGTAAAAACCCTCTATCTTTTCATTGACACCGCCGATCGGCTGCACGTCTCCGTTCTGGTCCATCGATCCCGTCACCGCGATGTTCTGCTTCAGCGGGAGCCCCGCAAGGCTGCTGAGAATCACGTACAGCTCGGCGCAGGAGGCACTGTCGCCTTCGATCATGTCATATAACTGCTCGAAGGTAATAGAGGCTGAAAAGCTGATCGGTTTCTTTCTTGCATAAGTACTGCTTATATAGTTCGTGATGATGAGTATGGCCTTTTCATGTATCTTGCCGCTCATCTTCGTCTCGCGCTCGATATTGACAACCCCGCCTTTGCCGGCGAACGTGCTGGCGGTTATCCTCGAAGGCTTGCCGAACATGTAATCGCCCATCCCGAGCACCGCGAGGCCGTTGATCTGCCCCACCTTCTCGCCCTCGGTATCGATGATCAGGGTGCCCTCGACGATCATCTCCTGAAGCCTTTCCTCGATCCTGTTTACCCGGTAGACCCGCTCGCGCAGGGCCTTAACCACATGCTCGCCCTGAACGATCCCGCTTCCCGCCTTCTTCGCCCAATAATTCGCCTCCTTGATGACGTCGGCGATCTCGCTGAACCTCGACGAAAGTTTGTCCTGATGTTCAGCAAGCCTCGACCCGTATTCGACGATCTTCGAGACGCCGGACCTGTCGAAGGGAAGAAACTTCGACTGCTTGCAGGTGCTTGCCACAAAAGAGGCGTACTTCTGGACCGTCTCCGGCGTCCTGTCCATCCGGCTGTCGAAATCGGCCTTCACCTTGAACAGCTCGCGGTACTCTTCGTCCAGGCTGTAGAGCATGTAATAGAGATACGGGTTGCCGATCAGGACCACCTTGACGTTAAGCGGGATCGCCTCGGGCCTCAGCGTAGTCGTCGACATGAGGCGGTATTGCTCCCATACGTCCTCCAGTTTGATCTCGCGGTTCCTCAGCGCCCTTTTCAGGGTCTCATAGGAAAATATATTTCTGAGAAGATCGAGGGCATTCACTACGAGATATCCCCCATTTGCCTTATGAAGCGCGCCCGCCTTGATCATCGAAAAATCAGTGCTCGCCACGCCGTATTGGAATTTGTATTCCATCCTCCCGAAGAGATTGAAATAGGTAGGGTTGCTCTCGTACACGCACGGCGCGCCCCTCATGTCCTTGTTGTTGACCAGCACGTTCACAATGTACCGCGTAAAGGTCGGTTCGGTCTTCTGCATCTTCATGAACGGCAGCGGAGGCGTCTGCTCCTCCTGGGCCTTGAAATCATCGATATGCTCGAGTATGTCTTCGGTCACCCCCGAAAGATACTCCTTAATCCTCTCATGGTCGCTGTATTTCGCCTTCAGCTCATCCATGAAGTGCCCGACGGCGGCGAGCGTGGCGTCCCGCTCCAGCTTCGACAGGGCGCCCTTGACGTTCTTCTCGCTCTCCCTCACCTCGCGCACCACGTCGTTGAGCTTCTCCTGCAGTCCCTTCCCGATCTCGTCTATCTTCGACTTGGTCTTGTCGTCGAGCGCCTCGTATTCTTCCTCCGTAAGGGGTTCCCCGCCCTTCTTGATCGGGACGATCATGAGGCCGCTGACGGTCTTTCTGATCGAAAATCCCTTCGACTGCGCCTCCTCCTCGAGGCCCGAGAACATCGTCTTTTGTTTCTGCTGGAACTCTTCGAGGATCTTGTTCTTCTGCTTTTCGTACTCCTTCGATTCGAATATCTTCGGTATCTCGACCCGGAGGATCTTGATCAGCTCCTCCATGTCCTTTTGGAACACAAAGGCCCTCCCGGGCTCCATCGATATGGCAAGCGGGATATCGGGGTCGTTGAAGTTATACACATAGCACCAGTCGGAAGGCACAGGCTCCTCGGACGCCTTCTTCTGAAGGATCGTCTTGATCGTCGTGGACTTTCCGGTGCCGTTTTCCCCAAGGATAAAGATGTTGAAGCCCTTGCTGTCGAGGTTCAGCCCGAAATCTATCGCGTTTAGCGCCCTGGTCTGCCCGATCGTCTCTTCCAGCTCGGGAAGTTCATCTGTGGTAGTGAACTGAAAGAGCCCGTGATCGCAGCATGAGTAAAGTTCTTCACTGGTGAGTTGTTTGGGCGGCATCGTCTTCCTCCGTTTTTGTTGTGATTGCAATGCGACAATTATACGCCAATTATAGACAAAAACAAAACGGCCTGCCAGTCGATGGGACTGACGTGAAACGGCATCTCAGGCGGCACGCTACGGCTTTTTGCGCGCGGCAAGTTTGTTCAGCGCATCGATATAGGCCTTCGCCGCGGCAACGATAATGTCGGTATCGGCGCCGTTCCCTCTGACGCCCCGTCCTTCTTCCTCAAGAGAAACCGACACCTCGCCGAGCGCATCCGTCCCGCCCGTGATGCTTTTGACATCAAAGGATCTGAGCGTGCTCTTCGTGTTGCTGATCGCCACGATAGCCCTATATGTCGCATCCACCGGCCCGTCCCCGTGCTCCATCCGGTCGAAGATCTCCTCGCCAATCTTCATCTTCACCGTCGCCGTGGGCTTCTGCGTCAATCCGCTCGTAATGCTCAGGTCGACGAGGCGATAGAGCTCCGGCGGCCTTGCGGTCGCATCAAGGACCAGCGCCTCCAGGTCCTCGTCGTAGATGTCTTTCTTCTGATCGGCAAGGCGCTTGAACCTTTCGAAAAGACCGTCGATCTCCTCCTGGCTCAGGCTGAAGCCCAGCTCCTTAAGTCTCGTCTTGAAGGCATGCCTTCCCGAATGCTTCCCCATGACCAGCTTCGTGCTCTGGAGTCCGACGTCCTCGGGCCTCATGATCTCATAGGTCGTCTTTTCCTTCAGAAGCCCGTCCTGATGTATCCCGGACTCGTGCGCGAAGGCATTGGCGCCGACTATCGCCTTATTCGGTTGGACCGGGATTCCCGTGATCTTCGAGACCAGCCTGCTCGTGCGGACAATCTCCCTCGTATTGATATTCGTCGAGGCGTTGAAGAAATCCTTCCTCGTCTTGAGCGCCATCACCACCTCTTCCATCGAGCAGTTCCCCGCCCTCTCGCCGATGCCGTTTATCGTGCATTCCACCTGACCCGCGCCGTTGGCAACGGCAGACAGGGAATTGGCCACGGCCAGCCCGAGGTCGTTATGGCAATGCACCGATATGACAGCCTTGTTTCCGATCCGCTTCTTTATCTCCGCGATCAGAGCGCCGAATTCCTCCGGCGTAGTATAGCCGACCGTATCGGGGATGTTCACCGTCTTAGCTCCGGCGGCAACCACCGCCTCCACTACGTCGAGCAGATACCCCATCTCGGTCCTCGTGGCGTCCATCGGGGAGAACTCTACATCCTCGACAAAGCTCCTGGCCAGTTCGACCATGGCCACGGAACGCCGCAGCGCCTCTTCCCTGTCCACCCGGAACTGGTACTTGAGGTGAATGTCGGAAGTGGAGTGAAACGTATGTATCCGTCTGCGCGGGGCATCCTTCAGCGCCTCCCATGCGCGCTTGATGTCCTCTTCACGCGCCCGCGCCAGACTGCAGACGACAGGCCCCTCCACCTCGTCGCCGATTCTTTTGATCGCCTCGAAGTCTCCGGGCGAACTGATCGCAAACCCCGCCTCGATAATATCCACCTTGAGGCTTGCCAGCTGCCTCGCCAGTTGGATCTTTTCCTCTACATTCATCGACGCGCCGGGAGATTGTTCGCCGTCACGCAGGGTGGTATCGAATATCTTTATCTTTCTCATCTCTTAACCTCGGACGTCTGGTGTTTATATTTCCTGTAAATCATATAACTGTTCTCAATGACTCCCCATGCCAGGTATATCATTGCGAAGACGAAGAGCGCAATCGGCGGGTGGATCACGATCGCCCCGAACACGACGACTATCGCCACGAGCAGCCAAAAAGGCTTCCTGGACCGGAAGTCAATCTCCTTGAGCCCATGGAACTTCAGCGTGCTTACCATCAGGATCGATAACACGACGGTGAGAAGGAGCATCACGGTGCTCTTCTCCGGAGCCGAATTCCATACATTATGATAGAAGAGCACCACCGCCGCAATGACCGAGGCCGCTCCGGGGATGGGCATGCCGGTGAAGGCCTTCGACTCGGTCGAGCCCATCTGGACATTGTATCGCGCAAGCCTGAGCGCACCGCAGGCGGTAAAGAGAAAGGCGGCGGCGAACCCTATCCTGCCGAACGGCGAGATCGCCCACTGATACATAAGCACCGAAGGCGCGACGCCGAAGGCCACGAGGTCCGAAAGCGAATCGAGCTCGATGCCGAACCTCGTTGTGCTGTGGGTGAGCCTCGCCACCCAGCCGTCAAGCCCGTCAAAAACGTCAGCGATCATAATCGACCACGCCGCATGCTCGTAATTCCCTTTTATCGCAGACATGATGGCATAGAACCCAAAAAACATGCCGCAGACTGTCAGACTGTTCGGAAGTATGTAAATACCTTTCTTCATATTTGTAATTATAATGGAAATCGCGAATATTTTCCTGAAAAATCATACGTTTCAACGGAGATAGAAAAAACCGGCTCCGCTTGACTTCCCTATGCCATAATCCTTATATTTTGATGAATGCGCACATCCGGGGCCCCGGTTCACACAGGACGATCACCCGACGCCGGCATGCGTGCGGACACGTCTGGGAAGGCGGTATCATGCTTATAGGGTATTATCTTTCTTTGTTGGCTGCAGGCTCGATTGTCGGTTTTTTTTCGGGTCTGCTCGGCATAGGAGGGGGAATACTTATGTTCCCTCTTCTGCTCTACGTTCCTCCGCTCCTGGGTTTCGACCCGATCAGCGTAAAGAACATAACCGGCCTGACGATGATACAGGGCTTCTTTTCGTCACTTTCGGCGATGCTTTTCTACCACCGTCACAGCCTGGTGAACAAGCCGCTCGTGCTCACCCTCGGGCTTTCGCTCTTTCTGTCTTCCCTCACCGGTTCCTTCGTCTCGAAGATGGTCCCGGACAAACCCCTTCTTTTCATCTTCGCAGGGCTGGCCCTGACCGCGGCCCTGATGATGATAATCCCCCGCAGTTATGCAAAAGACGACCTGACCGAAGACAAGGTGTCATTTCACAAGCCGACCGCAGTAGTGATAGGGGCCACGATCGGCCTTTTGCTGGGCATGGTAGGACAGGGAGGCGCCTTCATCATCATTCCCATTCTCCTCTACGTGCTGAAGATCCCTCTCAGGGTCGCGCTTGGGAGCACTCTGGCGATCGGGCTTTTCTCTTCCTCGGCAGGTCTCATCGGCAAGATTGCGACGGGACAGGTGCCTTTTCAGATGGCCGCGGCGCTGCTCATCGGGGCAATTCCCTCAGCGCGATTGGGCGGGGTAGTGGGGAAAAAAACAAAGTCGCAGTACCTGAAGTGGATCCTCGCCGCGATAATTGTCGCGACCGCGATTAAGATCTGGGCGGATATTCTCTAACGCATCTATGCGCAGGCGCCGCTGCAGGAGTACGGTAGTCTACAGACGTCTATCTGAAAAATACCCGGAGGTGCGCGCTACATCCCGCCGATAATCGTTTCCCCGGCCCTCACCATCTCTCCCACGCCGACTCTGATCTTCGCGTCCAGAGGCAGGTAGAGATCGACCCGTGAGCTGAACTTTATGACGCCGTATCTCTCTCCCCTCTTCAGGCCATCTCCGGCCGCCTTTCGGCAAACCGCCCTTCTGGCCACAAAGCCCGCGACCTGTCTCACCAGGACATCCCCGTATTCCGTTTCAAGGACCATCTCGATATTTTCGTTCTGAAGAGACGCCTCGTCCTTATATGCGGCGTGGAACCGGCCCTTGTTATGGACCACCTGTTTCACTCTTCCGTCGCACGGCGCGCGGTTCACATGCACGTTCATCGGCGACATGAAGATGCTAATCTCCCTGACGTCCTTTTTCAGGTACTTGGCCTCATGCGTCTGCCGGATGAGGATGACCTTCCCGTCGGCGGGCGCAACGAAGACGTCCTTGTCGTCAGGGGCGTTTCTCTCCGGGTCCCGGAAGAAATAGAGCATGAATGCGGTCAAAAGGGCGGGGACAATAGTGGCAACCGGCTGGAACAGAAAAGCAAGCGCCGTAAGGCCGGCCGCCCCCAGTATGAAAGGATACCCCTCGGGGGCGAGTTTCATCATAGTGTGGCGTCAGCGCCGGCGAACAGCATTCCCTGCATCACCGGCACTGACACGGCAACCGTCACTCTTACGCCTTGGACTTATCGACGAGCTTGCCCTTCTTGAGCCAGGGCATCATGCCCCGCAGCTTCGCGCCGACCTGCTCGATCAGATGCCGCTCGCCTTTTTTCGTAAGCGCATTGAAGGCCGGCTTGTTCGCCTTGCATTCGAGCATCCACTCCCTGGCGAAGACTCCGTCCTGGATCTCCCCGAGGATTTTCTTCATCTCCTTCTTCGTCTCCTCGGTCACCACGCGGGGTCCCCTCGTAAGGTCGCCGTACTGCGCGGTGTTGCTGATCGAATACCTCATGTTCGATATGCCGCCCTCGTAGATCAGATCTACGATCAGCTTCACCTCATGAAGGCACTCGAAGTAGGCCATCTCCGGAGCGTATCCCGCCTCGACGAGCGTCTCGAACCCGGCCTGTATCAAAGAAGTGAGCCCGCCGCAGAGCACCACCTGCTCCCCGAAGAGGTCCGTCTCGGTCTCCTCCCTGAAGCTTGTCTCGATGATGCCCGCCCTGCCGCCGCCGATCGCGGAGGCATAGGCAAGCGCAACGTCCTTCGTGTTCTTCGAAGGATCCTGATGGACCGCGATCAGACAGGGAACGCCGCTTCCCTTGGTGTACTCGGACCTGACGAGATGCCCCGGCCCCTTCGGCGCGGCCATGAATACATTGGCGTCGTCCGGCGGCACGATCTGCCCGAAATGGATATTGAAGCCGTGGGCAAAGGCAAGATATACTCCTTTTTTCATATTCGGGGCGATTTCCGCATTATAGATATCGGCCTGATACTCATCCGGCAGGAGGATCATAATCACATCCGCCATCTTCGCGGCGTCGGCTGGGGTCATCACCTTCAGACCCGCCTTCTTTGCCTTGTCCCAGCTGGGACCCTTTCTCACGCCGACGGTCACGTCCATGCCGCTTTCCTTCAGGTTATTGGCATGCGCGTGTCCCTGACTGCCGTAACCCATTACGACAATCTTTTTCTTCTTCAGAATCCCGAGATTCGCATCTTTATCATAGTAGACCTTTATCATAACTCCTCCTTAAATGGTTCTTAAGATATGAAACGCCGGCAAAACGGTTTTTTATTATATTACAATCCTCCTTTTTTTTCTATTTGCCGCCGGATGACCTCAGGATAATCCCGGACCGGAGCGATGAGCCCGGAAGTGAATTGAAAGTTGAGCGGCGCCGATGGGAGCGGGCAACTCTCGTGGGTCACGGCAATCGCAGCCGGAGAATTTACCAGCATGGCGCTCAAGACGGACGGGACGCTCTGGAGCTGGGGAGGAAACGACCGCGGTTCCCTTGGCGACAACAGCGACCCGGCAGTCCACCCATACAGCAAAGTACCGGTACAAGTCATGAAAACCCCTCCAGTGGAGGCCTTGACGGGAGTCAGCAGAATTGCCACCGGCTTTCACAGCCTTGCGGTCAAAACTGACGGGACCTTCTGGTCGTGGGGACGGAATATCGACGGTCAGTTGGGCATCGGCAGTGCCGACTCGAACCGCCATCCCGTAGCGACCGAGGGCCCTCTTCCTTAAGGAAGGAACGGAGGCTAAAAGCATTCCTTCTATCGTGATGGACATGTCGAGTGGTTTTTGTCGGGGTTATGGATTATCGTCTGATTAATCCCTGAACGGCGCGATGAAGCCAAGAAATACATTGAAAGTTGTATAGATTATCTATATAATGATTCAATCTGTTCCGTTTTATAATTAAATAGAGGTAATCGGTAACCGGCGCAAAAAAGTGGGATCAGGCATCATCTCCTTTCAATGGAGAGATGCGTTGGTGCTCACGAGCACTCGAACTGGGGGGATATTTTGCGTATCAGGGAATTAAGCCGGCAGTCTTTTGCGTCGTTATCGCTCGCCCTTCTTCTTCTCATACCTGCGTCCGTCTATGCGCTTGACGCTCCTCACACGGATTATCCCGGCTACGACATACAGTGCGGCAACTGCCACTGGGTAAGCGGGGCCTCATCGGCGCCGTGGGCATCGATAGCGTTTTCCCCGTCGTCCGCAGACGACACGATCAACAACAGGCGGTGCTGGGTCTGTCATACGGGGGGGACGGCG
>JAJXTV010000032.1 GCA_021783515.1 Nitrospirota bacterium
GCTGTTCTTGCTAATATATAATGCATCCCCCATGCCAACTATAACTTGCTGATTGTAAACGATATTCATCAGGCACACCCATGCATCGGCGCGAAACGGTTTGCAGAATTGCGAAAATGTGGGGGGGGAAAGGAAATGCGTTTCGGGGAATACTCGTGGCACTATTCCGGTGGATGCGTTAGAATGAGGATATATCGTATCAAGGAGGCATCGCATGAGCAAAGAGAAGGACAAGCAAAAGGCAAACGCAAAGAAGAAACCACAGCACACACTGAAAGAAAAAAGACAGGCAAAGAGGGATAAAGCCGAAGGCAAGTCACTGCCGCTGATCTCCCATTGAGCGTATATCGGGCAGGCCTGGTCATCGATCCGAAGGGATCGTCCATATAATTTCTTGGCTGCCGCTCCGTTGGCGCGGTAACGGGCCGCTTTTCGATATTTTTATTATCCTTCCCCAGAGGTGCTCATGATTCCCTGGGAATTGCTCGATTCTGCTCAGATGCCCGGAAGCAGCGGAGAGATTCGTTTATACTGCCGGGGCAAAGAGTTCTCGATCAGAGTGAACAGATGTGAGCTCATGAATAGCAGATCACATGGATCAGAAGATGCCCTGGCCGAGCGTGCGATCGCATTAATAGTTGATAGACCGCGTCCGCGCATCCTGATCGGAGGGCTGGGAATGGGATATACCACTTCTGCGGCGCTGCGGCGGCTTGGTGCCGGCAGTCAGGTAGTAGTTGCCGAACTGGTGCCGGCAGTAGTGAAGTGGAACCGTGGTCCCCTTGCGGACCTGGCCGGCCGGCCCCTTCAGGATAAGAGAGTCGCTGTCCTGGAGGTCGACGTTGCCGCTATCCTCAGGACTGAGCGCCGGACCTTCGACGCCATATTGCTCGACGTAGACAATGGTCCCGACGGCCTGTCGCGGGAGGGCAACGACTGGCTCTATTCCCAGACCGGACTGGATGCCGCTCACGCTGCGCTGACGAATAAGGGCGTATTGGCGATATGGTCGGCCGGTCCCGACCGCGCCTTTGCCAAACGGCTGGCCCGCTCCGGGTTCGAGGTCAACGAGGTCTGCGTGCGGGCGAGGGGTGCTGGCGGCGGCAAGCACACGATCTGGCTCGCCGTCAGCTAAAGCAGCGCGATCCCGGTTTAATCTCAGGCGTTCATGGCTGAGGGCTTCGGTGTGCATCATCGAGCTGCGTCTCCCGGCCCGGAGAGTGCACATCGGCATGTATGCCGGGTTCCCCGAATATTTCATAAACTGGCAGAAATTAAATAGTGCGGACCTGTACCCGCACCTCGACCGCGTGTTCCTGACGGTCGTCAACAAGAGGAATAGCATTATCGGGTTGTCCAACGCCATCGACGGTCACACCCGGCGCGCTGCCGTTATCCGCTTGCAGCACGGCGATATGGTAGACGGTTTCCCTGTACCGGTAATGCACCATGAACGACTCCCAATCCTCAGGCAGGCACGGAACGACATGCAGCCTGTCAGCTTCAAGCCTCAGACCGAGGAGCGATTCAAGGACAAGGCGGTACATCCAGCCGGCCGATCCCGTGTACCACGTCCATCCACCGCGGCCCACGTGGGGAGAGAGCGAATATACGTCGGCAGCGACAACGTAGGGTTCCACCTTATACGTCGCTATTTCCTCCCTGGTCCTCCCATGGTTTACCGGGTTGATCATCGCAAGCAGTTCCCATGCGCGTCGGCTGTCACCCAATTGAGCGAAGGCCATCGCCGTCCAGATTGCGGCATGGGTGTATTGTCCTCCATTCTCCCTTACGCCCGGGACGTATCCCTTGATGTAACCCGGGTTCAGGTCAGATCTGTCGAACGGTGGGTCCAAGAGCTGGATCAGACCATGGTCCCGCCGGACAAGGAGCTTGTCGACCGCTTCCATCGCCATGCGCGAGCGTTCGGCATCCCCGGCGCCCGAGAGAACGGACCAGCTTTGAGCGATGGAATCAATCCTGCATTCTGGATTTCCTGCCGAACCCAGCGGCGAGCCGTCGTCAAAGTACGCGCGGCGATACCAGCCGCCATCCCAACCGTTCTCCCCGATATTCCGGCCCAGTTGTGCCGCCTCATTCTGGCAGCGCTCGGCAAAGGGCAGGTCATTATGCAGGCGCGCAACCGCGGCAAACCGCATAAGCACGTCATAAAGGAAGAACCCCAACCAAATGCTTTCGCCTTCGCCGTGTTCGCCCACCATGTTCATGCCATCGTTCCAGTCACCCGAGCCGATGAGCGGCAGTCCGTGCCTGCCGAGTCTGAGGCCGTTCAGAATGGCCCGCACACAGTGTTCGTACAAAGTGGCGGTTGCGTCAGACCTGCCGGGAAGATCGTAATACGAGTCTTCGTCAGCAGTTACCGGGCGGCCTTCAATAAAATGGATAGGTTCATCCAACACCCCGGTGTCTCCGGTGCAGAGCACGTAGCGGCACGCCGCCAAGGGAAGCCAGAGGAAGTCGTCCGAACAGTGCGTACGCACGCCGCGGCCTGACGGGGGATGCCACCAATGCTGAACATCTCCTTCCTCAAATTGACGGGCAGCACAAAGGAGGAGATGCTCGCGTACCAGGCGCGGTTCTGTGTGAATGAGCGCCATTGCGTCCTGCAACTGGTCGCGGAAACCAAAGGCGCCTCCCGACTGGTAGTATCCGGACCTGGCCCAAAAACGGCACGCGAGTGTTTGGTACAAGAGCCAGCCGTTGACGAGCACATTGACTGAAGGGTCCGGTGTTTCCACCTGCACCGCGCCGAGGGTGTGGTTCCAGTACTGCCAGACCGCTTCGAGCGCCCTTCGCGCGGAAGCAGATCCGCGGAACCGGCGCACCAGGTTGCCGGCGTCATCGGCACCCTGCCCTACTCCAAGCAGGAAGACGATCTCACGCTCCTGCCCGTCGGCCAGATCGAAGGGGACCTGGATAGCAGCGCACGGGTCCAGTGCGACCCCCACCTTGCCGGAAAGCCGCGCACGGGTCATTGCCTCCGGCCGCCGAAGCGTGCCGTTACGGCCAAGGAACTCAGTCCGGTCGCCGCTCGCCGTCCGGGTCGCATCATCCACGTCGAAAAACGTGGTTCGGCCGGAGAACTGCGTGTTGTATGGGTTTGATGCCAGGAGAGCTCCGGTCCCAGGGTCAACTTTGGTGATTACGTGCATCCCTGCTTTCGGCCGCAGATCTCCCAGCACCCATTCCGTGTAGCCGGTAGCGGACAGGCGGCGGGACCGGCCAGACCCGTTGCGAACCTTCAGGACCGTGAACTTTACCGATGCGTCTATGGCCACGTAAATCCAGACCTCGGAGCTGATGCCGTCCTCTGTGTGTTCAAAGACGCTATAGCCGAGCCCATGCCGGCTGACATACGGCGCGGAGCCGCGGCTGGGCAGCGGCGTGGGCGACCAGAAGAGGCCGCTTTCTTCATCGCGCAGGTAGAAGGCTTCCCCGCCCGAATCGCCCACAGGATCGTTGTGCCAGGGAGTAAGACGGAACTCGTGGGCATTCTCTCCCCAGGTGTAGGCGGTGCCGCTTTCCGAGACGACTGTCCCGAAGCGCGGATTCGCCAGCACATTTACCCATGGCGCCGGGGTCACCTGCCCCCGCGTAGTCGTGATTATGTACTCACGCCCATCAGGACTGAACCCCCCCAACTCGTTGGAAAAAAGCAGATCGCGGCGGGGCATTGCCACGAATGTTACGGATTCGTTGCGAAGGGGCCGGGTCGTATTGAGCCGCGGTATTATTGCCTTCGCACTGTCGCGGCGGTTGATTTGTTCCTCCAGCGTTCCCCACCTGTCGCTGATGACGGCGCGGGAGACTGTTTGGAGCAGAATGCGGTCCTCGTTCGATATCTGCTCAACGAGCCTTACAAAAATGCCGCCCGGCCGGTCTTTCACGTTGGCTTCAAGGCCTGCGGCAATGAGCCCCATGATCTGGTCCTGAAGAAGCTGCCGGTACCCTGCGTGATCTTCGTTCCAGATCACCAGGTCCACCGCCAGTCCTTTCAAACGCCAGTATGCATGGGCCTGGACAAGCTGCCGCACCAGTTCGATATTGGCCGGATCTTCTATCCTCAACAGCACGATAGGCAGGTCACCGGAAATAGCGTATCCCCACAAACCGGATTGCCCGCGGCGGTTTTTCCTGAGAATGCCCGTGTCGGCGCGCAGCGAGGGATTGGCGTAAATGATGGAGCCGGCGATACGTCCATAGAGCTGCGCATCGGCCTCCGAGGCATTGATCTGCCGCAGCAGCACCTGGCTGTGTGTCCACGCCAGGTCGAAGACACGGTTCGCGAGACGCCGGTCCTGATATTTCTCTACAAGGCCCATACAGGCGTCACGGGTTTCCCCCATGCCCGACACGATATCTATCGTTGCCGAGGCTTCAGCATCGAGCGTTATCCGGTATCTGATGGCGACAATCGGATCGAGCACCGAGCCCTCGCTGTCCGATAGCGCCCCTGAGACAGTAGATCGGCCGCTCATGGCTTGCGGATTGACGACAGACCTTCCCCTGCCGATGAACTGCATGCGGTCGGTCTCATAGGAAACTTCTTCGATCTCAGCCCCGTGAGCGGTCATCATATGAAACATCCACGGCGCCTGCTCGCCCTGGGAGCGGGGCCGGCGGGTGCAGAGGATCGCCCGCCTTTGGTCGATAATCTCCGTCTGAACAAAAAGATTGCTGAAAGCGGGATGCAGCGCATCCGCAGCGGGAGGCGCAAGGACGACTTCCGCGTAACTCGTGACGTCGATCGTTCTGCGTGTCCGGGAGGAGTTGGTGATACGGGTGCGACGCAGTTCGATGTCATCTTCCGGCGAAACAACGATCTCCGTATGCGTCTTATAGTCGTGGTCGCGACGCCGAAACTCAGCCCGCGCATCCGAGAAAATCGCTTCGTATGTGTCAGACCGTTTGAGCGTGGGCTGATACGCGGTTGACCAGAATTTCCCGCTTGCCACGTCGCGAAGGTAACAAAACGTGCCCCAGTTGTCGCGGGTGGTGTCTTCGCGCCATCGTGTTACTGCCATGCCCTTCCAACTGCTGTACCCGCCGCCGGCGTTCGTGACCACCACGTGATATCTGCCGTTAGACAGAAGCTGCACCTCCGGCATCGGGGTGTTGGGGCTGTTGAAAACACGCACAGGCATCTCCGCCCCGCTGGGAATCGCACGAACGTCGGAGGTCCCCGGGGTCTCAAGATAGAAGGCAGTCGCCCTGGGGATTCGCTCCTGGAGAAGGAGCATAGCAGCCTGGAACAAAGGGTCCGACTCGAATCTTTTCTGCATCGGACGGTCCAGGAGCAGATGGGCCAGCGAGAGTAAACTCATGCCCTGGTGGTGTGCCATGAACGACCGCACTGCCGTGCTCGATTGTCCGCGGCGCTGACGCGAGGGAGTATAGTCGATCGCTTCGTAGAAACCATAGCGGGTCTCTAATCCTTCGCTACTGAGTCGCTGCAGGTTCACACAAGCCTCTTCAGGCGCCACCATCAGCGCAAGCACCGAGGCATAGGGCGCAATGACCAGGTCGTCGGTAAGCCCTCGTTTGAGCCCCAGGCCGGGCACGCCGAAGGCGCGGTATTGATAGTTAAGATGGACATCGACCGCGTTGTAGCCTGATTCCGACATGCCCCACGGCACGCTGCGCTGCCTCCCATACCCGATCTGCCTTTCCACCGCGGCCTTATAGGTCTGGTCGAGCAATGTGTGTTCGTACGTCGGCATCACCAAAAGAGGCATCAGGTATTCGAACATCGAACCGCTCCATGAAAGAAGTACCGGTTCTCCGCCGGAGGTGGTGAGCAGGCGTCCCAGGCTGAACCAGCTTTCCTGCGGCAGTTGCCCCTGCGCAATCGCCACAAAACAGGATAATCTCGCCTCCGAAGCCAGCAGGTCGTAAAAACCCCCGTCCCTCCGGCGCTCACTCACATTGTACCCGATAGCAAGTAAATGGCGTGACCTGTCATACAGGAACTCATACTCCATGCGGCTGAGTTGGCTTAACTGCAGTGCGAGACGCTCGATAGAAGATATCCTCTCGCCGGCCCGCTGGTTCCCTGTCCCGGCCAGTTCGCGCAGGGTAGGAATCTCATCGGTATTGCTCACTGTCGACAAAGCGAAAAATGCCAGATCATCGAGGGCAGCCCTGCATTGACCGGCAAAGGCGCGCGCCCACCACACGGCGTCCTCATCCGTAGCCGCCTGATCCGCATTCGGGGCATCGAGACTCACGGCCACTTCATCGGCGGATGCAGCGAGGTGCCCGAGACAAAGCCGCGCAGCGGCGAGCGTAGCGGGAGGGGAATTATATACGAGCTCGAGGTCCTTCCGGAGTTGAGCCAGTCGCTTATGAACGTCTCTTCCGGGAGCCATTGCGGCCGCAGCGTCCAGGAGAATCATTACGGTATCGGTAAGCCCGTCAAATAATCGTGGGCTCAGGATCTTTTGATCGGGAAGTGCGAGCAGACCGGGCCGCAATGTCAGCATGTGAGCGGCGAGGTTTCCGCTGTCGACCGTCGAAATGTACATCGGCAGCAGCGGTTTCAGAGACTGCGTGTCGTACCAGTTATAGAAGTGGCCCCAGCGCCGTTCCATGGCTTCCATCGTGCGCAGCGCATTCTCCGTGCGCTCCAGGAGATGTCCGGCTGAAAGGTAACCGAAGTCATATGCGGACAAATTTGCCAGCAGTGCAAGTCCCATGTTGGTCGGCGACGTGCGATGCGCAACCGTAGCAAGGCGATACTCCTGATAGTTATCAGGGGGCAGCCAATGATCTTCCGGGCCGACGAAGGTCTCGAAAAAAGCCCACGTTTTGCGTGAAAGCTTCCGGAGAAAGAGAGTTCCTTCAGCCGTCAGCCTTGCGCCGCGGCGCGTGAGAGGCCGGCTGATCCACCACGCGATAATAGGGGAGGCAAACCAGAGACCCAGCACAGGTCCGGCCACAGCGACCGCAGCCGGCCTCGAAAGCGCCAGATACAGCACTGCGGCGGCAGCGATGAGAGGCGCGATCCACATCGTTCGGCAGAAGTAGACGAGGTGGCCGGTATGGCTCTTAAGACTATCGCGGTCCGGAGCGTTGGACAGGTTCCATTCAAGCAGTCGTCTGTGCACTACCAGCATCCGCCACGCGGTACGCACAATCGCATCCAGGCAGTAACCCGCCTCGTAAGGCAGACACGCTAACGAAAAAGAGGCCTGAGTGAAGCGTCTGAGCGCAGAGCGCACTGTGGCAGTGATATGCTGACCCGGAAGTACCTGGTCCGGCTTACGGAACATTTCCAGAAGAGAGGCAATCAGGGGCGGGACCAGGACAATTCCGATAACCGATACGGTCCATAACCATGGCGATGACGAGACGGTCCAGCCCAGCAGCAGGAGGAGTGTCAATGCCACCGGCACGAGACTGCGTCGCAGGTTATCGAAGATCTTCCATTGGGACAGTCCCGAGAGCGGATTTTTCCGGAATCGCGCTTCGGGGCCGGGGCCAGGCACGTCCGACAGCAGCCACCGCGCAATCTGCCAATCGCCCCGAACCCAGCGGTGCCGGCGGCCCACGTCTGCGCGGTAGGAGGACGGATATTCCTCGTACAACAGCACATCGCTCAGCAGCCCAGCCCGTGCATAACACCCTTCCAAGAGGTCGTGACTGAGGATCCGGTTATCAGGGAAACGCCCGCCGAGCGCCCGCTCGAAGGCGTCGACGTCATAGATCCCCTTGCCGATGAAAGAGCCTTCACCGAAGAGGTCCTGGTAGACATCCGAGACGGCCCGCGTGTACGGGTCGATCCCGGGCTCACTCCCGCACATGCGCGCATAGCGCGACCGGTTTGTGCCCGGCAGGCTCGCCGCCACCCGTGGCTGAAGAATGCCGTACCCGGCAGTAACGCGCTGTTTGTCATCGTCGTAGTGTGCGCGATTCAGCGGATGCGCCATGGCACCCGCAAACTGACGCGCCGAGTCGCGCGGTAATTGCGTATCCGTGTCGAGCGTGATCACATACTTTACATGCGACAGGATTTCAGTATTTCCGACGATGAGCGAAAAACGATCTTCATTCCCCCTGCCGCGCAATAAGGCGTTCAAGTCCGCCAGCTTCCCCCGTTTGCGCTCGTAACCCATCCAAATCTGCTCCTGGGGATTCCATCGGCGGGGACGGTGAAAAAGAAAAAACGTGTCACCATTTGCATTCCTGTATTTTCCATTCAGCTCTTCGATTTTCTTCCGGGCCGACTGCAACAGCGGCTTGTCCTCAGGAGTCGTTTCCTCGTTGGCGTCCCGAAAATCCGTCAGCAGGCCAAAGTGCAAGTTCTCGTCCCTGTTTGCCAGGAACCGGACTTCGAGCGCCTCGATCAGGTCCTCGATGTTCTGAGCGCTTATGAGCATGGCAGGAATCACCGCCAAGGTACGCGATTCCGAAGGGGTCCCTTTGGAGAAGTCCATTCGCGGCAGCGGATGCGGCGTCACCAGCAGCGTGGCCAGCCAGTTAACCAGGTCCACCGCCAGTTGACTGGCGCCGAGCGTCGAGAGCATGCCGAACAGCGCAAGCAGCCAGTCAGGGTGCCCGCCGGCGCGCGCTTCCGCCAATAAGCTCCCGGCAACAATCATCGTAATCAGCGCAATCGTGCCGACATAGAACAGCAAAGGAAACGCGTAGAGGATTTTTCGGAGAGACTCTGAGATGGGGAGTTGCACCCCCACGACTCGTTCGAGCTGCGGCAGTCCCTTGTCGATCAGGTAGAACCCTACATGCGCCGCCCGGTCGTCTCTGTCCTGCCTGTCGTCTTTATGGGCCGCGGCCTCGCGCGCAAGCCCGACTGCTTTGGCTGCCACCTCTCTTTCGGATAGCAGGCTGCCTTTCGCAATCTTCTCCACTACGTGGCGGTAACGGTCACGTGTGGCGAAATCCATCTTGTCGTAGACTCCGGCGGGGTCCTCACGCAACGCCTGCTCGACCGGACTCATCCTCTCGACGAACTCGGGCCAATCCTTTGCCCCCAGAAAGCGGAGGCTGCCGATGCTGTTACTGATGGAAACCTGGTTGGCGGCCTGCTGCTGGTTCTCTGAATGCACCGACTGCTCTATGGTCAGACCGGACTCGGAGAGCCGCTGCTCAATCCAGGTAAGCGGCAATGCCAGGGCGGGACTCTGCCCCTGCAGCCGGCGGGCAAATTCCGCAACGAAGGAACTCACCATAGGCGGGTCCGACCGCACCATGTCCGCAATCACAAGAATCAGACCATTGGGGTCTTTCTCCGCTGCCTCCATCATCCGGTCCGCCCAATAATCAGCGAGGTCCCGGCTGATCCTGTCAGCGGCGACCAGGGCTGCAACGCGACGAAGGTTCTCGATCAGCGCCAGGCGCAGCATAATGGGGATTGCCCACAATTCGCCCAGCTTCAGGACGCTCACCGTCTGGTAGGCCGCAACGAAGCTGCTCAGGGTTTCCGGGTCCACCCTGCCATCGCCGTGAGAGATCGTCTCCAGCGCAATGTCATAGACGCGCGGGATCCCGTCGGAGTGAACGTTGAGCAGGCGCGGCAGTTCCCGGCTGTAGCCCTTCGGCAGATGTCTCCTGGCGGTGCGGATCTGTTCTTCGATCAGATAGAAGTTGTCGAGCAGCCATTCGCCTGCCGGCGTAATCCTGCGGTCAGTTTTGACAGCATCGGACAGCAGGTTGCGGGCGGAGATCAGGATTCCTTCATTCTCGGATAGCCGCGACAGAAGCCGGTCGGGCGCATGCCCCGGACTCAACTTGTGCGAGGCCGCCAGGGTCTTGCCATGCTGTTCCATCTGATCTCTGCTGAAGAGTTCCGATCGCAGTGGTGGCTTGTCACCGGCATACTTCTGTGCGGGGCCGTCTCTGCGAAGGCCCGTTCTCAAATGGGGCAGGTTCCCGAGAATGTTCTTGTTGCTCACCTTCAACCTTGAGGTCCCCCCTTTTTCTGAAGACACATGGCCTTCTATAATTAAGAGTTTACTGCATTTGCCGGGGCATACCTATGCCCCGGCACAAGCAATCCTGTCCTTTTGGAAATCTCGATCATTCCGGCATGCTCAGGAAACAATACTCCCCCGCTGTTATAAAAGAGCTACTTGGGCCCCGTACAAAGAGGGTACTGGGCTATATAAAGGGAGCCCCGTGAGGGAAAGAGAGTGTATCCACTAATAGAAGACTGATGGAATCGTTCTTTAAAGGGCGCAAGAGGGCTGCTTCTCTTACAGTTAACTATAGCACATACGAGGCGTTCACGTTTGAAGTGATTGCGGGGCATGCCGGGATTTCCTGAGCTGATGGCGGAGTTCTCCCGCCTTTGAATCTTGTCCGCTATTGTATTTCAGCGTCCTTCTTTTCACAATCGGACCTCTTTATCCGATGTCGGCAGGCGTAAAACGTGAGGTCATGCCCGCAATTAAACCAGGAGCGATCCCTTTTAAAGGACACAGCCATTTCTTTTAATCGCAGGGGCGGGATCGCGCGTGACATGCTCCCCGCCCCAAAGGCCGTCCGGCCGGGCAAACCTCTTACTTCTCGAACTGAGGCTCATACCAGACGGAAACCAGGGAGCAGAGCGCGTTATTCTTGGTGTCATAGATATAGTTCTGCTTGATTTGAGAAGATGACAGGCTGACGTTTTTTTCACGAAGCCACTGGTTGATTTCTTCTTCCAGCTTTGCCTCATCGCCCTGGCTGGTAAATATTTTCACTTTCATCGTCCCTCCTTCCGCATGCCGTGAAACAGGATCGTATGACTTGAACTGATTGCGTCAGTGACTTATCGGCTCATTCGCCCCGGTCGGCCTCTTTCATCACCTCTTCGGGCTTCTTGGCGAGGGCTTTTTTCGCCCGCTCTTCCTTCAGTCTCGCATTTTCACGCGCCGCGGCCTTCTGCCGTTCTTTTGCAAGCCGGCGCGCCTCGTCCTTGACCTTGAAGTCGCCTTCGCCGAACATCGTGAATCGCAGCCATTTAAGCGAGAATTTCAGGAGCTCCAGCTCGTCAGCCTTGATCTTTGCGACGACCTCGGGAGCGATTTCGTAGGAATCGAGGAAGTTGCTGTTGAAGACGAAGTCCCTGAACATGTCGAGGTTCGAGCTGACCATAAAGAAGAGATCGAGCGACTTCTGGCCGAACTCCACGATCCCGAGAGTCTTGGCCTTCAGAACTACCTCCATCCAATCGTTGTTCATCTCGTCATAGAGGTCCGATTCCTGGTCGGCCCGCCACTCGTCGATCGTCCAGTCTTTTTCCTCCTTGTGGCCCAGGCAGTGGTCCTCCTTGATCTTGATAAAGAAGTCCTGCCCGGTCTCCTTGTCGTGCTTCTTCATGATCGCCATGCCGATCGGATAGTAGCGGCAGGTGACCGGACGGTCGGAGTATACAGTGCACCCTTCGGGCGTAACAAAGGGGCAGGATTTTTCTTTGTCGTCCTTCAGTTTGAGCACCGCGATCGGCAGCGGCGTGCCGTCGATCGACCTCGGGACGGTATATTCCATAAGGAAATCGTGATAGGACATGCCGAGCCGTTTTTTCAGGCGAAAGATATCATAAGGGGTAAGGTTTATCCGTATCCCGCTACAGCACTTGGTGAAGCAGCCGATCCCCGGATAGCACCTGAAATTAAGCCTGTCCTTGCGGGTGAGCTGCTGCGGAACGACCACGCTCTGCGCAAGCGACTCCTTCACCTTCTCCATCTTCTTTTTGAATTCTTTCTCATCAATAGCCATCTTTGCTTCCTTTCATTATCACCGCAGCGGAATCCGCCCTGCGTCATACTCCCGGGAATAGGCCGGATGTCGGTTTGTTTCGTGGTAAATCACGGCTCTATATTTTAACTTTATCCCGCGGGCTAAATAAACCCCACAACAACCGGCACGGGCAGCGGCAATTCATAAATTGCCGCTGCCCGAACCACCCAAAACAAAAGGGCCGATCCCGATGCCCCGGGATCGGCCCTTTCTCTATGCAATGCGCAAAACTACTTGAGAAGCGGAACGATAAGCAGGGCCACGATATTGATGACCTTGATCATCGGGTTGATAGCCGGACCCGCGGTATCCTTGTAAGGATCGCCGACCGTATCGCCCGTGACGGAGGCCTTGTGTCCTTCACTGCCTTTCTTGTGCATTACCCCTTTGTCGTCGGTAACGCCGTCTTCAAAGGACTTCTTGGCATTGTCCCATGCGCCGCCGCCGCTGGTCATGGAGATAGCCAGGAAGAGACCGGTGAGGATGGTGCCGATAAGCATGCCGCCCAGGGCCACAGGACCGAGGACGAAGCCTACAATAATCGGAGAGACAACCGGCAGAAGCGCAGGAAGCATCATCTCTTTGATGGCTGACTTTGTCACGATGTCAACGCACTTGCCGTATTCCGGCTTGCCCGTTCCTTCCATAATGCCCTTGATTTCGCGGAACTGTCTGCGGACTTCTTCAACGACGCCGCCCGCAGCCCTGCCGACTGCAAGCATCAGCCTGCCGGCGAAAAAGTAGGGGATCAGCCCGCCGATAAAGAGACCGGCGATAACGAGGGGATCAGACAGGTCGAAGGAAACGCCTCCGCCCCTCCTTGCCAACTCCCTCGAATACTCCGCAAAAAGGACGAGGGCCGCGAGGCCTGCGGAGCCGATAGCATATCCCTTCGTGACGGCCTTCGTGGTGTTGCCGACCGCGTCGAGGGGGTCTGTGATGTCCCTGACCGAAGGGGGAAGCTCGGCCATTTCGGCAATACCGCCCGCGTTGTCCGTTATCGGGCCGTAGGAGTCGATCGCAACGACGATACCGGTCATCGAGAGCATCGAAACCGCCGAAAGCGCGATGGCAAAGAGGCCGCCGCCGGTATTCCCGGCAAAGCCGCCGCCCAGGTAATATGCGCCCATGATGGCGCCGACGATGACGATGGCCGGAAGCGCCGTCGCTTCCATGCTCATCGCAAGCCCTGCGATAACGTTCGTCCCGTGACCGGTAAGGCTGGCCTTGGCAATAACCTGGACAGGCCTGTATTCCTTAGCGGTGTAATACTCTGTAATCCAGACTATCAGGCCTGTAAGAACAAGTCCGATCAAGGCTGTCAGAAATACGCTCATAGGCGTAAAGACGCCCGCATCAGTACCCTGCAGTGATCCGATGAACTGCTGAGAAACAAAATAGAAAGCAGCAGCAGCGATAACACCCGCGACAGCCAGCCCCTTGTAAAGGGCGCCCATGATGTATTGGCTCTTGCCAAGCTTGACAAAAAAAGTGCCGATGATCGATGCAATAATCGATACGCCGCCCAGCATCAGCGGGAACTCAACCCACGGGCTCTCCGGACCGAATACCGACTTGGCCAAAAGCATCGACGCTACCAGTGTGACGGTGTAGGTTTCGTAGAGGTCGGCTGCCATGCCTGCGCAGTCGCCGACGTTGTCACCGACATTGTCCGCGATAACCGCAGGGTTTCTCGGGTCGTCTTCGGGGATACCCGCCTCGACCTTGCCGACGAGGTCTGCGCCTACGTCAGCAGCCTTTGTATAGATACCGCCGGCGATACGGGCAAACACCGACATGAGCGAGCAACCGAAGCCAAGCCCGATGAGGGCGTGGAAAGCGCCTTCTCCTGCCATGCTCTTGGCAATCGTGAAGTATCCTGCCAGTCCGAGGATGCCCAGACCGACGACCATAACGCCGGTCACCGAGCCGCCCTTGAATGAAAGCGTGAGCGCGTTCTGAAGGCCCTTCGATGCCGCCTGCGTCGTACGGACGTTTGCCCGGACCGTCACCCACATGCCGACAAATCCCGCCAGCGCGGAGCCGCACGTTCCGATAAGGAAGCCGATAGCCGCCCAAATGCCCAACTGCGGGATCGCCGCTATCGCGATAAAGAGAACAACCGCGACCATGGCCACGGTCTTGTACTCGCGGGCAAGAAACGCATAGGCCCCTTCCTTGACCGCATTGGAGATCTGCTGCATCCTCTCACTGCCGGCATCCTGCTTGGATACCCACACCGCGGTTATGAGGGCATAGATGACGCCCAGCACGCCGCAACCCAAAGCAAAAAGTATGGTATTACTCATTCAACTCCTCCTTCTGTATTAAATATCTTTAAAAAGTAATAAATCCCACTATAGTCCAAATCTGCCCCCCGTCATGCTTCTGATGCGCTGGCCGTCACCTCCTTTATCCTTTGCTCGAATTCATTCACAGAAAAACTGTTCACCCGGGATATTTATCGGAAATATAGTCCTTGAGATAATGGTTCTCAGCCCTGAGGTCGGTGACCTGGGCCTTGACCACGTCCCTGATCGAGAGCATGGCGACGATCTTGTTTTTGTCGAGGACCGGCAGATGCCTGATCCTGTTTTTGATCATAATCGTCGTGACATAACAGAGGTCGTCGTCGGCCTCGGCGATGATGAGGTTCGTGCTCATCACCTCGGAAATCCCGATGTCCTTGAAATGGCGGTCGCCCTTACGCGTCCAGCACTTGACGACGTCCCTCTCGGTAAACATGCCGACCGGGCTTTCGCCGTCGACCACGACCAGAGCGCCTACCTCGTGCTCGACGAGCTGGTTCACCGCGTCCGCAACAGTCTTGTCCTTATCGATCGAGAAGATATGCCTTCCGGTCGCCCCCAGAATTTCCTTTACTGTTGCCATGCTTTCACCTCAGTTCCTTTCGCTGTGTGAGACAATCCAGTCTACGCGATCTCCTTGTCCCTGCCGGTGCTCTTTGCGAAGACAAGCGCGGTCGTCCGATAAACCATATGCGCCATCTTCGAAAACGGGGCATAGGCGAAGAGGAAGAAGATCGCAGTCAGATGAATGAAATACACGGGATATGCCAGCTGCGCGATTCCGAACAGCCTGAGGAGTTCGGAGAGAAGGCCGGAGACGACGATCGTCAGGACGACGCTGATGAAGAGCCAGTCGTAGTAGCTCCCCATGCCGGCCTTCGGAGCGTTTCTTCTCCTGTTGCCGATCACCCATGATATACCGAGCAAGAGCCCGATGCCGCTGGCGTTGCCGAGGATCTTCATCGGGTCGTAAAGCGGGTACGGTGAAGGCCTGTGAAGCCCGTAGAGATAAAATATCGCCCATGTCGTGGTGATCGCAAGACCGACAAACCCATAGAATACGAAGAGATGCGACTGGGACCTGTCGACCGTCACGTCGCATTTCTTGAACTTTTTATGCGCGAGGAATTCCGTGATCGTCGCCACGCCGGCGCTGAAAATAGACCCCTTGGGCTTCCCGTTCGCTCCAGCCAGGTCTTTCCAGTATCTCGTGATGCCCAGGAAAAAGCCGAAGGCCGCAAAGAGCGCCGAGAGGCCGAAAATGGTGTCGATAATCGGGACAGGCATGAATCTCTCTGCGTACACGATCGGCTCAGTAGAAGTCATCGCCTGAAACAGATTCCCCGGGGTGCTGCCCTCCAGATACTGCGGGGGTATCATCTGTGCCACAATGGGAGCGATGATCCCGAAGAGCACGACCGGGATCGCGAGCAGGAAGATAAGGAACTTCGGGTCGCCCACCATCCTTCCGAGGAACCTCGGGAACGAATAATGCTCGATGCTGAGTTTCCGTATCGCGCCGAGCACCTCGCCCGGCTTCGCCCCTCTGGGGCAAAAGGCGGTGCAGTCGCTGCACTGATGGCAGAGCCAGATGTCGGGGTTCGCGAAGAGTTTGTCCTTGAGCCCCCACTGCGCCTGGATCATCTCCTTCCTCGGGAAGGGCTTGTCGTCCGGCGTCATGTTGCAGACAACGGAGCAGGTAGCGCACTGGTAGCACTTCTTCAGCGACTCGCCCCCGGAGTTGACGATCTTTTTTACAAAATCTAAGTCAGGTGAGATCAACTTGCCTTCAGCCATGTATTACCTCCTAAAATCCCTTCATCGGGTTGAAGCCTACGCCTTCGATTACCTCGACAAACTTGCCGATCACTTCCGGAATCTTCTCGTATTCGTCGATCGAGAACTGTACCTGTTGCACCCTGACCGGCTCGAGTCTCAGCTTGCCGAGAGTCTCTGCCACGTTGTCCATTCTCCTGTTGCAGAGCTCGCTCCCTTTAACGAAGTGGCACTGATAGTCGTCCCCGTACTTGCATCCGATGAGGAGCACACCGTCATTTCCCTTGGACATCGCGTCGGCAATCCAGATCGTGTTCACCGAGCCGAGGCACCGGACCGGGATGAACCTGATGTCGGCGGAGTATTTCAGTTTGTGGAGACCCGCCATGTCGAGTGCGGGATATGCGTCGTTTTCGCAGACAAAGGCGATAATCCGGTACTTTTCTTCATCTTCGTCCGGAACGTTGACCGCCTTCACCATCGAGCCGATCATGTCGATATGGTAGTTCTTGAACGAGATGATTCGCTCGGGGCATGCGCCCATGCATGTACCGCACCTTCTGCAGCGCGAGGGGTTCGGCTTCGGCGTTCCCTTTTCATCGTCGTCGAGCGCGCCGAAGGGGCATTCCTCCGTGCAGCGCTTGCACTGCGTACACCGCTGGAAGAAGAATTCGGGGAACGACATGTCGCCCGATCTCGGGTGCACCGCCATACCGCGATTCGTGGACTCGAGACACTGGATCGCCTTGAGCGCCGCGCCGGTGGCGTCCTCGATGCACTCGCCGTTCGTCATCGTCTGCCGGACGTTGCCGGCGGTATAGATACCGGTCCTTCTCGTCTCGTACGGGAAGCAGATATAGTTAGAATCGGCATACCCGTCGAAGAGCTCGAGGTCCCTGAAGGCCGGGCCCTGCCGGTAAGCGAGGTTGATCACCGGCTCGAACTGCGTCTCGGGCGTCATTCCCGACGCCAGGACGACCATGTCCACATTCACCGCCACCTTCTCCCCGAGAATAGTATTGTCCACTTCCACGGTCAGCCCCTTGTCGGCATTTTCGGTGACCGAGAGGACCTCGCCCCTCGTCAGAAAGACACCAGGGTTGTTCTGGGCGTTCTTGTAGAAGTTCTCGTAGAGGCCGGGCGTCCGCATATGCTTGTAGAAGATATATGCCTTGCCGTCCGAATAATCTTCCGTCAGATAATTCGCCTGCTTCAGCGATATCATGCTCGTAACGGACGAGGCGTACGGAAAGTCGCTGTCATCGCCGTTGAGGCCGGGGCTCTGGATGAAGGCGATAGACTTTGCGGCCTTGCCGTCGGAAGGCCTGACGATCTTGCCCTTCGCGGCGGTCTCCTCGAGCATGGTGTTGGTGACCACGTTTGCGAATTTGCCGTAGCCGAGATGCCCGAACTGCGAGGGGTCGGCCGGCCGGCCGCCGGCGGCCACGACCACCGCGCCGAAGACCTCAGCATCGGGATCGGACGTAAGGATATCCTCGCACTTGACCTGGTCGGCGGGCAGCTCCTTCGGCTCCTCCGGCTCGCCCTCGGCCGGTTTCTCGGCAGCCGGGGCGGCCGCGTCCTTTTCCTCCTTCTTCTTCGGAGGGATGTCCCACTGGGACTTCGTGCCGGCAGGCTTAAACGACACCGCAAACTGGCCGGGCGCGCCGCTTATCCTGGCGATCTCGGTGCTCAACTTAACAGTAATCTGGGGATGGCTCGATGCCGCCTTGATCTGCTCCCGGATCGTGTTCGGCTCAAGCGACGTAAAGGGGGACTTGGTCGGGATCTGCTTCCGCTGTTTGGCCGCGTACCCGCCGAGTTCCGCCGCTTTCTCGACGATCGTCACCGGATATCCCGTAGCTGCGGCCTCGAGCGCCGCGGTCAGGCCGGTGATCCCGCCTCCGATAACCAGGATACTCTTTTCGACGTTCTCGAGGAGGTAGGGGTCGACGTCATTGGTCTTCTGGGCCTTGACGATGCCCATCCTCAGGTAGTCCTCCGCGAGCATCTGGGTATCGTCATTCGGCTGGGTCTCTTCCTTAACGACTTCCTTGCCCTCGGCATCTTTGGACTTGACCTTCACCTGCTTGGTCCAGTCGTGGCTCCATACCACCTGCTCCCTTATGTTCACCCTTTCGACGATGTTTGCGGGGCCAAAGTCAAAGACGTCGTACTTGACCCTCGGAGAGCATGCCGCGATGATGATCGTATTGACTCCCTCCGCCTCCATGTCACTTTTTATCAGCGCAACGCCTTCCTCGCCGCACATGGCCTGGTGGGTCTTGCAGACAGGCGCCTTGTATTCCTTAGTCGCGACGACGGAAAGTTTCTCGAGGTCGAGGCCTTCGCCTATCGAGCACCCTCCGCATATATATACACCCAGTTTCTTCTCCATCTCCGTTTACCTCCTCACCATTTGAATGGCCTTGAGCGCCGTGCCGGTAGCCGTCTGACCCGAAGACATCACGTCGGAAGGCTTCTTCACGCATCCCGTGGCCAGTATCTCTGCCGGTACGACAAAGCCGTTGTCGTCGTATTTCGCGTTGCCGGGGACCTTCACCTGCGCGGTGGAAGGCTCCATGCCGGTGGCGAGGACGACCATCTCGTGCCGCGACTGGATCTTCTTGCCGGAAAGGGTGTCTTCGACCGTCACAATGACGTCCTTCGTGGCGGGGTCCTCTTCGATCTTCGCCACCTTACCCTTGACGAACGAGACGTTTCCGTCGGCCTTCACCTTCTTGTAGAACTTCTCGTACCTGCCGGGGGTCCTGAGGTCGATATAGTAGATCGTCGCCTTCGACTCGGGGTTGGCCTCCCTGATATAGGTGGTCTGCTTCAGCGAGGCAAGACAGCATATATAGGAGCAGAAGGCCAGATGGTTCTCGTCCCTCGAACCGGCGCACTGAACGAACGCAATATCGTTGACCGCCTTGCCATCCGACGGTCTGACGATCTTGCCGCCCGTGGGGCCGTTGACCGCGGCGAGCCTCTCCATCATCATGTTCGTAATCAGGTTGCCGACCTTCCCGAAAGAAAGGTTCGTCATCTTTGTTGCGTCATAGGGGTTCCACCCGGTGGCCCAGACAATCGATGCGACCTTGATAGTGAAGGTCTTCGCCTTTTCTTCCAGATCCACCGCGTTGTAGGGGCATGCGTCCCTGCACTTTTGGGCAGATGCAGTCCCGATAATCGAGGGATCAATGACGTACCTCTGAGGGAAGGACATTTCATGCGGCAGGTAAGCCGCCTTTCTCTTGTCCATTCCGAAATTAAAGGTATTGGACACTTCGACATCACACGCCTCGCCGCATTTGCCGCAGCAGGTGCAGTTGCCGTTGACGTGCCGCGGGCTCTGCTTGAGGGTGACGTCGTAATTGCCGGGGCCGCCCGATATCTTCTCGACCTCGGTAAGCGTGAACCACTTCACGAGCTTGTTCTTCTTTATTCTCTGAAAGTTGATCTCCAGACCGCAGGTCGGCGGGCAAAGCTTCGGGAAATACTTGTTGAGCTGGGCAACCCTGCCGCCCAGATAGGGGTTCTTTTCGACGATAAACACTTCGTAGCCCACCTCGGCAGCCTCAAGCGCCGTAGTGATACCGCTGATTCCTCCCCCGACGACCAGGATCGTTCCTGTCTCGGGAGTGCCGGTCTTCTCATCCGCCATGTTATTCCTCCATGTTGGGTTGTCTTGCCGTACGTTTATTTTGGGGGCTCAGTGTGCGCTAGCCCCGCTCGATCGGTCGGCACCGCCTGGTCGGGCCACTTGCCCTGAGGCAGTGCGCCGCTTTTCAGTCTGTAGACTGAGCGGAAGAATCCGGCACCCGCTTTCTTCCGCTTAACCCGCAGACGCATAATCTGCGTGTGCCCAGGAGCCGGGGCCGGCCCTGGGCACACACATGAGACAAACAGAGAGATCCGGATCAGTCAGGGATTATCTGGATATAATCCTTCTTGAATACAGACCATTCCTTCTTCTCAGGATCGAACTTGGAGTTCACGAAGCACTTCCAGTTCTTCTCATCCACGAGGTCGAAGTCTGACCTGTAGTAGAAGCCGGGGTACCTGGACTCTTCCCTGAAGAGAATATGCCTGAGGTGAGACTCGACGGTGCCGAGCCTGTGGTAGTTCTCCCAGGCCCTGAGCAGCTCGTGGAGGTCGCCTGCGGCCATCTTCTCGGAGTCTTCCCTGAGCATACCAAGGAGATGGAAGGCCTTGTCGAGCATTGCCTTGCTGGTAACGTAAGAAGTGGCAACGCCTGCGCCGTACTCGTCCGTGATCTTCATCAGCCTTCTCTGGAAACCGGCAGGCTTGATGTAGTTCGGGTTGACGTCGGTAGACGTAGACTTCTGATAGTGCTCCATAAAGGTCTTGACCGGCTTGTAGACGATGTCGGCAAGCTCTTTAGCGGTCTCTTTAAGGGTAGGCTTGAAGGAGCCGTTGTCCCTTATGAACCTGACCATGGACTTTGCTACCATTCTGCCTTCGGCATGCGAGCCGGAGGAGAACTTGTGGCCCGATGCTCCTGTGCCGTCACCTGCGGTGAAGAGGCCGTTGACGGTGGTCATGCCCTTGTAGTTCTTGCCTTTGTACATGACCTTGTAGGATTCGGGGACCCAGTCCTCGTTCGGGCCTGCTACCCAGATGCCGCAGCAGCCTGAGTGGGATCCGAGGAGATAGGGCTCTGTAGGCATAATCTCGGAGCCGACCTTCTCGGGCTCGGTGTTCGTGCCCGCCCAGAGGCCTGCCTGGCCGACGGACATGTCGAGGAAGTCTTCCCATGCCTCTGCGAGGAGGTGCTTCACTTCCTTCGGGGTCATATTTGCGGAGAGAGCTGCCAGTGCAGTAGGTGTATCCATGTAGATCGGGCCTCTGCCTTCCCTCATCTCTTTCAGCATGAGGTGGTTTCTCAGGCAAGACGCCGGTACTTTTGCAAGGCCGTAAGGCGGATACGACTTAAGCATCTCCGCGTTTGTAGACATGTAGTTTTCGCCAAGGGTGTTGGTCGCCTTTGCCTTAAAGAGAAGGAACCAGGCGCCGACCGGGCCGTAGCCATCCTTGAACCTGGCGGGGACGAACCTGTTTTCCATCATCGTCATCTCGGCGCCGACTTCCTGGCACATCGTGTAGGTCGAGCCCGCGTTCCATACAGGATACCAGCATCTGCCCATACCTTCACCGGTAGACCTCGGCCTGAAAACGTTGACCGCGCCGCCGCAGGCAACCATCATCGCGTTGGTCCTGATGACATATACTTTGTTCTCCCTGACGCTGAAGCCTACCGCGCCTGCAATCCTGTTGCCCTCGTTTTTGTCGAGGACGAGCTTGACGATAAAGCATCTTTCGATGATGTTCTCGGAGCCGAGAGCAGCCTTTGCGGCTTCGGCAACGATCCTCTTGTAGGACTCACCGTTGATCATGATCTGCCAGCGGCCGGAGCGGACCGGCTTCGTGCCGATCTTGAGGATCGGTGCGCCCTGTGCGCCGTCGACGGTCTTGCCGTCTTCGAGCGTCTTCCAGATGGGGAGGCCCCACTCTTCGAAAAGATAGACCGACCTGTCAACGTGCCTTCCGCAGTCGAAGATAAGGTCTTCACGAACGATACCCATAAGGTCGTTCCTGATCATCCGGACGTAGTCGTCGGGCGTGTTCTCGCCGAGGTAGGTATTGATCGCGGAGAGTCCCTGTGCAACTGCGCCGGACCTTTCGAGGGCGGCCTTGTCGCAAAGAAGGATCTTGGTTCCTTCAGGTGCCCATTTCTTTATTTCATATGCTGTCCCGCAGGCAGCCATTCCGCCGCCGACGATGAGGATATCGGTATCGAGTTCAACCACAGCAGGGTCCAGTGTTGCCAGTAATTCTCCGGCTGGCTTATTCGGTAATGCCATATTTATATTCCTCCTGTTTAATGTATTTGTAAATTATTTGCCGTATATGGCAATAGGCTTCGCAAGCGAAAAATTATCGATTTCTTCGTCCGTCAGCCTTTCGTCATCAAGGTTCTTCCCTTTATGGGCAGCGTTCTTAGGGTCGATCGAGCCTTCGGGGGTGGTCCTGATCGGGAACTTGAACCTCTGAAGGTTGCCGTTCCTGAACTGGATCGTCCACATGATCGAGTCGGAGCTCATCATCGGCTGGACAACACCGCCGAGGGGGACGATGTCGGAGTAGGCCCTGACCGCGATCGCGCCCTGGGGGCAGATCTTCACGCAGGAGTAGCACTCCCAGCACTGGTCGGGCTCCTGGTTGTAGGCCTTCATGTTTTCAACGTTGAGAACCATTAAGTCGCTCGGGCAGATGTACATGCAAGCGGTCTTCTCGCCGCCCTTACATCCGTCGCACTTTGCGGGATCTACAAAACTTGGCATATCTCTAAACCTCCTGTTTGAATTAGTTGTTTAAGCCGTCCTGTTCACTGCCTGCACTTCATTCAATTCGCTTCCTACTTCACCCCCTCTCGCTTGCGTAACGGGTGAGGAGTAATGGGCGGGATGCCTTCCGCCCATTACCCGTTACCCATAACCGATTACCGTTCTTTATGCGCCTTCAAATATATGTACCTTTATCAAAACTCCCCGGACAAATATCCGTTATTTATTTTTCAAGACTCTGATAATACTTAATCAGGATCTCAGCCACCTCGGGGCGTGAAAATTCTTTAGGCGGGGCAATACCCTTACCTAACATTTCACGAACTTTCGTGCCTGACAGCAGAACAAAATCTTCCTTTGTATGATCAGGTGCTTCGCACATCATCATGACCTTGTTCAGTTTCTTCGAGTACGCGGTATGGTCCGCCTTGAAGATCTCAATTAGCAGAGCGCCCTTGGGAACTTCTTTATCAAATATGATCTGCGCATCGAAAGGACCGTAGTGATCACCCACGCCTGCATGGTCGCGGCCGACAATAAAGTGAGTTGCACCCATGTTCTGACGGAATATCGCGTGCAAGACGCCTTCGCGGGGACCGGCGTACAGCATATCGAACCCGTACCCCGTGACCATCGCGCTGTTTTTCGGGAAGTACAGCTCGACCATTTTGCGGATCGCAGCATCACGAACAGGCGCCGGAATATCTCCCTTCTTCAATTTACCGAGCAGCATATGAATCACCAGGCCGTCACATCCTAAACGGTCCATTGCCATGTGGCAAAGTTCTTCGTGGGCCAGATGCATGGGGTTACGAGTCTGGAAAGCAACAACCTTTTTCCAGCCGCGCTCGGCGATTTCGTTGCGGATTTCAACTGCGGTACGGAAGGTGTCAGGAAATTCTTCCTGAAAGTATGAGAAGTTCAGGACCTGGATGGGACCGGAAAGACACACCTTACCCTGCGCGTTAAATGCATCGACCCCCGGATGCGCTTCCTTATGGTTAGGGCGGTAAACGTTTTCAGACATCATCGCCATGTCTTCATCGCTGAATTCTTCGACCGCCTTCACTTCCATAACTGCGAGGACCGGATTGCCGTCGACATTCGGATCCTTCAGCGCAATGCGGTCACCGGCCTTGATTGAGCCTGCATCTTTCACCAGGTTTAAAATGGGCACCGGCCAGAACAAACCTGATGTTGTCTTCATGGTTTTCGCGACAGACAGGGCATCGGCTTTGTTCATGTAGCCCGTTAACGGATTAAAGTAACCGCCGCCCAGCATAACGGCATTAGCCGCGGTAGCTGAACTCACAACAATAGAAGCCAGACCCGCAGCTTCTTTCTGCAGGGCTTCATTTTTCGCCGAGTCATATACGAATAGCGGATTTAGCTCGTCTGAACCATGCGGCTTAATTAATTTTCCTTTTGCTGCCATTCTTCTTCCTCCTGTATTAGGTTTTATATATTAGTAATAAGTCCTTACAAACTTAATACTAAAAAAGCCAAGATCCTGCCTTCCTTCAACGGAACTGCGCACCTGCTGGACGATCTCCGCAGAGATCTGAGGGGATAGCGAACTTCTCAATGGACTGTTCTGTCCGGGTTCCTTTCCCGGACCGGGCGCACCAAGTAGTACTGACCTCAATATGCCTCCTTGTCTCGACCTCAATAAAAAGCTTAAAGCAGTGAAGAATAAAACAACATATTGATTTTAAAACAAAAAACAAACACCATTCAGGCGGCAATGAACTTCTAAAACCCTATAACTATATGCTCCCGCATTTTTTTAAGTCAAATTCATATTTCTGATATATAGATAAAAATTACTTATCAACCTGATTTTTAAATTATATAGTCAGTTAAAAACTGCGCTGTCCATAATAAACCATTTCAGCGCGGATTGAAAAATTGTTTTTTTAAATAAATGTATAACTTCTTTAAAGCCTTTCCCCTGTGGCTGAGGCTGTCTTTTTCGGCATCGCTCATCTCGGCGAAGGTCCGGTGATGACCGGCCGGATAGAAGACGGGATCGTAGCCGAACCCATTGTAACCCCTGGATTTTTCCCCTATTTCCCCCTCTGCGTGGCCGGTAAAGGTCTTGACCTTGCCGTCCGGAAGGGCAATGGCGATGCAACAGACGAACCGGGCCTGCCTCTCTGCGCCCTCAAGCCCCTTCATCTCCCGGAGGAGTTTTCTGAGGTTCTTCCGGTCGTCGGCGCCTTCGCCCGCATATCTTGCCGAAAAAACGCCGGGGGCTCCCGCCAGCGCCTTAACTTCGAGTCCAGAATCGTCCGCAATCGCAAGACAACCGGTAAATTGAGCGATGCTGACCGCCTTTTTTACCGCATTCTGCCTAAACGTCTTTCCGTCCTCCTCAACCTCGGGACAGCCGGGGAAGGAGTCGACGGGAAGAAAGCGGACGTCGTATCCCCGGAAGATCCTGCCGATCTCCTCGACCTTCTTTCTGTTGCGTGTTGCAAGAACGATATTCATGAAAACGCAGAATAATAAATAAAGGAGTGAAGATTTGTCAAAAAATTGCAATAAATCAAAATTTCTGGGACAATATTACCAGAGTTGGTTGTCCTGTTTCCAGCCGGCTTTTGCAAATCAAATAGCCCTGGCGGCCCGGAGGAATTCATGTTGAGATGGCTGGAAGACCTTATCCCGGCCAACGAAAAACGCATTGCGCAACGCATGCGCGTCTATGCAGCGTCGTGCCGCATGCGGCATCATTCCCCCGAAAACGACGTGGGACTGCAGGGCTTTCTGACCTCCGTCTCGGCGCTTCTGCCGGCTGCGCTTTCCGAGTTCTCCGGCAAGGAGTTCCGGCCTGGTTCGGGACGCGACGAAGATCGCTTTCCTCCTTTTTGTGCCTCCGAGGCCCGCGCACGCCGGGCTAGGGGCGAATCCCCTGCCGACTTCGTCGACAAGACCAGGCACTGCTTGTCGGGCTATCGTGACATTATAGAAGAGGCCGGGGCATCACCGGACGAAAAAAAGGAGGCCGACCGTTTTCTGGAGTGTTTTTTTGACCGCCTGGCATTGGGCTTCTGCCTGGAATGGTTCCGCCTGGCCGAAGAGCAGGCCGCGGACCTCAAGGGGAAGGAGATGCAGGCCGACAGGCGCCGCGCACGGGAGCAGCTCGCCGGGTTCGCTTCGGGAGTTGCCCACGAGGTACGCAATCCGCTCCATGCGCTAATGTCCGTGACCGAGGCCCTCGGCCAGGAGCTGCAGGACAAGCCGGAAGCCGACACCTATCTGTACCATATACGGACCCAGATTGACCGCCTGTCTCAGTTGATGAGAGATCTACTTCAGGTCGGCAAAACGGTTGACCCGTCAAAAATACGCCGGGAATCCCTGCGGGAGATATGCCTTGCCGCGATC
The DNA here is from genome assembly GCA_021783515.1 of Nitrospirota bacterium. Classification (GTDB taxonomy): domain Bacteria; phylum Nitrospirota; class Thermodesulfovibrionia; order Thermodesulfovibrionales; family UBA6898; genus Sulfobium. The sequence goes on from JAJXTV010000032.1 coordinate 25,607, forward strand.
AGCACATGGAGGGGCTCGCGGTCGGGAGAGGGGCTCGCGGTTTCCTTCGTGTGTCAGCCGGGAGATGAAGAGGTTGCGGTGCTGACCGACGGAGTCACTCTGCAGCAGGTACTGTTGAGTCTGCTCGACAACGCCGGACAGCATAGTCCGGCGGGGAGCGAAATAGAAGTCGCCATTTCCGTCCCCCGGGACGAATTCGCCGCGGTCCGGGTGACCGACAGAGGGTCCGGGATACCGGAAGAATTCCGGCAGAGGATTTTCGAACCCTTCTTCTCAACCCGCCGGGGCGGGACAGGGCTCGGCCTCACCATCATCAAGGATTCATTGGAGAGTCAGGGCGGCTCCGTGGCCATATGGAACAATGACCCGCCTCCGGGGGCCACTGCGGAGATAACCCTTCCGCGTGCCGAAGGGGGGCCGGAGTGAACCCGCAGGTCCTTCTGGTAGACGACGAACCCGCAACGCTCTTCGGCTTTTCCCGCTTCATGACAAAGGCCGGATATGCGGTCACCGAGGCGACAACCCTGGCTGAGGCACGGGAGGCGATCTCCTCCCGGCGTTTCGATGTCGTCATTCTCGATCTCAACCTTCCGGACGGCAACGGGATCGACTGGATACCCGACATACGGGAAGGGCATCCTGCCACCGCAGTCGTCGTTATCACCGGCTCCGCCGATATCCCGCTGGCGGTGGAGGCGATGCGGCGCGGTGCCGACAATTTTCTCACCAAGCCGGTCAGCCTTGTCGATCTCGATATTTTTCTCCGGAAAAGCCTCGAACTCGGCAGTCTTCGGAGAAAGAACCTGGCGCACCAATGGCTTTCTAAAGGCTTTGAAGCCTATTTCGGCGAAAGTAACGCGATCGCCAAGGTGATGGAGTTCGCCGCGATCGCGAGCCAGAACGATTCCGCCATCCTCCTTCAGGGGGAAACCGGGACGGGGAAGGGAGTTCTGGCGAGGTGGATCTATCATCATTCCCCACGCAAGTCCGGCCTCTTCGTCGAGATCAACTGCTCCGGACTGAAGGGAGAGCTTCTTGCCAGCGAGCTCTTCGGCCACGTCAAGGGGGCCTTTACGTCGGCCGTGCAGGACAAACCCGGGCTGATCGAGGTGGCTGACGGCGGGACGCTTTTTCTGGATGAGATCGGGGACATGGACCTTGCGGTGCAGGCCCAGTTCCTCAAGGTGATCGAAGAGAAGAGCTTCAGAAGGGTGGGCGACGTCAGGGTCCGTCGAAGCAATTTCCGTCTCATCGCCGCAACCAACAAAGACCTCGCCGCCGAAACCGCTGGGGGCCTCTTCCGCAGCGACCTCTTCTTCCGCATCAACGTCTTCCCGATCCTGCTGCCCCCTCTGAGGGAAAGGGTAGAGGATCTCGAAGGACTGGTCCCGCGCATCCTTGCTTCTCTCCGGGCTTCCTTTCCTGAGATCTCTCCCGAGGTGATGAACCTGCTGAAATCATACCCCTGGCCCGGCAACGTAAGGGAGCTGCGAAATGTACTCGAGAGAGCTTTGTTAATTTCCCAGGGGCTTCCGCTGAAACCGGAGCATTTCCCGGGGATCGGCGCGGCACCCAAGGCGCCGGCCGCAGGCGCCGCTGCGACACCGGGTCTTGCCTCTGTCGAAGAGGCGTATATCAGGTCCGTTGTCTCAAAAGCAGGGGGTGATATAAGGAAAGCCTCAGCAGAGCTGAACATGTCCAGGGCAACCCTCTACCGCAGACTCAAAAAGATGCGGACCGATTGAGCCCGAAGGCTTTGTAAGCCTTCCCTCTGCATCATGCATACGCACCAGTCTCATTTGTGAGACTTCCGGTCTCAGGTCTGAGACTGTTTCCTTGCCCGTCAGGCACGATCTTCTTTCGGTACAATGCCTTTCTGCTCCCATCCCGCTGGCACAGCTATTGCTATTACCTGTAGTGTCGCAAATATCGATAGCCCTTGAGAGCGAAATGGAAAGCAGAGAGAGCATCAGTCGGAACTGCCCTTACCGTCCAAAGAATACGAAAGGGCATTGCGCTGCCGAGACCTCGCAGGCGTATCTGCCCAGCGCATTTCAGATCCAGGAATATTGCGAGAACCCGGACTATATGAAATGTCCTTTTTTCCAGTCTGCGCGCAAGGGCGGCGGAGAGGCATCAGCAACCCTGTCAGCGCCCCTGCGTCATGGAGGATGACATGCTTACGGTAAACATCGAACATAAGAGAGGTACCCAGATTCGGACAGATGGAGGAAATGCAAGGGGGGAGGGATCAATGGCAAAGACTATCTTATTGGTAGACGATGCGGCCGTCGTCAGACACGTCGTATCGCTTACCCTCAGAAAAGCGGGGTATGAGGTGATCGAGGCTGTCAACGGAAACGACGCCCTGCAGAAGCTCGCCCAAAACAAGGTGGGCATGGTGATCACCGATCTTAACATGCCGGAGATGGACGGCATCGAGTTGATACGGCATCTTCGCGAAAAGGCGGTCTACCGCTTTCTGCCGGTCGTCATGCTGACGACGGTATCTCAGGAAGAGAGGAAGAAAGAAGGGAAACAGGCGGGCGCAAGCGGCTGGATTTATAAACCCTTTCAGTCCAAAGACCTTCTTGATACCGTCCGGCGGTTTGTTGCATGAGAACCATAATGGTTGCCGGAAGGAACATCCAAACGGAGTGAAAGCGCAACAATGGACCAAAAGAAAGTGCTGTTAGTTGATGATGAGACCGCCTTTCTGCTGTCTGCCAGAAAGGTGCTGGAGGGGCCTGACCTGTCGATCGATACTGTTGACAACTTTGAAGAAGCGATAGAAATGATCGAGCACAGCCACTACGATATCGTCGTCACCGACATACGGCTTACCGACGTGACCAGCAGGGAGGGGATGGACATTCTCCGCTACGTCACCGAGCGCCACCCTGGGACAAAGGTGATTCTCCTGACCGGCTACGGCTCCCCGGAGATCATGGAAAAGGCGTATGCCATGGGCGCGGCCAACTATCTCGAAAAACCGCTCTCCGGAAGCATCCTCAAGAGCATTCTGAAGAACGCGAGGTGCGGATGACCGGAAAATTTTACCCCGGCCGCCAGGGGCCGGGATCGATAGCGTCCTGCCGGTCATCAACAGGAACCAGGGCCTGGCCCGACATCGCGAGGAGCGCCCGGCAGGCGCTTCATTGCTGCGTCCGCGGACTCAGCATGCTCTCTTCCTCCACAGAGGACGAATTTATCATGATTGCCGAGACCCTTGAGGATGTGAGCCGGCAGACACGGAAGGCGCCGGCGTCGGCCGGGGGCGTTGAACTGAACGTCGAAGATGTCGTGACCCTCATCCAGTTTCATGACATTACCCGTCAGCAGTTCGAAAGATCCTCCGCGGCCTGCCGCGCCATGATCAAAAAACTCGCCGCCGCGGACAGCGGAAGACCGGAGACCGCACCGGGTCAAAAAAGCGGCGGCGCTTCAGCCGAAGAGCTTGCGCGTTTCTGCGTATGCCAGGCGAAGGCAATCGAAGAAACGAGGGAGACGTTCGTTGCCTCGGTCACCCGCCTCATCCGGAAGATCGGACTGATTGCCGATGAGATCCGCAAGACTGCCGGCAACGGGGCGGATGCCGGGATCGAAACCGCCGTTCACGGCATTTGTGTTCATAAGTTCGTAAACATCGTCGCCGAAGAAGTGCTCTCGGCCTTGAACGATCTGAGGGTGGAAATGCGACCGTTCGTCCCCGAAGAAATGTGGGAGAAAATAACGGTCTCCTCAGGCCGGACGGAGACGGCGACCGGGGGAGAGACTTCCGGTATCGGGACGGACATTTCTTCGGAGACAGGGAGTTCCCTCGGAGACAACGTGCAGCTCTTCTGAAGAGACCCGGCCCTCGGCCGGAACATGCAGGCCATCGAGCAGAGAAAAAGGAGGACCACCATGGAGGAACTGAAGATTGCCGCTTCAGGGCCGGAAGAAATCACGATGAACGGCAGCCTGACCGTGGCAAATGCGTCGGCTATCGTAAAAGCAATCCGCGAAGCCCTCGCCGTAACAGACCGTCTCACGGTGACGGTAGGGGAAGGCTCGGAGGTGGATGTTTCGTTCTTTCAGATCCTCTGCTCGGCGCACCGTACCGCTGCAAAGCTGAATAAATGCCTGCGTTTGGACACCGGAAAGGCCCGCAGATTCTTCGGCGAAGCCCGGGCGTCCGGCTATGTGAGGACCAAGGGCTGCGCCCGCGACCGCGACGGCAGCTGCCTCTGGGCAAGGGAGGGGAAATGAAGAGGACGATCATGACCGTCGACGACTCTGCCAGCGTGCGGCTGATGGTGAAGTTCTCACTCGCCGAACTGGGGTTCGAGATCGTCGAGGCGGTAGACGGCGTCGATGCGCTCCGGAAGATCGAAAAGAAACCGGTCCACATGCTGATCACCGATATCAACATGCCCGAACTCGACGGCATCAGTCTGGTGAGAAAGGTCCGGGAAATCCCGGCCTGCAAATTTATCCCGATCATTATGCTCACCACCGAATCACAGGAAGAAAAAAAGAGGGAAGGCAGGAAGGCGGGGGCTACCGGCTGGATCGTGAAGCCTTTCAGGCCGGACCAGCTCGTGTCGGTCGTGAAGAAGGTGCTGGGATGAGCGAAGAATTCGAGAAGCTGGTCGAGACCTTCAGGGAGGAGACGTACGAGCTGCTGTCGGAGCTGGAATCCTCCCTTTTCGAGCTCGAAAAAGACCCCCACAACAGTGGTGAGGCGGTATCCTCCATCTTCCGCGCGTTTCACTCGATCAAGGGGGCCGGAGGAATGTTCGGCTTCGACGAGGTCTCGCGCTTCACCCATGAGATCGAAACCGTCTATGACCTGGTGCGCGCCGGAAAGGTCCTGGCGGACAAATCGCTTGTGGACCTCAGTTTCGCCGCCAGCGACCTGATCCGCGAGATGATCACCTCTCCGAAGGAAGTAGCGGAACAGAAAAAGAAGGCGGACGAGCTGCTCGTCTCTCTGAGGCAGCTCTTCCCGGAGATTACCGAGGCGAAAAAAGCAAAGAAGAGCGCCCTCCCGAAAGAAGGGGAGCCGGTCATGCTCGCCGCGAAACTGAAGGCCTACCGGATACGCTTCAGGCCGTCGGCCGACATCTTCGCCACCGGGACGAACCCCTCGCTTTTGCTGAGGGAGCTCTGCGGTCTCGGCCAATGCAGCGTAATCGCCCACAGCGATGCGATACCGGACCTCGACGAGATCGATCCGGAGCTCTGCTATACGAGCTGGGACGTCATCCTGACAACCGGGCGGGACCTCGACGCAATCCGGGACATCTTCATCTTCGTCGAGGACACGTCCGAGCTGAGCATCGAGATGATCGATGACGGCGAAAGCGCCGTCGACTCCGCCGATTACAAGAAGCTGGGCGAGATCCTTGTCGAAAAACGGGACATCACGCCGGAAGACCTCCAGCGGGTCCTCGGCGGCAGAAAGCGGCTCGGTGAGATGCTGATCGATGAAGGTTTGGTGCAGCCCGAGAGCATCCAGGCGGCCCTGCTCGAACAGGAGCACGTCCGGCTGATCCGGGAAGGCCGGCTGAAGAAAGAGGTGATCTCGAACATCAGGGTCTCTTCCGAAAAGCTGGACAAGCTGGTCAACCTCGTCGGCGAACTCGTCACCGTCCAGGCGCGCCTGAGCAGAAACGCCTTGTATACCGGCGATTCCGAACTCGCCTCGATCGCGGAAGAGGTCGAGCGCCTCACCGCAGAGCTCCGCGACAATACCATGAATATCCGCATGCTACCGATCGGCACCACCTTCAGCAGGTTCAGGCGCCTCGTCAGGGACCTGTCGAAGGACCTCGGCAAAGAAGTCGAGATGGTGACCGAAGGCGGCGATACCGAGCTCGACAAGACGGTCATCGAAAGGCTGGGAGACCCCCTCGTCCATCTCATCAGAAACTGCATCGATCACGGCATCGAGCCGCCGGAAGAGAGAATATCCGCCGGGAAGCCCCGGAAAGGGACCGTCCGGCTTTCGGCGACCCATTCAGGGGCGAACGTGCTGATCGAGATAGAGGATGACGGGGCCGGGCTCGACGCCGGCGCGATACGGGCAAAAGCGGTCAAGAAAGGTCTCGTTGATCCCGATGCGGAGCTGGGAGGCGGCGAGATACTCTCGCTTATACTTGCGCCGGGTTTTTCGACTACCGAAAACGTCACGAACATCTCCGGCAGGGGGGTCGGCCTCGATGTGGTGAAGAGGGCGGCCGATTCCCTCAGGGGCGAGATCTCAATCCGCAGCGAACAGGGGAAGGGGACCTCGATCACCCTGAGCCTGCCGCTGACGCTCGCCATCATCGAAGGGCTTCTCATCCGGATAGAGGATGAGCATTTCGTCCTTCCGCTTTCTGCCGTGGAGGAATGCGTCGAGCTGATCGGCGGCGACCGCCACGGAAGGCATATAGCAAATGTACGGGGCCATATCATTCCCTACATCAGGCTGAGGGAACAGTTTACGATCTCCGGGACCCCGCCTGAGATCGAGCAGATCGTGATCGTCAAGAACGAGACCACGAAGGTCGGGTTCGTCGTGGACACCGTCATCGGGGAGAACCAGACGGTGATCAAGACCCTTGGCAGGGTCTATAAAGGCGTGGAAGGAATATCGGGCGCTACGATCCTCGGCGACGGAACGGTCGCCCTGATCCTGGATGTCTCGAAACTGATACGAATCGTGGAAGAAGGGGAGGTGAGCGAGCAGGCGTCACGGTGAAATCCGGAATCGGTCAGGCCGGTTCTTTCGTGTAAACATTTCTTAAGGAGGAAGGGTTATGCTCGGCAACATGAAAATAGGATCCCGGCTTCTTCTGGGGTTCGGTGTGGTAGTGGCAATAGCGCTGGCGATCGGCGCCGCAGGCTATTGGGGTATCGGTTCTATTAACACCCAGATTCTCAGTATTCTGCACGGAGACGCTGCCATCGCGATGACGTCAATGGACACTAATGTGGGCGTTCTTCAGATGCGCCGCTCGGAAAAGGATTTCTTCCTGAATATAGGAGCGCCCGAGAAACAGGCCGACTATATGAATAAGTGGGAGACTGCCAATAAAGACACCCATGAGGCGGTAGATAAACTCGACAAGATCCTCTATGTCCAGGACGAAAAAGACATTTTGAAGGATATGAAATCGGAGATGGCAAATTATGAAACCGGCTTCAAGAAAGTCTCCGGCATGGTGACGGCCGGCACGCTGAAGACCCCTCAGGATGCGAACAAGGCGATAGGCGAATACAAGGACGCGATCCATAAAATGGAGGCCGCAGCCGAGAACATCGAACTGGCGGCGTCCAAGCGACTCGACGGAGCGGAAAAGACGATGACCGACTTCGCAAAGCGCATCGCCATGGTTCTCATCGTCTTCATCGTGATTGCGATAGCGATTAGTATCGTGATCAGCCTCTTCATCACGAAGAGCATCACCGCGCCCCTCGCCATCGGCGTCGGGGTCGCGAACAAGCTCGCCGAGGGAGACCTCACGCTGACGATCGACGTGAAGAGCAAGGACGAAACGGGGCAGCTGCTCGGCTCGATGAAAAACATGGTCGAGAAGCTCAGGGAGATCGTGGCGGACGTCAAGACCGCGTCGGACAATGTGGCGTCGGGAAGCCAGCAGATGAGCTCCGGCTCGGAGGAGATGTCCCAGGGCGCCTCCGAGCAGGCCAGTTCGGTCGAGGAAGTCTCTTCCTCCATGGAGGAGATGGTCTCGAACATCCGCCAGAACGCCGACAACGCCCAGCAGACCGAGAAGATCGCGCAGAAGTCCGCCGGCGACGCGAAGGAAAGCGGCAAGGCGGTCTCGGAGACGGTGACGGCGATGAAGGACATCGCAGGCAAGATATCGATCATAGAAGAGATCGCGAGGCAGACTAACCTCCTGGCGCTGAACGCCGCGATCGAGGCGGCCCGGGCGGGAGAGCACGGAAAGGGCTTTGCCGTCGTCGCCTCCGAAGTGAGAAAACTGGCCGAACGGAGCCAGGCCGCGGCCGCGGAGATCAGCAAGCTTTCGGCGTCGAGCGTACAGGTGGCCGAGATGGCGGGCCAGATGCTCGACAAGCTCGTGCCCGACATCCAGAAGACGGCTGAGCTCGTCCAGGAGATAAACGCGGCGAGCGGCGAGCAGAACAGCGGGGCCGAACAGATCAACAAGGCGGTCCAGCAGCTCGACCAGGTGGTGCAGCAGAACGCCGGAGCAGCGGAAGAGATGTCCTCTACGGCTGAGGAGCTCGCCTCTCAGGCCGAGCATCTGCAGAGCGTAATCGAGTTCTTCAAGGTGGGAGGCAACGGCCGGAAGCGGTTCGGCGCCGAAAGGGTCTCCTACAGGGGTAAGGTCGCCCATATCGGTCACGAGGGCGCCAAGAGGGCGCAGATGTCGGTAAAGACCGAGACGACGGGCAAGAAGGCCGGCGTTGCCCTCGAAATGGGCGACGGGGGCCGGGACGCCGAAGACGACGAATTCGAGCGGTTTTAGGAGGTGAAGCGATGAGCGGCGTATCGGAGATTACCGAAACAACGCAGTACCTCACCTTCAAGCTCGGCGACGAGGTCTTTGCGATCGAGATATCGAAGGTGAGAGAGGTGCTCGACTTCACGACGATCACGAAGGTGCCGCGCACCCCTGATTTCATGAGAGGGGTGATCAACCTCCGCGGCAACGTCGTGCCGGTCGTCGACATGAGGCTGAAATTCGGCATGACGAAGACCGAAAATACGGTCAACACCTGCATCATCATCGTCGAGATATCGCTCGACGGCGATACCACGGTGCTCGGGGCGCTTGCCGACTCGGTCCAGGAGGTTATCGAACTCGACCCGGAGAAGATCGAGCCGGCGCCGAGGATAGGCACTCGCCTCAGGACCGAATTCATCAAGGGAATGGGCAGGCGCGACGAGACCTTTATCATCATTCTCGACATCGACAAGGTCTTTTCGGTCGATGAGCTGTCTCTAGTCCGGGACGCGGGCGATCTCCCCGCCCCCGGCGGCGCGGAACCCTCCGGCGCATAACCGGAGTAAGGTCCGTCCCGGCTTCCTGCCCGCCATTCCCCCGGCCTGGCAGGGAGCCGGAGCCCGGACGCTTTCGGGAAGAATCGAAAGGCACCAAATGATGAAAACAGGCAACATGATCATGTCGGCGGCCCTGTCGAGGAATGATTTCGAGAGGCTGAGCGCCTTCATCCGTTCGGAATGCGGGATAAAGATGCCCGAGCAGAAGAGGGTCATGCTCGAGGCGAGGCTCAGGAAGAGACTTCGGGCGCTCGGCATCGAATCCTTCGGGGAGTACTGCGACTTCCTCTTCAGCCCCGAAGGGCTGCTGCAGGAAAAGGTGCATATGATCGACGTGGTCACCACGAACAAAACCGACTTCTTCCGGGAGCCGAAGCATTTCGATTACCTTGTCCGGCATGCCATTCCGGAGCTTTCCCGTTTCCGTGGAGCCGGCGCGAGACAGCCTCTTTCGCTCTGGTCGGCCGGATGCTCCAGCGGCGAGGAGCCCTACACGCTGGCGATGGTGCTTACCGAATATGCCGAGTCGCAACCCGGATTCCGCTTTTCGGTCCTCGCCACCGACATCTCGACGAAGGTCCTCGACAAGGCCTTTCGCGGCGTCTACAAGGAAGAGCGGGCCGGACTGATGCCGGAGGCGATGAAGAGGAAATACCTGATGAGGAGCAAAGACAGGGACAAGGGGCTGCTGCGGGTGGCGCCGGAACTCAGGTCCTGCGTAAAATTCAGAAGGCTCAATTTCATGAACAACGACTTCGGCATCGACGAGTCCTTCGATATCATATTCTGCAGAAACGTCATCATTTACTTCGACAGGCCAACGCAGCAGAAGGTCCTTGAGACGATCTGCCGCCACCTGAGACCGGGCGGGTATCTCTTCATGGGACATTCCGAAACGCTCAGCAGCCTGAGCATGCCTCTCGTCTCGGTCGGCTCCATGGTATACCGAAGGCCGTCATGACCCATGGTAATTCCCCTCACCGGACGACCGTTTATCTTCAGCCGGCCGAATTCTACATCGGCGAAAAGCCGACGAAGGTGGTGACCGTCCTGGGCTCATGCGTCTCGGTCACGCTCTTCAACAAGAGGCTCGGCATCGGCGCGATCTGCCATGCCACCCTGCCCGTCTGCCGGACCAGGAAAGGCTGCAGGAAGTACTGCAAAGATGCGTTCAAGTATACCGACTGCTCGATAAAGTTCATGCTGAAGAAGTTCCGGGACCTCGGGATCGCCGAACACGAAATCGAGATCAAGGTCTTCGGCGGGGCCGACACCCTCGCCTCCCGGAGGGAAAACACGATAGGGACGATGAACGTCAGGACGGCCCTGGAGACCATCCGCGCAAAAAGTCTCCAGATCATCGCCGCGGACGTGGGAGACTCTTTCGGCAGGAAGCTGATCTTCCATACCGATACCGGCGACGTATTCCTGAAGCGCCTTCCGAACAACCGCGAGCGCCGGGGCATCCCCGGCGTCACCTTCAAAAAGAGGGGCGTATGAGCCGGAAGGTCAGGGTGCTGCTTGTCGACGACTCCTCGGTCGTTCGCCAGACGCTTTCGGAGATCCTCTCGTCGGAGCCGGGAGTGGAAGTGATGGCGACCGCGCCGGACCCCTTCATCGCCGCCGAAAAGCTCAGGAAGGAAGTCCCTGATGTGATCCTGCTCGACGTCGAAATGCCCCGGATGGACGGGATCACCTTTCTCCACAAGATCATGAGCCAGCACCCCATCCCCGTCGTGATCTGCTCAAGCCTGACGCAGGCGGGAGCAGAGACGACTCTCAGGGCGCTCGAATACGGCGCCGTCGAGATCATCCTGAAGCCGCGGATCGGCGCAAAACAGTTTCTGGAAGAATCAAAGGTCCGCATCTGTGACGCCGTCAAGGCGGCGGCAATGGCAAAGGTAAAGCCGATCGCCTCCCGCGCTCTCGCGGTCGCGCCAAAGCTTTCGGCCGACGCCGTCATCGCCAAGCCGAAGAACCGCGCGATGGTCCAGACGACCGAGCAGGTAGTGGTGGTCGGCGCATCGACGGGCGGGACAGAGGCGCTCAGGGAGTTCCTTGTGGCGATGCCGCTTGATGCCCCCGGGATCGTCATCGTCCAGCATATGCCGGAGAACTTCACCGCCGCCTTCGCGAAGCGACTCGACGGTCTCTGCAAAATTACGGTGAAGGAGGCCGAAAACGACGATACTGTCATCACCGGACGGGCGCTGATCGCGCCGGGCAACCGGCATACGCTGTTGAAGCGGAGCGGAGCGCGTTATTATGTCGAGGTAAAGGACGGCCCTTTCGTCTGCAGGCACAGGCCCTCCGTCGACGTGCTCTTCCGGTCCGCCGCCCGTTATGCCGGCAAAAACGCCGTCGCGATCATCATGACCGGCATGGGGGACGACGGGGCAAAGGGCATGCGCGAGATGCACGATGCAGGGGCCTTCACCATCGCCCAGGATGAAGAGACTTCGGTAGTCTTCGGAATGCCGCACGAGGCGATAAAGCTGGGCGGGGTCGACAAGATTGCGCCGCTCGGCTCGATCGCACGGGAGATGCTGAAGAGAGCTGCGGGATAAGCGCACCCCGCGACTATCTCTTGAGGAAACTCTTCCTTCTTTTTTTGTCGAATCGTTCTATTGCATACCGGAGCATCGTCCGCGGCATCCGGCGGTAATGTTTTCTCAAAAAACCTTCTTCAGCCTTCTGGTCTCTCTTGCCGATCTCGCGCAGCATCCATCCGACCGCCTTATGGATCAGGTCGTGATCATCGCGGAGAAGGATTTCCGAAACGCGGAGCGTGTCGGCGAAATCGTTTTCCCGTATAAAGGCAAGAGTGGACAGGACCGAGATCCTTCTTTCCCAGAGGTTTCCTGATCTCGCAAGCCTGTAAAGCACCGACCGGTCCTTATCAAGGAGATAATCTCCGGGAATATTCGGCGCCGAGAGGTCGACGAGGTCCCAGTTGTTGACCTGTTTTGTATGCTCCAGGTAGAACTGCGCTATCTCTCCCTTCGCCTTGCCGTCCGCTTCTTTATATTTGTTTACGAGGATGAGCAAGGCAACAAGCCTGTGTTCGTGAATCTTGCTCGAAAGGAGTCTATGGATATCGCTCAGGGAAAGCTCCAAGTATTTCTTTGCGACCGCCCGCTGCTTCGGGACAACAATCCCGAGGAACACATCTCCCTCGCCGTACTGCCCCCTTCCCGTCTTGAAAAAACGGGAGAGAATCTTTGCCTTTTCGGGATCGGCAAGGCTTTGAAGGTCTGATTTGAGGCTCTTGAGGATCGAGGATTTCTCGCTGCGCGACACTGGGAGTAAGTGATTACCTGGGATCGGGAATTCCCAGTTGACGGCAGATTTTTATCGCAAGAAGATCGGCGATTTCGTTATGTCTTGGGATAGTGCCTGATCTGGTCGTATCGGCGAGATTTATGTAACGGGAATGTTTTGCACCTTGCCTGGCGAGAACACAACCGTGGCGCTCTACATACCGGATGAGTTCTTTTCTCTTCACACTTCGATTTCTTCTAAGATAATTTCGCGCTTCGGCAGCGCAGTAAGATCGACAGTTTTTTGCATTTCCGCTATTGCGTCAATGAGATTCTCCCTGGCTTCTTCAATTGTTTTTCCTTGAGTCATCGCGCCCGGCACATCGTCCGTCCACGCTACCCACCAGTCCCCGTCCTTAACAAAAGTTGCCTTAACTTTCATCGGATACCTCCCATCTGTCCTTTCCGTGCCTCCTGCCTTTATTCTGCCACTTGGCTGCATTTATGGCAACTGCGTTCATTTCGGCCGGCGAAGAGTTGTTGAGTTTTACGCACGCTTACTGTTGGGAAAGGCAAACCCTTAGTGCCTGAGTCCCATCCGTTGAGGTAGTTCCAGCGGGCCATGATATTGCCCATCGTCTCCTGAGCCTGCTCCATAGTCTCGAAATTGGCGCCCTCTTTGCCGAAAATTTCCGGCATAAGCGTTGAGGGCATAACAAGCCTGGGGGCGGCAAGACAGCCAAAGAGAAGTCCGTAAAGTCCGAAGATCGAGAGCCGCGACCCGGCCTTGTCGAGATACTCTTCCATCTTGTCGTCGCCGCAATAGTCAGGGGGTAAGATGTTCATATGATAGTTTGCCATTTTTCTGCATGAAGGGGGGAAGCGCTTCATCATAAGAAAGCTGTTGCCGCGATTTGTAATTTCGCAGAATTGGCACTTTGCTTTTGGTGTATTCCATGATAAATTAATAATATGCTATCATATGATATCATTTTGCTTTACTTTTCTCATTCATTTCCATTACACTTCGCTAGGCCCAAAAAGACGACAACCGGCTTGTGGTATATTAGTTCCCGTGGGGATACCGACTCAAGCCGAAATAGAGGAGTTTCTAAAGGAGTTCAAGCGCTGTTGGGACGGGAAAGTCATCGACAGGGTTAACAGGAAAAATGATGATACCTTGGCTGAACTCGGCTTTCTGCCTCAGCACCGCACATATGAGATACACAGGTTAGTGCACACGGACTTCTACAGGGGACCGTCGCCCGACCATGATATCGCCGGGCACGAATGGTGGGAGTTTGGGCGGAAGGTAAAGGGCCGCGAGATATACATAAAGATAAAGGTGTATGTCACTGAAGATGGGGAAAAAGGGGGAAGATGCATGTCATTCCATTTTCCGGAAAAGAAGATAACCTATCCCTACAAAAAGAAAGGACGGGGTCGTGTTTAAGAGAATCAGGGAAACGAGAGACGAATGTCCGATCTGCGAGAAGAAAAGAAACCTGGTCTATGGCACACGGATCGAAGTCGTAAGAATTCGCGGCGAGGAAATACCTGTAAGGGTGAACGCTTATCATTGTAGTGAGGGCGACCACTATTTTTATGATGCGCAAGACGAGGAGAACAAATTTCAAACCGCCTATAGAGAGTTCCGCAGGCGTAAGGGCCTTCTCCAGCCCGAAGATATCAGGCAATTAAGAGCTAAGTATGGTCTGAGCCAAAGGGCCTTTGCCAGGATGCTCGGGTGCAGTTCGATAACGATACAACGGTATGAAAGTGGCGCACTGCAAGATGACGTCCACAACAACTTGATGCTTGTTCTAAGGGACCCCTACAGCTTCAAGCAGTATTTTAGAATCGAAGGAGCGTCCTTGCCCGACAAGATATCGCGGACCGTCGAGGAAAGGCTGCAAGCCATTGAAGAAAAAGAGAGGCAGATGGAAATCGATTTCGTCTTTAAGCAGCCATCGCTCGAGAGGGTCAAGGTCGATCTTTCTTCCCTGACTGACGAGGGCGTAAACAGAGAACCGCTCGACAACATTCTTGGAGTCTTCTCCAGGCATGGCAAGACCAAATCCTTAATAGGCCCTGACCGGATTTTGAAGATGACGATCCTTTCACCCAGGCAACCAGGGGGGAAATGGGCCGTCAAGCATGGAAAGTTCTCGATCACTAAGAAAGGAGATTTAGCCCTTGCCGCCTGAGATGAAGTTCGCCGATCTGAAATTACTGAAGGTCGACTTTGCGATAAACCGGGAATTCGCCCCTAAGAACAAAGAACAGGCCGGGAACCCGAAATTGTCCTTGAATTCTGAATTTAGGGCTAAGGAGCAAGAGTTGGTTGTTTTAGTTGGGATTATGCAGAAATCAGGCAATATTCCCTATTACTTTGAGGTCCAGGCAGGCGGGCTCTTTACATTCAACGGCAAGCCGGACGAGAAGATGTTGAAGCAGCTGGCTTCTGTAAACTGCCCGGCCATCATTTTCCCTTATATCAGAGAAACCGTTGCCGATTTGACCCGAAGAGCGGGCTTCCCTCCCCTTCATCTCGCGCCGATTAATTTTGTCGAGTTGGCGAAGAGTGCGCCGGGGAAGAAGAGCGCGAAGAGGAAGAGCAAAAAAAATCAGAAATAACTGGAAGGCCACTGCCGATATTTATGGCAACTGTGCCTGCCCCGATCCCCAGAGAAGCTGATCCTCGAAGGATTTCTTAGAAGTCTGCTATTCAGCCGCTTCCCCATTCCTCAGCCGCCGGCCTTTATTATGCTGGGACTTCTTAATTCTTCCTCCGCTTTCGTTTCGGCTTCTCCGGCGACGGCAGGAGGCTGGTGTATTTGTGGTAGAGCTCAAAGAGAAACGCCACCCGCTCGGCATCGGACGAGAAGGTCTTTCTGCCGTATGCGGCATCTACCGCCTTATCCAGCGCCTGATGCGCCTTGCGCAAATCCGGCGGCATGGCACTGCATCTAT
>JAJXTV010000033.1 GCA_021783515.1 Nitrospirota bacterium
AATGAACCCCGATGCCTTAAGCGACGGCATAAAAATTACCAGTTAATGACATTGCCAAGACATGAAATGAGAGAGATTCCACACAGGAACAAATATTATGCTGAAGCAGCTTAAACTAGCGCCATTCTAGCCTGTCCCCTTTTTCTGTCCACTGGTGTCTGTGCGGCAATCGCTGCTGGGCTTTCCTCTGCGTTTTCGGCTATCATAAGTGCAATCAATGCGCTTGTCGGCTATGTATTCGGTAGGATGTTTTTTCGGTGGTCGGGCGCCTTCGGAATGGTGGCCGGAAAGGACCGGAATGAGCGGCCGATGTCGTCGGAATGTGCAGCCTAAAAAACACCCTTTCTGAAGCGGGTCCCCCGATAATTGAGGACCACCCCGTCGTGGGTGATCTGCTCGAGCGTCAGGCCGGGAGACACCGACTGACCCTCGTGCAGTGTGTGCCCGCCGAGGATCACGAGCCGGTGTGAGGGGGCTGTATCGAAGAAATGGCCCGATATCGTCAGGTCGGGAAGCCCCTGCTTCAGTCCCGGCGGGAGCTGGCTCATGTCGATCGGTCGTCCGGCGGGGACTGCGGTAACCTCCCGGGCGGCCGCCGGTTCTGAAGATTGGCCCACCTCCGCCGCCCGAGACTTTTCCCGCTGAACGACCTGCTGCCGGGGTATATCGGCTGGAAAGTTTTCCCCCGGGACTTCGGTTGCAGGAAGAGGGAGCGCATTCTCCTGTCTTTTGCCTCGTGACCCCGATAATGTCCTGCCGCTCGGCTCGGCACTGATTTCGGCGGTGCTCCGGAGCGCGTCCCTTTCTGAATGCATCTGGCGCCATGGATGAAGCCACCACAACAGCAACCCCGCGTTCAAAACCAGCGCCAGGACGAGCAGGTAAACCCACGGGGGCTGCCTTCTCTTTGCGGCTCCGGCATGATGATCCGACAGCAGCAGTGTCCCCTCCTCGCGTCTCTGTTTCTGCTCCAGCTTCTTCAGCGCTTCAAGTATGTAGGACATCGCTATTCTCCCGGCCCGGCTGTCGGCGGGGTGTTCAGGGGTGTGGCGTCCCCGGCACCCTGTTGCTGCGGGACCTTATCCCCCAGCGTCTTTTTTCCGAAGCGGTCCGCAACGGACCACCGTGCCGAGGCTGCTTTCTCTTTATCGCGCGACACAAGGCTTCTCCCGGGAAGGGACCGGTCATCGAGCCACCACAACGTATCAAGTCCCGGCCGCGCAGGCAGGGGCGCGGCGACCCGTTCCTTTACGGCAGGGGGGGGAAAAGGGTTCCCCTCTCCCCTGTGGAGGTCGTAGTACGCCCCGAGCGCGGTCCCGAGGGCGATCAGCAGGAGGGCGGCGATCCCCGCAGCGTATCTTCTCGGGGAGGGAGCTTTCTGTGCAGCCCCTCCGAAGACTTCCCTGGCTGCTCGGCGCAGTGTAGCGAGGTCGACCGACTTCTTGCCTTCGACATACGCGCCGAGCAGCGCCCTGTCGCAGAGCACGTTGATCAGCCTGGGGACCCCTCCGGTCATGCGGAATATCTTCTTGATCGCCGGGGGTGGAAACAATCCGGCAGGTCCGCCTGCAACCGACAGCCGGTGCGCCACATAGGCCGACACCTCGCCGGCCGTCAGGGGGCCGAGATGATACCGCGCGGTGACCCGCTGCGACAGTTGTCTGAGCTCGGGCCTTGCGATCATCTCCCTGAGTTCCGGCTGGCCGATCATGATGATCTGCAGAAGTTTGGCCCTGTTCGTCTCGAGGTTCGTCAGCAGCCGAAGCTGCTCCAGGACGTCCGCCACGAGGTTCTGGGCCTCCTCGATGAGAAGAATAGTCTGGCGTCCCTTCCCATGCGCATCAAGCAGAAACTCGTTGATCCCGTCTACGAATATCTTTACGCTCTGATTGCCCGCAGGATAGCCGATCCCCAGTTCGTCGCAGATGGCGGCGAGCAGTTCTTCGACCGTCACCTTCGGGTTCAGTATGAAGGCCACTTCGGCGCCATCAGGGATCTTTTCGAGAAGGTGCCGGCAGACGGTCGTCTTGCCGGTGCCGACCTCTCCGGTGAGGAGCACGAACCCTCCTCCTCCGCCCCGCATTCCGTACTCGAGATGCGCCAGCGCTTCCCTGTGACCCTCACTCAGAAAGAGGTAGCGAGGGTCGGGGGCGATCGAAAAGGGGTCCTCTTTCAGGCCGAAATGTTCTTTATACATCGTTTTTCCGGTCTTTGGTCTTCCTCTATCAGGTTAAAACAAAGAACCGGAAAAAAACAATCGCCCTGCAGGGCGGCGGGACGATGCCCCGGCCGGAACGGGACGCCGCCTGTTCCGGCCGGGGGGGGGACGTCTGTTACGGTTCGTCTTCGGAAGGCGCCTGAGGTTTGTGCAACCTGCCGCGCATGCGTTCGCGCCGCTCGTCCTTCATCGCCTGGAACTGTTTCTTCTGCTCCGGAGAAAGGACCGCGTTGATTTTGGTATCGGTCGCCTGACGCTGCTGTATCATCTCTTGTCTTATCGCGGCCTGTTTCCGCACGCCCTCTTCTATGATCGGCTGGATCTTCTTGACCTGCTCGTTCGACAGCTTGAGCCGCTCCTTCAGACGGGAAACGACCCTTTCCCCGGAGGGCGCCTGGGGGCGCAACCCTGCCGCGCGGGCAGGGATCGGAGGGAAGGCGATTATGGCTGCGCAGAGCATTGCGCAGAGTGCAAACGCCGACAATCCCCGCAGCCCGGTTCCCCTATCATGTGCTCGTTGTGTAACGCTTCCTGATTTCATTCGGTCCTCCTCATTAGTGTGTGGTGATCGTTTCGGGAAATATGTCACTGCAATCCCGTTTCCCCTGTCGACTCGCCCGGCCCGTTTCCGGTCCGGCGGCTCTCTCATCCGCATACTGCCTCCTCGCCGCTGTCGGTCTTCCTTCTTTTAGCTTCCTTTATCATAGCGGAAATTAGTCTGAGGGTGGGTTAAGATACCGCCGGCAATGGAAAAGTTTCGTAAAGATCTTTTAACAATTCTTTACAGCGGCAGCCGTATCTTTCGGGGTAGAATAACCTATGAAACAAAAGAAGGGATTCCGATGAGCCGTATACTTGTTATCGATGACGACAGGGAGCTCTGCGAGCTGCTTTCGGATTACCTGAGACCCGAGGGTTTCGAGGTGGAGGCGGTCTTCGACGGGGAGCAAGGAGTCGCCAGGGCGATTTCCGGAGATCACGGGTTGGTGGTGCTCGATGTGATGCTTCCCGGAATCAGCGGGTTCGAGGCACTCAGGAGAATACGGGACAGGTCGAAGATCCCGGTCATCATGCTGACCGCCCGGGGCGACGACGTCGACAGGATAGTCGGGCTCGAGATGGGGGCGGACGATTATCTCCCCAAGCCGTTCAATCCCAGGGAACTCGTGGCCCGTGTCAGGGCCATCCAGCGCCGCGCTGAGCCGGCTTCAGCCCAAGAGCGGGGGGAGGCTTCCGGCAGGCTCGTCGTCGCCGACGTGCAACTCGATACGATGGCGCGCACCGTGACGCGCTCCGGTGTGCCGGTAGAGCTCACGGCGATCGAATTCAGCCTGCTCGGAGAGTTGCTGCGTGCCGCCGGGAAGGTGGTGACGCGGGCTGACCTGAGCCGGAAGGTCCTCGGGCGGGGCCTGTCTCCCTATGACCGGAGCATTGACGTGCATGTCAGCAGCCTCAGGAAGAAGCTCGGACACGAAGTGGAAGGGTTGGAGCGCATCAGGACGGTGCGCGGCATCGGCTACGTCTATGCCTGCGCGGGCAGTCCGGGCAGAGATGAAGGGGACTGATTCCGCTTCGGGGGAGGAGACCCTATGAGAAGTCTCTTCATGAAAATATTCCTCTGGTTCTGGCTCGCGGTCACCCTCGTCGGCGCAATCGGGGTGGTCATCGCTCTTACCACCAACCCGAGGGCGGCGGCGATCGCACGCTACGAGAAACAGATCTCCGAGGCCGGCAGGACCCTCGCGGATGCCTACAAGGCCGGCGGGGCTCGGGCGCTTGCCGAAGAAGAGGCCCGAATCGGGCGGCAGTCGCGCATCAGTGTGCTCCTTTTCGGCGAGGGGGGGCCGCTGTCGGGCAGGTTCACTTCGCCCCGCGGGAGGCGGCTTGCCGGGACGGCGCTTCTGACCGGGGAGCCCCAGTTTGGTCCGGGGAGAAGGGGGCTCTGGTACGCTCAGCCGGTCGAAGGGGATTTTGCGGTCCTTGCCGAGATCCCGCATCCGTCGCCGCTTGCCCGGGTGCTCGACCCGCGCCAGATCGGACTCCGGCTGTCGGTCACTTTTATCGTCGCGGGAGTTGTCTGCTACCTCCTCGCCCGCTCGCTTACCGCTCCGATCCTCCAACTGCAGAAGGCCGCCCGCCAGGTGGCGGCCGGCGCGTTGACCACGAGGGTAGGCCCGCTTTTCGGGGAACGCAGGGACGAGATCGCCGATCTGGGGCGCGACTTCGATGTGATGACGGAGCGGATCGAGGCTCTCCTGAGCGGTCAGCGGCGGCTTCTCCGGGACATATCTCATGAGCTGCGATCGCCGCTTGCCCGTCTCAATGTGGCGCTGGAGCTGGCGAGGCAGCGTTCCGGCGCCGACGCCGACAAGGCCCTCGACCGGATCGGGCGGGAGGCGGACAGGCTGAACCAGCTGATCGGCGAGCTGGTCACCCTCACCCTGCTGGAGAGCGGGGCGGAAAAGATCGAAGGGAAAGGCGTCGCCCTCCTGCCGCTCGTACAGGCTGTCGCGGACGATGCAAATTTCGAGGCGAGTGACCGCGGCCGTTTGGTGCGAATCGTATCGGCGGAGGATGTTACGGTCGCAGGGTCGGAAGAGATGCTCAGAAGGGCGATCGAAAATGTTGTCCGGAATGCGGTCCGATATACTGAAGAAGGCACGACCGTTGACGTGAATATCGGGCGCGTCCGAAAGGAGGGGCGGCAGACAGCGACGGTCAGGGTCCGCGACCACGGACGCGGAGTCCCCGAGTCTGCGCTGGCGCAGTTGTTCAGGCCTTTCTATCGCGTCGCGGATGCCCGCGACCGTCAGACGGGGGGGACGGGTATCGGGCTGGCGATCACCGAGCGGGCGGTGGTCCTCCATGGCGGAACGGTGAAGGCATCGAACGATCCGGAGGGCGGTCTCGTTGTCGAGATATGCCTGCCGTGTGCCGAAGCCTGAGGATACGGGCGAAAAGGTAAAGCCCTTTCTTCATGGCCCTCTATCAGGCCGCCGATGTCTTTTGTCCTCACCGGCTTCCCGGCGGCGTTTCAGCGGCAAAGGGGAAGGCGCTTTTACCGGCGACGCACCCGGAAATGTCAGAGGGCGGCCAGTTCTTCCAGTGTGCGCAGCCGGCTTGGGTGGCGGAGTTTTCTCATCGCCTGGACCTCGATTTGGCGCACCCGCTCCCTGGTGATCGAAAGCCTCCTGCCGACCTCTTCGAGGGTATGGTCCCGCTCCACGCCGATGCCGAAGCGCATTCTGATCACCTTCTCCTCGCGGTACGACAGCGTCTTAAGGATCTTTACGAGGTTTTTCGAAATCTCCTTCTTTTCGAAGCTGGCGTCGGGGAGGGGACAGTCGCGGTCGCCGATAAAGTCGCCGAGCACCGAATCCTCGCTTCCGACCGGCGTTTCGAGGGCCACGGGTGTTCTGATCGCCTTGCAGACCTCGTCGACCTTCTTTACCGAGACACGAAGCTTCTTTGCGATCTCCCTGTTGCCGGGCTCCCTTCCGAGTTCCTGGGTAAGCTCCCGCGTGGCCTTCGCCACCCGGTTGTAAAACTCGACGATATGGACCGGGACCCGTATCGTCTTCCCCTGTTCCATGATCGCACGTGTGATCGCCTGCCGGATCCACCATGTGGCATAGGTGCTGAACTTGAAGCCCATCTCATATTTGAACCGGTCGACTGCCTTCATCAGGCCGATGTTGCCTTCCTGAATGAGGTCGAGAAGCGGAAGGCCCCTGCCGACATAGTGCTTTGCAACCGTGATGACGAGCCTGAGGTTTCTTATGGTCAATTCGTCCTTTGCGGCTGTGATCGACCTTCTGGCGTCCTCGATCCGCTCCCATTTTTTCTTCAGGCATACGGGGTCCGTCATCATTGCAGACGCCATTCTGGAGGCTTCTGCGGCGTCTGCGGAGCCGATCTTCTTCATGAGGTCTTCGAGCATGGTCAGGCTCGCTTCGAATACCTTCGATTCCGACTCGGCTTCTCCGGAGCCGGCCGTCCCGTCCCCGGCCTCCTTGTGCAGCGGCAGAGAGCATAATATTTCACGGATGACAGCCGTGCCCTCTTCCACCTTCTTTGCCAGTTCGGTCTCTTCGTTTTTCGTCAGGACGGCGATGTCGCCCATGGAGTGAAAATAGGTCCTGACCAGATCTTCCGCGGCATCGGAGCCCTGCGCATCTTCGGCCTCGGCTCCTTCCTCCATTTCGACACATTCCCCGTCGAGTTCCAGAATCCCGGCACTGGCGGGGACACAGTCATCGTCCACTACCTCCTGCAGGCGCGGTTCGGCGCAGTCCTCCATCTCGTCGCAGAGCATGGTGCCGCACCACTCATCCTTATCAGGATTTTCCCGGAATCCCTTGTCTCTTCTCATGACGCTCCCTCTGTCTCTTTCTTGTTTTGTGTAACGCGCCCCGGTAAATCTTCAGCAAATCGCCAGAAGGCCCCCCCCCGGGCGACCGGACAAATCGCGTATTCAGACTTGCGATTACCCCAAGAAGGGGGAAAATAATGTAATCCGGATCACAATAGGTCTTTTTTTTGAATACTGAACGATATTTACAATGCCTGTTGATTTGCGGTAACCTTTGAAGAAGCAAGATGGAAAACATAAAAATAGAATTCCTCAAGGATATTGAACTCTTTTCATCGCTTACCGATGACGAGCTGCTCGAGATAAGCCACAAAGTCGTCGTCAAGGAGTTTTCGAAAAACGAACTGATCCTGCAGGAAGAGGAGACGAACGCATTCATGTATATCATCCTGCTCGGGAAGGTGAAGGCGGTGCAGACGACCGAGGAGGGCAAGGAGATCATACTGGCGATCCATCAGGCCCAGGAGTTCTTCGGGGAGATCTCGCTGATAGACGGCAAGACCTCTACGGCGGCGGTCGTTGCGACTGAAGAATCGCTCGTGGCGATCATCTCCAAGGATAACTTCTATTCTCTCCTTTACAGTCAGAGGAAGGTGCTCGAAAACCTGCTGCGCATACTCTGCTCCCGGTTGCGAGAGTCGTGGAACAGGATACATATCCTCAACTTCAGGGACGCCCCGCAACGCATCAGGATGCTTTTGAAGATCCTTGTCTCGGAAAACGGGGAAAAGACGGCAGACGGCGTAAAGATCAACCTCAAGCTTACCCATCAGGAAATCGCCGACATGGCGGGGCTGACGCGCGAGAGCGTCACGAGGGTGCTGAATGACTGGAAGAGGGAGGGCCTCATCGTAATCGCCCGCAGCAGGCATATTGTTCTGCGGGACCGCTTTTTTCAGAAGGCATAGTCGCACCATAGCCGTCAGGCAGGCCCGCCGAACTATCGAAATCCATTTCTTCTCCCCGGCGTTGTTACATCCATTTCATACTTTGGGTAACCGCTGCCATAGTCATGCCTCGGCGGA
Source organism: Nitrospirota bacterium (assembly GCA_021783515.1). Lineage (GTDB taxonomy): Bacteria > Nitrospirota > Thermodesulfovibrionia > Thermodesulfovibrionales > UBA6898 > Sulfobium. The sequence goes on from JAJXTV010000033.1 coordinate 7,616, forward strand.
TAGGTTAACCGGTTGTTTTATAAGGAGCGGCGAGGGGCATGTTAATTGCATTGATATTAAACTAATTGATATGTTTCCGCCGCAGATGGACTCTCACTGCCGGCGCTCGGCTTCATTCCCCCGGGGTCGATGCGCTACACAAAATGGCGGCGTGTGGTTGCGGGGGCAGCGTTCCGGAGTGCGGGAGAGGAGTTTGTTAATGAAGATAAGCACGAAATTAATGCTCATCATAGCCCTGGCCGCTGCCCTGATCGGAATAACGGCCCTTTCCGGCGTTTTTGCAACGGCTAATATCCTTGAGAGCCAGATCAGGGAGAAGTTCGTGGCGGTATCCACCTATGCGATGGAGAAGGTCCACCGGATCTTCTCCCGAAGGTGCGAGGATATCGCGAAACTGGCAGCGGACCCGGTCATCATCTCGCGCCGTTCTGCCGTCGGAGAGATATCCGACAAGCTGAGAGAATACAAACGGCATTTCGGGTCCTACGTTCCCTATTCTTCGATCTCCTTCTTCGACCTGCAGGGAAGGCGGATCGCCGCCACGGAAGGCAACGGAGGACGGTATGCATTCCCGGAAGATTGGGCCGGGATGTCGAAAGACCGCACCGTCCTTTTGCCTACAACCCGGCCGGAGCCGCACAACGGCAGGGCGTTTCATCTTGCGCATCTGGTCAGGGACGCAGGTGGGGCACCCTTCGGCTTCGTAGTGGCGGATATTCCGGTCGAATCCCTGCAGGAGATCGTCCGGCGTCCGCTCGGGCTTTTCAAGGTCGGCGGCGCATTCAATGTAGACCTGATCGATGCAAAAGGCCTGATACTCTTTTCGACGCATGGCGGAAAGGGCGTTTTCGGGGATGTCTCGCCGCTCTCCACTGTAGCAGGGAAGACGCGGACCGGCAGCGGCTCTGGTGCAGTGCTCCTGCCGGGACCGTCGTCCGGCAAGAGGGGCCGCGAGATCGTCGTATTCGCCCGCGAGGAGGCGGACGCGGCCTTCCCGGGCAACGAGTGGACGCTGATCATTTCCTTCCCCGAGAGGGCGGCGCTGGCGCCTCTCATGGAGTTGAAGAACAGACTGGCGCTGGTCTTTGCCTTGATCGGCTTTTTCGCCGCAGGTTTTGTCTTGATGCTCTCCCGGACCATCAGCAGGCCTCTGGCGAAATTAAGCCGCGCAATTGCCGAGGTCGGAAAGGGCAATCTGGACGCTGTCGTCGCGGTATCGTCCGATGATGAGATCGGCAGGCTTTCCCGCGTCTTCAACAGCATGGTGGGCGAGCTGAAACAGCTGCACGATCAGCTGCAAGACGCCGCGTCGGTAGACAGCCTGACCGGCGCATTCAACCGCAAGAGGATCGACGAGGTCCTGCATCAGGAAGTGGAAAGGGCGCGACGGTACGAGAGCCCCCTGTCCCTGATCCTGTTCGATCTGGACCACTTCAAGGGCATCAACGATACCCACGGCCACCTGAGCGGCGACTATATCCTGAAGACCGTGATCGGCATCGTGCGGGACAATATCAGGCTGACGGACCTTCTCGGCAGGTGGGGCGGCGAGGAATTCATGCTGGTGGCCCCGGGGACCGGCCCGCAGCAGGCGGCGGAGTTGGCCGACAAGATCCGGCGCTGCATCCAAAACTTTCCGTTTACGGCGGTCGGCACGGTGACCATCAGCTGCGGCGTTGCGGCCTTTCTGCCGGGAGACGCCTGCACCGACCTGATAGGAAGGGCCGATGACGCTCTCTACCGCGCCAAGGGCAAGGGAAGGAATGTCGTCGAGATCTTCGGGTAACCGCCTGAGGATGAATCCTCCATGCAGCGGGACGAGCGCGATGCGACGTCGTCGAAAGATAATCGGCGAAAAATAGCCGGGACGAGGGTGAATTCGCCGGCCACTTTTCTGAATACGCTCGTTGCAGTCCTGACAGGGACGCTTTCCGGGGACAAGCCCGCCGCTCTATCGTAAATGCAGTCGTTCTTTTCATCAAAGCTGGCCGTCCTGTTCCCGGGGGAAGGAGGACATTATCCCGCCGGTTTGACGGGCCTGCCGTGCGGCATTGACTCCGGCGCACCAAATCTTTTAAACTTAAGGCCTCTGTTTGTTCAGACTCCTTCAGGGTATCAACCTTCGGACGTAGTTTGGCGAAGAGGACTTAAATCAATTGTGAGGTACGAAAACCATGTCTGATGAAAATATCGAAAATCCCGATCGGGTGAATAATATCGCAAAGACCGACGTTGCGGTCGAGGCGAAGGAGAACTTCGCCGAGCTTCTCGAAAAGAGCGTCGGGCTGAAGGAAAGGCTCTCGCCGGGGCAGAAGGTGAAGGCGAGCGTGGTGAGCATATCGGGAGACCTCGTCTACATCGATCTCGGGGGAAAGAGCGAAGGGGTGGTCGATCTCAATGAGTTCATGAAGGAAGACGGCAGCTGCTCGGTGCAGGCCGGCGACGAAATAGAGGCGTACTACGTCACTGTCAGAGACGGGGTGAGAAGGCTGACTACTATGGTGAACGGGTATGCCGCCGTCACCCTTGCCGCGCTCAGGGACGCTTTCGAGGCGGGAGTGGCGGTCGAGGGGACCGTCAAAAGAGAGGTGAAGGGCGGTTTCGAGGTGACGGTAGGCGGTGTCCGGTGCTTCTGCCCCTTTTCGCAGATCGACCTGAAGGGCGGCCGCGAGGGTGGCCTGTTCCTCGGCAGGTCTTTCCCGTTCAAGGTCCTCGAGTTCGAGGAGAACGGCAAGAACGTGATCCTGTCGCGAAGGGCCCTGCTTGAGGGAGAAAGAAAAGCAAAAATTGAAAAGCTCAGGGAAACTCTTTCGGTCGGGATGGATGTAACCGCCACCGTCCGGTCGATACAGAATTTCGGGACGTTTGTCGATCTCGGCGGGGTAGACGGGCTGATCCCGGCGAGCGAGATTTCGTGGGACAGGGCAAAGCGGCCGGCCGACGCCATGACGATCGGCCAGGAGGTGACGGCGCGGATCATTGCGCTGGAATGGGAGAGAAACCGCCTTACCCTCAGTCTGAAGGCCCTGGAGCCGGACCCGTGGGCCGGCGTAAAGGACAGGTATACCGTCGACGGGAGGGTGAACGGCCTGATCGTGCGGCTCGCCCCGTTCGGCGTATTCGTACGGCTGGAGCCGGGCGTAGAAGGGCTCATCCATATCTCCAACCTCGGAGCGGGCAGGCGGATCAACCATCCCAAGGAGGTGGTCGAGGCCGGCCAGGAGGTGGAGGTCTACGTGCTCGGAGTGGACGAGGAAAACCGCAAGATATCCCTTTCGATGCAGCCCAAGGCGGCGCCGAAGGTCGTGGTACTCCCCGAGGTGGGGAAGGTGGTGGAAGGGGTTGTCGACAAGGTAATGCCGTTTGGTATCTTTGTCAAGATCGGCGACGGACTCTCCGGTCTCGTCCCGAATTCAGAAATCGGCGCCACTGACGGCGATCCGAAGCGCATATTCGCTCCCGGCGCCGCTCTCCAGACGGTCGTGGTCGACGTCGAGCAGGGCAGTGGCAAGATCAGGCTCAGCCGGAAGGCGCTGATGGACAAGAAGGTCAAAGAGGAGTACGCCGAGTATGTAGACACGGTCAAGCAGACCGAGGGAGGTTCCTCGGGACTCGGCAGTCTCGGGGATATCCTGAAGGCGAAGCTCCAGGAGAAGAAACTCGCGGGGTAAGCGCGCGGCCTCCGGCGGCTTTAAAAAGTGAAAGGTGATTGGTGAGGAGTAAGACGTGAGGTGTGAGACGTCGCTCCCCGCCGTTTTTGTTGCCCTCTCCTGCTCCTTCCCTCTTCTGAGGCCCGGTCCCTGACTATTCTTTCGTCCCTATTTCGATCATCTTCTTCCGCGCTTCTCTGATCCTATCCCTGATCGAAGCCGCCCTCTCGAAATCGAGGGCCTTCGCCGCCTCCTTCATCTCTTTTTCGAGGCGCTTCAGCGACTCGCCGTCAAGACGATACTCCGCCTCTTCCTCCGCCGCCGCGGGCACTGTCCAATAGTCCGATTCGTAGATCGAGCTGACGATGTCTTTTATGCTCGACCTGATCGTTTCCGGCGTGATATTCCTCTCCCGGTTATAAGCCTCCTGTATCCCTCTCCTTCTCGTCGTCTCGTCGATCGCCTTCTTCAGCGAGCCGGTAATGATGTCGGCGTAGAAGATCACCTCGCCGTTTACGTTCCGGGCCGCCCTCCCGGTCGTCTGGATGAGGGAGCGCTCTGAACGGAGGAAGCCCTCCTTGTCCGCATCGAGGATGGCAACGAGCGACACCTCCGGCAGGTCAAGCCCCTCCCTCAGCAGGTTGACGCCGACCAGCACGTCGAATGCGCCGAGCCTCAGGTCCCTGATGATCTCGACGCGCTGAAGGGTGTCGATATCTGAATGGAGATAGCGCGCCCGTATGCCGAGCTCGGTATAGTAATCGGTAAGGTCCTCGGCCATCTTTTTCGTGAGGGTGGTGACGAGCACCCGCTCCTCTTTCCCGACCCTCTTTCGTATCTCGCCCAGGAGGTCGTCGACCTGGCCGGCGACCGGCCGTACCGTAGGTTTGGGGTCGGTCAGGCCGGTCGGACGGATGATCTGTTCGACCACCTCCCCGCGCGACTTTTCGATCTCATACAGGCTCGGGGTCGCCGAGACGTAGATCGCCCGAACCACGCGCTTCTCGAATTCGGGGAACCTCAGCGGGCGGTTGTCGAGCGCCGAAGGCAGCCTGAAACCGAAATCTATCAGCGTCTGTTTTCGCGACCTGTCCCCCTCGTACATCCCCCTGATCTGCGGCACCGTTGCGTGGGACTCGTCGATCACGATCAGAAAGTCCTCGGGGAAGTAATCGATCAGTGTGTAGGGCGGTTCCCCCGCCTCCCGGCCGCTCAGATGTCGCGAATAGTTTTCGATCCCGTGGCAATAGCTGAACTCCTTCAGCATCTCGATGTCGAACCTCGTCCGCTCCTCGATCCTTCTCGCCTCTGCTATCCTGCCCTGCCGCAGGAACACCTCGACGCGCTCCTTCATCTCCCTGTCGATCGCCAGCAGGGCCGACTCGATCCTGTCTTTCGGCGTGAGCCAGTGGCTGTTGGGGAAGATCGCGATCTTCCCCAACTTTCGAAGCCTGCGTCCGGTGAGAGGGTCCGCCTCCGCGAGGGAGTCTATGTCGTCGCCGAAGAATTCGACCCGGACCACTCTGTCGAGCGAAAAGGACGGATAGATCTCGACCACGTCGCCCCGCACCCTGAAACACCCCCGCTTGAAGTCGGTGTCGGCCCTGACGAACTGCATCTCGACGAGCCGCTCGAGGACCTCCTCGCGCCCCGTCCGCATCCCTTCTTCGAGCTGCAGATGCATGTCCATATAGTCCCGGGGAGAGCCGATGCCGTAGATGCAGGAGACCGAGGCGACGACGATCACGTCCCTTCGTTCGAGCACCGCCCTCGTTGCCGAATGCCGCAGCCGGTCGATGTCGTCGTTGATCATCGCGTCTTTTTCGATATAGGTGTCGGTGGTCGGCAGGTAGGCCTCAGGCTGGTAATAATCGTAATAGCTGACGAAGAACTCTACCGCGTTTTCCGGAAAGATCTCCTTGAACTCGCCGTAGAGTTGCGCAGCGAGAGTCTTGTTGTGCGCGATCACGAGGGTCGGCCGCTTCACCTTCTCGATGACGTTCGCAATCGTGAAGGTCTTCCCCGAGCCGGTCACCCCGAGGAGGACCTGGTGCTTTTTCCCTTGCAGCACCCCGCGGGTGAGCTCTTCGATCGCGCGCGGCTGATCCCCCTTCGGGACGAAATTCGAGTTGAGATGAAAATCGGACATTTTGTTAAAAGGTAACGGTTAAAAGTTAAAGCCGAGCTCGGTTACACCCCGCTCTTCACTTTTCATTGCCTCATCCCATCACCACGAGCGGACTCTTGAAAAGCTCGTTGCGCTGGGCCGAGCGGACCGTATTTTCGAGCAGCATCGAGATCGTCACCGGCCCGACGCCTCCTGGGACCGGCGTGATAAGCGACGCCTTCTTCGAGACGGACTTGAAATCTACGTCTCCTGCGATCGAGCCGTCCTTGAGCACGCTGATCCCGATGTCGACGACGACCGCCCCCTTTTTCACCATTCCCGCCCTGATGAGCCCGACCCTTCCGGTCGCGGAGCAGAGGATATCCGCCTGTCTCGTCATGGCGGCGAGATCCTGCGTCTCCTTGTGGCAGACCGTCACCGTCGCCTCTTTTGCGAGAAACATCGTCGCCAGCGGCTTTCCGACGGCGAGACTCTTGCCGATGATCACGGCGTGCTTCCCCCTGACCGGCACCTTGTACCGGTCGAGAAGCCTGATCACGCCGAAAGGCGTGCAGGGCAGAAAACTCCAGAGCGAGAGGATCATCCTGGACTGCTGGTCCGCGTTGTCGCTGTCTTTTCTGAAGAGCTGAAACGTCGACTCGTCTGCCGCAAGCCTTCCGACGGAGATGGCGCCGAGGCCGTCGATGTCTTTTTCCGGTACGATGTGATTGATGATCCTCCGCGGGTTCATATGCCGCGGAAGCGGCATGAGCACGAGGAGCCCGTGTATCCGCTCGTCCGTATTGATCTTGTTGACAAGGTTCAGGATCTCGTTTGCAGTGACGGTCTGCGGAAGCCTGAACTCGTAGGCGGTCACGCCGGTCTTTCTGCAGGCGCTCAGCGTGGCCTGAAAGTACTGGACCGACGCCGGATTTTCTCCGACGAGCAGGAGCCCCAGTCCCACGTCGATGCCGATCCTGTTTAGTGTCGCCACTTCTTTTTTAACGTCCGCCCTGATCTCTTCGGCAAGCTTTCTGCCGTCAAGGATGGTTGCCATGCATGCCTCCTCGGTCCGAGAGTTTTATCGCCAGGTGAGCTATTTACATTATAACAGAGTCCCGGCGGGCGAAAGGGGCAGGGAGAGGTAAAGACCGGGGCAAGGGAGAGACCGGGAAAGAGACAGGGGAATAAGAAGAGGGAGAGACGGAAGAGGTGTTCTTCTTTTCCTTTACCCGGTTGTTACCCGGTCTCCACTTCCGCGATAAACCGGTCGGTATCCGAAAGGTCCTCGAAGACCGCGTCCGCGCCCGCGGCGCGGAGCGCCCCGGACGAGTAAGGCCCGGTCGCCACCCCTACTGCCTTTGCCCCGTAAGGCTTTGCGCAGTCGACGTCGCGGGGGGTGTCGCCTATCACGACACAGTCCTCAAACCCCACCCTCACGGAATCCGCCTCATAAACCTTCCTTACCGCGACCGGAAGCAGCCTGTTCCTGTCTTCGGAGTCGTCGCCGTATGCGCCGACCCGAAAGTATGATGAAAGGCCATAGGCATCGAGCTTTATCCTCGCCCCTTCGCTGATGTTTCCGGTGAGAAGCCCGAGGATGCTCCCGCTGCGGGCGGCCAGCGTATCGAGGGCAGTAAATATCCCCGGTTTGACATGGCCCTTGCCGAGCAGGACCGTTTCTTTGAGGTAACCGATATATGCCCTGAAGAATTCGGGGATGACGCCGTTTTCGCGGCCGATGCCGTGAAGGGCGAGTCCTTCCTTCAGTATCTGGAGGTCGGTTTTGCCGGCCATGCTTACCCCGCGGAAGGCGTTCTTCACCGAAAACATTTTTTCAAACGCAAGGCCGAGCGCCTTCGAGCCTGCGCCGCCGGAATCGATAAGGGTCCCGTCTATGTCGAAGAGAACGAGCCTCATAATGTTAACGATAACCAGAGAAGGTTTGCGAAGTCAATAAGCGTCTGCGGGACAGCCCGTCCCGCGTTCTGCGGAGAAGGGCCATGCTTCGGGAGGCCTTCGGCTGCCTTACGTGAAATGCCTGATAGCAGTGCGTATTCCAGGGTGATGTGCAGCGTTTTCGATTTCAATCCCCATATCCTTCCCCCCTTTTCCTTTTTGCATGCGCAGTGGGAATGACGGCGTAAAATGTGTATCATAAATACCGTGAGGAGTCAGGGGTGAGGAGCAGGAGAAAAAAGATCGGAGCGGGGTCAGAGGGGGTCACACCTTACCTCTTGCGTCTTTCGCCTTACGGCTCACCTCTTACACCCTATGCCTTACTTTCCGTGGCCGCACTTCTGCTTTTTTCAGTCCTTCCGGCCGCTGCGGCTTCGGGAGAAATGCCGAAAGAGGCGAAGATGACGATCGTCAGCCCCGGGGTCGACGGATCGGCCGCAACGGTGGCGCATTTCAACGTCGAGATCGCGGCGGGTGAAATGTCGGTCAGGAGGGGGCTTTCCGGCAGGGAAGCGATGCCTGAAGAAAACGGTATGCTTTTTCTTCTCGGAGAGGGGGAGTATTACTTCTGGATGAAGGGGATGAGGTATCCGCTCGATTTCGTCGTCTTCGACAGGAAGTCAAGGGTGATCGATATCATACCGGAACGTCAGCCCTGCGAGCGGTGCCCGTTGATCGCGATGCCGGAAGGGACGGGATATGTCCTGGAGATCAACGCCGGCCTCTCGAAGAAACTGGGCATACGGGCAGGGGATGTCTTTGAGATAAAACAGGGAGAGAAGAGACCAGGCAGGCGCTCAGGGAGGGAGATGAAGGGTGGATAGGCGAAGGTTCGGGAGAGTTTATATGGCGAGCTGGTACGCGATATATACGAAGGTGAAATGCGAAGAGACGGTGGCCAGCTTGCTGAACCAGGCGGGGATGGAAACGCTCAACCCGAAGATCCGTATACGGAAGTTCTGGCGGGGCAGATACAGGGATTCAGTCGAGCAGCTCTTCCCGGGGTATCTCTTTGCCTGTTTCGACGAGGAAGAGGAGGGCCATCTGGCCAGGTATACGCGCGGGGTCAGATATGTCGTCGGGAAGGAAAGTCCGCTGATCGTTCCTCCCAGGATTATAACGGCCATACGGGAGAGGATGGAGGACGGCGTGGTGACGCCGGTCTGCGAGGAGTTCCGCAAGGGAGAGCGGGTCCTGATTAGGGAGGGTCCGTTCAAGGATTTCTATGGCGTCTTCGAGCGGAACATGCCCGGCAGACAGAGGGCGATGATACTCCTCGATACCCTCTACTTCAGGCTCGAAGTCGAAAGCCGTTCGCTGGGGAAGATGGAACAGAAAAAGACCGGAGGGATAAAGGAAGGCAGGCAAGAGACGAGGTAAAGGCCGGGAATGAGGCGGATTAATTTCTTTTATATGTCACGGGGCTCTTTGACAGAGAACCGGAGTCATCCGGAGTGCAAAAAAGAGTAAACTATAGGGAGGCCAGGGGCAGAGATGATTGACAGAGGCCTTTGCGGGTTATACAACGACAGAAAAAAGATCACTCTGAGTCTGGAGAATAGAAAGGGGGTGTGCAAGGAAGATGTTTAGCACGACTGGGGGGCCTATTTCCCCTCTTGCCTCTACCTTGCCTGCGGTATGAGAATTCTTGTCACCGGCGCTGCGGGCTTTATCGGCTTCTCTCTCTCGAAGCGGCTGGTCGATCGGGGAGACGAGGTGACGGGGCTCGACAATCTCAACGACTATTACGACGTCGGCCTCAAGCTGTCCAGGCTGAAGCAGCTCTCGCTTGAGCGGCGCTTCACCCCAATTCGACTCGACCTTCACGACAGGGACGGTGTGGCGAGGCTCTTTTCGGAAAACCGGTTCGACGTCGTCGTGAACATGGCGGCCCAGGCCGGCGTCAGGTATTCCCTGAAAAACCCCTACGCCTATGTCGACAGCAACCTGAGCGGGTTCCTCAACGTGCTGGAGGGGTGCAGGCAGACCGGTGTGAAGCATCTTGTTTTTGCGTCGTCGAGCTCGGTCTACGGGGCCAATACGAAGATGCCGTATTCGATCCACGACAACGTCGACCACCCGGTATCGCTTTACGCGGCGACGAAGAAGTCGAACGAGCTGATGGCCCACGCCTATTCGAGTCTCTACGGTATCCCCTGCACCGGACTGAGGTTTTTCACGGTCTATGGGCCGTGGGGCAGGCCGGACATGGCCTATTTCCTCTTTACCAAAGCGATCATGGAAGGAAGGCCGATCGATGTCTTCAACCACGGAAAGATGAAAAGGGACTTCACGTACATAGACGATATCATAGAGGCAGTGGCGAGGGTGATCGGCCGCATACCGGCGTCCGACCCTTCCTGGCGCGGCGACGCCCCCGATTCCGCGACGAGTTATGCGCCCTACCGTCTCTACAACATAGGGAACAACAGTCCCGTCGAGCTTCTTCAGTTCATCGGGGTGCTCGAAGAATGCATCGGGAAGAAGGCCGAAAAAAATATGCTGCCGATACAGGCGGGAGACGTTCCGGCCACCTACGCCGACGTCGACGACCTGATGCGGGACGTCGGTTTCAAGCCTTCGACGTCGATCGAAACCGGCCTTGAGCGCTTTGTCGGCTGGTATAAGGAATACTACAAAGACGGGGGGAAGTGAAAGACAAGGGACTTTTAACTTTAATTCATAACCTTTAACCTTCAACTCTAAACTGTCCAAGGATCGAACATGAAAAATTTTTCCGGCAAGAGGATCGTGGTCACCGGGGGGGCGGGATTTCTCGGCTTGCACCTCTGTGAGAGGCTGCTCGGAGAGGGGCATGAGGTGCTCTGCGTCGACAACTTCTACACCGGCAGAAGGCGGAACATCGCCCGTCTGCTCGCTAACCCCCTCTTCGAGGTCCTGCGCCACGATATTTGCTTTCCGCTTTACGTGGAATGCGACGAGATCTATAACCTCGCCTGCCCGGCCTCACCCGTCTACTACCAGTTCGATCCGGTCCAGACGACGAAGGTGAGCGTGCACGGGGCGATCAACATGCTCGGCCTCGCCAAGAGGGTGAAGGCGAAGATCCTCCAGGCCTCCACCTCCGAGGTATACGGAGATCCGGTCGTGCATCCGCAGACGGAGGCGTATTGGGGCAACGTCAATCCGATAGGACTGAGGTCCTGCTACGACGAGGGCAAGCGGTGCGCCGAGACGCTCTTCTTCGACTACCACCGGCAGCACCGCCTCAGGATCAAGGTGGCGAGGATCTTCAACACCTACGGTCCCGGGATGCACCCCGACGACGGGAGGGTCGTCTCGAACTTCATCATGCAGGCCTTGCGCGGAGAAGAGATTACGGTTTACGGCAACGGGGGCCAGACCCGGAGCTTCTGCTACGTCGACGACATGGTCGACGGGCTCGTAAGGCTGATGGAGAGCCCGGACGACTTTACCGGCCCGGTGAACCTCGGAAATCCCGTGGAGTTTACAATCCTCCGGCTTGCTGAGCTGGTGATTAAGCTGGTTAACGGGGAACACAGGCCAGAGGACCCGGAACTCAAGGTAGTCTTTGCGCCCCTTCCCTCCGACGACCCGGCCCAGCGCCAGCCGGACATCGGGCTGGCGAGGGAGAAACTCGGCTGGGAGCCGGCTGTGCAGCTCGAAAAGGGACTCGAAAAGACGATTGAGTATTTTAAGCGACTGGTTGAGTCTGAATCCGATCTTCCTCGCGGCGAGGAAAGGGCAGGCAGCGGGGAATGGGAACGTGAACAGTGAACGTTCTTATTCCCTGCGGCGCTATAATTACGTGCCGTGCGCGCGGCAAAGAGCATAGAGCTTCCCACGTTGAACCTGGAACATAGAACGACGAACATTGCCCTCCGCCTTCTTGCCGTCGGTTCACTTCTCGCCGCCCTCTATCTCTTCCTCGCCTTCCGCGTCGTGCCGGTGAACGAGGACGCGGGGACCTTCATCCCGATCGCAAAGGAGGTCCTGCAGGGCGCAGTCCCGACAAGGGATGTGATGACATGGAAGACGCCGGGCATCTATTATATCGCAGGATTTTGGATGAGGCTCTTCGGAACGGACTTCGACCGGGTTGTACTCCTGGTCTATCTCGTCAATGCCCTCAACGCCTTTCTCCTTTATCTCGTCCTGTCCCGTTTCGTCACGGTGAGGCTGCCGCGGCTTCTCCTCGGCCTCTCCTTCTTCTATTCCTCGATCATTCTGGAGGGCTTCTGGTTTGTGCTCGAGCCGTTTCAGGTTGCCTTCATCCTCGCTGCATATCTGGCGTATCTCGGCAAGAGCGAAGGTTTTCTGAAATGCGCGGTGACCGGGCTGCTTGTCGGATGCGCGGTCATGGTCAAGCAGTATTCCGTTTTCGTGCTGGCAGGCTTTCTCTCCGCGATATGGCTCGAAAGGAGGAAGAAGGACGGCGTCTGGGCGGTCGGGAAGAAGATCGTGGCGACGGCATTATTGTCGACCCTGCCTTTCTTCGCTTTTGTCGGTCTGACCGGAGCGGACATGGTCGCTGCGCTCCGCTCCTTCGGGGTGCTGGGCAGCGCCTCTGCCTCATACGTGGCGGTTGGATGGTCCGGTCCGGGCCGTTACGTCTCCGGCCTCCTGGCCGGTCTTGTCCAGGCCAACTGGCTCTTTTTGCCTTTTCTCCTCTTTCTCTTGCTGCTTTTGAAGAGGAGAGGCTATTTCAGCCCGGACGTACGGCTGCATATTTCCGCCGGCGTCCTCTTTCTCTTTTCGTCCCTTCCGCTTCTGGTCAGGCAGTTTAACCACTATTTTCTCCTGGTGGCGCCCTGGAGCTACATCCTGCTTGGCATGTTGCTCGGGCCCGCGCTGAAGGAAGAGCGGGGGGCTGGACGGGCAGCGGGATACGCGGGGGCCGCCGGGCTCCTCTGTCTCTTCGTCCTCTTGCCGGCCTTTGTGGCGGCAACGCCCTCTTTTTATGCCCTGCCGAAGGGCCGGATAGCGCTTTTCACCTCACTCTTCCTGCTGTCGGCCCTGTCGCTGCTCTTTGTTGCCGACCGTCTCTCCGGCAGGCGGACCGGCATCTCCGCGGCGGTCATGGGGCTCTGCGCAGTCGTCTTCTTCGAGACCCTTTTTCTCGGAATGAAGATGCCCTTCAGGGAGCTCCGGCAGCAGAAGGCGGCCCAGACTGCGGAGGCGAAGGCGATCAACGCGGTGTTCCGGAGGGGCAGTGCAGTGCAGGTGATCGGCTATCACCCCTACATCTACGTTACCTGCGATTTCGTCAGCCCGATGCATGATTATGAGTTCAGCAATTCTTCGGCGCCCCCCGGGATCGACTGGGAGCGGACAAAGGCGGTCCTGATCGGGACGGGCGGCGTTCCTGCCTACCGCAGCGCCCTCGCCGCGCATGGTCTGAGAAAGGTCGGGGAATGGGACGGAAGGGTGGAGTTTTATGAAAAGACAGTCAGCGGCAAACAATGAATGGTGAATGGGTCTGTGTCTGCGGTATAATTACTCACCGTGCGCCGTGAAAGGCGAGGCAAAGCCGTGTGGCGGTTTTCGTTCCGAGTCCCGCGCTGCTTCAAGCGTGCGTGAGGAGGAAAACGGGGAGCTGACATCGATTAGTGAACTTCGGACCGTGAGCACAGGACGGCGAGCACAGGACGGCGAGCAGTCTTTATTGAGAGAGGGGTGATGGCATGTATGCGGTGATACTTGCGGGCGGAAGCGGGACGAGGTTCTGGCCGCTGAGCAGGGAGACGAGCCCGAAGCAGATGCTGAGGGTGTTCGGCGACCTTACGATGATCCAGCAGACGGTGGCAAGGCTGGGAGACGCGATGCCGAAAGAGAACATCTACATCGTGACGGGGCAGAAATACGCCTACGAGATCGGGCAGCAGCTGCTCGAAGTGGAAGGCGCAGAGGGAGTGAAGATTCTCAACGAGCCCGAGGCGAAGAATACCGCTCCGGCCATCGGCTTCGCCGCCGCGCATATCGCGAAGAAATCCCCCGATGCGGTCATGGCGGTGATGCCTTCGGACCATATCATCGCGAAGAACGACGTCTTCATGGAGGTCCTTCGGAGGGCGAAGGCCCTGGCCCGGAGGGGATACCTCACCACGATCGGGATAAAGCCTGACAGGCCTGAGACCGGCTACGGCTATATCCAGACGGGAAGAAGCATCTCAAAGGACGCCGCAATGGGCGAGTTCGAGGTGACGCGCTTCGTCGAGAAGCCCGACCTGAAGACCGCGAAGCAGTATATGAAGTCAGGCGGCTATCTCTGGAACAGCGGCATCTTTGTCTGGCGGGTGAAGGACGTGCTTGCCGAGATCAGGAGGCAGCTTCCTGAGTTCTACCGCGGCATCGTCGCGATCGAAAAGGCGATCGGGAAGAAGACCGAAGAGGAGGCGGTCGCCTCCGCCTTCCGGGCCTTTAAGCCGGTTTCGATCGACTACGGCATCATGGAAAGGGCAAAGAAAGTGGCGGTGATATCGGCCGACATAGGATGGTCCGACATGGGGAGCTTGAGGGCGATCGAAGATATCTCCGAGAAGGATGAAGCCGGAAACGTCGTTGCCGGAAACGTGATCGATATCGGATCGAGGGATTCGATCGTATACGCGGGGAAGCGGCTCGTGGCGACGGTGGGCCTCGAGAATATGGTCGTCGTCGATACCCCCGATGCGACGCTTGTCTGCCGCAAGGACAACACCCAGGACGTCAGAAAGGTGGTCGACGCGCTCAAGAAGAAGAAGGCGGACGAGTTGGTCGAGCACGTGACGGTGAGCAGGCCGTGGGGCTCCTATACAATTCTGGAGGTCGGGGCGCGGTACAAGATCAAGAGGATCGTCGTCAACGCCGGCGCCAAGCTCAGCTACCAGCTTCACCATCACCGGAGCGAGCACTGGGTCGTTGTCTCGGGCACCGCCAGGGTGACGGTCGGGGAGAAGAGCTTCAACGTCCATCCGAACGAGTCGACGTATGTCCCGATGTCGACCGGCCATAGGCTCGAGAATCCGGGGAAGGTGCCCCTGCATCTCATCGAGGTCCAGAACGGCGATTACATGGCCGAGGACGACATCGTCCGCTTCGACGACGAATACGGAAGAACGCCTGCAGAACAGGGGGAGATCAGGAGGCAGGTGAAGGCAAGAAAACGGACAGCTAAAAAAGATACCCGGGAGAGGGAAAGGCAAAGAGGCGGGTAACGTGTCCCCGGCGTCTTTATCAGTTTCTTATAGAATGATCGACAAGACGATTTTCAGGCAATATGATATCAGGGGCGTCTGGGGGCGGGAGTTGACGCCTGAGGCTGCGCTGCTGATCGGCAGGGCCTTCGGCACCTATATCGGCCGCAGTTCACAGAAGGGCTCCCCGAGGATAACCGTCGGCAGGGACGTGAGGCTGAGCTCGGGTCCGATCGCGGCGGAACTGATCGGGGGGCTTGCGTCCACCGGCGCAGAGGTGGTCGATATCGGCGAATGCCCGACTCCGGTGCAGTATTTTTCGCTCTACCGTCTTGCGGCGGACGGCGGCGTCATGGTCACCGGCAGCCACAATCCTCCCGAATATAACGGCTTCAAACTCTGCCTCGGCAAAGAGACGATCTACGGCCAGGAGATACAGAAGATCCGGGAGATCATCGAGAGAGGGGCCTTCGACGAGGGAAACGGCAGGGTCGAAGAGAGGCCGGTGACCGGAGAGTATATCGACCACCTCAGGAAGGACTTTGGCGATCTCTCCGGCATCAGGGTTGTGCTCGACGCCGGGAACGGTACGGCGGGTCTTGCCGCCCCCGCGGTCGTGGAAGGGCTCGGCGCCGACGTCGTCAGGCTCTTTTGCGAGCCTGACGGGAACTTTCCGAACCATCATCCCGATCCGGTGGTGGCTGAAAACCTCTCCGCTTTGATACGGAAGGTGGAGGAGACGGGGGCGGACATCGGTGTCGCCTATGACGGAGATTCCGACAGGATCGGCGTCGTCGACGCGCGGGGCGATATTATATGGGGAGACCGGCTGATGGTCATTTTTTCCCGGTCCATCCTGAAAAGGTCCCGAGGGGCCGCCATCATCGGAGAGGTGAAATGCTCGCAGGTGATGTACGACGAGATCAGGCGCTGCGGCGGGATGCCGATAATGTGGAAGACCGGCCATTCGCTGATCAAGAAGAAGATGAAGGAAGAGAAGGCGCTTCTCGCCGGTGAGATGAGCGGCCATATATTCTTTGCCGACCGCTATTTCGGCTATGACGATGCGATCTATGCGACCCTGCGGCTGCTGGAGATCCTCAAGGAAAACGGAAGCCCCTATCGCATCGGCCGGCTGCTGGAAGGGCTGCCGGAGGTCTTTTCGACCCCCGAGATCAGGTTGGACTGCCCCGATACGCTGAAATTCAGGGTGATAGAACGGATGCAGGAGGCGTTCATCGGATATGACGTCAACACCACCGACGGGGCCAGGGTCAACTTCGGGAACGGATGGGCGCTCGTCAGGGCCTCCAATACTCAGCCGGCTCTGGTGATGAGGTTCGAGGCGCAGAGCGAGCCGTCGCTGAAGAAGATACGGGCGGTCGTGGAGGGAAAACTGGAAGAAACGATGAAGACGGTTAAAAATCAAGCATGAGGAGTCGGGAGGCGAGCGTGAAAAAGGGGAATAAGAGAATTCTAAAAGAACTGTCTGATGCCATCGGGAATAAGAAGGCGACGGTCGGTGTGATCGGGCTCGGCTACGTAGGCATTCCCCTGGCGATCGCCTTCAATAAAGCGGGTTTCTCCGTCCGCGGCTTCGACGTCGATCCGCGGAAGATCCCGCTTCTCAGGAGGGGAAGAAGCTATCTGAGACATATCCCCTCGGGGGAGATTCGGGCGATGAACGAGACCGGCCGGTTTGTCGCGACAGATGATTTTTCGCTCATCCGCAATACCGACTGCATCTGCCTCTGCGTGCCGACCCCCCTCGACAGCCACCATCAACCGGACCTTTCCTATGTGATCAATACGGCGAAGACCGTCGGCAGGTATCTCCGGCCGGGGCATCTCATCGTTCTCGAAAGCACCACCTATCCCGGGACCACGCAGGAGGAGGTCAGGCCGATTCTCGAGAGCAACGGCCTCAGGGCCGGGAGGGACTTTTTCCTGGCATATTCTCCGGAGAGGGAGGACCCGAACAACCCGCGTTTTTCGACCCGCACCATCCCGAAGGTCGTCGGGGGCTGCACGAAGAGCTGTCTGCAGGCGGCCGGGGCGCTCTATCGCGCCGTTGTCGAGACGGTCGTGCCGGTTTCTTCCATGGACGTCGCCGAGGCGGCGAAGCTTCTCGAAAATATCTACCGCTCGGTGAACATCGCGCTCGTGAACGAGTTGAAGGTCTGCTTCGACAGGATGGGCATCGACGTCTGGGAGGTGATCGGAGCGGCAAAGACGAAGCCCTTCGGGTTTCAGGCATTTTATCCCGGCCCCGGGCTGGGGGGCCACTGTATACCGATCGACCCTTTTTATCTCACCTGGAAGGCGAGAGAGTTCGATTTCCACACGAGGTTTATCGAACTCGCAGGAGAGATCAATACCGCGATGCCCTATTATGTCGTCTCTCGCCTCGGCGAGGCGCTTAATAGCGGGGGAAAAGGGGTGAAGGGTTCGCGCATACTCGTCCTCGGGCTTGCCTACAAGAAAGACGTCGACGACGTCAGAGAATCGCCGTCGCTGAAGCTGATCGAACTGCTCCGGGGGAAGGGTGCGAAGGTCGATTACCACGACCCCTATGTCCCCAAAACGAGGAAGTCCCGCGAATACGACCTCAGGATGACATCGGTCCCTCTGACCGCCGCCAATCTCGGGAAGTACGACTGCGTGCTCATTTCGACGGACCATTCGGTCTTCGATTACGATTTCATCGTCAGGCACAGCAGGCTTGTGGTGGATACGAGAAACGCCACTGCAGGGATGAAGTCGAAGAAGATCGTGAAGGCGTAAAGGCTGTGGAAGGTGAAGACACGAGGCTCAGGGGCGCTTTCAATTATTCGCTTCGAGCTCTCCGTGCTCATTCTTCTTGCTTTTAACCTTAACCTTTAACGGAGTGCGAACAGAATGAAAATTTTAGTTACCGGCGGCGCCGGATACATAGGCAGTCACATGGTGAGGACGCTCGGCGAACAGGGCCACGACGTGGTGGTCTACGACAACCTTTCGACCGGCCACAGGGAATCGGTGCTCCACGGCAGGCTCGTCGTGGGCGATACGGCCGACGCCGCGGCGCTCGACCGGCTGTTTGCCGCGGAGCGGTTTGACGCCGTGGCCCATTTCGCCGCCTCGATCGTTGTCGAAGAGTCTGTCAGGGAGCCGCTGAAATACTATCGCAACAATTTTTCGAATGCGCTGAACCTCATCGATGTCTGCCTGAGGCATCAGGTCGAAAGATTTGTCTTTTCCTCCACCGCCGCGGTCTACGGCATACCAGCGGAGTCTCCGGTCACCGAGGATGTTCCCCCCGCCCCGATCAACCCCTACGGCTCATCGAAGGCGATGGTCGAACAGGCGCTGAGGGACGTCAGCCGGGCATCGCAATTCCGGTACGTCGCCCTCAGATACTTCAACGTTGCCGGCGCGGACGAGATGGTGAGGATAGGCCAGAAGTACAAGGACGCGACCCATCTCATCACTCTTTCTCTCAGGACCGCCCTCGGCCTCAGGCCCCGGCTGAATATATTCGGCACGGACTACGAGACGCCGGACGGCACCTGCATCAGGGATTATATTCATGTGGACGATCTTATCGACGCCCATGTCCTGGCGCTCGGCCATCTTATGGCGGGCGGCGGCAGCAAGATTTATAACTGCGGGTACGGGCATGGGTACTCGGTAAAAGAGGTTGTGCGCGCGGTGAGGGAAGTTACCGGCATCGGCTTCCCCGCGGTCGAGGCCGGCAGAAGGGCGGGAGACCCTCCTGCGCTGATCGCCGATTCGGCGTTGATAAGAAAGGAGCTCGGATGGCGGCCGTCGCGCGACGACCTTCAGTACATCATCAGGACTGCATGGGAATGGGAAAAAAAGGTGGTAAACAGGAAGCAGTGAATTGCGGATAGCAATAAAGGACTGTTCAAAGGGCGAAGTTCAATGTCCAAAGTTTGGGAAGGGACTGTCTTCAAGGAGATGGCGAATGGTGAGACGAACGGTCGCTGTGGTAAACTAAAATAGCATCCGGGAGCTTTACCGTAATGCCCGGGCGGCTTCAGATGAATGCCGCCGGAGGGGGGTGAAACGACGGTTTCATCTCTCTGAACAGGGAACGACCTGAAGAGGAACAGGAACTATGGAGAACGTATCGATCGTAATCCCCGTCTATAATGCAGAGCAGACGATCGAGCTGCTCTGTGAGACGCTGGTTGCCCTGTATGCGGAAAAGTATGGCCTCGAAATCATCCTGGTGAACGACTTCAGCAATGATAATTCCGACGCAATCTGCAGGTTGCTCCAGTCGAGGCATGCCGCGATTGTCACCTACATCAAGCTGGCGAAAAATTTCGGCGAGCATAACGCGCTGATGGCGGGATTGCATCACGCGACGGGCGACTATTGCGTCATGATGGACGACGACCTCCAGAACCCCCCGGAAGAGGTCGGGAAGCTGGTCGAAGAGATCAAAAAGGGATACGATGTGGTGTATACCTGTTTCGAAGAGAAGCGCTACGGGATATTCAGAAGGCTCGGCAGCTTTTTCAACGACAAAATGGCAACTCTAGTGCTCAAGAAGCCCGCCTCACTTTATTTGTCGAGTTTTAAGGCGGTCAACAGGTTCCTTGCGCAGGAGATCATCAAATACGACGGTCATGACCCGTATATCGACGGCGTGATCCTAAGATCGACGGGCAGCATCGGGAGTGTGAGGGTGACGCACCGGGAGAGGTCCTACAGCAGATCAGGGTATACCTTCGGCAAACTGGTCTCGCTCTGGGGCAGCATGGTGGTCAATTATTCGCTCTTCCCGATCCGCGTAATCGGCGTTCTTGGTACATTTCTTGTCGCGCTGAGCATTTGCTACTCGCTGTACAAGGCCTTCGACGACATTGCCACAAGGGGAATCCTTTCGAATTATGAGACGCTCATGTCTGCCAATTTGCTCTTCAGAGGGTTCGCCCTGATTGCGCTCAGCGTACTCGGAGAGTATGTCGGCAGGATCTATCTTGCCCTCAACAAGGACCCGCAATTCGTCATACGCGATAGGGTGTCTGCGAGGAAAAAGACGCAGAAGGTGGAGCTTGTGCGGAACACGCGGGAAGATGGACGGAAAGAAGGCTGAGGAAGAGAGCGGCCCCGGAGCGGATGATTCCGGGGGCAGCTGTTTCCCTAAACCGGACAGCCCGGTCCTCCCCCGCATCGCGTTCGACAGGAAGTTTTTTTTCGATCTCTTCGTCTCGCGGACGACGCAACAGGCGCTCCATGACGACGACTTCGTGGAGCGGTGGATCGGCGGCCGGCTCTCCAGCGCGAAGCTTGAATCGAGCGTCGTCCCGATTTCCGCGGTCGATCGCTGGAGCCTGGGGCCGACGGGCAACATTCAGCACGAATCGGGGAGATTTTTTTCTGTCACCGGCCTTGAGGTGCGCCACCGGACGAAGAATGAGGAGATCTCATGGGACCAGCCGATTATCGAACAGCCCGAGATCGGCATCCTGGGGATACTCGCAAGGAAATTCGTTGGCGTTCTTCATTTCTGCCTGCAGGCGAAGGAGGAGCCGGGCAATATCAACTCGGTCCAGCTTGCGCCGACGGTGCAGGCCACCTACAGCAATTATACACAGGTCCACGGGGGAAGGCTGCCGCTTTTTATCGACTTGTTTCTCGATCCTCCTCATGAGCGGCTGCTCTTTTCCCGGCTTCAGGCCGAAGACGGCGGGAGGTTCCTGTATAAGTCGAACAAGAACATGGTGATCGAGGCCGGCGCCGGCGAGGCGACCGCACTGCCGGAGGAATTTATCTGGCTGACGCTGCGCCAGATAAGCGGCCTTATGCGGAGGGACAATACCATAAACTCGTGCACGAGGAGCGTTCTTTCATGTCTGATCTGACCGGGGACCCCGAAATGGGGAGGCTTTTGTCGGAACTCGCCGCGCCGCCGGACCTTTTCGGGACTATCAGGGCAAACCTGATACGGGAGCAGGCATGCGGTCTTTTCCCCGACGAAGAAGACGGAAACAGCCTCAGGGACATCGTGCAGTGGCTCGACGACGAACGTGCATCGAACCATATCCGCGCGGAACGGCAGGGGCTGAGCTCTCTTTCGGAATGGGGGATGGACGGCGAGGGTTTTTTCTCCCATAAAGAGAAGAAGTTTTTTCAGGTCGTCGGGCTGAAAGTCACGTCGCCTTACCGGGAAGTTGGCACATGGAGCCAACCGATTCTCGACAATGCCGGGACCGGGCTGGTCGGCCTTCTGATCAGGCGCGCCGGTGACAGGACGTATTTTCTCATGCAGGCGAAGCCCGACGTCGGAAACCGCAACGTCGTGCAACTCGGCCCCACCGTCCAGTTCAACCCCGGAAATTACATCGATAACAAGAAAATAAGGAAACCGTTTCTGTTCGATGATTTCCTGCACGACCGCGGGTTCGTGCCGGTGATGACGAGCAGACAGTCGGAAGAAGGGGGGAGGTTTTACAAGGAAGAGCAGGTGCATAAGATCCTTTTGCTCCAGGGAGGCCGTGACCTTGCCCTCCCGTCCTCTCATCGCTGGCTCTCCTCCGGCC
This sequence comes from Nitrospirota bacterium, assembly GCA_021783515.1. Classification (GTDB taxonomy): domain Bacteria; phylum Nitrospirota; class Thermodesulfovibrionia; order Thermodesulfovibrionales; family UBA6898; genus Sulfobium. The sequence goes on from JAJXTV010000033.1 coordinate 29,043, forward strand.
AGGTACGGTTCTTCCTGCATCTGGGCGACGTCGTCAATTCCTCCGCAAGAAGCATACTAGCCTGCCTTCTCTGATGGGGGAGATCGGACTCCGGTGATCAGCTACTGGAATTATCTGGGAGATTACGGCAGACGGCGCGAGGAGATATTGCGCATCGTCGACAGGGTTTTTTCGTCCGGCCGACTGATCCTGGGCGGAGAAGTCGAGTCCTTCGAAAAGCGATTTTCCTCGTTCTGCGGCGTCCCGTTCGGTGTGGGCGTAAATTCCGGCACGGATGCGCTTTTCCTCGGACTCAAGGCCCTTGGCGTCGGGGACGGGGACGAGGTGATCACTGTGGCGAACACCGCCGTGCCGACCGTGGCGGCGATCCGTGCGACCGGGGCGACGCCGGTATTCGTAGACGTGGAGGAGAAGACGTATCTGATGGATGCGTCCCTCATCCGGCCGGCAATTACGGGGAAGACGAAATGCGTTCTCCCCGTGCACCTGTTCGGACAAGCGGCCGATATGGACGCCATTGCGGCCGTGGCCGCGCCGGCCGGTCTGCGGGTCCTTGAGGACTGCGCCCAGGCGGCGGGCGCCCTTTATAGGGGCAGGCCCGTCGGCGGCATCGGCGATGTCGGCGCGTTTTCCTTTTATCCGACGAAGATCCTCGGCGCATTCGGCGATGCCGGCATGGTCGTAACGAAGGACGAGGGCCTGTACCGTAAGGTCAGGAGGCTCAGGTTTTACGGCATGGAACAGGCGTATTACTCGGAAGAGGAGGGGTATAATTCGCGTCTGGACGAGGTGCAGGCGGCGCTCCTGAGCTTTGCCCTGTCAAACCTGAAAGAGGCGGTCCGGAAGAGGCGGGAGCTCGCGGCCCGCTACTCGGAGGGGCTCCGGGGCATAGGCGATGTCGGTCTCCCTGAGGTATGCGAAGACCGTACGCACCAGTTTTATGCCTACACCATCTCCACAGGCCGGAGGGACGAGCTGATGCGCTTTCTGAAGGAATGCGGCATAGAGACGAAGATCAATTATCCCGCGCCCGTTCACGTTATGCGCGGCTATGCCTTCCTCGGGTACCGGCCGGGCGACCTGCCGGTTACCGAGAAGATGGCGGCCAGGATGCTCTCCCTGCCGCTCTTCCCCGATCTCTTGCCGGCCGAGGTGGATGAGGTCGTCGATCGGATAACGGCCTTCTTCCGGACGGGGGGCCGCAGGGGCCGTGCGTGATGCCGAGTACGGGAAGATGTTCGATGTCGAGGACGCCCACTGGTGGTATGCCTCGCTGCACCGGCTGATACGCGACGTTGTCGCGGGGGAGCGAGCCGGGAAGGGCCCGCTTGAGATATTCGATGCGGGGTGCGGCACGGGGCGTCTCTGTCAGCTGCTGTCCGAGTTCGGTGCGGTAAGCGGCTGCGACATGTCCCGGCTTGCCGTCGACAGGTGTGCCGAGAGGGGACTCCCCGACATCTCTCTCCTCGACCTGAATGACGGAGATGTCGGCAGGTCGAGATACGACGTAGTCACTTCGATCGACGTGCTCTACCACCAATGGGTGAAAGACGAAGCCGCCGTGCTCAGGAAGCTGGGCGATGCGCTCAGGCCGGGAGGGGTTCTCATCTTCCAGTCGCCCGCTTTCCGGTTTCTGAGAAGCCGGCACGATGCGGCGGTCCTGACAGGGAGGCGCTATACAAAGAAACAGGTCAGGCGGCTCGTGGAGGAGGCGGGACTTGCCGTCGAAACGATCACCTATCGGGTATTTTTTCTCTTCCCCCTCATCGCAGCCTACCGGTTCGCGCAGAAGCCTTTTGTGGGGCGGCGCGGCGCGGCCGTCGTTTCCGATGTGGCGATGCCGCCCCTCTTGATCAATCGTATGCTCCTGAAGGTGCACCTGTGGGAAAATGCGTTGCTGAAGAGGCGTTCTCTGCCCTTCGGGACTTCCGTCTTTGCGGTTGCCAGAAAGCCGCTCCGCAGGTGAAGAAGATACCGTCCCCTGATTTTTAGTCCAGCCGCAGCAGCACCATCCCCGAGGCCGGGTCCAGTTCTCTTCTGGCGGTGACGCCTTCGATTTCGATCACCACCGCCTCGAGCACGAGAAACGTCTCGGAATTCTCGCGCAGGCAGCCCACCTTCACCGTCTCTTTCTTGCCGAAGGCCCCGTGAAAGTGCACCTTCGGAGAGTCATCCTGCCAGAAGATCGTCCCCACCCCCAGCACTTCATGGCTCTCGCCGAGTTTCTTCCATACGGGCGTAGGCGGAAATTCGTCTTTTTCCGGGCCGACCACGATGCTCCCTTCCCTCATCCCGCCTACCATATATAGTACTGCCGAGCGGATATTCTCCTTCGCTGCAAGCTCGACGAGGTTGCCGAGCACGTCGTCACGGTCTTCGAACCGCACGATTACGACCCTTCCGGGTCTTCCCACCTGATATTTCATTGTTCCTCCCCGTTCCTTTCATAAGTTCTTACTGCGCACACTTCTCTCTCAGTCCCGCGCTTTTCCCATGGCATTTGTTGCCGCGGGTTCACCCTTCGACAGGCCCGGGGTGACATTCCTGGACGAGCGGCGTTCACTGTCCTGCTAGTTTACAATGATGCCGCCGCAAAATAAAACGGCGTTGACAGTGGGACCGGTTCAGAATATGCTGTAATCAGAGCCGCAATGACGACTAGCCGGTAACAGGGAGATCAATGCAGGAAAGACGGCATCGCAAGAGGTTCGTTGTGGAAGGGATGGACATCCACGGCAAGATGATCTTTGCCACGGAGGTCAGGGTCCTCAACGTAAGCGTCGGCGGAATTTCGCTGAAGGCCGACAAGCGGCTGAATATCGGGAGCGAGTATTCGCTGAAGCTTTTAGACGGCGAAAAGACGGTCGCACTGAGAGGGACGGTCGTCTGGTCTGCTCTCAGCGGACACCGGGAGGGGCCTCACGGTGACGTGGTCCCCTTCTATACGGCCGGCCTGAAGTTCGTCAACCTCGTCAGCGACAAGGCGGCGGAGTTCGTCGCTTTTATCGGGGAGCATCTCGCAAGCGAGGAGCAGAGGGTAGGGGGCCTGAGGGTGACGATCACCAGCCCGGAAAAGGCGATCCTGAACTACCCCTCGGACTATCTGGTGAAGAATCTCAGTCTGACCGGCATGCTGATCGAAGGCACTCAGGAGATCCGCGTCGGGCTCAGACTGCCGATGGAGATGTCGCTGCCCGACGACATGCCCATCCGTTTCATGGGCAGGATCACCGCCTGCCGTCATATGCACGAAAAGGGCTCGGACCATTTCGATATCGGGATCGCGTTCATGACTATGGAGGAGAAGGACACGGAACGGCTGAAAGATTTCGTCAGCCTTCTCCGCCGCATGGACGACATCTCCTGAGACCCGCCGCCGACAGATCCGTCGCGGCGGCACCCCCGGAGTGAAGAAGCGCCGTGATATGCGCCTCAATGATTTCGGGAACTCATGGTGCGGGTGGCAATGCACAAAACGAGGCAAGAGGAAGTGCAGTTACCAAAGGATGATGACGGTCAAAGCATCGCTATATATACCTGCGGACACATCCTGTCCGGGGAAAAGCCGTGCGTAAATAATGTCCGACACCGTTTTCTTGCTGGGATCATGGACGACGACTTGTGTCCCCGATGAAATCCCGTCCCCCCAGATAGCGCTCATCGAGGCATCCGTAAAAACATTATATGCCAGCTGATCCTGCCCGCCGGTTTTCCTCATCCATCTCGGATTGAAAGTCCCTGAGCTTGCACTCGGACTTATGGAGATTGTCACCATCGGCCAGGGCGCGCTGCAGGTCACGGTTATCGATCCCGTGGAGTCCAGAGGGGTGGAAGAGAAGACGTCGTAGTTCCCGAAGTTGACGCCTGTTGCCGATACAAAGCAGTTGGATGCGGCGTCAGAAACATCCGCAAGAAAGATGCAAAGGAGCAATATCCAGAATTCAGCGCATTTCTTCACAAACAAGCCTTCCGAGGTCAATGATCATCTCGTCATTCTCCGGTATTATTATATCAAATGAGCATTGTTTTTCCTGGCATGAAAGTGTCGCATGATGTTTGCCGGGCCTGATGTTTTCGAAATAGAACTCTCCTCCCCTTCCTGTCGGAGAGGTCACTTCCTTGCCGTTGACTGTTATGCCGAGCTCACAAAATTCAGCCGGCATAACTTGTCCCGTCATTTTGCTGTTCAGCTTGCCCGTAATCGCCTGGAATTTTGAGGCTTCGAAGGCGATCAGCGAACCGCTTCTCAGAGGGGGGGAAACATACCTGACCACCTCTTTGATCGAATAATTCATGGGGATGTCCTTATCATTGATGGAAATCTGATTGTCATAGTATGAGCCAAGGTTCGGCAGAAAGACCCGGCCGGAGGCGTCAGTACGCCCTATCTCCTCATTGTTCTGGTATACCCTGACGCCTTCAAGATTTGCTACCTTTGCGAGGGCGAAGCTGTCGTTGATCGGGCGGCTGAAACCGAAGGTATTGCCTATGTAGGCGATGCTTCCGGCGGCGGTAAGATTATACAGGTCGGCGCCACCCGAGCTTGCGGACTGCCTCGAATATTCCGCGGTATATATTCCGTAACGGCCGTTATACTGAAACGACGGGTTTACCGTAGTGACATCGCCGGAACCTGTCTGGGCATTGCTGAACGACGCCCTGTAGCCAAACCCCTGGCCTACGGGAGGGTTTTTCTGTACCTGCACGGTTTCACTATTCAGGCCAGCGCTTCTCTCAAAATTCGACGATACGACCGTCTCTTCCCGGGGATAATATGTCAGTCCGACGAGGAAGTTGTTCGAGGACGCTATCTCATTCCTGTGGGTGAACGACGCGAGCAGCATAAGCTTCCGCGAAAGATTTCTCGAATAGCTGATCCCGAACGAGCGGCTGTCCTGTCCGACATATTTGGAGACCTTGTCAAAGAAAAAAGAGAAGGAACCCAGCCTTTCATTGCTGTATCCAAAGACGGCCCCTGTCTCGTATTTTGTCTTGTCCAGCAATAATTCGCTGCCGATGGTGGCGTAGTCCTTTGTGAAACCCCTAAAGAATGCCTGGGTATTCATCCTGGCATTCTGATATCCGTAATTCACCGTCCCGGCGAGACCTGCCCTGTTGTCCGCATTCCTGCTCCCCGCAAGGGAAAGGGTGGCAACACCCGCTTTCCGCATAAGGAACGACGCCTGAGCCCCGAGACTGTAATTGCCCCTTCCTCCCTCTGAAGAGATCCCGATGCTGAAGTCGTCGGCCACGCCATATCGGTGAAAACCCGAGTAAGCGAAACCGCTGTAATTATTGCTCTCGAATCCGAGATCGTTTCTTATCATGCCTACATTGTAGCTGTATTCATGAAGACCCTTTCTTAGCAGGATGTCGGTGAAATAGAAGGGATACCTTACGATCTGGACCCGTCCGAAGGCGTCTTTTATCACAACCTCCACGTTGTTTGCGCCCCCGTAATAATACAAATTATTCAGCATGAACTCGCCCGGCGACAGCTTCTCGGTGCCTATGCGTATCTTGTTCATATAGACCTCCATGGTGGAGGGCAGGGACGCAAACCCTGTGAAGTGGGCGGTTGGATATCTGATAAGATACGGGTCTATGTCGTAAATCTTGGAAAAACTCAGGCCTCCGAGTGTCACGCTACTCCCCAGGTCGCCGGACGATGCGACGAAATCGCCGGCAATGAACCTCTGCAAATCGTCCCTCCTGTCGTAGGTCAGACTGCTCATAAGCCTTACGAATGTCGAATGTTCCGGCGTCTTCGTGTAGGAGGTGTCCGTGAGAAAGAGAAGGCTGCCGGCCCTCGCGCCCAGTTGATTATTCAGATTGAAGTCCTGGAAAGTGAAAGAATTGCCTGCGCCATAGCCGAGGCCATAGTTCAGAAAGGCCGCTGAATCCTTCGGATAATAAATGTTTGGCGGTCTCCTCGGCATAAAGTCAAGCGTTCTCTCAGGAAAGAGTGATGGATCGGCCGTAATCTTAAGCGAAAGCGTATTTTCGTTGAAGCTGAACGTTACCCCTCCCATTGACTTCAGGGAAATATACTGCTCCCCCTCGATTTCCTGCGTCCTTCCCCTGACGACCGACAAGCCCAGGGACTTCATGTCGGATGTTTTCACCAAGAAATCCCCCCCGGCGGTCCGGTTCACGAAGAATTCGCCTTTGGTCTCGGTGTTGAGTATTACGCCCACTACCATTGTTTCCTCCTTCCCCGTCGCTGCGGCATCCCGAAACATCCCCTCCGAGGCGTGGGCATTCAGGGAGAGCAGGAGAAGGACCAGAGAAAATGCAGGACAAATCACGACAGGCATGACAACACCGGATAAAAGATGGAAGACGCGCATATCCCGCGTCAAAGGCGTGGGGGAACAACGGTGGCGAGGCATCTTCCGATATGTTCCTAGCAATCGGGCGATAACGGGAAAACGGCTGATGGTCCTGCGTATGCGTACGCGCCGGCGTGATGCCGGCCTAGGGAAGGCACATGGTCTTGTCCACATCCAGATTACCGTTAACGGCAAATTTATCCGTCTTGACTTCGACAGCGATCTTCGCTATGCCGGAGCATATGTCCTGCGGAATTGCAGCCGAGTACGAACGCGAAGCGCCGCTGAGAAGATACCAGCCCGGAAGTTCCTTCGAAAACTTTTCTTCACCTTTGAGGTCTTTCCCTTTTACGATTATGGACTCAATCCTGAAATGCACGTTGCCGGAGTTCTTCACGAGCATTTCAACGTTGCCTTTAGACATGACGAGTCTTGCTATCTCACCCTTCGGCTCTTCTTTAAGGGGTTTTACGAAAATAGGGACACCGAACTTTATTGCTATCGCAACGGTGCTTCCCGCGCCCTTGCCGTGTTCGGGTATCTCCTCTATGAACAACCGGTATGTCTTCTCCTTCGCCACGGCCGGTATCTTTATCCCGGCCCGGATGATCTTTTCTTCTTTCTTTTCGAATACCATTATCTTCGGGAAGAAGACGATATCCCCGGTATCAGAATAGACGTCCTTCCCCTCGGAGTCCTGCGTCCAGTCCGAGGCATATATCTGCACCTGTAATTTCCTGTCTTCGTCATTGCTGACGGTTATGACGGCACTCCTTGAATCCCTGCTGAAATCCAGTCTGATGGGGGTTACCCCCCAAGCCCCGGAATAAGCGGCAGGAGGAAGGAGGAAGGAAAAAGAAATGAGGCCCGCGAACAAAAAGAGGGTCAGAAGAATCTTGTGCTTTGTTTTCATTGAAATTACTATAGCAGAACAGGGGGGCAGTTTCAATGAGAGGGTCAGAAGGGTCCCAAGATATCGAAGGACGTAAATCCCCTAAGGGTTACAGATTCCCGCCATCAGCGGAAGAGCTGTGAGACATCGTTGAAACCAGCGCTATTAAGCGGCCTCTGGACCTGACCTCCATCTTCCGCATAATATTTTTCAGGTGGTCCTTTGCGGTATGCTCCGAAATAAAGAGCTTTTCCGATATTTCCTTGTTTGAGAGTCCCTGACAGACGCAGGCGAGCACCGCCGCCTCCCTTTTGGTGAGGTTGAACCGGGACTGGGCCTCATCGAGGTCGCCGGCAGACTGGCTTGGAGCCATCTTCTCTACAAGAAGCATGACATGAGTGGGTGAAGTGCTCCTGTCCCCCTGTCCCATCATGATGGCCATTACCGAGCAGGGAGTTCCCTCTCCCGTTTCGGCAACGATTAACTCCTTGTGCGAAGGCGATTTTCCCCCGGCAATCTTTTCCCTTATTTTCGCATGAAGGTCCATAACCTCAGACGGGAGAGATTTTGCGTCAGACGCCCCCTTAAGCTCCGGAAAAAGTTCGAGCGCTTTGGCGTTAAGATAAAGGAGGGCGCCTTCCATGCTGAGAATGATGACTCCAGGTTCTCCGCGGCGTATGGGAAAATCGGACGCGTTCTCCATGCACTTCCATTCTAAAACAAAACCGAAACGTTGTAAAATCCCCACTTTCGAGGGATTGACCGCATAGGGTGCCTTCCATTATGCTGAATTCAATGGAAGAGGATGTGACACCACCCAGGCGGGCAAAAAGAGTATCAATCGATTCGGACATAGAGTTCGAAAAGAGCATCCACCTGATATCGGAGAACATAGTTTATTCCGGTCGCGGTCGTGACATAAGCTCAGGCGGACTCGGTCTTGTCAATGGCGAGAGACTCGAAGTAGGCTCGGTGATCAAGATCTACCTGCCTTTTGACGGCAAGGGGACCATCGTCCCCGTCTTTGGCGAGGTGGTCTGGTCTGAGGAGATCGACGGGCAGTTCCGGAGCGGTGTAAGGTTTCTGGCCTGAGGAGAAGGCATGGGACTCATTGGGAAGATAAGTGGTACTATGGCTATTCTTTCAGTAGTGATCGCTGCAGCCGGAGGTGAGGCATCGGCAGGCACGGCGACAACTTCATTCACCGTTCAGACAAATACCATAGCCGTCTGCAAAATAACGACTGCGGCGGCAACCATGGACTTCGGAAATTATGATCCAACCGCCACAGCCGATAACGACAACGGGCTCGGGAGTTTCGGCTTTAAGTGCACAAAAGGCACCGCATATAAAGTCTATATCGCTGGAGGCCGGACGATGGCCGCCGGCTCGGAGTCACTGTCCTTCGAGATGTATTCCGACCCCGGACGTTCGATCATCTTCCCGGACACCAATGCGGCAGGTATTTCGGGCAGCGCCTCCAGCAATGGGATCGAGATAATCACGAATATCTACGGCAGGATACCTGCGGGGCAGGATGTGACCGCAGGCAAGACGTTCACTCAAACGCTGACAGCGACAGTAGATTACTGATACAGGGTGTGGTGAGGTATGTGTGAAGATCTGAGATCGTTTGAGAAGGGGAGGTGAGGCAGCAAATCTTTCTGTGGGAAAAGGCAGATTCGTCTAAGGCAAAACAACTGGCGGGCATAAAGAGACCCGCAAATAAGAAGGAGGCAGTATGAAGAAGCTAGCAGTAGTAATGGTCGCAATGATGATTGTGGGGATGGCAGCAACGGCAATGGCAGCCGATACAAACACCCTTACGGTCTCGGCGACTGTGCAGGGAGCATGTAAGTTCGTTTCGACCACATCAACACTTGCTTTTGGCGCTCTCGATCCCTCCGTCGGCACTAACGTAAACGGAACGGGAACAACCCAGTTCTGGTGCACCAAGGGCGTAACCGAAAGCATCACGGCAGACAACGGCCTTAATTTTGCCGCCTCACGGCAGATGAAGGACCCTGTCAGCACCGATGTCATTCCCTATTCCCTGACCCTCACACCGGACGGCAATCCCAACAGCGGGCCCACCTCTCCGAGGACCTTGACGATCGCCGGCACGGTCCTTGGAACGGATTACATTACGAAGACCGCCGGAAGTTATTCCGATACGGTAATGCTGACCATAACCCCATAGGGCAGGCCTGGGACTGGCACTAAGGAAGAGGGGTAAAGAGCATTACCCCTCTTCCTTAGGCAGCATGGTCTGGGGCAGGAAAGAATTCAGTAAGAGGGCGGCATCATTATGAAGATCATCTCTGGCATACTTGTCATTATCTCCCTGCTAGTGCTGGCTGGGGGAGTTTGCCATGCCGCCGGTTCGAATACCCTTACCGTGAGCGCGGTAGTCATTTCCAAAAGCAACTGCAAATTTAACACCGCCACATCGACCCTCAATTTCGGCAACCTGGACCCTTTAAGCTCTGCCGATGTTACTGCAAGCACTACAACGGCGTTCCGTTGTGTAGGAAGCTCGCCTATTGCGACATTTTTTATCAGTCAGGACTTCGGAGCGCACAAGACCGGGCCGGGCGGAAACAGGATGATAAATACGACATATCCGGTCCCGCCCGCATATTTACCGTATTCGCTTACCCTTAATCCGTCCAGCGGGACGGTGCCGAAAAATTCGACTCAGACCCTTACGATTACAGGCACCGTCCTGGCGAGCGATTTCCAGAGCGCCTATGTCGGCAATTATTCAGATACCGTCATACTCACCATTGCGCCGTGAAGAGTGAAAACCAGGGCAACTGTATGCGGCGGGAGAAGAAGGATGGGGCGGACGAGTGAAATTGCCGGCAGGATGCCTGCAAAAGCACTGAATCGCTTTTTCGCGAGGGTATTTCTGCCGGCCTTGTTCATTGCCGCCGCCGCATATCACGGCAATGCATCGGCCGGGACATACCAGTATTCGGGGACGCTTCCATCAGGCGACCTTTCCTACTTTAGCAGTCCGTTCGGGGTCGCGGTCGACGGCTCGGGGAATCTCTATGTTGCTGACTCGGGCAACCATCGCATCCAGAAGTTCGATCCTGCCGGGGCGTATGCCGGTACGCTCGGCGAGACGGGCGTTCCGGGAACGGACAACAGTCATTTCAATTCCCCGCAAGGGGTGGCGGTTGACGGCTCGGGGAATCTCTATGTTGCTGACTCGGGCAACCATCGCATCCAGAAGTTCGATTCTGCCGGGGCGTATGCCGGTACGCTCGGCGAGACGGGTGTCCCGGGAACGGACAACGGTCATTTTTATAATCCATACGGGGTGGCGGTCGACGGCTCGGGCAATCTCTACGCGGCTGATACATATAACCATCGCATTCAGAAGTTCGATTCTGCCGGGGCGTATGCCGGTACGCTCGGCGAAACGGGTGTCAAGGGAACGGACAACGGTCATTTTTATTATCCATGCGGGGTGGCGGTTGACGGCTCCGGCAGTCTTTATGTGGCCGATTCGAACAATCAACGCATTCAGAAGTTCGATTCTGCCGGGGCGTATGCCGGTACGCTCGGCGAAACGGGTGTCAAGGGAACGGACAACGGTCATTTTTATAATCCATACGGAGTGGCGGTTGACGGCTCGGGGAATCTCTATGTTGCTGACTCGGGCAACCATCGCATCCAGAAGTTCGACCCTGCCGGGCTGCACGCAGGCACGCTGGGAGTAACGGGTATTTCGGGAACGGACGACAGCCATTTCAATTATCCGTGCGGAGTGGCGGCAGACGGCTCAGGGAATCTCTATGTGGCTGACATGGGAAACGACCGCATCGAGAAGTTCGACCCTGCCGGCGCGCACGTGAGCACCTTGGGGAGCAGTGGCACGGATAACGGCCATTTCAATTATCCATACGGAGCGGCAATAGACGGCTCAGGGAATCTCCATGTGGCCGACATGGGAAACAGTCGCATCCAGAAGTTCTCTCCTCCGGGGGTATATGCGGGCACACTGGGAGCAGCGGGCATCGCAGGCGCGGACAATGGCCATTTCTATTATCCGAAGGGAGTGGCGGCAGACGGCTCAGGGAATGTTTATGTGGCTGATACATATAACCATCGCATCCAGAAGTTCGATGCTGCGGGAGCATATGCCGGCACGCTCGGCGAAACGGGCGTTCAGGGAACAGACAGCAGCCATTTCAACTTTCCACAGGGTGTAGCTGTTGACGGCTCAGGGAATGTTTATGTGGCTGATACAGGCAATGAGCGCATCCAGAAGTTCGATGCTGCGGGAGCATATGCCGGCACGCTCGGAGAAACGGGCGTTC
>JAJXTV010000003.1 GCA_021783515.1 Nitrospirota bacterium
CGGAGGTTAGTGTCGGGGCCGACAGCGACGGTGATATTGCCATATTTGCCGTTTCTCGGGATTACTTCAATATAGATGCCGTTGAAAAAGCCCTTCGGATATTTGTCGGAGATCTTCAGGATGATGGATTGCTCTCCTCACCGGTGGTAATTATAGAAGGAAGATCCGGCGTTTAGGAGAAGATTAATTAGCATCAATAATAGCTCACGAAGATTTATGTTGGACTCGTTTTTTTATCCCCGTTTCTGAATGCCCCCTTTTTTTGGCTTTTCACCAGTGCATTTTTGTGAAAATATGGGCAAAACTATAGCGTTGCAAGTTTCTTTCTAAATCCGTTGAAAGAGCGTAACTGACAGTAGCATCACTGTAACTTATCAAGATATAAAGCTTATTTTTTTCGCCCACCCCGGACTAGGAACTGCCAGCTATTTTTGAATAGCGTCTTTAAACGCCTTGCCTGCCTTGAATTTTGGAGACTTGGAAGCCTTGATCTTAATGGTCTCACCTGTCTGCGGATTTCGGCCCTTCCTTGCGGCCCTCTTGCCAACTGAAAATGTTCCGAACCCCACCAGTGTTACCTTGTTGCCTTTCTTCAGCGCCTTCTTTATTCCGTCCATGAATGAGTCCATAGCCTTCTGTGCCGCTGCCTTTGAAATGCTTGCTTCTGTAGCCATTTTTTCAATAAGCTCAACCTTTGTCATGGTGCCTCCCATAGAGATAATTTGATACATGAAATTATACACGGAAAATATGTCCAGAAGTCCAACACTATCTTCCTCAGCATGTACTGATGTCCTGACGGGATAGTCTTAATGATCAACTCTTATCTCCTACTCCAAGGTAAAAGGTAATATGTCTTAAGTAGTAACCTGAAATCTGACGACATAATATAAGGAGGAGTAGGACAATGTTTTCCATGCTTCTCCTCTCTATTCTTGTCATGAGTCTTGGGGCAAATGCCGTTATTTTATTCTTGTTCCGTAGAAAGCAACGCCAGAATACAAAGCTGAAAAAAATCTATAACAACCTCAATGCAGAAGCCGGAATCGAGAAAATGCTTAAAGTTATCGGTGAGGACTTATCTGGGTTCGGCTTGAAAATTAAGGGAATTTTTGTAAAGAACAGGAAAACCATGTCTCTGGAGGACGATAGCCACTCGATCCCTGTTCTGCAGCATAACACCATGGTAAGATCCTTTCTCACGATGGACCCCATCCCTAATGATGAGCTTGGGGCCAACGAAGCAGACAATTTCATCAAGGAGAAATACGGGGAAAAGCTGTCCTTCTTGCCGGTCAATATGAAATGGGAGGGGCCCTGCTGGCAAATAAACGATTGCAACGACGCCGGTTGCAGTTGCTACCACAAGCAGGAGCATAAATGCTGGGTAAAAAGCGATAAGAGATACAGGGGAGATGACCTTAAAACTTACAAAGAAAAGACGGCCAGGTGCATGAACTGCCGGTCCTTCCTTCCTGTAGGGGTCTATGCCGTAGTAGGAAGTGGGGCCGCCAAGGCGCACAGATATATAAGTGACGACTTGTCCGGAATAATTAGAAACGCTGTCATCTATGAGAGAGCGCAGTATTCAGCGACCCGAGACCAGCTGACCGGACTTTTCAACCGTCGCACCCTGTTCAAACGCACCTATGAGCTGATGAAATTATCTCGTCGCTACAAGCACCCGTTTTGCCTCTGCATGTTCGATATCGATCATTTTAAGAGGTTCAATGACGAATACGGCCACGAAGTGGGTGATTATGTGCTCAAAGCCCTTTCCAAATTCGTGCTATCCTGCATAAGAACAACGGATGTTTTCGGAAGGTATGGAGGGGAAGAATTCACTATACTCTTGCCGGAAACAAAGAAAGAAGAGGCATTTACTGCCCTGGATAAGATCCGAAACAAGGTTGACAGAGAAATCTTTGAATACAAGGAGGTAAAGCACCACATTCAAATAAGCATGGGTCTGTCTGAACTCCATCAAGACGAAGCTCTTAGCCTGGGTGATCTTTTCAAAAAGTCTGACAATGCTCTTTATCAATCAAAGCAGAGAGGTAGGAATATGGTTACCTCATATATTGATGGTTTTCCTGCAGCCCCCAAAAAAGACGCTACCAAGCCCAAAAATGCCGATCGACAAGAGTCCGCAGGGAAGAATAAAGCCAGGGCAAATAGAATATCTTCGGCAAAGGATAAGGTCAATTACGGGGGATCCGGCAGTGGTGCCTCTCGGGATTTGAACGAGATCATCGGAGAAAAAGTAGCAAGACATGTAAAGAATCCACACCCAGAGGTTCCTGATGAGCGAGAGGAAACTGTCGAAATCGGAGGGCCTGGATGATAGCCGCATGAGCAATTATAATAATAGTGCCGCCCATTTCTGGCTCTGATCTCTGCCGTCGCGACTAACAATAACTTCGGGTATTGCCTGCGCCGTACTAGTTATCTCCCGATGCTACAAGTTGAATAGTAGTTCTGGCTGTTCATGGAGATTTTCTCGGAACCTGATCGTTACGTTGAGAGTGAATATCAAAGTCGACAATCAATGACTGCTTGCTAAACTCAACTTAAATAAATGGAATGCTATGGCATATTAAGGAATATGTAACAAAACCTATATGATGCATATATTATGTTGACAATCATATAAAAGAATGTTTATATATAGAATGATAGTCAATAACTTTGGAGGATTAACATGCTGAAGGCTTTTGCATCCTATATAACGTATGATCTTATAAAACTTGATCACAGTTCTCGGCTTGGAGATGCCCTGAATTTCTTTATTTACGACACGATCAAGATATTTCTGCTGCTCTCTGTCATCATTTTTGTTGTTTCCATAATCAGGAGTTATTTCCCGCCGGAAAGAACCAAGCGCATTCTGTCTCATAAACGGGAGTTTATAGGAAATATATTAGCCGCTCTGCTGGGAATCGTTACTCCTTTCTGTTCCTGTTCGGCTGTGCCGCTGTTCATAGGCTTTGTGGAGGCTGGCGTGCCTCTTGGCGTAACATTCTCTTTTCTGATTTCCTCACCTATGGTGAACGAAGTCGCTGTTGTCTTGCTTTGGGGACTATTCGGCTGGAAGATCGCCGCTATCTATATGGGCACCGGTCTTCTTGTCGCGATCATGGCTGGATTCATAATCGGGAAGCTGAAGCTTGAGAAGTGGGTCGAGGAGTATGTTTATAAGATCAAGACTGGGCAAGGACAGGAAGTCTTCGGTCAGCCATTTAATGAAAGGCTTCAGTATGCCAAATGGAATACGGCTGACATCCTGAAAAGAGTCTGGGTATTTGTTATCCTTGCCATAGGCATCGGAGGGTTCATTCATGGATATGTACCACAGGATTTTCTTGTGAAGTACGCAGGACCCCAGAATCCATTTGCCGTACCGGTGGCTGTGGCGCTTGGAGTACCGCTATATTCCAACGCAGCAGGTGTCATTCCTATCGTCTATGCACTGATGGAGAAGGGTCTCAGCACAGGCACTGTGTTGGCTTTTATGATGGCAGTTACTGCATTGTCCCTTCCAGAGATGATAATCCTGAGAAAAGTCCTGAAGGTCCCCCTGCTTGCCGTATTTGCCGGGATCATGACCGTAACTATTACGATAGTCGGCTATCTTTTTAATGCAATTTTATAGGAGGATTCAATTATGGAGATTAGGGTATTAGGTCCAGGGTGCGCGAACTGTCACGCGATGGAGCAACTGACAAAGGCAGCGGTAAAGGAGCTCGGCATTACTGTTTCTGTGGAGCATGTGACAGACATGGCCGAGATCATGAACTATACCATGTCCACACCTGGGCTCGTGGTCAACGGCAAGCTCAAGCATTCCGGCAAGCCGCTGCCTAATATTGAGAAGGTGAAAGCCCTGATAAAGGAAGAGTCGTAGCATGCAGGAGATAATGAATATCTTGAAGGCATTATCTGAGGAAACGAGACTCAGGATTTTGAAGCTGCTTGAACATGGTGAACTTTGCGTCTGCGATATTGTTGCAGCCCTCGATATGGTTCAGCCGAAGGTATCTTTTCATCTGGCAACATTGAAGGATGCAGACTTTATAAGAGACAGGAAACAAGGGAGATGGACCCATTATCGCCTTGATGATTCTGATTTCTTCAGGAGGGCCTTACTGCTATCGATCTTAGAAAGGATACCGAAAGAGGCTTTAGCAGAGGACAGAAGAAGGCTTGAGGCATTCATGAAGGATAAGCCGTTCAGGGATAATGTCGTACCTCTTTCTGAGAAGAAACAATGCGCCGGGAGGTGTTAATGACCGCGAGAATAGACACGAGGGGCAGCAGGAACGTTTCGCTCTATACAAAGAGGCTGAAGTGCGCGCCTTGCTGATTGTGATAGGCGTATATTTCGGCCTTGCGAATTTATAAGGAATCATATGCGGTCATCAGCATTAAATGTGTGGCTCACTATATTTATTGTTATTTCTGCGACGATTCAAACTATATTCATAATTAATAGATATGGTAAAGCTAAGAATAATATATCCGGCTCAAGGAGGCAGTTATGAGAACAAAAAGAATCATTGGTGTCGTTGTAGCTCTTTCGTTGATTTTGACCTCTTCCCTTGCCTTTGCAGGGTGGAGAGGCTGGCGGGGGAGCGGCGGATGGGGAATGGGATCGCATTATAGCAGGATGTACAATCCGGCAACGGTCGTTACTGTTTCTGGCGCTGTTGAGTCGGTTGATAAGATCACACCCATGAAGGGAATGCATTCAGGTATCCACATTGTGGTTAAGACCGACAAAGAGAGCGTAGACGTTCATCTCGGCCCCGAGTGGTACATCGAACGATTGGATACGAAGATAGAAAAAGGCGACACGGTCGAGGTTAAGGGATCGAAGATAACGTATGAAGGCAAGCCCGCGATTATCGCTGCCGAGGTGAAGAAAGGTGACCACACCCTTGTCCTCAGGGACAGCGCTGGAATTCCTGCCTGGGCAGGATGGAGAAGATAGATCGGGACCCGCTTACATGAGAGGCCCTGCTTTGAGCCGGAGGCAGGGCCTTTATAGTGTAGATAAAAGAAATGGATATTTATATCAAGTAGCTTAACGAAAATATATCTTTTTTTTGATCAAGAAAAACCCCTTTCACTGTTCACTTTCTGCACATCTGCTCAAGACCTGCACAACTTAGTTAGACTTATTCCTTTATTTATCAAGTGGTTCCGATTGGCATAGCAGTTGCTCTAACTCATTTACTAACTTAAGATTTAGACCCAAAGGAGGAGACTATTATGTCCAAAAAGTATGCATTACTTGTGGACCTGAGAAAGTGCGTTGGATGCACATCCTGTCAGGTGAGCTGCAAGATGGAAAATGCTGTCCCGATGGGGCACTTCAGGTCAAAGGTGGATATCGCCGATGCCGGAGAATATCCAAAGGCAAAGAGGTATTTTTTCCCGAAAATCTGTAATCAGTGCGATGAGGCGCCATGCATCCCTCCATGTCCTGTGAAAGGGGCTACCTACAAAAGGGAAGACGGGGTTGTAATGGTGAACAGGGATTTATGTATCGGCTGTGGCAGGTGTGTGGGCGCCTGTCCCTACGGGGCACGCTTCCTGCACCCGCACCTTCAAGTAAAAAACGACCCGGCCAAGTATGCGAAAAATGTCCCCGAAGTAAAGGGCAAAAAGGCGAAGGCTTTGAGGGTGGTGGACAAGTGCGACTATTGCAGCCACCGGCTTGCCGAAGGCATCGAGGAGCCGGCATGTGTGAGAAACTGTGTTGGGAAAGCAAGATTCTTTGGCGACCTGAGCGACCCCAACAGCGAAGTCTCGAAGCTCAAGGCATCTGTAAAAACAGTAGACTGGCATGCCGATTACGGCACGAAGCCGAGGACCACTTTTATCGCGCCTGATAAAGAGGTCTTTGTTGCGGCTGACGGCCAGATAAACGAGTAAGGAGGAGGACGACATGCAGATATCGAGAAGAGTATTCATGAAATACGCCGGAGCACTGGCCGGAGTGGCGGCATTGGAAAATTCAGGCCTTTTGTCTCTGAAGCGCCTTTCTCCATCTGAGGCCGAGGCCATGCAGACCGCGATGGGCAAGTATGAGGTGAAATACACCGCAGACGCCATGTGCCCGGCGGAATGCGGCATGGAGATGTGGGTAAAAGACGGGAAGATCGCGAAGATTTACGGCAACAAGGCTGTGCCTATGAATGTCGGCACCGCCTGCGCGAAAGGCGCTTCAGGCCAGCAGTTGGTTTACTCACCTTACAGGCTGAAATACCCGATGATCCGGGTCGGCGCAAGGGGAGAGGGGAAATTCAAACGGGTGACATGGGATGAGGCCATTGATCACATTGGGAAAAAACTGACGGAGATCAAGAAAAAATACGGCGCTGAGTCGGTCATGATGGACTGTGGCGATGTGACAGACAGGGACCAGTATTACAGGCTTTTCTTTGCCTACGGCACTCCCAATTGCGTTGAGCATGGCTCATTATGCGATGTCCCGAGAAGGCATGGCCCCAAGCTGATGGTCGGCGGCAAGAGGTGGGAGCCGGACATTATGAGACCTCAACTCGTAAGGCAGCCCGACGGCTCCCTGCAAAACGACTATTCATACAAGACGAAGCTGATCGTGTATAACGGCTGGAACCCCTTTGTCGCAACGAGAATATTCTATGAGCAGAGGGGCACTGTGGGTGCCAAGGTGGAGAACGGGTGCAAAGTCGTGGTTATCGATCCGTCCTACTCCAATACCGCGACAGCCGCAGATATGTGGCTGGCGCCGAGGGCTGGCACGGACGGCGACCTCTTCGGCGCGATGCTCAGATACATCCTTGAGAATGACAACCAGAATGACCCCAACAAAAAATATATAGATTGGAGTTTCAAGAAATATTCCACAGGCTGGGATGAATTCTCCACGGACTTCAAGGCATGGTGGTCAAAGAAAGACCCCATCAACAACCTGAGCTATTTCAGCCTTGACTGGGCAGTGGACAGAACAGGCCTTTCAAAGGCGCAAATTGAGGAACTTTCCCATATGTTCGGCATCACCAAACCCGCGGCCCTTGTCTGGGGCATGCAGTCGCCGGGACACCATTACAACGGCTACTGCGCCTCGATCCTCGGCGTAGCCCTGAACGTCATAACCGGGAACTTCGACGCCCCCGGCGGGGTCATAGACTGCGAACTCGTAAAGTCGGACAAGGGCGGCTCAGCAACCGGCAAACAGTTCAAGACAAAGAAGGTCAAAAGAATGATAGACGGAAAAGAGGTCGAAGGAGAAGTAGAGCACCTGCACAAAGACCTCTTCGGCAGCAAATATCCCGCGTCCTGGGACGACGTGGTGGCCGACTATCCTGACGCGATGGATCACGGCATCGATCTCAAGTATGGACCGTTCAGGGGGCATAAATACCCCATGAAGGGCTTTATTTTGAGAACGGGAAACGCCGTCGTTACCGGAAGCGCTCCCTGGAGATGGCAGGAGGCGTTGACGGCAAAGGACAAGGCCGGCAATTACAACCTCGAACTCATGGTGTTCATCGACACCCTGAACCTCGAAAGCGCTCTTTACGCGGACGTGATCCTGCCGGAGGCAAGCTACGCCGAGAGGCAGAGCCTGAGCGATATCTATCCGTCTCATCAGGTTATCTACAATAGGGATGCGGTCATTAAGCCCCTCCACGAATCCAAGAAGCCCACCGACATCATGAATCTGCTCGCAAAGAAGCTCAGCGAGCTGGGCGACGCGGACATCAAAGGCGCCGACTTCTGGGAAAAGTACAAGACCGAGGAGGATTTCGTCAACGAGATGCTCGCGCCGGCGCCGGGCAGGGTCAACGTGGGGACGCCTCTTCCGTATCCGAAATACCCGGAAGGCTATAAGCTCATCGGCACGCCTGAATCGCTTGAGAAAGGCGAGGTCAGCATCGACAACGAAAAGAAAGTCGTAAAGGGCAAACCTGTCACCGTGGAATGGCTCAGGAACAACCACGGCGTGGCCATATGGCCCATGAGTTGGCAGAGATACAAGAAACACAATGCCGACGAACCGAACAAGGCGTTCCCGAACACCTCCACTAAGCTCATCGAGTTCAGGTTCGACTGGACCGACGGCGGGAAGCGGTACGGCGGCTACAAGTCCCACAACGAAAAGATCGAGAAGGCGGGAGGAGACGTGCCCTTGGGGCTCAAGGAGATAGGCTTTGATAAATTTCCTGCATCCTTCTATTGGTTCGAAACAAAGTGGAACCCGCATACGAATCCCGCGTATAAAAAATACGCTAAGGATTATCCGTTCCAGCTTATCTGCGGACGCGTGCACCATTCCATGAGCGGCACACAGATGGTCCCCTGGCTCGGGGAGATCAAGGCGGAGGGCACCTGGCAGCCCATGAACAAGGAGTTCGAGGCGGACGTCCCCGAGGCGATGCCGACGGGCGATGAGCCGATGAAATCCCTGAAGATGAAGTTCAAGCCGAATTCCTATTCGGTCGGCACCATCTGGATGAACGCCGACGACGCCAAAAGAATGGGCATTAAAAACGGTGATATGGTAGTGGTCGAGAACCCCCTCGGCAAGTCCACGAAGGGCAAGGTGTTCGCCTCGGGCGGGATGCGGCCCGGAGTCATTAAGATAGGGTTTGCCACGGGCGGCAGGTTCAGTCCCGGAATGGGGCCTGCATACAAGAGCAGAGAATACACGCCGAGCCACAGCGACCTTGTTGACCCGTCTGTGTTGAGTCCGATCATGGGCTTCCCCGGATACGCCGACATGATCGTAAAGATCAAGAAAGCATAGCCCGGCAATTCCGGCAATTACAGAATGAAGTGGGGCAGTCTCTGCTTTCCCTGCCCCACTTCAAGATGCTCCTCCTCTGGTAAAAGGAGATCGTTTCTTAATGTTCAGAATTCAGAATTATGAGAAGGCGCTAACGTCAAGTTTGGGGCGCTGATTAGCAAGGCAACGATGATTATCAATATTGAATCGCCATTGAGTCGATTCGGAAAGAGGTGGATATGTTCGGACTGGGATTGCCGGAGATCGTGATTATATTGTCAGTTGTATTGCTCATCTTTGGCCCGAAGCAGCTTCCGCAACTCGGCAGAAGTCTGGGTGAGGCGATTTCAGGGTTCAAAAAGTCGTTGACATCCGAAAGCGACGAACTGGTGAAGAAATGAATCGCCACTCTTGGAAGCGGTAAGGGAATAATAAGTTATGGGATATAATGGAGGATTATAAGTGATAGACGAACTCAGGGAAGAACTTTCTTTGTTTAATCTTCTGAGGCAGGTGTTTTTGAAGGAGCCGACGAGAGAGTTTATCGAAGACATCTCGAAAGTTGATTTACCCCCGGAGGCCGATGACGAGATATCCTACGGCCTGAAACTGATGCTCGATGCGGTCCGCAGGAACAGCCATAGGCTGGGCGAGTGGACCGAAGAGCTTGCTATCGAATATGCGCGTCTTTTCGTGGGACCGAAAAACCCTCCTGCAATACCCTACGCATCCTTCTATCTTTCCGAATCCCGTTCGCTCATGACGGATGAGACCATAGACGTGAGGAAAAGATACCTCGATGCGGGCATGGCGGTCAAAGAATTATACAGTATTCCCGATGATCATATCGGAATAGAGCTGGAATTCATCTACGACCTTACCAGGAGGATGATAGAGCTATTCGAAAAGGGAGAGCGCGAAGAGGCGTCCCGGCTTTTCGAGATCAGGGGCGATTTTATAAGGGGACATATGGCATTGTGGGTTCCCTTTTTTGTTGAAAAAGTCATAGAGGCGTCCGGGGATGATTTTTACAAAGGCGCTTCATACATATTGAAAGGTTGTATCTGAAGGAGACATGACGAACCTATTTGACTTTGAGCAACTCCTCAATGAGTCCTCACGAATTCACGGCCATCTCTGCCCAGGCCAGGTGCTCGGCATCAAAATGTCGATACTTGGGCTGCGCGAGGCAGAAATTAGAGATCCCAAAGGGAAAGACCGTAAGAGTATTATCGTCTTTGTCGAGATGGACCGTTGCGCAACCGATGCGGTCCAGTCGGTCACCGGCTGCAGCCTCGGCCACAGGACAATGAAGTTCATGGACTACGGCAAGATGGCAGCAACATTTCTGAACCTTAAGACAGGAAGAGCGGTTCGGGTTATCGCGAGAGATGATTCACGACAGAAGGCCAAGGCGTATTTTCCTGAGATCGAAAACAAATATGAGGCCCAGCTTGAGGCGTACAAGATTATGCCTGATAACGAGCTTTTTGATGTGATGGAGGTGCAGGTGAAGGTCAACCCGGAAGACATGCCCGGAAGGCCGTTGCGAAGGGTCAAGTGCGATTCCTGTGGTGAGTACGTACAGGACATGAGGGAGGTCGAAATTGACGGAAAAATCCTCTGCAGGCCCTGTGCAGATACCGGCTATTATTTACCTGTCGGGCAGGATATTTTTTGATCCGCGTTATGCAGCTATTCCATAACGGATGAAAGGCGATCATGAAGATTAAATCAAAGCTCTGGATCGAGGTTGACGGAAAGCCGGTCTTCGGCAGAGGCCGCAGGTTTCTGCTTGAGGCTATTGACAGGAACGGCTCCATCAACCAGGCCGCAAAGGAGATCAACATCTCCTACCGGAAGGCCTGGGGATACATCAAGGCCATGGAAGAAAGGCTTGGATTCAGGCTTATTGAACGGCAGACCGGCGGCAGAAACGGCGGCGGGGCGATCATTACGGATGACGCAAGAGCCTTCTTGAAGAAATACGAGTTACTTGAAAAAGGAATACAGGAGCTTGTTGATGAGAGATTCAGGGATACCTTCAGATAATTTTAGAAAGCTCGCATGGGACATTTCAGGCGCCTTTGGCGACATTGGCGTCCTGCTTCCTATAGCTATTGCACTGATTGTTAAAAACGGCTTTAATCCCACAGCGCTTTTCTTGATGGCAGGGCTTTTTTATATAATATCCGCTTATTATTTCAGGATCACAATGCCTGTCCAGCCGCTCAAGGCAATGTCCGCCATAGCAATAGCATCAGGATTGAATTTTGAGGTGATTAATGCTGCAGGTATAGCTATGGGTATCATTCTTATTCTCATTTCGTTGACCGGCCTGAGTGTGAAACTCGGGAGTTTTTTCCCTGTGTCAGTAATACGGGGTATACAGCTTGGTTTGGGGATGATGCTTGTCAGATCGGCTTCAGGTCTTATAAGAGCAGACATCCTGATCGCGGTCGTTGCAGGGCTACTCCTTATGGCAAATATTGTGCTGATAAGGAAAATACCGCCGCTCATCCCTATCTTAATACTCGGGGCAGTATTCTCGATAAAAGGGCTTACCTCTCTTGCAATCGGACCAGTGGCATTAAGCCCGGCATTGCCTGATGCAGACAGCCTTTGGAGGGGCTTTACTCTTCTTGTTCTTCCCCAGATTGCGCTGACTTTTGGCAATGCTATAGTCGCAACAGAGGCAACCGGCAAATTGCTTTACGGACAAAAAGCAGAGCGACTTAGCCTTCAGAGCGTTCCCTTGAGCATGGGTTTTGCTAATATCACGTCGGGGTTTTTCGGAGGCGCTCCTATGTGTCATGGATGCGGGGGACTGACAGCACACAGCAAATTTGGTGCAACAAGCGAGAGATCAGGCTATATAATAGGCGGCCTACTGATCGTCCTCGCCCTTCTATTTGGTAGGTCAGCCCTATCCATTATTTCGGCCTTCCCTTTGGGGATTTTGGGTGTTCTGCTATGTTATGTTGGAATACAACATTCGCTGTTTATAAGGGACATTATCGCCGATAAGAAAGCTGTGTTTGTTGCATTAACAGTTGCTGTTTCAGGATTTTTGACAAATAACCTTACCGCCGGTTTTGTCCTCGGATTAGGGGTTCATTATAGCTTCTCGATGATGAAAAATACTTTGAGAGTTTAGGAGGTTTTATGTGCGATATTCAAAGGCCTGATACAAAAGACAGGTTAGACGGAAAGACAATTCCGGTAAAAGAAGCCATAGGCACTGTACTTGCCCATGACATAACAGAGATACGTCCTGGAGAGTTTAAAGGCAGGGCATTTAGGAAAGGGCATATCGTCAGGCAGGAAGATGTCTGCCACCTCCAGAGGCTTGGCAAGGAACATCTCTTTGTTCTTAATATCGCAGAAGATGAGATGCACGAAGACGACGCAGCGCATGCCCTTGCAAATGCCCTTATGGGCGAGGGAGTGAAGATAAAGGGAGAGCCAAAGGAAGGCAAGATAAATATCGTCGCAGAGAAGGACGGGCTGCTCAAGATCAATAAAGAGGCGCTTCTGGCCTTCAATGTGCTTGGCGATGTAATGTGCGCGACGCTTCACAGCAACACGGTCGTGAAACAGGGCCGGACAGTTGCTGCAACAAGGGCAATCCCTCTGATCGTCAAAAAAGACATTGTGCAGGCTGCGGTGAAGATAGGAGAGCAAGCAGGAAAGATCATTCAGGTTAAAGAGATCAAAAAGCCAAAGGCCGGTGTGGTCATCACCGGCAATGAAGTCTACTATGGAAGGATTAAGGACGCCTTCGCGCCGGTCATTACGAAGAAGATCGAGGAATTCGGCGGAGAGCTTGTGGGCGTCTATTATGCGCCGGATGATAAAGGGTTTATCGTGGACAGGCTCCGGGAGTTGTTGAATGCCGGAGCCGACCTCCTCATCACCACGGGCGGCATGTCGGTGGACCCTGATGACGTAACACGGTTCGCGATCCGGGAACTGGGCGCGGACGGCATCACCTACGGTTCGGCGGTTCTTCCCGGCGCGATGTTCCTTGTTGCCTATCTCGGTGATATCCCTATTCTCGGTATTCCGGCCTGTGGCATGTATGCAAAAACGACTATTTTTGACCTGATCCTTCCGAGGGTTCTTGCCGGTGAGAAAGTGGGCCGAAAAGAGCTCTCAGAACTCGGTCACGGCGGGCTTTGCATGAAATGTGATGAGTGCAGATATCCGGTCTGTCCCTTCGGGAAACGGGGATAGGTGTATTCCTGGACGTCCATGAACATGGTATCTTTTGTCGCCGCTGGTTCAAATAGCGGAAAGACTACGCTCATAGAAAAGCTTATTCCTCTGCTGAAGGTTCGTGGCCTCACTGTCGCCGTAGTGAAGCATGCATCGAAAGGGTTTGATCCTGAACAACCAGGCAAGGATTCATGGCGTTTCCGTGAAGCGGGTGCTGACACGGTGGCGGTGGTCGGTCCGGACGGGACGGTTGTCATGCGGCGAGGAGAGCGTGACATGGTTGTGGCGGATCTCGGCAATATCCTCGGTACGTACGATGTCGTGCTCCGCGAGGGGTTCAAGAACGCCGGAGGCGACCGAATAGAGGTTTTCCGGGCGGGCGTTTCGGGATCCAGGCCCCTCTGTCTTGATGACCCGTCATATATCGCCCTCGTCAGCGACAGGAAGTTGGATGTTGCCCTGCAGCAGTTCAACCTGAATGACGCGGAGAGCATTGCCGCGTTTATCGTGGAGAAGACGAACATGACTTTGTCGAACCGTAGCACGGAAACGCTGAAAGACTCCTTCAACCGGCAGATCGACTATCTTCGTATATCCATTACGGACTCATGCAATCTGAAGTGCATCTATTGCATGCCTGAAAAGGGCTTGAAGCGGTTCGATCAATCAGATATCCTGACCACCGATGAGATCATCGGGATCGTGCGCATTGCGGCCAAATACGGCGTGAAAAAAGTCCGATTGACCGGTGGCGAACCACTGCTGCGGAAAGATATCATTCCGCTCATTTCGGGGATCAAGAGCATGGGGATCAGAGACCTGAGTATTACTACGAACGGCCAGCGGTTAGCTGAAATGGCGCAGCAGCTAAAAAGGGCCGGTCTCGACAGGGTGAATATCAGCCTTGATACGCTGATCGCCGACCGGTACCGGAAGATCACCAGAGGCGGCGAGATCGACCGGGTATGGGAAGGAGTACGGGAGTCCGAACGGGCTGGGCTATCGCCGGTAAAAATCAATATGGTGCCTGTGCGCGGGATCAATGACGATGAGGTATCCCGCTTCGCGGCACTGACGATGTACAAAGATATTCACGTGCGATTTATTGAGTTCATGCCCATTGGAAACCGTGAAACGTGGAAGCCCGATGCATATCTGGGCAAGGACGAGATCATGGCCCGTGCGGCATCTACGGGAAAGCTGGTCCTACTGCCATTCAAAGGCGGCGGTCCTTCACGAAATTACCGGATAGAGGGCGCGCCGGGCATGATCGGCTTCATCAGCGCAATAAGCGACTGCTTTTGCGGTTCCTGCAACAGGCTGCGCCTCACGGCTGTCGGCAAGTTCAGACCCTGCCTTTTTTCGGAAATAACAGTGGACATCAAAACGCCTCTCAGGAACGGCGCGGCCGATGAAGAACTCGAAGCTCTTTATCGAGACGCCGTACTGTCCAAACCCGCCCGGCATGCACTCCAGGAACGCGCTTTATTCGCTCCCTCGTTGTCTCCCATGTCGCAGATCGGAGGATAGGGCTGAAAGATCATGGTAACCGTCAAACTCTTCGCTATTTTGCAAGACCATGCGGGTGTCTCTGAGTTATCACTTGATATGCGGGAGGGCACTGTGGCAGCCCTTCTTGAGCAGGTGATGCAGAAATGTCCGTCGCTGTCTCCTCTGCTTTCCCCGGAACGGCTGATGATCGCGGTAAATGAGGAGTTCGTCAGGAAAGACGCGCTGGTCAGGGACGGAGACGAGGTCGCGCTTATGCCGCCGTTTTCAGGCGGGTCCGGCCTCTTCGGCATCGTCCGGATTCAAGAGGAACCGTTCTCCCTTGACAGAGAGGTGGAAAGGCTAAAACAATCATCGTCTTCCATCGGTGGGATAGTAACTTTCCTCGGGACCACGAGGGATATCTCGCGGGATAAGCAGGTAGCGAAGCTCGAATTCGAGCATTATCCCGGGATGGCCGAGAAGATGCTTTCCGCGATACGGGACCGGGCAATCATGGAATACGGAGTGATTGACGCGACGATTATCCACCGGGTGGGAACGCTGCCGGTGGGAGAGAACATTGTGCTGATTGCCGTCGCATCCGAACACCGCGACGAGGCGTTCAGGGCCTGCCGTTTCTGTATCGATGAATTAAAGCGGATTACGCCTATCTGGAAGAAGGAATCAACACTGTACGGTGAAGTATGGGTAGAGGAACATCCGTGATAATAAAAAAAAAGCCTTGCAGATATCCGGCCTGTCCCTTCGGCAAGGAATAGTGTAAAATTTATTCATCTATGGTGAAGCATCTTGCTTGTCTTATCACAATTACGCTATGCATTGCCGGTTGCGGAGAGAGTGAAGTATCCAAAAAGGTCAGTCTCGAAAAAAGGGCTCCGCAAGAGGAAACTATCGTGCGGCAGGCGGATGCGCGTTCCCTGAAATTCGGTTTCGATCTAAGGCTCAGTCCAAAAGAAGACACCAAGATATATCTGCCCTTCCTGCGCTATCTTGAGCAGAACACCGGAAACAGATTCTCCATCAAGTTCACGGAAAAGTATGAAAGCACTGTTGAAAATCTCGGCAAGGGAATTACACATTTTGCAGCTCTCGGACCGGTAACCTGCGTTCTGGCAAAGAGGCAGTATGGTTCAAGCTGTCTTGTGATGGGCCTGAACGAGGACGGCAGGCCCGAGTACCGCTCGGTCATCTTTACCAGGAGCGACAGTTCTGTGAATACGCTTAAGGATTTAAAGGGCAAGACCTTTGCATTCGGGGACAAGTATTCGACACAGGGCCATGTGATCCCCCGCAAGATGCTGGAAGACGCAGGGATTTTCATAACGGACCTTAAGGGCCATGCCTTTACCGGCTCTCATGCCTTGACTGCCCGGGCCATCCTGAACGGCGAGTATGATGCCGGTTCGCTGCAGGACAACATGGCGAAGAGACTGGTGTCGGAAGGAAAGATCAAGATCATTGCGACATCAAAACCCTACCCGAGCAGCCTCATATGCGCTAATAAAGATGTCCACCTGCCCATCATAGCAAGCGTCAGAACTGCGCTTCTTTCTTTTGACCCCAAAGGGAAACATTCGGGGATTCTCGTGGATTGGGACAAGACAGAGATGCCGAAAGGTTTTTCGGACTATCGCGAGGCTGATCTGAAAGAAATAGAAATTCTGGCCGCTAAATACGGTCTCATTAAATGAAGCTCTGGCTGAAGATAGTCCTGCTCAATATACTTCTCGTTCTGAGCCTTGGAGTATTGCTCGGTCTTGCAGTCCGGAGCGTTGTGATCGACTCTCTACGGCAGGAGTTGTCGAGGCAGGGCGAATCTATCGCCCGAAACCTTTCCGAAAGGATCGCGGACTCAGTGCTTTTGCAAGACATCTACAGGACGCAGGAGGCTGTTGATGATCTCCTCAGGACAGAGCGCGATGTGGAATATATCTTTATCCTTGACGACAACGGCGAGCTCTTTGCCCACACGTTTAAGAACGGCCATCCTCCGGGCATTTTGCGCTGGAACCCCCTTTATGACAGGCCGACTTCCGTTCAACTGCTCAACACTGAACGGGGCTTCGTCCGCGACATCGGCGTCAAGGTATTCGCGGGCATGAACCCTGAGGTCCATATAGGGCTGCGGGAGGAACGTATAATGCAGACGCTCGCGAGGATCAGATACATTGTTATCACCCTGACGATAGGTGTGACGCTCACGGGCGCAGCATTCGCCTGTTTATTCAGCAGATTTATCACAAAGCCTCTCAATGCGCTTGTCGGATTCGCCGACCTTCTTTCGAAAGGCGAATTCGGCAAGCGCCTCGATGTGAAATCAAGAGACGAGATTGGAGAGCTTTCAAACACCTTCAACCACCTCTCCCTCGAACTTGAAAGCTATAGAAAGAAGATGGAAGACTCCTACAAGCAGATGCTCAGGACCGAGAAGTTGTCCGCACTGGGGCGTCTTTCTGCAGGACTTGCTCATGAGATAAGGAATCCTCTGACCTCTATTAAAGTGCTCTTCAAGGCGTTCAAGGACACCCCTTCTCTTACCAGGGAGGACATGGAGGTGGTGCTTTCCGCAGCTGAGCAGATGGACGAGATCCTTTCGAGATTTCTCCGGTTTGCACGGAGCGACGAATTCAATCCCTCGGAGGTATACATCAACCTTGTGATAAAAGAGGTCGTGAATCTCACCCAGCATCAGTCGAAAAATCAGCGCGTCACCGTGGAAATGGATCTGACGAAACTGCCTCCGGTCAAGGCGGACCGGGGCCTTTTGGAACAGGCGATTATGAACCTTGTGCTGAATGCGATTGAAGCAATGCCTGAAGGCGGAACCCTGAGGGTGTCAAGCAGAAACAACAATGGTTACTACATTGTTTCCGTCTCCGACACGGGCCAGGGCATTCCTGAGGAGATACGGGGAAGAATATTCGACCCGTTTTTCACGACAAAAGGAGACGGCACGGGCCTTGGTCTTTCGATTGTATACAATATCGTAAATATCCACGGCGGCGATATCAGCCTTGAAAGTAATGGAGGAGGAACTACATTCACCATGAAGATCCCTGTACATGCATGAGCACCATACTCGTCGTAGATGACCAGAAGACAGTCTGCTATTCGCTTCAGCGGCTGCTTCAGGCTGAGGGCTATGATGTTGTAACCGAGACCAACGGAGAAAAAGCCCTGGCGCTTATCGCCGG
The DNA here is from genome assembly GCA_021783515.1 of Nitrospirota bacterium. Classification (GTDB taxonomy): domain Bacteria; phylum Nitrospirota; class Thermodesulfovibrionia; order Thermodesulfovibrionales; family UBA6898; genus Sulfobium. The sequence continues at coordinate 17,701 of JAJXTV010000003.1, forward strand.
AGCAGCGCCCGATCTCGTTATTATGGATGTCAGAATGCCGGAGATTGACGGCTTGGAGGCATTGGGCAGGATCAAGGAGGCCCATCCGGAAGTGCAGGTGATCATGATGACCGCCTTCAGCACGACCGAAAAGGCGATACAGGCCATGAAGCTCGGCGCCTATGATTATCTTCTCAAACCCTTCGACAACGACGAACTGATTGTAAGGGTCAGGGGCGCCATCAAGGCGAAAGAATTGGTGAAAGAAGTGGTCACCTTTGATCAAACAGAGGATTTCACAAAAGGGGAGACGATTATAGGCAAAAGCCCCGTGATGCTCGATATCTATAAACAGATCGGGAGGGTAGCTCCTACGGATGCCACTGTTTTTATCAGGGGGGAAAGCGGCACAGGCAAGGAACTGGTTGCGCGGGCCGTCTACCATTACAGCAAACGGGCCAACAGGCCTTTCCTCGCCATTAATTGCGCGGCCATTCCCGAGCAGCTTTTGGAGAGCGAGCTTTTCGGACATGAGCGGGGAGCGTTCACCGGCGCTGAATTCAGACGCATCGGAAAATGCGAGCAGTGCGATGGCGGCACGCTCTTTCTCGATGAGATCGGCGATATGACCCTGTCCCTTCAGGCGAAAGTCTTACGCTTTATCCAGGACGGCACGTTCCAGCGGATCGGCGGAAACGAAACGATAAAGGCTGATGTGAGGCTTATCGCCGCGACGAACAAAGATATTGAAAGTATGGTGGAGAAAGGAACATTCAGGGAAGATCTTTTCTATCGAATTAACGTAGTAACGATAGCTCTTCCGCCCTTGCGGGAAAGGAGAGGGGACATCGACGATCTTGTGCAGTATTTCATCGGAAAATTCAACAGAAAGTTTGGAAAGAAGATCAAGGGAATTACCTCAGATGTATTTGATCACTTCAAAAGCTCTGCGTGGCCCGGCAATGTCAGAGAACTCGAAAACTCTATCCAGAAGGCGATGGTCTTCTGCAATAATGATTATCTCTCTCTTGCATGCTGTGATTCTCTAAAACCGGAAAAAAAAAGCTGTGCCACCCTTGAAGATGCGATCACTCATCTTATTGATTCTGCCTTCAAAGAAGGATGTCAGGAAAAATTCCAGGACATTATTGCAGCAATAGAGAAAAATATGGTCAGAAAGGCGCTGGAGCTGACGAAAGGCAATCAGGTCCAGGCCGCGAAACTGCTCGGCATATCGAGAAATACATTGAGGAAGAAGCTGGAAGAAGATTTTCGTTAGCTGACGCAATCGATGATCGACCCATTGAGGGCCGTTGGGAGGTATTCATGCGGCACTTGGAGAGGGTTTCCGGCAAGGCGATGAAAATCATTGCCGCCGCCCTTGTGATGCTTCTGGCCGGCGTCGGATACGCTGCATACAAGCTTAATGCCTGTTTTTCAGACAGGCCAGCCGCCTGTGCCCGCTGCCACGATGAAGAGAAGAGGGCATGGTCGCAAAGCGCGCATCGCGCTGTCCCGTGCGGCGAGTGTCATCAATTTTCTATCGCGGAGCGAGTCGGCCACTCTTTCGGACGGAAAACGGCCTCCGTGGGAGACACCTGGCAACACTGCGCAACGTGCCACTGGGAGAAGAACGGCGCCTATGCCGCCGCTCCCATCGTGAAGCTCTCCGGCTTTCACGCAAAGCACGTGACCGCGGAACGGATAGCGTGCGTCAGATGTCACGGTTCCGTCATCCATCGGTTCCTTCCCGAAGAGAGGTTCTGCACCAAGTGTCATGAAGGCCGGGTGGTTCACGGAACGGGCATGGAAAAGCTCGCCTGCATCAACTGCCATTCCGACCGGACCGCCCATCTCACGCCCGACCGGGAAAAGTGCCTTTATTGCCACGGCGAGGAATCGGTGAGAAAGAAGCTGATCGCGGAGGGCAGCCTGGACGTGAAATACTTCCGACCATCTCCGGAGGTCGTCAGGAAAGCGATAAAGATAAAGACGGCCGCTGACGCCCCGATGCAGTTTCCCTGTTATGTCTGCCATAAGCCGCACGCAAAAATACGGTCCGGCTACGGAACTTGTTTGAGCTGTCACAAAGACCGGCCGCAGGCGGGCGCCCATGCGTTGCACATGACAAAGGCGGGGATGAATTGCATCACTTGCCATAAACCGCACCTTTGGAAAGTAACAAAAGCGCAGGGGCATGGACTGCGCAGCGCGCCATAAGTCTGAAGGATCTGAAAAGTTCATGCAGTGATTGTAGCGAAGGCTGACAGGGATTGACTTAACTGATATTACATTATATAGTGTAATAGTGTATTATCAGCGGAAACCTCAATGGCCCTGAAAAAACAAATTAAACTACCTGCTTGCCCGCCCAAGCCTGCTTTGGAGGACCGGAGACAAATCAATTCCGCGGAGGCCGTAGATCTCATGGGTCTGTTCAAGGTCCTGGCGAACGACACCCGGCTGCGCTTGCTTCACGCCCTGGCCCGCTCCGGTGAGTTGTGCGTGACGGACCTGGCAACCACTATGGGAATGAAACCGCAGGCTGTCTCCAATCAATTGCAACGCCTTGCGGATCGGGACATCATCCGGGCCACGCGGCACGGGAACAACATCCAGTACCGCATAATAGACCCGTGCGTGCTGAGCCTCCTCGAATTCGGGTTATGCCTCATCGAGGAAGCCGGACAGCGGTCCCCGGTTTGGCCAGCGAAATCGCTATCGGCACGTGAAGAGAACTAAACCCCCAAACACCAAGGAGGATCAATTAATGGAAAAGAAGACCGAAGTGAAATCAGGCAAGAAAGGCCTTTGGGCCATACTCAAGGAGTCCATGAACAAGGCCAGCAGTGGTTGCGGCCCGGAATGCGGCTGCCATATCGAAAAGCAGGACAAGGAGACCCCGCAGACGGACAAATCAGAAGAGAGAGAGAGAGATGCATAGTGAACAGGTATGATCCGCGAAATTGGCAGCAGGTACTGATCTTTGCGCTTGCTCCGGCAATAGTGGGAGTATTGACGCTGGCCGCCTGGCTCCTGGGCCGCTCGCAGGTCGGACCAGGATACGTGCATGCTGGTCTTGCTCTGGCTGCCACGTTCTTCGGCGGATGGCAGCGTTTCCTCGCCGGATTCAGGGATGTCGCACGGGCCAAAATCACCGTCAACGTCTTCGTGACCCTGGCGATTTTTGTCACAATAGCGGTCGGCGAGTTTGTACCTGCAGCGGTGATCATTTTTATCATGGCCGTCGTCGGCGCCCTGGAATCCTATACGCTCGACAGGACCCGCAGGAGCATCCGCAATCTGCTTGACCTTACGCCGCCCATGGCGAACGTGCGAAACGGCGACGCGGAGGTCGCTGTTCCCGTGGCCGAGCTCAAGTCCGGAGATGTCGTGATTGTACGGCCGGGTGAGCGCATTCCAGTGGATGGTGTGGTCGCCGAGGGCGCCGCGACCGTCAACCAGGCCCCCATCACCGGCGAATCCATGCCGGTGGAGAAGTTCAAGGGCCACGAGGTGTTCGCAGGCACTCTTAATGAGACCGGCCGCCTTGAGATACGCACAACCAAGATCGGCGCTGACACCACGCTTGCCAAGATCGTTCACCTGGTTGAGGAGGCGCAAGAATCCAAAGCTCCCATCCAGGGGATCGCCGACCGTTTTACCGTCTGGTTCCTTCCTACCGTCCTCGTCCTGGCGGTTATCGGGTATCTGATTTCGGGCAATGTCAAGGTGGCTGTCGCTGTTCTGCTGGTGGCATGTCCATGCGCCTTTGCCATCGCCACGCCCTCGGCTGTGGCGGCAGGCATCGCCAACATGGCCCGCCGGGCCGTACTCATCAAGGGCGGCATCTTCTTCGAAATCGCAGGCAAGATAGATTCCCTGGTCGTTGACAAGACCGGCACGCTCACGCTCGGTCGCCCAAAGGTCATGGAAGTCGTCGGCAGCGACGGCGTTCCGGAAAACGAGGTGCTTCGTCTGGCCGCGGTCGCTGAGAAATACTCGGAGCATCCTTTAGCAAGAGCGGTGAGCGCCCTCTCTAGGGAACGAGCCCTTGAGGTGCCGGACCCCGATGAATTCAAAATCGAGGCGGGCATGGGGGTCGAGGCCATCCTCGGTGGGCAGAGGGTTCTGGTGGGGCGGGATGTTTTTCTGCGGGACCGTGGAGTGACTATTTCCCCTCGAATGGAGCAAACGCTTGCGGCCCAGGCCGAACTCGGGAGGACGGCGATCATAGTCGCACGTGATCACCATGTCGTAGGGCTTTTGGCCATAGCGGACGAGGTGAGACCCGAGACCATCGACGCAATCGGCGCACTGAAGGCGCTTGGTGTGGGCCGTATCACCATGTTGACAGGCGACAACCCCAGAGTTGCCCAAGCCGTGGCGTCCCAGATCGGCATGGATGAGTTCCGGGCCGAACTCATGCCCCAGGACAAACAGTCGGTCGTCAAGGAGTTGAAGAATGACGGGAAAATAGTCGCCATGGTCGGTGACGGCATCAATGACGCGCCTGCCCTGGCTCTGGCCGATGTGGGCATCGTGATGGGAGCGGCGGGAACAGACGTCGCCATCGAAGCGGCGGACGTGACGCTGATGGACGACGACCTTTCGCGGCTGGTCGAATTCGTGCAGATGTCCCGGAAGGTGCTGAGGCGCATCAAGCTCAATATCTTCTTTTCCATCATTTACAATGTCGTCGGCCTGACCCTGGCCATGCTCGGCCACCTGACACCGGTTGTGGCTGTCATCTTTCAGGAAGCCGGCTGCATTACAGTCGTCCTCAGCTCCACTTTGCTCCTGTGGGCAGAGGTTCCCGGCCCGAAGTTCCGGCCGGGTTCCGCCTCAGCATCAGGACACCGCGCGGAGGTTGCGGCATAGTCTCATTTCCCGACATAGACCCGGTGATCGTCAGGCTCGGTCCATTTTCCGTCAGATGGTACGGCCTAATGTACATCATCGGCTTTGCGGCCTCCTATTTTCTTGTCAGATATCAGGTGAAGAAAAAGAAGCTCGCCGTGACTGCCGGAGAAATCGACTCGCTCTATTCATTTCTCATTCTTGGTCTTATCGTAGGCGCGAGGGTCGGATATGTGATATTCTATAATCTGACTGGCTACCTAAAGTCCCCGTTTGAAATATTCGCTGTATGGCATGGGGGAATGTCTTTCCACGGCGGACTGATCGGCGCGATCGTTGCGGGAGGAATATTTTCCATAAGATACAAACACGATTTACGGGCGCTTTCAGACCTTGTTATCGTAACAGCGCCTATCGGCCTCGGCCTGGGAAGGCTCGGGAATTTCATAAACGGAGAACTTTACGGCAGGATAACCGATGTTCCGTGGGGGATGGTATTTTCGGGGGGCGGCCCGCTGCCCAGGCATCCCTCGCAGCTTTATGAATTCCTTCTTGAAGGCGCAGTGTTGTTTGTCATCCTGTGGCTTATCAAGAGTAGAGACCCGAAGCCGGGAATGCTTACCTCGCTCTTTCTCGTTTTATACGGGTCATTCAGATTTATTGCCGAGTTTTTCAGAGAGCCGGATTCCGGGCTTGGGTTTATTCTCGGCCCCTTCACCATGGGGCAGGCGCTCAGCTCCGTGATGATGCTGGCCGGATTTGTCATCGCAGCGATCGGTCCGCTGAGGAAGAAACTTGAAGAAGAAGAATAAGGCAAAACGTCATTGACAAGGAGAAATGTCTTGCGGTTTACACCTCCTATGAAATTCAGAAGGGCGTCGCTCTTAGTCATAATTGCGCTGACGCTTTCAATAACAGTCCCCCTTATAACCGACAGCTTTTCGGCCTGTAAAAAAGATTGCAGCGCCTGCATCGGTACGGGCCGGTCATCCCCGGTATATTTAAAAATCAAAACCGATATGCCTGCAATCCATCAATCTTTATGCGCAAATTGCCGTATGGCATTAAGCAGCTATCGTTATATTTCCGGCGACATATCAAAGACAGCCCTGATTATATCTGTAATAGAACATCCTCCTGAAGTCTAACATACTTTTCCAAACAAAACGGTTTTACAGAAGTCGGCTGGCATTGCGAGCCGACTTGGGCGCTTTTTCGGGCGCTCCTGAAAATTAAAAATTGGAGGAAGTTAACCTATGGAAAAAAACGAGGCAATAAAAGATGGACAAGTCATATCGAGAAGGGAAATGATTGTCGGAGCAGGCGCACTGGCTGTCGGCGCTGCCGTTGCAAGGCTTGGCCTGACAGATGCCGTTGCCAAGGAACTGCCGGCAAAATACCCCTATGTAAAATTAGACCCCGAAGAGATCGGAGAAAGGGCTTATCAAAGCTGGTATAAAGGATTCTGTTCTTATGCCGTTGCAGATGCAATACTCGGCACACTTCAGGACAGGGTTGGAGAACCGTACACAGCACTTCCTATTCTGAATATGAGCAAATGGGGATACGGCGGTGGTGTAGGATGGGGAACGATGTGCGGATGTCTGATAGGAACAGGCATCGTTACGGGCGTCATAGCAGGACAAGAAGGAGAAGCCATATTTAACGAGGTGATACATTGGTATTCAGAAAACGAACTGCCTGCTTACAATCCAAAGAACCCAAAGCTTGCGGGCTTTACACCTGTACGGACAAAGAGCGACTCGCCTCTTTGCCATATTTCAACGAACAGGTGGACAAAGAAGTCAGGTTTTGTAAAACTTACTCCCCAAAGAAAAGACAGGTGCGCGCGGCTTGTGGCCGAGACAGCAATGCAGACGGCAATGCAGTTAAATGATTGGGCAGACGGCAAGTTTAAGAAAAAACATGAATTCCAGTTAGCGATTTTCGGAACTACCACCCAGAGCAATTGCATGGATTGTCATGGGACGAATGTTCCGAAAGTGCCGAGATAATCAACAAACTTGGCGCTTAGAATTCTGCGGAGGGGGCTTTTGCCCCTTCCGCCTTTATGTTTAAAGATATATAATTTATTTGCGGAGGGGAATCAAAATGTCAAAAATGAACAAAGAATCCGAAGTCACGCTCGGCAGGTTCGAGAAATATATCTATCTCTGGATTGTCTTGTGCGGAGTCGCCGGTCTGCTCCTTGGTAAACTCTTCCCGCGAATTGTGCACGACGTCAATGCGATTACCGTCAGCGGCGTTTCCATCCCCATCGCCGTCCTCATGTTCTTCCTCATGTACCCCGCCATGGCTAAGGTCAGGCTGGAGGAAGTATCCCATGCCGTCAGAAACATCGGTCCCACGATTATGACCCTTATCGCAAACTGGCTCATCGCGCCGCCGTTGATGGTGTTTCTGGCATGGCTGTTTCTGGACAACCCCGACTTCAAGGCCGGAACGATCCTCCTGGGCATTTCGCCCTGTACCGGAATGGTGCTCTTCTGGATCTCCTTTGCTCGCGGCAATGTAACTCAAGGCGTCGTAATCACTGCAATCAACGCTCTTTCGACTCTCTTGCTTTATGCTCCCTTTGCGGCGTTTTATCTCGGCGTGGGAGGAGTGCCTGTACCTTTTTCGCTGGTTGCGGTAAGCGTAATGTTGTTCGTCGGCCTTCCCTTGCTTGCAGGCCAGGTTTCCAAGCGGCTCTTGATCCGTCGCAAGGGCGAACAATGGTTTACAGACCGTTACATGCCAGTGATGAGCAACCTTGCGACAGGGTCTTTGCTGGGAATGCTTGTGCTTCTATTTTCATCGGAAGGCCAGAAGATATTAGCGTATCCCCTGACAGTTGCTTTGATTGCTGTTCCGGTTTTTTTGCACTTTGTGGTCATGGTGGCGGGAACTCATCTGACCGCGTGGCTGCTTCGCTATCGCTATGAGGACGCAGCAATGGCAACGCTCATCGGCTCAAGCACCCAATTTGAGGTCGCCATAGGCACGGCAATGGTCGTCTTCGGCCTTGGCTCGGGCGCCGCACTGGCAACGGTTGTGGGACCGCTGATCGAAGTGCCTGTGATGGTGACTGCGACAAAATTGCTGAGAAAGACCCGACCTTATTTTTCACAAAAATAGACAATCAGAGGAAATGCTATGTTCCTCGCCAAATCAACTATGTTATTCATGCTTGAAGGACTCTGTGAGATACGAGATGGCCTAAGGATTTCGATATGAACGATCTCGATGAATTGATGAAGGTATTTGGAGAGGCCGGCGGCAACAAGGCTATACTTGAAAACAATGAGATAGCGCATCTTGTCGCAAGCGGTCATAAATTACAAAGAGAAAAGCCAAGAGAATTTGATGATCTTTTGCACCATGGGAATATTGCTGCGGCTTTCATCAGCCCTCAGTTTTATATGAAAAACCGCATGATGTCAGATTTGGAGTTTCTTGTTGCCCCACAGATTAACGGTGAACCATATTATTACCCATTTATCATTGTCCGTAAGAAAGCCGAGATTAGCAATATAGCAGATCTGAGGGGAAAACGTTTTGCATTAGGCAAACCAGAATTCGAGTTGGCAGAACTTGCCCCTATGCCAATCGCAGGCGCGGTTAACCATTGACACAGAGCCTGGTAAGTTCTTCCTTACTATTCAGTACGTGCAGAATCTTCAAGAGGCTTTATATTTAATTGCGAGCGGCCAGATTGATGGTGCAAGCGTGGAAAGCAGTTCCTATAACTATTCGATAAAAAAATCGAGCATGCTTCCGAAACAACAATTCTGTTCAAATCATCGCGGATGCCTGAACCTCCATTCGTTGTAAAAAGTGGCCTGGAATTAATGATAAAAGAGAAGCTCAAAGCGATACTTCTGAAGATGCACATGGATCCGGAGAGAAGGACCACTCTGAATGATCTGGGCTTTGATAAATTTACTGTTCCGAAGATCTCGATATACCGTAAAATTAAGTAGGTCCACATGAAATGGCATAAATAAAACTGTGTTCTTTATAGAATCAATTAGGTAATATATTGTTGTATAGAGTGGGCGGCAGAATATGGGTCCCGGTCACTGAAAAGTGGCAAAATGGATTGAGATATGGATTGCGACAAGGCAATATTTCCCATGTCGGAAGAATGTCGGAAAAATTATGATAAATAGTGCAAAAATAGGGTAAATTAGGACAAGAAAAAGCAAATAAAATCAAATAGATAGGGTATTTAACAGCGCTTGGGGTGCGAGTGGTCGCCTGTTCAAATCAGGTCGCCCCGACCATATAAATCAAGGACTTACAGAGTTTTGTAGGTCCTTGATTTTTTTTCATGTCGCAAGAATGTCGGAACTTTTTTTCATGGGTGTTTTTTAGTGGCCAAATAAGCATAAAAATCAGATAATTTTTCATCTTTTTTTTCCTATTAAAATAACTTCGAAAAATTTCATCAGGACGTATTTTTTCGTTAATTGAGGGATCTGAATTGCGGTGATACCACCGGGATGCATGGGCCGATAACCCTGTCACAATATCCCGAAGGCTGTCTTTTTGAGTAATCTGTGAATATAGGATCGCCATAAATTGCTGCCATGTCGTAAAGGTCTTCACGTATCGGTCTCCATGATACTCTTTCACTGCTTTTTCAAAATGATATCTCGGACAAAGCTTCAATATCTCCGAGAAGATTGTGTATACTTTTTTCATGGTCTGTTCCTCCTTGCTGGTATAGGGTTTCGTCACTTCTTTTACCAACAAGTATAAAGAGCAGACCTTATCTTTATAAATATTTACCGGACACTAATGATATGAACAGGGAATTACACGCAGTTATAATGCCAGGCGGCGATGTTCAGCTTGAATGGTCGCTGTCTGAAGAACGGGTCCCTAAGAGCCGGCAGTTGCTGGAACAGGAGATATTCCGGCGTTTTACTGAGGACAAGGCTTCAGCATTTCTATTACTTGGCTTCAGCGACAAATCCATTGAGCTTTCCGATTCACTCAATTTCTGGCGCGCCTTTGCGGGCATGTTCGCCGAAAAGCTAAGACTGACGCCTGACCTGGAGCAAATTAGGGAGGACCTCAACGTCTCGCTTTCACCCGACGAAATCCGGTCAGTCCTTGATAGCGCACCTCTCATGACCGGGGCTGAGTATCTGACAGCTGTCCTCCTTGAAAATATATGGAACGGTCTTAACAGATGTTTTACGGAGGGTGTCAGGCCTTACAAAGGGACTGTCGAAGAGTTCATCAGATCTTATAGCCCGAAGGTGCATCTGATAGGGAGGGTATATTTCCATCTGGTCGAAAACAAGAAGGACGATGCGCCCTTTGCCTTCCTGGCCACTTATTCAACAGGCCTCAACGCACAGGGAACATCCAAACATCTTCCTTTGAAATATGCCCTGGAAGAATTCGGCAAGGATAATAATAGACTCCTGGATCTGCTTTCGACTGTACACCTTACCGCCAGGGAGAGCGGATTCATCAGCGAGCTGCTGGAATCAGGAGAAATCTTTCATCCTCTTTCAATGACAACACAAGAGGCATACACCTTTCTAAAAGAGATTCCGATCTATGAGAGTGCCGGGATACTTTGCAGAATCCCGAACTGGTGGAAGGGATCCGCTCAGGGGGTAAGACTTCGGATAACTGCCGGAGATAAACAGCCTTCTCATGTCGGAATGGACGCTCTCCTTGATTTCAGGCCCGAGCTCCTTATTGGGGACACGGTCATCCCGGAAGAAGAAGCCCGGCTGCTGCTTCTGAAATCAGATGGTCTCGCGTGGATCAAAAACAGATGGGTGGCGGTCGATCCGGAGAAACTGAAACTGACCCTTGAGGCATATGAGAAGGCGCGTGGTATGATTGCGGCTGGCGAATTCAGCTTCAGAGACGCGATGCGTATGCAGTTGGACCCGAAATCCGCTTTGGGAGTTGCTGGCCAATCACAGGATATTGAACTGACAAACGGCAGATGGCTCGATACTGTGCTGAAAAAGCTCAGGAGCCCTGAGTCGATCGACTTTGCTCGGACAGGTAAAGCACTCAAGGCCGACCTCAGGCCGTACCAGCAGAAGGGGGTGAACTGGCTTGCTTTTCTCCATTCTTTGAGGCTTGGGATCTGCCTGGCGGATGATATGGGGCTCGGCAAGACCGTGCAGGTAATCGGCCTGCTTACTATCATCAAAGCTCAGGAACCGGGCCTGCCGAGCTTGCTCGTGGTGCCGGCGTCCCTGCTTTCGAATTGGGAGAGTGAGCTCACCCGTTTTGCGCCGGACCTGATTTTTTGTATCGCGCACCCCAGCGCGCCTTTGGGAAGAAAGATAGAGCCGAAAGGCGCTGACTCACTGAAGGGGACCGATCTTGTGATTACGACTTACTCCTTAGCGCAGAGATATGAGTGGCTTCACGAGCGTGATTGGAATTACATTATACTCGACGAAGCCCAGGCTATAAAGAACCCTGCCGCAAAACAGACTCGGAGCCTCAAGAGGCTCAAGGCCCAAAACAGGATAGCCATGACAGGCACGCCGGTTGAAAACAGACTGTCAGATATTTGGTCCCTGTTCGACTTCATCAACCCCGGGCTTCTCGGAGGCGCAAAGGAATTCGGCGAATTCACAAAGGCGCTCCACCAATCTCCGGAGGGCTACGCAAGACTAAGGCGGATCATCAGCCCCTATATCCTGAGACGCCTGAAAACGGACAAGGCGGTAATTTCAGACCTGCCTGACAAGGTCGAAATGAAGACCTACGCATCTTTGAGCAAGAAACAGCTTCTCCTCTATAAAGAGATGGTCCGTGAACTCAAGGAGAAGATAGAGCGGACAGATGGCATTCAGCGTAAAGGGCTGGTCCTCTCTTCACTCATGAAATTCAAACAGCTTTGCAATCACCCTGACCAGTACCTCGGAACAGGTGGATACGATGAAGAAGAAAGCGGCAAGTTCGGACGCCTCAGAGAGATATGCGAGACCATTCTTGAAAAAAGGGAAAAGGTGCTGGTCTTTTCACAGTTCAAGGAGATAGCCGGACCCCTTCAAGAGTTCCTTGCCCGTGTATTCGGAAGAGAAGGCCTCATCCTGCACGGCGGCACAGCAGTGGCCAAGAGAAAGGGTCTGTTAGACAAATTCCAGAGCGACTCTTATATCCCGTTTATGGTCCTTTCATTAAAGGCGGGCGGGGTGGGTCTGAACCTTACGGCTGCGAATCATGTTATACACTTTGACCGGTGGTGGAACCCGGCGGTCGAGAACCAGGCTACTGACCGTGTCTTCAGAATAGGCCAGAAAAAAGGCGTTGTCGTCCACAAATTCATAACAGAGGGTACGATTGAAGAAAAGATCGACAAGATGATAGAAGGCAAGATTAAGCTGGCCCGGGAAGTGATTCAGGCAGGAGGAGAAGACTGGATAACGGAGATGAATAATGATGAGCTGATCGAGCTATTTTCTTTATCTGTATGACGTTATCCATCTGCCCCTGTGATAAAATAGCTCTGTTAATTTATTCAATTTAAAAGGAACATAACTATGTCTTATTGGGAATATCCACGATATGTATCCGTAGCAGAGAAAAAGGCAAAGGCGGCGAAGAAACTTAAGCAGTTGTCCAAAAAGAACCCGGACCTGAAGCCCGTGGTTTTACAGGGCTCGGCTATCGCCCGCACCTGGTGGGGCAAGGCATGGAACCTCAATCTTGAACGATACGCTGATTACCATAATCGCATCGGCAGAGGACGGAGTTACGTACGTCACGGGGCGGTCCTGGACCTCCAGATCGACCCAGGAGAGGCGCGGGCCGCTGTCCAGGGATCACATTCAAGCCCTTATTCAGTGGTTATCAGCATAAAAACTTTAAAGAAGGATATTTGGAATACGATCCTGGATCAATGTCAAGGCATGCTTGAATCTCTTCAGGAACTCCTTAACGGTAACTTCCCCAAAACAATGGGGGAGATCTTTACTCATAAGGATGCAGGCATGTTCCCATCGCCGAAAGAGATCAAATTCAGTTGTTCCTGTCCGGACTGGGCTGGTATGTGCAAGCATGTTGCGGCAACTCTATACGGCATCGGAGCCCGGCTCGATGAGAGCCCGGAGTTGTTTTTCAGGATGCGAAAGGTGGAAATGGGCGATCTGATAGGACAGGCAATCTCAGGACACAAGCAAGAACTCTTGGCCAGAGCATCAAAGAAAAGCTCCAGGATTATTGAAGAAGCTGATTTGTCTGACAGATTCGGCATTGAACTCGAACAGAGTTTCGTGATATCTTCTTCGGTCTCAGCAGAGGAGACTGTTCCTGTTTCGCCTCGAAAGAGAAAAAAGACCGCATCCGCGGCTCAAAGCAAATTACCGGCAAAAAACCGTCCAGGCCAGAAAGGCTCAAAGAAAATAAAGAAGATGTTAACCAGGAAGCAGGCACCGACAAGCAAGGGGGCAGGCAAGCCGGAGAAAGAAAAAAATAAGGTGACTTCTCTGGCTAAGAAGTTAAGAATGAGATAAGCCTCAGATCAGGAGGAGACCATGGAAATTGGAGAAATAGGATAAGAGACAGGTTAACTATCATTACATATTCTTCAGGTATAGCCTCTAAAACGTTACAATCTAACATTAAAATATGTTATATAATATGACATAATGTTTAACCGTAATATTCACAAATACCTGCTTGAATGGAAGAACAGGGCGAATCGAAAACCTCTTGTTATTAGGGGCGCTCGCCAGGTCGGTAAGACTTCGGCAGTGCATCATCTCGGCAGGGAGGCATTTGAAACTTACATATATATCAATCTTGAGCTTAAAGATGACATCGCCCTGTTTTCTCGTATGTATCCGCTCAGGGAACTGCTTCAGCTGATCCAGCTCAAATTCAACCAGAAGATTATCCCCGGTTCCACCCTCATTTTTATTGATGAGGTGCAGAACTCTGCCATAGCCATGAACCAGCTGCGTTACTTCTACGAAGAAATGCCCGATCTTCATGTAGCTGCTGCAGGCTCCCTTCTGGAGGTCAAGATGAAAACAGAGGGGTTTGCCTTTCCGGTCGGCAGGGTGGAGTATTGCTATATGTATCCAGTGACCTTTGATGAGTTCCTGGCCGCCCTGCAAGAGACAGAGGCTTTGAACTATATATCTGCCATAACCTCTGATTCAGTAATCCCTGAAGAGATACACAGCCTCATTATGAAAAAATTCCAGGAATATGTTTTGGTAGGAGGTATGCCTGAAGCCGTTGCCCGGTATGCCGATACCCGGTCATTTATAGATGTTGACCCTGTATATGAATCACTTCTCACCGGCTTCAGGGATGATGTCTCCAAATATGCAAGCGCTGCCAGGACAAAATATATACAACATATCATTGAACATGCTGCTCAGTACGTAGGCCTTCAGGTGAAGTATGAGAAGTTTGGAGAGTCCAACTTTCGAAGCAGGGAGATGAGCGAGGCTTTTGACGTAATTGAGAAGGCCATGATAATCAGCAGGGTTCATGCTTCTACGTCAAGGCAGTTACCTTTGATGAGCAATCTGAAGAAAGCGCCAAAACTCCTGCATCTTGATGTTGGGCTGGTCAACTACCAGCTGGGCATAAGAAATGAAATAGCGACTATTACGGATATCAATGCTGTTTATCATGGCCAGATTAGTGAGCAGATCGCCGGCCAGATGCTGTTGTCGTTGAATATCAGGAAGAATGCAAATCTGCATTTCTGGTACCGGCAGCAGAAGGGTGCCACATCTGAGGTGGATTACCTGATTGTCATGAATGAGAGGCTCATACCGATTGAGGTTAAATCCGGCAAGACAGGCACGTTGCGCTCATTGCACAATTTCATTGATGAAGGCAATAGTGACTTTGCGGTCAGGATATATTCCGGAAATATGAAAACCGAAAGGATTACAACGCTGAACAAAAAAAGTTATTCACTCTTTTCAGTTCCCTTTTACCTGCTTTATAGAATTGATGAGCTTATAATTGGTAATTGCATAATATAGTGAGCGGCAGCAATAGGGTGCCCGATCATTGAAAAAGTGGCAAAATGGATTGAGATACGGATCGCGACAAGGCAGTAATTTCCATGTCGTGAAAATGTCGGAAAAATTATGATAAATAGTGCAAAATTAGGGTAAATTAGGACAATAAAAAGCAAATAAAATCAAATAGATAGGGCATTTAACAGCGCTTGGGGTGCGAGTGGTCGCCTGTTCAAATCAGGTCGCCCCGACCAATAAGACCCCTTGAATCCAAAATAACAAATGAGATTCAAGGGGTTTTATTTTGATCCGTAAAAGATTGTTGTCGAAACCGGCGCCGGCAGACGTTGCGAAATACCGGTGTCAGGCGGCCGTAGCTGTTTATGAAGCGAATTATATCGGGTTTATCTCCCCGATATGGTTGACTTTTCTGGGCATGATAGGTTTTAATATCACTTCGGAGGTGAGATGAAAATGTACGCAGTAATAGAAACCGGAGGACAACAGCACAGGGTCTCTCCCGGAGATGTGGTAAAAGTGCAGAAAATAGGCGGCTCGGAAAAAGAGATCAGCATCGACAAAGTCCTGCTGGTGTCGAAAGACGACAAGGTCGAGATCGGCAGTCCCTTTGTCAAAAACGCGGTCGTAAAGGCCGAGGTACAGGGAGAGGGAAGATATCCGAAGGTGATCGTCTACAAGCAGAAGCCGCGAAAGGGCTACAGGAAACTCAACGGTCACAAGCAGGGATATACGGTCCTGAAAATCAAAGATATCGTCTTCGGAGGATAAGATGGCACATAAAAAAGGAGTAGGAAGCTCGAGAAACGGGCGGGACAGCAATTCCCAACGGCTCGGAGTCAAAAAATTCGGCGGAGAAAACGTGAAGGCCGGCAATATTCTTGTACGCCAGAGGGGCACCAAGTTTCATCCCGGGAACAATGTGGGAAAGGGTTCCGATGACACCCTTTTTGCGCTTGTCGACGGAGTGGTGAATTTCGAGAGAAAAGACAAGACAAGGATGAAGATAAGCGTCTATCCTGCTGCGGCTGAATAGTCAGGACGGACATAGATCTTGGAAGGCAGATCGGACGATCTGCCTTTTTTATTTGTGGACTCACCTTTGTATACCCTACCGGTGCAAACCGGCGGGGAGAGCGTCCCTCAAATCCCTTCTGGTGCGATAGGATTTGAAAGGGCATGGCGTCGAGGATACAGGACTTCACGAAAAGTGACGTCCCGGTCAAGACCTTCGGGCGTGGCTTCCGATGCGATAAGGAATCGCTACGAAAGGCTTTTCGGGCCACTCACCCTCCGATGGGAGCTCTTTATGAAAATGGGGAGTTAGCATTTTTGCGTTCCACCTGAATGTTTTCCTGTAAGATAGGACTATGAAATTTATCGACTATACAAAAATATATGTGAAGGCCGGTGACGGCGGCAGGGGCTGCGTAAGCTTCCGGAGGGAGAAATACGTTCCGAAGGGAGGGCCGGACGGCGGCGACGGCGGCAGGGGCGGCCATGCCATTTTTGAGGCGAGCAAGGAGCTGAACACGCTTCTCGATTTCCGCTATAAAAAAGAGTATCGGGCGGAGAGAGGGCAGCATGGCATGGGGAAGAAGATGCACGGCAGGGACGGCAAAGACCTTCTTATCCAGGTGCCGGTCGGCACGCTGATTAAGGATGCGGTCAGTGACGAGGTGCTTGCCGATCTCGATGCCGAGGGGGCGAAGGCGGTCATCGCAAAAGGCGGCAGGGGCGGCCAGGGAAACTCGCATTTCGCCACTCCGACCCGGCAGGTGCCTAGGTTTGCCCAGCCCGGCGAGGAAGGGGAGGAACGACAGCTTGTCCTCGAGCTCAAGCTCCTTGCCGATGTCGGGCTGATAGGCATGCCGAATGCCGGAAAGTCGACTCTCATCTCGGTCATATCCGCCGCCCGGCCGAAGATTGCGGACTACCCCTTTACCACTCTGGTGCCGAATCTCGGCGTAGTGAAGCCGGAAGATCACGTGAGTTTTGTCGTTGCCGATATCCCCGGCCTCATCGAGGGCGCTCACAGGGGAGTGGGGCTGGGGTTTCAGTTCCTGCGGCATGTGGAGCGTACGTCGATGCTTCTGCATCTCGTCGACATATCGGATAACGACGAGGGCGACCCGGTTGAGATTCTGAAGAGGATCAACCGCGAACTCGAATTGTACAGCGCCGAACTCCTCGAGAAAGAGCAGATCGTCATCGGCACCAAGCTCGACGCTGCAGTGGAGAAAAAGAGACTCAACGCCCTTATGCGCTACTGCAAGAAAGAGGGGATGGTCTTTTTCTCCCTTTCGGCCGTGACCGGGCAGGGCGTAAAAAAGATGCTCTCCTTTGTCGCCACGAAGGTGGAAGAGCAAAGGGGATAACGGAGTCTCCGTAAGAAGCGTCGAGTCGCATCATACTAACCCCTCGCCGCCGAATTTCCTCTGAAGGTTGTTTCCACCTGTATGTTGGAAGTATTGCGGCGGTTCCTTTTTTGAGGAATTAGCCTGCGCAATCCCCGCCTGACATGAAAGACTTTCATTTGACAATTCGATATTCTTCATCTATATTTTGAACAAAGGGTTAAGGCGGCGGGTATAAAACTGCCATTCGTGCAGGCGGCAATCCCCTCCTTGGTGGGAGAGAATTTTAGAGGGAAAACAGTTTTTTCGAACGACGGGAGGAAGGTATGGATAAGATTCTGAGAATCGACATGGGGGCCGACGGTGGGCCCAAGACAAGTTCAGTACCTTTGGGCCAGTATGCCGGCTTTGGGGGCAGGGCCATGACCTCGGCGATAGTGTCGAAGGAGGTGCCGCCGTTATGCCATCCCCTGGGCGCGGAGAACAAGCTGGTCATCGCCCCCGGACTCCTGAGCGGGACCGCAAGCGCCATGTCCGGACGAATTTCTGTGGGCGGCAAGAGTCCGCTCACCGGTGGTATTAAGGAGGCAAACTCCGGAGGGCAGCCTTCCCAGGTGCTGGCCAGGCTGGGATATGCCGCAATTGTGCTTGAAGGGAAGCCGAAGAACGACGACCTTTACAAGGTCTTTATCAACAAGGACGGGGTAAAGATCTCGGTCGACAACAGTCTTAAGATGCTCCCCAATTATGATCTTGTCGCAAAGATGAAGGCCGAATACGGAGATAAGATCTCCTGCATCTCGATCGGTCCTGCCGGAGAGATGAGGATGGCTTCCGCAACCGTGGCATTTACGGACATGGAATTGCGGCCTACCCGCCATGCCGGACGCGGCGGCCTGGGCGCGGTCATGGGCTCAAAGGGTGTCAAGGCCATCGTCCTCGACGATACCGGCATGCCGATGCGCGCCCCGAAAGACCCGGAAAAATTCAAGGCTGCAAACAAGAGGTTCGTCGACGGCCTGAAGGGTCACGCAGTGACGGGCCAGGGACTTCCGGCGTATGGCACGAATGTGCTGACGAACATTCTCAATGAGGTGGGCGGCTATCCGACGTATAACTTCAAACAAGGCCGCTTCGACGGCGCCTCAAAGATCAGCGGTGAGACCCAGGCCGAGACCGAGAAGACGCGCGGGGCGAATCCGACCCATGGCTGCCACCGCGGCTGCGTCATCCAGTGCTCCGGCACATATAATGACAAGGACGGCCACTACCTCACTAAACAGCCTGAATACGAAACCGTCTGGGCCCATGGCGGCAACTGCGGCATCAGCGACCTGGACAAGATAGCGATGATGGATTTTCTCGATGACAATTACGGCATCGACACTATAGAGATGGGTGCAACCATTGCCGTTGCAATGGATGCGGGCCTGGCCGAGTTCGGCGATGCTGATGCGGCTATCCAGATGATACATGAGGTCGGCAAAGGCACGCATCTCGGTCGCATATTCGGCGGCGGCGCTGCTGCTACCGGTAAGGCCTATGGTGTCGAGAGGGTGCCTGTTGTCAAGGGCCAGGCGATGCCTGCATACGACCCCCGCGCCGTACAGGGCATCGGTGTCACCTACGCCACAAGCCCGATGGGCGCAGACCACACGGCGGGATACGCGGTCGCACAGAACGTCCTGAAGGTAGGCGGCGACGTAAACGCGCTCAAGCCCGAGGGACAGGTCGAGCTTTCGAGAAATCTCCAGATAGCGACCGCTGCGATCGACTCTACCGGAATGTGTCTTTTCATAGCCTTTGCGGTGCTCGACCAGCCGGACACCTTTCAGGCGCTTCTCGATCTGCTCAATTCCTTCTACGGCATGAATCTGACCGGCGACGGCGTGACCGATCTCGGGAAAAAGGTGCTTTCGATGGAGCGGGACTTTAATGCACGGGCCGGCTTCACCTCCAAGCAGGACCGTCTGCCGGAGTACTTTAAGTCGGAGAAGTTTGCCCCTCACAACGTCACCTTCGGGGTGAAGGACGAGGACCTGGACAAGGTCTTCAACTGGTGACCCTGGACCTATGTTTTAAAAAAGGGAGGGACCGGCGTCCCTCCTTTTTTTTATTGACTTGCAGACGCAGGTGAAGATTTTCATCTCTTCTTGAGGGAAGAATGCCATCATTGGAGTAGCGCCCCCGCCTTCGTCACCCCTTCTTAAGATAAGAGGGGGTAAAGGGGAGTTATGATTCCGAGGAAGGGGAATTTCTTGATGGGTGCCTATTGGATTATAGTACCATAGTAATCAGAGAGCCTGATTACTCATACTGACATGGACATAAAGGATATCGAATCATATCCCCACATCGCGTTTGACATGGACGGGCCGCTCGTCTCGCATTTTTTTCTGCTTCTGCAGCAGGGGGTGACGATCAGGTCCCGCACCGGCTGCAGCGTGGCCGCGTTTCTCAGGGAAGAAATCGGGGCAGACGGCGAGACGATCGGAAAGATACAATCAGTCATCCTGGATGGGAGTCCGGTTGATGACCTTGAATCGGCGGTGATAAAAGACGGTTCGGTCCTCGCCCTCTCGGCCGCCATGCCCGGACTAGTCGGCGCGACGCTCAGGCGGGGAGGTACATACTCCTCTTTCCGCAGTGCGATTACCTACCACGAGACACAGGAAAAGTGTGTGAAGGGAGAGGGTCTTATACAGATTAAGATCTTCAATCTCCTTATGGCCGAGTTGGGTCCGGGCCTGTTGAAAAAGGGTGTTGTCATCGGCAGCGAAGATTTCATCCTCTTTACGACCGGGCAATCACGGGATTTCTGGAAGGTATGCAGAGGAATCACCCTCGATGGGAAACCCCTGGGCGCCGGGGAATTACCCGATTCAGCACGGTTGTCTGGAAAGGGACAGGTTTTTCTTTCGGTATCTTCGGATAAGGCAGGGGCATGATATCCGGGTGTCTGCTTTAACTGTGAAACGATAAGGCGGTCTCTGTTTATCACTCCTCTCTATAAAGACGGATGCGGCTTGCAGATGCATGAAAAAGAGAGATCGCAAGGCGACGAATTGCGGGCAGCAGGAAGAATCAAAAAGAAAGACCCTATTGGCTCCCTCCGGTTCATGGAGGACTGCGCTCTCTTTACGGATGTAAGTGTCAACCCTGCTCGCAAGCTTGGCATTGGGGCCTGTCTTGTCGTCCCTGCTTCCTTTCTCGACGCCCTTCTCCCGGGACTCGAAAAAAGCGAGATCGCGAGCCGGATAACCCTGCGGAGATTTGAAGCTACGTCATCTACCAAGCTCGAACTCGAGACAGTCTTGTGGGCACTGGGGAAACATCGGAAACGGTCAAGGGGGAAGCTGAAACTCTATACCGATTCCCAGTGTATCTCGGGTCTTCTGAAGAGAAGACCCGCTCTTCTGGCCGGAGACTTCCTTTCCCGGACAACGAACCTCCCGCTGAGAAATGCTTCTTTGTATCGCAGATTCTATGCAATCAGCGACGAACTTGCTTTTGAGGTAATAAAAGTAGACGGCCATCCCGGGGCCGGTGTCCGGGACAACGTCTCCCGTATTTTTTCGATTGTGGACCGGGAAGCAAGGAGGGCATTGAAACTCTGGATGAAAGAGTTCAGGGGAGACCCTGCGGATGCCGGGAATGGGCCGAGTGGGGGAAAATGGTGCGTCTATGTGCTGAATTGCCGGAATGGTTCTCTCTACACCGGCATTACCAATGATCTCGCGCGGAGGCTTAAGCAGCATGAGCGGGGAAAGGGCAGCAAATATGTGAGGTCCCAAAGGCCGTTTGAACTCGTCAAGACAATATCCTGCAAAGATGCAGGAGAAGCAAGAAGACTGGAGTACGATCTAAAGAGGCTCACGAGGAAAGAAAAGATCGCGGCCCTCTGCCTGGGGATTGACCCATAAAGTAACAGGGAATAAAAAGGGGGGCAATCGCACAGAAATTAGTCTATAACCAATCAGCTACCTTATAGCCAACCCAAATACCAATAATGCCTCCAACGGCACCAAAGAACATGGAAGACAGGGAAAACGCACTGGCACCCCAAATCGAAGGAATATAGCTGCCGGCGAATGACCCCACCATCATACCTAACATGATCCATTTCTTTGTCATAGATATTTCTTAGCATACTTCCGGAAAGTGAATAAATGATGAAGTAAGGACAGACGGGAGAAGAACTGCCGATGTCGATTCCTATTGTTCAGGCGAATTGAGCGGATGTTCCTGACTGATCTGACTTGTCTCGCCTGCAAAGGCATGCACCCATGATTTCCATTCATAGCCCGCACACATGCCCGCGTCTTCTGTCGGGGGACTGCATGAAGCAGGTGTGACCTGCACTGTCAACGGCCGAAAGGTCGAAGGCGCTCTCCGCCGGCGATGGGAGGGAAGAGGGCCAGCTCGTCGCCGTCTTTTAAATGGTGTTTTGGGGGTCTGTGTTCCCCATTAACGATCTTCAGGAGAGGGATCTCTTTCGGGAGAGCAAGCAAATGTACTGCCTCTTCGACCGTCGCTTCGTCGGGCAGCTCGACTATCTGCTCATCCGGTCCGAATTTCCTCAGCGACGCAAAAAGTTTCACTTTTACTTTCATGTCCCAATTATAGCAGACAGCCCGCGCCGCGTCCCGTGGAGGTTTACATTGTCATGGCGGCCGGGAATATTTTACAATGAGAAACGCAATGGAAAAGATAGGCGCTCTTCAGACGTCACCTTCCCCTGCTACTTTGAGGGGCTTGCTCACTATCCCCGTGATCGTTGCGTCTCTCGGCTATTTCGTCGACATCTACGATCTCATCCTCTTCAGCATCGTCAGGGTGTCAAGCCTTAAAGCGGTCGGACTTCAGGGCCAGTCGCTGCTCGACCAGGGAGTCTTCCTCCTGAACATGCAGATGGGAGGCATGCTCCTGGGCGGGATTCTGTGGGGCGTTCTCGGCGACAAGAAGGGGCGCGTGAAGATACTTTTCGGGTCGATATTCATCTATTCCGTGGCGAATTTCGCCAACGGCTTCGTCACCTCTATCGGCGCTTATGCGCTATGGCGGTTCGTGGCAGGGATAGGTCTTGCGGGGGAACTCGGCGCGGGGGTCACCCTTGTCCTCGAAAATCTTCCGAAGAGCTCGAGAGGCTACGGTACGATGATAGTGGCCACCATAGGAGTAACGGGAGCCATACTCGCCAATTTCGTGGCGAAAAACTTCGACTGGAGGGCCGCCTATTTCATCGGCGGAGGTCTCGGACTGGCGCTTCTGATCACCAGGATAAGCGTCTTCGAGTCGGGCATGTACCGGCAGATGGAAGACAAGGGCGTCAGCCGCGGAAATTTCTTCTCGCTCTTTACCGACCGTAGCCGCTTTTACCGGTATATGCAGTCGATCCTCATCGGGCTTCCGATATGGTACGCGGTCGGCATCCTCGTCACTTTTTCGCCCGAATTCGCCAGGGTGTTGGGAGTGTCCGGGCCGGTCAGCGCAGGGGAGGCGGTGATGTTCTGCTATCTCGGGCTGGTCTTCGGTGATTTTTCGAGCGGGTTTCTGAGTCAGTATTTCGGGAGCAGGAAGAAAGTGGTCCTGCTCTTTCAGGTCCTGACAGCGTTGACGGTGTCGGTTTATTTTCTGCTGCGGGGGGTCAGCCCGGCGCTTTTCTACGCCCACTGTCTCGTGATCGGCTTTGCGGTCGGCTACTGGGCGATATTTATCACGATCGGGGCGGAGCAGTTCGGAACGAACCTGAGGGCCACGGTCGCCTCGACCGTACCGAATTTCATCCGGGGAATGGTCATCCCGATCACGTTTTCGTTTAAGTATTTGAAGGGGTATTTCGGCATCATGCAGTCCGCTGCAATCGTCGGCGTCGTTTGTCTGGTTATCTCGTTTTATGCGCTCTATCATCTCGAAGAGACCTTTCATAAAGACCTCGATTTTCTTGAAGAATGAATGACAATGCAGGAGGAACGATGAAGAAGATAATATGTTTGTCTGCGGTACTTATTATGCTGGTGACCCTGGCCGGGTACAGTGCGGCTGCAGGGGTAGACGCGGCCCTGGACGGCGCGAAGAAAGCGGGCAAGGCGGTCATGCTCGAGCTGGGGTCTGCGGGTTGCGGACCCTGCGAACAGATGAAGCCGGTGATGGAGAAACTGAAGGAGGCATACAAGGGGAGACTGGAAGTCATCTTCGTCGACGTCAGAAAAGACCGGGATGCCGCCCGAAGGTTCAGCGTCTTTGCCATACCGACGCAGGTTTTCCTCGACAGGAACGGGAAGGAATTTCACCGGCACATGGGCTTCTACGGGTATGAAGAAATCCTGCCCGTCCTGGAAGAAGCGGGCATATAGGATCGAAACGGCGCCGGCTTTTGCCTCCCCGACCCGTCAGTATATCTTCGAACGCTTCGGCATCTGAGGGCTCTTCACGGCCTGTTTCTCGTCCAGGACGCTGCAGGCATCTATCAGCAGATGCATGGTGTCGAGCGTCACGTTCACCTCGTTTGTGACCTGGCCGTGGAGGATGGCGAATGAGCCGTGGTCCCATCTGATGAGCTGGAAGAAGGCGTCAGGGCCTCTCAGACTGCCGGCCGAGGCGTGGACGATCTTTCCGCGGAGAAGGTAAAGCAGGCCTTTTTCTCCATCTTTTGCGATCTCGACCTTTGCGGTCTTCAGCCCGAGACTGAGTATCTGGATGATGTCCGTAAGGTTGAAGTCCTCGATCTTTCCGGTGAGCCCTCTCACCTCTTCCTGCGGCTCCGGAAGAGACACGTCAAAAAGAAGGCCCTTGATCTTCATCGTGATCTGGTCGATCTGTATCGGCTTTACCACGTAATCGACACGGCCGTTAAGGCGTTCGGCAAGGTTCTTCTCCGGCACGAGCATGAGGAACCGGCTCTCCTCAGACGCCGTCTGCCGGGCGGTATGATAAAACCTCCTGAAGGTCTCGAACTCGAGCGCGTCGGCGTCGGCAACGATCACCTGCGGGTTCTTCTGGCGGATGCGGCTGATCGCCTCGATGCTGCTCGTCGCATGGATGACTTCAATATCGTCCGACGCGGTGCCGAGCTTTATCATGGCGGCAACGTTCAGCTCACGCTCGAAGATCAATACCCGCTTCCTGGCGACCGTCTCGCTGATCTCCTCTCCGATGACCGAGAGAAAGACTTCGACGACCTCCGGGTCGAACTGACTGCCTGCGTTTTTCCTGATCTCGGCGATCGCCTTGTCCTTCGGGAGCGCCCTCCGGTACGGCCTGTCGGTTGTGATCGCATAATAGGCGTCCACGACATTGATGATCCTTGCTCCTATAGAGATCTCCCTTCCTTTCAGGCCCATGGGGTAGCCGCTGCCGTCGTAATGCTCGTGGTGCTGGCTGATGATCGTGTCGAGGTTCCAGGGGAACCGTACGTGCCGGAGTATCTGCATCGTATGAATCGGGTGGGCCTTGATCGGCGTAAGCTCCGTCTGGTCCAGCCTCTTCGTCTCTTCGAGGATCTGCTGGTGTATGACGACCCTCCCGAGGTCCCGGAGAAGGGCCGCCATCCTTATGGCTTCGACAATGGCGTCTTCGAGCCCCATCTTTTCCGCGATCTTGCCGGAGAGCTCGGCGACCATATGGTCGTTGTTAAAGAAGTACTTGTCGTTTACGGCGAATATCTGCAGCAGCCGGTCGGCCAGGGCATAAGAAAACCGGCCCATCTCGCCCAACTGGCGGTAAAGGAGGTTCTCGTTCCTGAGATAGTCGTTGATCAGTTTCAGGAACTCCTCGATATTGACGGAGAACTCCTTTTCTTTTGGAGAGAACGGCGAGGTGAAGATGACGCTCACGCCGGGCTTGATCTTCCCGACAAGGGCCTTGAATTCCCTGCGGGCGATGCCGGTCTCGTGGCCGGCCAGAATGACGCCGATGTTGTCCTTCTCAAGAAGGTGAAGGGCCTCCAGCGCATCAGAGGTATCGAAAACCCTGTTGTCCTCGGTCTTCATGAGGATGCTGAGCGCCCGCCGCTCCCCCTCGTTCTTATTGAAGATCAGTATGCCTATGGACTCGTCTGATTTCTTATTGTTAGTGGACACTTCGGCTATCCCCCCTCTCTTCCCGCTTTAACAAATGTAATCATATTGACGAGATTAGTCAAGCCTAAAAATATCGGGCGCCCGAATATTCGGCCTATTTCGTTTCGGAGGAGCATAGGTCCTGCGATGGACAAGGCAGGGCCATTTGCTATACTTTGGCTATGGAATTGTCCGAAAACGCAGTGAAGGTGCTGAAGGCACGCTACCTCTTGAAAAACGAGTCGGGCGAGACCATTGAGACACCGGAGCAGATGTTTTACCGGGTTGCGCAGCATGTTGCCGCCGCCGAAAGGAATTACGGCGGCGACGCCGGATACTGGACGGAACGGTTCTTCAATCTGATGAAGGACTTGAAATTCCTGCCGAACTCGCCGGCGATGATGAACGCCGGCAAGTCGCTCGGACAGCTTGCCGCATGCTTTGTCCTCCCTGTCGAGGATTCGATGGACAGCATATTCAGCTCCCTGAAGAACGCTGCCCTGATTCTTCAGAGCGGGGGAGGGACCGGTTTTTCTTTTTCCCACCTCAGACCGAAGGCCGACGTTGTCCGGTCGACAGGCGGGATCGCAAGCGGTCCCGTGTCTTTCATGAGGGTCTTCGATACGGCGACCGAGGTGATCAAGCAGGGAGGGGCGCGGCGCGGGGCAAATATGGGCATATTGAGCGTCGATCATCCGGACGTTCTCGACTTCGTCCGGATCAAGAGGTCGGAAGGGGAGCTCGAAAATTTCAACATCTCGGTCGCAATAACGGACGCTTTCATGAAGGCCCTGAAGGAGGACGGGGAGTATGAGCTTTACAACCCAAGGACGAGGCGGCCTGTGGGCAGGCTGAGCGCGCAGGACGTCTTTGACGAGATCGCTGCCAGCGCATGGGAAACCGGGGACCCCGGTGTTGTATTCATCGACACGATCAACAGGGCCAATCCCACTCCCCAGATCGGGAAGATGGAGTCAACGAACCCCTGCGGAGAACAGCCGCTTCTGCCTTACGAGGCCTGCGTTTTGGGGTCGGTAAATCTCGGCAGGTATGTGAGGAGCAGGAGCGGCGGCCCTGCGATCGATTACCCTCTCCTCTCGGAAGACATTTCGACCGCCGTGAGGTTTTTGGACGACACGATCGACGTAAACAGGTATCCGCTTCCCGCCATCGAGGCGATGCACAGGGGAAACAGAAAAGTCGGCCTCGGAGTGATGGGGTGGGCGGATATGCTGATCACGCTGGGGATGGCCTATGACGGCCAACGGTCATTTCGTCTTGCGGGTGAGCTGATGAGATTTTGCCGGGACAGGGCGAGACAATCCTCCGCGGCGCTTGCCGGCACGAGAGGGGTCTTCCCCAATTTCAAGGGCTCCGTCTATGATGCGCCGGGGATGCCGGCTGTCCGGAATGCGACCACGACGACGATCGCCCCTACCGGGACACTCTCGATCATCGCCGGATGTTCGGGCGGCATTGAGCCTCTCTTTTCCCTGGCATACAAAAGGCTCATCATGGAGACCGAAATGGCAGAAGTGGACGAACGTTTTTTCAGGGTGGCGCGGGAACAGGGTTTTTATTCCGGCGAGCTGAGGGAAAAAGTGCTCAGACAGGGCACTCTTCGCGGCATTGCCGGCGTTCCGGCCAGGATGAAGAAGCTCTTTAAGACCGCCCGCGAGATCGCATATGAGGACCACGTCGAGATGCAGGCCCGCTTCCAGGAATACACCGATAACGCTGTTTCGAAGACGATCAATATGCCGAGAAGCGCAACGAAGGAGGATGTCGCGCGGGCCTATCTCCTCGCCTATGCAAAAGGTTGCAAAGGGGTCACGATCTTCAGACACGGCGCCCGAAAGAAGGGGACTCTCGTAAGGCTCGCCGACGCGGACTGAACCCCGCCGGGGGGCGGCTTTCCGCCTGGACTTAGCCCCGTCCCGATCATTATCATAGATATGTGAAGATCCTTCTGGTGAACCCCAACACATACCGCGTTCCCCCGGTGCCGCCGATAGGCATCGAGCACGTGGCCGGTGCAGTGGAGGAGGCGGGTCACGAGGCCGAGATAGTCGACCTCTGTTTCTCCGATTCGCCGCTCGGGGACATCGACGCAGCAGTGGCCGCATTCGGCCCCGACATCGCCGGCGTGAGTGTGCGGAATATCGATACTGTCCTGTTTCAGACGAACGAGTTCTTTCTCGACGGCATAAGGGATATCGTCCGGCATCTAAGAGAGCGGCATAATCTCTGCGTTATCGTAGGGGGCGCCGGAGTGGCAGTCGATCCCGGGGGCGTTGTTGAATATCTCGGAGCCGATTACGGCGTGGCGGGTCCGGCCGAAGGAGCGATCAACGAACTGCTGGATGATATCGCACGGAAGGGCGTGGCGAAGCGTGTTCGCTATCGAAGCTACCGGTACGATCTGCGATGTCCCCGGAAGACCGAAAAGACGGATTATGCACGTTACCTCCGCGAGGGAGGAATCGGCGGGTTCGACACGCATAAGGGATGCAGTTCCTCCTGCGTTTACTGCATCGAGGCGAATACCAGGGTGTCGTTCAAGCCGGTCGATGACGTTCTGGCGGAGCTCCGATCGCTTGCCGATCGGGGCTGCAGCAGTTTCCATCTTTGCGATTCCGAGTTCAACGAGGACCTGGACCACGCGATCGAGTTCTGCGGCGCGTTGAAGCGAAGGGGGCCTTCAATCGATTGGGCGCTCTATATGAAGCCGGCAAACTACAACAGGAAACTCTTCAGGGCGATGAAGGATTCGGGCGTGTCGCTGATCACCCTCACCGTGGACTCGTGGAAGAAATGCCCCTTATACTGGTCGGACGTCGAGAAGATCGTCTTCAGCGCCAAGTCATGCGGACTGAAGATCATGGTCGATTTTCTCTGCGGGTTCCCGTACGAGGACGAGGAGACGCTCTGTTTTTATCTCGATCTTTTCAGGAGGACGCAGCCCGATGGCGTCGGAATCAATACCTATATCAGGCTTTACCGGGGGCTCCCGATTACGGATATCATTTTCCGGGATGAGGCGTTAAAGAAGAACCTGATAGGATATCGCGGGGACGGCGGTCTGGTGATGCCGGTTTTTTACAACCAGCTTTCGTCTGAAAGGCTGTCGGAACTTATCGCGGGAGAGTCGATCTTCAGGATAGAAGGGCTCGAAAAGGGAGTGAATTACAGCCGGCGTGCAGTGCCGGGTTCTGCTGGGAAGACAGGGCTACCGGAATGCTCCGCAGAGTCGGCGGGTCACGGGGAGGAGCGCTGAGCGTGGGGAGCGGCGACGGCAGAGGGAGAATTGCGGGCGTGCTTGAAAGCAGCGTATTCCGGCACGTTCTCACCGCGATTTTTGCCTTGGCGATCTTCTTCTCTGCCCTGGTGCCCGTCAATTCGAACGATTTCTGGTGGCACCTCAAGACCGGCGAGTACATTCTGCAGTACCACGAGGTGCCGTCTCACGACCCTTTCACCTATACCTCCGCTGCCGACGATCCCGCATATCCCGGACGACAGGCCTTCGTCCTTTCGCAGTACTGGCTCGCACAGGCCTCGTTTGCCGCGGTCGTGAACGCTTTTGGGTTTAAGGGTATGATTATCTTTCGAGCGTTGATATTCGTGGCAATAGGCCTGCTGATAGTAGTCTTTCTGCGGATAAACGCCGGAGGAGAAGTGTCATTCCTGCCGCTAATTCTGTTTGCGCTTGCCACCAGCGTGGCACTGGAGGATTCGGACAGACCACAGGTCTTCTCTTTCCTGATTGCGTTGCTTGTGGTGCTTCTGGTTGAAGGCGGGGTCAGAGGGCGGAGGAGATGGCTTTTCTTTCTGAGTATCCCGGTCATATGGGTCGCCTCGAACCTGCACGGGGGATATATGGCTGGCCTCGCATTCCTGGCAGTGTACGCCGGTTGTTCCTTCTTTGAGGAGAGGCTGAAACCGTTCAGGGGGATTCTGGTCTTGGTCGTTCCCCTTTCTTTGGCCGCGTCGTATGTAAATCCCGGCCACTGGTACGCGTGGCGTTTCCTGCTCCCCGGGTCTGTTCCGATGGCGGGGACAATTATGGAATATCGTTCGCCTTTCTCGATACTTTCCCACACCCTGTCGAACCCGGGGTGGGTTGCCTATTGGGTCATGGCAGGGTTGTCTGTGGGGGCGGTATGGCATCATCTGAGACGCGGAAGGTACAGCTGGACTCTGCTTCTTTCAGGGACGCTGGCGGCATCGCTTCTCTCCATGAGATTCGTCTTCTTCTTTGTGCCGCTGGCGACTGCCGTTGTAGCGCTTTTTATCGGGGAGACGGTGTTCAGGTCGCCGGCGGTGAAAAATGGCCTCAATGGTATCTTTGTCTTGGGGGCGGCCGCAGTCGTCTTTCTGAATCCGCATAATCCGAACAGGATGGGGATAACCTCTGTTTTGCAGGACATGACCTTCCCGGCTGCTGCCGCCGATTATATGGCCGCCGAGAATCTGCCGCAGCCCGTTTTCAACGATGTACAATACGGCGGCTTCCTCGAATGGAGGCTCTGGCCGCGATACCGGATGTTTACGGACACGCGCGAACTCAGCGGAAGAGTTTTTGACGAATATGTAGCAATTTTGGAAGCGGGGCCGAAGGGGAGGGCACTCCTGGGATCTTATGGCATCAATACGATCATCACGCCCGCTCTTGATCCGCCGTCGGGACGGATTATTCCCCTTGTGCGGTGGCTCCACGACAATCCCGACTGGTCTGTCGTCTATGCCGACGGGCAATGTCTGATTTTTGTGCGGACAGGGCTTTATGCCGGCGGAAGGAGGCAGAAGGACAGCGTCTATTACGAAGTTCTGAGCGAGCTTCAGTACTGGCGGCGGGCATATCCGTGGGGCCCCGGCTATGCGGAAAGCAGGGCCGAGGCCATGAGGCGCCTCGGCCTTGGAGGGAATTGAGTGTCTGTCTGAAAAGGAAGATGTTCAGAAACTGACGCTCTGGCGCTCCATGAGGAGCTGGCCGAGGAACGAGCCGGGCTTGGGCTCCGCATTCTTGATGAATTCGGACGCGTCAAGTCCATAGGGCTTCAGGCAGGACGCGCAGACGTAGAATTTCACGTCGAAATCTTCGATGAGCGTCTTCAGAAGCTGGGCGACGGACGAAAAACCGTCCTTCTTCTGCCATGTGAGCGTTTCTGCGAAGCCCTTCTTCGCCAGCAGTGCCCCTTCATTGATCAGGAAAAAGTCCAGCTCGACGTCGAACGCCTTCATGTTCGTCGCCAGTTGCAGTGCGCCTGCCGCGTGGTCGGGCTTGTCGAATGAGTGGTTGAGGATAAAGATGAATTTCTTGTGCTCCATTGATGGCCTCCTTTTTTTCAGTTTACCACGAAATCTTACCATAGAAGTAAGGAGGTATGCAACAACGAAACAATGTCCGGCCAGTATGTATTCTCCGGAACCGGGCATGCGCGTAACGGCGCAGTGCCTATGGCATTCTTGTCACTGATGGGTTAATATAATCGTACTATTTTTTTTGAGGAGGAACGGATGGTCGTCGGCAGACCCTTTCTTACCGTAGAGCAGATCCATAACAAGGTGAAGGAGCTTGCGGATGTCATCTCGGACGAATACGAGGGCAAGAACCTCCTTGCCGTCGGGATACTGAAAGGGGCCTTTGTCTTTTTCAGCGACATAGTGAGAATGATCAGGGTCCCCCTTGTCGTGGATTTTCTTATCGCATCGAGCTATGTCAGGGGCGATTCCAGCGGCGAAGTGAAGATGCATTACGACATCAGGGAGGATGTGGCGGACAAAGACGTGCTTCTGATCGAGGATATCGTGGATACCGGCATTACGCTTAACTACCTGAGGGAGCGAATTCTCATGAAAGGCCCCAAAAGCCTTAAGATATGCACCTTCCTCGATAAGACCGAGAGGAGGGAAGTTTCGGTCCCTCTCGATTACGTGGGCTTCAGGATACCCAATGAGTTCGTCGTCGGATACGGCCTGGATTTCGATAATAAGTTCAGAAACCTGCCCTACATATCCACTTTTAAAAAGACTGCCTAGATCCGGAGGATAGATATGTACGAGTTGTCCATAGAAGTCGGTTTTGCCGCCGCACACCAGCTGAGAGGCTATAAGGGCAAGTGCGAAAATCTGCATGGCCACAACTGGCGGGTGCAGGTGAGCGTCACGGCCGAACGGCTGAACGAGATAGATATTGCGGTGGATTTTCACGACCTCAGAAAGGTGGCGGGGGAAGTGGTGGCGCCTCTCGACCACGCCTATTTGAATGACGTGTTCCCCTTTACCGAGAAGAACCCTTCGTCCGAAAACATCGCAAAATGGGTCTTCGATTCGCTGAAGAAGAAGATCAACAACGGCAATCTCCGCATGGCCGCGGTTACCGTATGGGAGTCGGAGACCGCTTCGGCCTCGTATTATGAGGATTGACCCGGCATTCGCCGAGGAAGTCGTCGCTTCCGCCGTCAGAAGCGGGGCGGACGAAGCCGAGGTGTTTATCAGGTCCTCAAAAGGCCTTTCGGTCGAGATCAAGGACCAGGGAGTCGAGACGCTCAAGTCTTCTTCCGGTTTCGGCTATTCGGTCCGCGTAATCAGGGACGGCAGACTCGGCTTTTCCTACTCTACCGATCCTGCCGCCTGCGGTTCGGTTGTCCGGGAGGCGATAGCGGCCGCGCGGTCTTCGGACCCGGACTCGTGCCTCGGACTCCCCGGGGCCGGGACCCCCTCGGAGGTGAAGGTCTACGACCCTCTCATCGCGGAGCTCGGGGAGGACGAGGCGATCCGGTCTGTTATGCTTCTCGAGAAGGCTGTCTTCGAGGAAGACCCGAGGATCGTGAGGACGAGGAAGGCGTCGGGTTTTTTCGGACTTTACGAGACGGCGATCGCAAACTCGCAGGGAGTGAACGTCGTGTATTCATCCACATCCTGCAGCGGCCAGGTTTCCGCGGTGGCGGAGGAGAAGGGAGAAAGCCAGATAGCCGGAGAGTATGACGCCAGCTGCTTTCTGAGGGATGTGTCGTTTGAAACGATAGGCGCAGGCGCCGCCAGGAGGGCTGTTCA
Organism: Nitrospirota bacterium; assembly: GCA_021783515.1. Taxonomy (GTDB): domain Bacteria; phylum Nitrospirota; class Thermodesulfovibrionia; order Thermodesulfovibrionales; family UBA6898; genus Sulfobium. The sequence goes on from JAJXTV010000003.1 coordinate 50,014, forward strand.
GCTGCTCGGCTCCCGAAAGATCGATGGGTGCAGGGCGGCTGTGATTTTGGACAACTCGGTTGCCGTCGATTTCCTCGACATCATCGCTTCGTCGCTGTCTTCCGAGGCGGTCCAGAAGGGCAAATCGCTGTTGGCGGGAAAGATCGGACGGAAGGTCATCAGCCCGGTCGTTACCGTGGCCGACAACGGCCTTCTCCCCGGCCGGCTGGGAAGCGGTCCCGTCGACGACGAGGGCGTTGCGTCGCGCGAGACGGAGCTGGTAGCGGGCGGTGTTCTCGTTTCGTATCTGTACAACACGTATACGGCGAGAAAGGGCGGCGTGACTTCAACCGGCAATGCATCGAGAGGGGGCTTTTCCTCTTTGCCGTCGGTCGGCCCGTCGAACCTTTATCTGAAGGCGGTCTCGCTCGCTGATGTGGTCGGGGTATCCCGCATGATTGGCTCGCTCGACAAGGGGCTCGTGGTCTTCGACGCGATGGGCGTCCACACGGCCAACCCCGTCTCGGGCGACTTTTCGATCGGTGTCACCGGGCTTTGGGTCGAAAAGGGAGAGATCAGGTATCCGGTGAGGGAGGCGGTCATCTCGGGGAATATCCTCGGTCTTTTCGGCAATATAGATGCGGTGGGAGACGACCTCAGATTTTACGGCAGCACCGGGTCTCCGAGTCTTCTCATTCGGGGCGTGGACATAAGCGCATGATGATGAAGGTCGCGAGATACTACGGAGCGGGAGACATCCGCATCGAGGAGATGCCGGTCCCCGAACCGGGGCCGGGAGAGGCGGTCGTCCGTGTCCGGTCGAGCGGGATATGCGGGAGCGACGTGATGCACTGGTACCGGGAGGGCAGGGGGCCGGTCGTGCTCGGCCACGAGATCGCAGGGGAGATTGCGGCGGTCGGCGAAGGGGTGACCGGGTGCAAGGTCGGCGACAGGGTGAGCGCCTCGCACCACGTGCCCTGCAATACCTGCCGGTATTGCAGGAACGGCCATCACACGGTATGCGATACCCTGAGAAAGACGAATTTCTATCCCGGCGGCTTTGCGGAGTATCTCCTTCTCCCCCGGATAAACGTCGACCGGGGCATCTATCTGCTGCCGGAGGGCATGACGTTCGACGAAGCGACCTTCATAGAGCCCCTGGCCTGCGTCTATCGCGGGCAGAGGATTGCGGGCACTGCTATGGGAAAGAGCGTCCTTGTGATCGGCAGCGGCATATCGGGCCTGCTCCATCTGCAGCTTGCCCGGGCGCTTGGCGCATCGCTGGCCGTCTCTTCGGACGTCAATGAATTCAGGCTGAAGACGGCGAGGCAATTCGGGGCCGACGAGGTCATCCGCGCGGGTGACGACCTGCCGCGGGTCTTCAGGGAACGTAACGGCGGCCGCGCAGCCGACGTCGTCATCCTTACCGCCGGGGCGGAGAAGGCGATTGCGCAGGCCTTTCAGTCTGTCGACCGGGGCGGAACGGTCCTTTTCTTCGCCCCCGCCGGAAAGGGCGTGTCGGTGCCGCTTCCGGTGAACGAACTTTTCTGGCGGAACGAGATCACGCTGACGTCGTCCTACGCGGCGAACTACGAAGAGCATATGATATCGATGGAGCTGATCAGACAGGGACGGGTGAACGTGCGCGACATGATCACTCACCGCCTTCCGCTGGCGGAGACGGCGAAGGGGTTCGGGCTGGTGGAAACAGCCGGAGAATCGCTGAAGGTAATCATTACGCCTTAGCGCAAAACATACATAAGGAGGACAATTATGGATTGGGGGCTTAAGAACCGTCTTTCGCGGATAATCAGACCGGATGGAAAAACCGTGATGCTCGCCGTCGACCACGGCTATTTTCTCGGGCCGACGAGCGGGCTCGAGGACGTCGGCAGGACGGTGAAGCCGCTTCTGCCGTACGCCGATGCGCTGATGCCGACGAGGGGCATCGTCCGCACGTCGATCGACGCAGGGACCGCTACCCCGATTGTGCTGCGGGTATCGGGCGGAAACAGCATCCTGAGCGAGCTGTCGAACGAGGGCATCACGGTGGCGATGGAAGATGCCGTCAGAATGAACGTCTCGGCGGTCGCCCTGTCTATCTACGTAGGGTCGCCGAATGAAAAACAGACACTGCTCAATCTCGCGAAGCTGGTGGACGAGGGGCATCGGTACGGCATCCCCGTCCTTGCCGTGACTGCGGTCGGGAAGGACATGGCACGGGACGCCCGGTATCTGGCGCTCTGCTGCAGGATCGCCGCCGAGATCGGCGCGCATTTCGTCAAGACGTATTACTGCGAAGGGTTCGAGCGAATCGTGAGGACGTGTCCTGTGCCGGTAGTGATGGCGGGCGGGAAGAAGCTCCCCGAACCGGAGGCGCTCGAGCTCACCTATAATGCGATCAAACGGGGGGCCTCCGGGGTCGACATGGGGAGAAACATCTTTCAGTCGGACGATCCCGTGGCGATGATCCAGGCGGTCCGGGCGGTGGTGCACGAAAAGGCGACGCCGACTCAGGCGCTCGATCTCTATCGGAGTCTGAAGAGGAAGGGAAAGGCCCGAAAGAAGCCGGGGGCGAAGGGTGTTACCGCAAGCAGGGAGGAACTGAGCAGGCACTAGGCGGCCGGCACTGGCGTGGTTCCGGGGAAGGCGTTCCGGAAGAGCCCGATTTTCAAAACTTTTTTGTCCGGGGTCCAGCTGCCTTGTCTGCTTTGGTCTTTCCAAATTTGCCTTGATTTTGGTACAATGTTCACTCATGCAGCGGGAATCCGGTTCAAGGCATCGAATTCTGGTTGGGCGCGAAATTCTGGAGGTAAACGAGAATGGATTATTTCTTGACTGAAGAACAGTTAATGATACGCGATCTTGCGCGGCAGATTGCGGAGGAGAAGATCGTGCCGGTGAGGGCGGAACTGGATGAGACCGGTGAGTTCCCGCATGACATAATGAAGACGCTGGCTCAGTCGGACCTTTTCGGCCTTTTTATTCCTGAAGAATACGGAGGACTCGGGAAAGGCGGACTTGAGCTCGCCATCGCGGTAGAAGAGTTGTCGAGGGCCTGTCTCGGCGTTGCGACCACCTATGCGGCGAATGCGCTGGGGACATATCCGCTTCTGCTTTTCGGCAGCGAAGAACAGAAAAAGCGATACCTTCCGGACATCGCCGCAGGAAAGAGGCTCGTAGCCTTCGGCCTGACCGAGGCGAACGCCGGAAGCGACGCCGGAGGGATTCAGACCACCGCGAAGCTCGACGGAAACGAGTACTTGATCAACGGGACGAAACAGTGGATAACGAACGGCGGCGAGGCCGAGATCTATACGATCATCGGCATCACGGACCGCTCGAAGGGGCCGCGGGGCGCATCCGCCTTTGTGATAGAGAAGGGTACACCGGGCTTTTCGTTCGGCAAGAAGGAGAACAAGATGGGGATTCGGGCGTCGGCGACGACCGAGCTCATCTTCGACAACTGCCGTATACCGAAGGAGAATATTATCGGCAAGGAAGGCATGGGGTTTGTCGTGGCGATGAAGACGCTCGACAACTCGCGAACCGGCGTCGGTGCGCAGGGCGTCGGGGTTGCGCAGGGTGCCTTCGACGAGGCGGTGAAATTCGCCCGCCAGCGCGTCCAGTTCGGCCACCCGGTAATCACCTTCCAGGCGGTTCAGCATATGCTGGCCGATATGGCTACCTCGATCGAGGCGGCCCGTGCCCTCGTCTATGCCGTGTCGCGGTTCGTCGACTCCGGCGCGAAGGATGTCTCGAAGGAATCCGCGATGGCAAAGGTCTTTGCGACCGATGTGGCGATGAAGGTGACGACGGACGCGGTCCAGGTCATGGGCGGCTCCGGCTATATGAAGGAATATCCGGTCGAGAAGATGATGAGGGACGCGAAGATCCTTCAGATCTATGAAGGCACGAACCAGATACAGAGGAATGTCATCGGGCAGGCGCTGATCAAAGAGGCGGCGAAGGCGAACAAGTAGGCCGCGCCCGGCCCTTCTGCGATCCCGACGCGTGATCGGGAAGAAGGCAGATGGGCTGACAAACGCCATAGCATCGGCAGTATTTATTTGATTTACGTAAACGCAGATTCCGTGCTTGCCGTAGATGCGAAAGGCGGGCCGGCAAGACGACTGTTCTTAAGGGCGCCTCGACTATGGCCGTTTTTCATCCCATCTGCCTTCCCGTCGCGGCGTCTTGTGCGGGTGTAAGGCGGGCCGGCCAAGCAGGGAATGGAATCTTCAATTGTCCGGAGGATAAAGCATAGTGAATATAGTAGTCTGTGTGAAACAGGTGCCTGACACCACGGAGGTCAGGATCAATCCCGAGACGAATACCCTTATCCGGGACGGCGTCGAGAGCATCATTAATCCTTACGATATGCATGCGATCGAGGCGGGTCTTCAGATAAAGGAGCAGGCGGGGGGGAAGGTGACGGTCCTTACGATGGGGCCGCCGCAGGCCGAGAATGCGCTTCGTGAGGCGATCTCGATGGGGGTCGACGAAGCGGTGCTTCTGACCGACAGGGCCTTTGCCGGCTCGGACACCTGGGCGACGGCGTATGCGCTCTCGAAGGCGATCGGGCATCTGGGCGCCGACATTATCCTCTGCGGCAAGCAGGCGATAGACGGAGATACCGCGCAGGTGGGGCCCGAGATCGCAGAGTTTCTCGACATTCCCCATATCTCCTATATCCGCAAGATCGACGAGGTGAAAGAGGACGGCATAAGGGTGCAGAGACTGATGGATGAGGGTTTCGACGTGATCGAATCGTCTCTCCCGGTGCTGCTGACGGTGGTGAGGGAACTCAACGTGCCGAGGATGCCTTCCCTGAAGGGGAAGATGGCCGCGAAGAAGGCTGTGATCGGAAAGATGACTGCCGCTGACATCGGGGCGGAAGATTCGAACCTTGGGCTGAAGGGCTCTCCGACACAGGTAAGAAACATCTTCGCGCCGGAGGCGAAGAAGGACAGAATGATGCTCGACGGCACGACGGATGAGAAGATCGAGGCTCTGGTGAAGGGACTGGCGGGGTTGAAATGTATATAAAGGTAAATAAGGACAAATGCACGGGCTGCGAGACCTGCCTGTCTTCATGCCCGTACGACTCGATTATCGTGAAAGACGGCAAGGCAGAGATCACCGAGCTCTGTCAGCTCTGCAGGTCCTGCCTGAGCGTCTGCCCGGAAGGGGCGATATTCGAAGTCGAGGAGGAGGCGGACAAGAAAGAAAAGGAAGAGGGCAGCGGCGTCTGGGTATTCGCCGAGCAGAGGGACGGTGAGATCGCCGGGGTCTCTTTCGAGCTTCTCGGCGCCGGCCGGAGGCTTGCGGAAAAACTCGGCTGCGGGGTATCGGCGGTATTTTTCGGCGGTACCGCTACAGACGCGGAAGAACTTATCAGATGGGGAGCCGACAAGGTTTATCTTTGCGGCGACGAAATGTTCCGGAGCTTCAACGACGAGCCGTACGCGAATCTTCTTTCTGAACTCATTCTTCGGCATAAGCCGGAGGTCGTCCTTGCCGGCGCGACGCCGATCGGAAGGTCTTTTTTCCCGAGGGTGGCTGCAAAGCTCAAGACAGGGCTCACCGCCGACTGCACTTCCCTGGATATCGACGGCGAGACGAAGAACCTTCTTCAGGTCAGGCCGGCCTTCGGGGGCAACATCATGGCGACGATTCTCTGCCCTCATACCAGGCCGCAGATGGCGACGGTGAGGCCGAGGGTTATGAAGAGAGGGGAATACGACGGCTCGCGCAGAGGAGAGATCGTCAAGGTAGGGGCGGACAACGTCGGCTCCAGGACGAAAGTGATCGAGACGGTGAGGGAAGTCTCCGAGATGTCGGTGAACCTCCAGGAGGCCAATATCATTATCGCCGGCGGCAGGGGCGTCGGAGGCGAAAAGGGATTCCAGCTTCTCTATGAGCTTGCGGCTGCGTTCGGCGGCTGCGTCGGCGCGTCGAGGGCGGCGGTGGACGAAGGCTGGATACCGTACCGTCACCAGGTCGGCCAGACCGGCAAGACGGTGGGGCCGAAACTCTACATCGCCTGCGGGATTTCGGGTGCGGTTCAGCATCTCGTCGGCATGCAGTCGTCCGATATCATCGTGGCGATCAACAAGAACCCCGACGCCCCGATTTTCAATGTTGCGACGTACGGAATCGTCGGAGACCTGTTCGAGATACTGCCGCTTCTTATCAAGAAGATCAAAGAGGTGAAGGAAGCATGAAGATAGCCTTCGTATTTCCCGGACAGGGCTCCCAGAAGGTCGGTATGTGCAGGGACCTGTGGGAGAACTTTGACGAGGCGAAGAGGGTCTACGAAGAGGCCTCGGCGGCGCTGGGATACGACGTGGCCGAACTCAGCTTCAGCGGGCCCCTGGAAGAGCTGAACAAGACTTTCAGAACACAGCCCTGCATATTGACGGCGAGTATCGCGGCCGGCAAAGTGCTGCTCTCAAAAGGCATCGAGCCGTACGTCGTCGCCGGACACAGCCTCGGCGAATATTCGGCGCTTGTCGCCGCCGGCGTCCTCTCTCTTTCAGAGGCGGTGAAGCTGACCGAGCAGAGGGGGAAGTTCATGCAGGAGGCGGTGCCGGAGGGAAAGGGTCTCATGGCCGCGATCATCGGACTCGACAGGAACAAGGTGGACGACATCTGCGTGTCGGTCGAGTCGGGCTACGTCTCGGCCGCCAACTACAACTGTCCCGGCCAGATCGTGATCGCCGGTGAGAAGGCAGCGGTAGAGGAGGCGATGAAACTCGCAAAGGACTCGGGGGCGAAACGGGCGATGCCGCTTGCGGTGAGCGCGCCTTCCCACTGCACGCTTATGGTCGGGGCATCGGACAGGCTGGGAGAACTGTTAAACACGATTGAATTCAGCTCCCCTTCGGTGCCGATCGTGAACAACGCCGATGCGATGTTTCTCACCAACGCCGAACGGATCAAGTATTCCCTCATCGCTCAGCTCAACAGCCCCCTTCTGTGGGAAGATTCGATCAGGAACATCATCGAGAAAGGCATCGATACCTTTGTCGAGGTCGGCCCCGGGAAGGTCCTCTCCGGCCTGATCAAGCGGATCGAGCCCTCCGCACGGATCTTCAACGTCGAGGACGTCGAGAGCCTCAACAAGACGCGGGAAGGGCTGAAGCCCCAGGGCTGAGTCTCCCCGGTTCCTTTCCCGCTCGTTTTTACACCGATTTGTCCGCAAAACGAGTCTGCTCACGACATAACAATTTTCAATCGCAGTAAATGCATTTAGTGAGCACGCTGGTTTTACGGAGTCCCTTAAAGAGAGGCACGGGCGCGGTTCGAAGAAACCTCAATACTGAGGCAAAACGGCGGCCCACCGACAGGAGGGAGACTGTCGGCAGACATATCCTTAACGGATTTGTGTATACTGTATCTGCATATTATTCTTCAGGAGGTTAGACATCATGGCAATTGTAGCGACAATCGAAGGGAAGAAGCTCATTATCACCTGCGACCTTGACGAGCCGGTGCCCAGCGCTTCGGGGAAGACCCTTGTGGTCGCCAGCACCAGAGGCAATATGAAGACCGATCTGACAGTAAACGGAAAACCTCTTACGATCGGACTGAACGCCTATATTCCGAAATAGAGGGGGGCATAGACGCCTTATTCCGATGCCCTAAGGCCCGATGCCTCATGGACAGATGGAGAGACAATATATCCTTTGTTCTTGTCGATACCATGGAGTCCGGCAATATCGGCGCGTCGGCGCGGGCACTGAAAAACTGCGGGTTTTCGCGGCTTGAGCTTGTGCATCCGGGAAAGTTTCCCTCCGACGAGGCGGGATGGTTTGCCCATGGCGCGGATGACGTTCTCTCTTCCGTAAGGGTGTTTCAGGATCTCGCGGCCGCCCTGAGGGACAAGTCCCTGGTCGTCGGCACGACGAGGCGGTCCGGGAAAAAAAGGGGGCTGACCTTTCCGGTTCGGGACGTTGTCGGCAAGATCAGGGGCCTTGCGGAGTGCAACCGCGTAGCGCTGCTGTTCGGCAGAGAAGACAGGGGGCTTACGAACGACCAGACTGCCGAATGTTCCTTTATGATCAGGATCCCGTCCTCCGCGGAGCACCCTTCCTTAAATCTTGCCCAGGCGGTGCTCCTCGTCGCGTATGAGATCTCCCTCGCATCGCACCCTGTCCAGCCTCCTCCCGAGACGATCAGCACCGGGGAGCTGACCGGCCTTTTTGAGAGACTGCGGAATCTCATGAAGACGGCAGGCTATGAGCCGAAGGGGATCAGAGACGACGAAAAGGGGATCATGGCCGACCTGAAGAGGCTGATTTCGAGGGCGGGCATCACGCCGCGCGAGGCCCGCATGCTCCATGGGATTATTTCGCAGATTGAGAGCGGACGCGGCAAGGGAAAGGGCGAAAAATAATAATCCCGCGTGCGGATTAATTACCAGCTTCCTCCGCCTCCGCCTCCGAACCCTCCCCCCGACGATCCTCCCCCCCCGGCGCCGCTGCTGCGCGGCGCGGAATACATCGCGGTGGAAAGGCTCGACATCGTCGAATTCAGCGAGCGGGTGAAACTGCCGGGGCTGAACGTCCTGAAGCCCGAAGGGGAGGAATACCAGTCGGGCGGCTGCTGGTAGATGCCCTCGAACGCCTTCCCCCAGTTCTCGGCGACGTTCAGCGCAAGCGCATAGGGCAGGAATTTCGAGAAGAGGTTCTCGTCGTTCATACGCACGAGACGGTCTTTTTCGGCCCGGTTGAGGAATTCCTCGAAGCCCCTGATGTCCATATACGCAGAGGCCCCGGCGCGCGTCTTCGCCGGCATGAGCCGGGCGAACCCGAAAACCGGGAGCCCGGCGAGCAGGGAGGCGATCGCCACTCTTTCCTGCCCCACGCTGTTTCCGAAGAGAAAATGGAGGGCGAGCGCGCAGCCGACGCCGACGCCGATCGTGATCCCGATATACATCTTCTTCACCCGGTCAGGACTGACCGCGAAGTATCCCTTGGCGACGAGATCGCTAAAGACGGCTGCCTTCAGCATGTCGATATTCTTATAAAACTTGTTTTTCAGCTCCGAGATCTGAACGCCGGGAAGGGGGCCGGTGAAGAGGCCCTCCATCAGGAGCTTCTCGAATGCGGAAAGCGAACCGTCCGGTCCCTTCAGCTTGGCGAGGAAATAGTCCTTCGAGTCGAAGATGATCCCTTCCTGTTTCGTCTCCTCTATCTTTATGAAGCCCTTGACCGCGAGGCCGACGATCGACGCGGTGATGTCCCGGGGGTCGAGCGTTTCGTCCACGAGCGCCCCGACCTCGGCCGGCGTCAGGGGAAGGTCCCCGTATTTCGGAGGCCCATACATGACCGTCACCGATTCCCGCACTTTAGGGTCTCTGCCTCGTCTATACCAAAGTCCGCCCATTATGATGAGGGAAAGAAACGGGATAAGGAAAACCCAGTTCTGGCCGAGATTAATCTTCCAGAGAAACTTGCTGAGACCGGACGGCGGAGAGACGATGCCTTTGTCCCACCCGTAGGCGACCGTCAACCCTTCGTTGGGGGAGAAAGGCCTTTTTGCGGTAAAGTTGATGAGGTTGTCGGCCGTCGTATAGCTGCAGGCCGATTCGTTCGACCCGCGCCTGCCCGTATAGCAGGACGCCAGGGAATTCTTCGTCTTCCTTTTGTCCGCGAGGGAGATCGAGCAGGAGGCTGCCTTGATCTCCGCGTCCCATTGATCTCCCGTGACGTTCCAGTAGAGCTCGTCGTGGTCGTCGAAAAAGAGGATCGCGTTCTGGACCCTGTACGCTATCACGTAGGTCTGCACCCCCGAGACATATTTGTCCGGGTCTCCGATTCTTATGTTGATGACATCCCCCTGACGGGATGTCCGGTACCTGAGCTTCCTTTCAGCGCCGTCTGTGACGCCGATGATTTCGACGGGGGTCTCGATCTTTCGGCCGAGGCTGTCGCGGTACCGGAAGGGGACTTCCCTGTATATCCCATGGCGCGGCCTCAGAAATTCGACCGAGATCGTCTCCCGCACCGTAAACGACGAGTCGGTATGGACGGTGATGCTGCTGGCGAAGTTGCTGATGACGAAGTCCGCAGCATAGGCCTGCGACAGCAGGGCGACCGCGAGAACGACGGCCGTCAGCCAAACCTTCGGGAGCGCCTTCATGCGGATCAGGAAAAACTTACTTTTACCGGCTTTCTCTCCACCCCGGGCTCTTCCAGCTCGTAAAACTCCTCTTTCTGGAATCTGAACTGGCCTGCGACGATATTGGACGGGAAGGTCTCGGTCATGATGTTGTAATCCCTGACAACGGCGTTGTAATAGCGTCTGGAGTACTCGATGTTGTCCTCCAGTTCCTTCAGCTGTGACTGAAGCTGCTGGAAATTCGCGTTTGCCTTCAGGTCCGGATACGCCTCGGCCACCGCGAAGAGGCTCTTCAGGGTCTCTCCGAACATGTTTTCGGTCTTCGCCTTGTCGGCCGGCGTCGAGGCGCTCATCGCCATCGATCTGGCCTTCGTGACATTTTCGAACACGCCCCGTTCGTGGGCAGCGTATCCTTTGACGGTCTCGACGAGGTTGGGTACGAGGTCATACCGCTTCTTCAGATTCACGTCGATGTCGGACCACGAGGAATGCACGGTGGTCCTCAGCCTCACGAGCCTGTTATAGAGCGCGATACCGGCAAGAACCACCAGACAGACGACGCCGAGAAACACAATAAGGACGATGGTGACGAGCGCAATCATATTCCCTCCCTCTATATAAGTTCCATACCAAATATAACAAAACCCCGAAAATGATACAAACAAAAAGGGCGGAATACTCCGCGTGCGTCTATCCCTTCCGCGGCAGCGCCATCTCCTCGAGCATCTTCAGCTTCGAGATCTCCCCGAGGGCTATGAGCGTGTCCTTCTCCCTGATTGCGCTCCTGAAGGTGGGATTGAACTTCATCTCGCCCGTCGCCTGCTTGATGGCGACGACGATGATCCCCAGGTCCCTTCCGATCCCGCACTCGTCGAGGGTGAGTCCGACCAGATGGGAATTCTCCTGTATCGTGATCTCCTCCATCTGCAGGTCGATATTGCCGCTCTTGGTGGCGAATTCTATGAAGTCGACGACTGCAGGCTTCAGGACGGTATGGGCGATCCTCAGCCCCCCGATGTGGTACGGCGAGACGACCCGGTCGGCGCCGGCCCTCAGGAGTTTCTGCTCCGAACCTTCCTCCCCCGCCCTCGCGACTATGAGGAGGCGGGGATTCAGTCCGCGGGCGCTCAGAACGACGTAGAGATTTTCGGCGTCGGTCGGCAGGACCGAGATCAGCCCCTGCGCCTTTTCGATGCCTACCAGTTTGAGCACGTCGTCTTTTGTGGCGTCTCCTTCGACAAGCAGTATATCCGGAAATTGGACGAGCCGTTCGGGAGATTTTTCTACGACGACGTACGGCAGGTTCTTGCCTTTGAGCTCCCTGCAGATGATCCTGCCCATCCTTCCGTAGCCGCAGACGATATAATGGTCTTTCAGGTCCCTGATTTTCTTTTCCACTCTCTTCCTCCCGAATATCTCCTGTAGTTCGCCCTCGAGAATAAATTTCGCGCCGGTGCTCAGCACATAAAAGACCGTGCCGACCCCTCCGATAATCAGCGCTATGGTGAAGATCTGCCCGGTCCGGGTAAGCTCGTGCACCTCGCGGTATCCGACCGTGGTGATGGTGGTGACCGTCATGAAGAGGGAGTCGAGGAGGTTCCACCCCTCCAGAAGCATATATCCGAGCGTGCCGCAGGCTATGATCAGGACGATCATCCCTGCCGACAGCAGCAGTCTTTTTTTAAAGCTGTCCACCTGCCCCCTTCCGCACCGGCCGTCTCTTAACCGGCGATAGTACCATCATATCACGTCCCGTCCGTCCGTCATTCGCCTGCGCGGGAGAGTTTTTTCTTCCGGTGCCGTCTGACGTAGACCGTGACGATGACCGCGCTGAGCGCAATGGCGCCGAGCAGCGCATGATGGGAATACCGGGCGATAAGATCGCGGTTCATTCCGATGAAATAGCCGATGTACGTGAGCACGGTGACCCAGATCCCGGCCCCTGCGGCGGTATAAAGGGCAAATTTCAGGCGGTTCATGCCGGCGAGTCCGGCCGGCAGAGAGATAAGATGCCTGACCACGGGTAGGAGCCTGCCGACGAAGGTAGAGACCTCACCGTGGTCCCTGAAGAAGAGCTCGACCTTCCCGAACTTCTCCTCGGTGATCCATACGTATTTCCCGTACTTCAGAAGCAGCGGCCGGCCCAGATAATGGGCGGCGAAGTAATTCAGGTACGCGCCCACCAGGCTTCCCGCCGTGCCGCATACGATGGCGGCGACTTCGTTCATCGCTCCCTGTTGGGCCAGGTATCCGGCCGGCGGCATGACCAGCTCGCTCGGTATGGGGATTACCGAGCTTTCCATCGCCATGAGCAGGAAGATCCCCGGATAACCGAGAGCCCCTATCGTCGTTACAAGCCATGTGATTGCTTCATGCATACCGGTCCATCTCCTTCGGGTTTGTCATTGCGTGCCGGCGGCGTCCGGGGCTAAGGCGGAAGGCGGCGCCGCTACCACCACTCCTTCTTCCTGAAATAGACGATCATCGAGGCGGCGATCAGAATGATGACGCCCCAGAGCGCCGGGTAGCTCCAGTGCCATTCCAGCTCCGGCATGTATTTGAAATTCATCCCGTAGACCCCGGCGATGAAGGTGAGCGGCATGAAGATCGTGGCGATGATCGTGAGGACCTTCATCACCGCGCTCATCCTGTTGTTTACGCTCGAAAGATAGATGTCGAGCATGCCCGCCGCCATGTCCCGGAACGTCTCGATCGTGTCGATGACCTGGATCGTGTGGTCGTAGACGTCCCGCAGGAAGACCTTTGTGTCGGCCTTGACGAGGTCCGAATCCCCCCTCTCGATCCCGCTGATCACCTCGCGGAGCGGCCAGACCGCCTTGCGCAGGAAGATCATCTCCCTTTTGAGGATATGGATGCTGCTGAGCGTCCCGGTCGAGGGGTTCCCCAGGACATTTTCTTCTATGTCCTCGATCGCGTCCCCTGTGCGTTCGAGAATCGTGAAGTAGTTATCGACGATCGCGTCGAGCATGGAATACATGAGATAGTCGGCGCCCAGCTTGCGGATGCGGCCCCTGTTGTTCCTGAGCCGCTCGCGCAGCGGATGGAAGACGTCGCCGTCGATGCCCTCCTGGAAGGATATGACGAAATTGTCGCCGAGCACGAGGCTGATCTGCTCGGTGACGATCGTCCCGGTGGGACCTTCGAAGTGGAGCATCTTCAGTACGATATATAGATAGGTGTCATAATCTTCCATCTTCGGCCGCTGGTCGGTATTGAGGATGTCCTCCAGGACGAGGGGATGGAGCCCATAGCAGCCGCCGAGCTGCTCCAGTATCTCGACCTGATGGAGCCCCTCGACGTTGATCCAGGTTACGGAGGGCGTATTCTTGAAAGGAAAGCACTCCGTAATCTCTTCCACGGTCTTTTCCCGGAAAGAGGCCTCGTCGTAATCGATGATCGTGATCTTCGGTTTTTCCGCCCGGTCTTCGCCTATATGGATCAGCGACCCCGGCGGCAGACCGCTTTTTTGGGATCTTCTTTTCATCAGCCTCGGCATGACCACTATTTTACCTAAAGACGATTTTTTTTGATAAGTGCCTGGCCGCTGCTGCCGGGCCATCGGCGTCACCGTTGACTTTCAGCCGGCCGGCGGTAGAATGCATATACGGCGGAGGCCGCTTTTTCAGAGAAGGGGAGAAGGAGACGAGATGGAAACAGTTCGCATAAAGAATATCGGGCTGCGGGGTGTGACGGTCGCCGACACGAAGATCAGCTTCATCGACGGCGAGCAGGGAGTGCTTCTGTACCGTGGCTACCGCATCGAACAACTGGCGGAGCAATCGTCGTTTCTCGAAACTGCGTGGCTGCTTCTCAACGATGGGCTTCCGGACGAGCAGAAGCTTCACTCCTTCAGCCGGACGATAGCCGACGCGGGAACGCTCCCGGATTTCGTTCTCGAATCCCTCAAGCGATGGCCTAAGGAGGCGGTCCCGATGGACGTCCTGCAGGCGACTGTCCCGCTTCTGGCGATATCGGATCCCGATCTGGCTGACGAGACACGGGGAGGGAACTTCAGAAAGGCGGCGAGGCTCGTCGCGCGAATCCCGGTCGTGGTGGCTTCGTGGCACAGGATACGGAGCGGCAAGGACCCGCTTCCCCGCGACCCGCGCCTTTCCCACGCGGAGAATTTTCTCTGGCAGCTTCTCGGGGCGAAGCCGGACCCGGTGATCGCGCGGGACCTGGATATCTGTCTCGTCCTTCATGCCGACCATACCTTCAACGCCTCCACCTTCGCCTGCAGGGAGGTCGTTTCTACGCGGGCGCATATGTATGCCGGCGTTGCCGCAGGAGTAGGGGCCCTCTCGGGAAGCCTGCACGGCGGCGCGAATGCCGAGGTGATGAAGATGCTCCGGGCTGTTCAAAACGAAAAAGACGTTGGGGGATGGGTGAGGAGGGAACTCGCCGAAGGGAGAAAGATAATGGGGATGGGGCATGCAGTCTATAAGACGAACGATCCGAGGGCACTGATCCTTAAGGAGATGTCCCGCACTCTCGGCGAAAAGCTCGGTCAGAGGAAGTGGTATGATCTTTCTGCCGAGATAGAGAGGGTGGCACTGGAGGAATTCCACAACAAGGGGAAGGAGACGATAAAGCCGAACTGCGATTTCTTCAGCGCTTCGGTTTACCATATGATGGGGATTCCGGAGGACTTGATGACCCCTGTCTTTGCGGCTTCCAGGATTGCGGGGTGGTGCGCGCATATCATCGAAGAGAAATTCGGCGACGCGCAGGGGAAACCTGCGCTTTACCGGCCGAAGGCGGAGTATGTCGGCCACTATTGCGGACGGACGGGATGCGAGTATCAGCCGGTCGGGGAGAGGAAGGCGGGCGGCTGATCCGGTCCCCCGGCAGACAAAGAGGTGGTTGTCGACGGCAGCCTCGTCACCTCGCGGCAGCCGGCCGACCTGCCGGCCTTCATGCGCGAGACGCTGAAGATGATAAAGGGTAAATGAACAGACTGTCAAAAGAAAAGTCCCCGTATCTTTACCATGCGGCTGAACAGGAAATCGACTGGTATCCCTGGGGCGAGGAGGCGTTTGCGAAGGCAGAGCGGGAGAACAAGCCGGTATTTCTGAGCACGGGGGCGATATGGTGCCACTGGTGCCATGTCATGGCGAGGGAGAGCTTCGAGGACGGCGAGGTGGCCCGGCTATTGAACGAAAAGTTCGTCAGCGTCAAGCTCGACCGCGACGAGCGTCCGGAGATCGACAGGCGATATCAGCGCGCAGTCTCGGCCATGGGCGGCGGAAGCGGCTGGCCGCTTAGCGTATTTCTCACCCCCGACAAACGTCCGTTCTACGGGGGGACGTATTTCCCGCCTGAAGACAGACAGGGAAGGCCGGGATTCAAAAAGGTGCTGGGGGCGGTACACGAATTCTTCCTCTTAAGGCGCGGAGACCTGGACCAATATGCCGAAAGACTCGTCGAGGCGCTAAGAGGGGAGGGCCCCATGGCGGGAGATATCGACGCCGCGCTTATCGTCCGTGCGGAGTCGACGCTCCTTTCCCAGTTCGACCCGCAGAACGGCGGATTCGGCTCGGCCCCGAAATTCCCTATGCCAGGCGGTCTGGGATTTCTCTTGAACAGGTATTTTTTCGACAGGAGGGAAGCTACCGGTGCTGCCGTCAGGAGGACACTCGAATCCATGGCCAAAGGAGGCCTTCACGACCAGGTGGGCGGCGGCTTTCACCGTTACTCGACGGATGAGGCATGGATCGTGCCTCATTTCGAGAAGATGGCTGACGACAACGCCTGGCTTCTGAGGAATTACCTTGACGCATATTCGCTCTTCGGCTACGAATATTTCAGGCAGGTGGCCGAAGGGATCGTGCGGTTTTTTTGGGACGTGCTCTCCGACCCCGCGGGCGGGTTTTATGCCAGCCAGGACGCGGATGTCACCCCCGAGGACGAGGGGGGATATTTTACGTGGACCGACTCTGACCTGAAGACAGCGCTCGACGACGAGGAATACCGGATTGTTTCGCTGCATCTTGTCGACGAGAGAGGAGCGATGGACCATGACCCTTCAAAAAGGGTTTTGTTCGTCGCGATGGAGGCCGATGAGATCGCCGTCAGGACCGGCCTTGAGAAAGAGAAGGTCCGGAGGATCATCGAATCCGCGAGGGCGAAGCTCCTGACCGCCAGAAACGGGCGGGTCTCCCCCTTTGTGGACAGATCGATCTATGCGGGGCTCAACGGCATTTGCATCTCTGCGTTCCTGTCTGCCTACAGGACGCTTGGGGATGAGCGGCTTCTGGAATTCGGGCTGAAGAGCATCGACCGGGTCGTCCGCGAGTATTTTGACGGCGACGAACTCCTTCACACCGCTGGTGTAGGTGGCGTCCTCGACGACTATGCCAATCTGATAGCGGCGCTGATCGATGCGTACGAGGCGACCGCGAGACCGTCCTACCGTGAAACGGCCGGACGGCTTGCAGAGCGTGCGATCGAAAAATTCCGGGATGAGGTTTCCGGGGGGTTTTTCGACACCGATGGGGAAGTGTTGGGCGTCAGGATAAAGGCCGTGGAAGACGTCCCCCACCCCTCGGCGAATTCGGTGCTGATCATGCAGCTTCTCAGACTGCACTTCATCACCGGGAGCGAAGAATATTACCGGATGGCCCGGGAGGGCCTCAGATCGTTTTCCGGCAGCGCCGTCGAGATGGGCGTACAGGCGGGGTACTATTATTGCTCCCTGGATGCGTATTTCAACATGATAAAGTTGGGTGTCGGCTCTTCCCCCGGGGGAGGCCTTGCGAAAAAGGCGCTGCAATGCTTCAGGCCATACAAAACCCTGGCCTATACGGGTGACGGAGACTCGGTGACCCCGTGCCTGGCCTCCGGGGCCTGTCTCGAGCCGATACGCGAAGAATCCGCACTCGAGGCGTTTCTTTCGCGTCCTGCATGAGCTGCCTGAGGAACAGAAGACCGCCACTTTATCGAAGTAACTCCCCCATCCCCCTCTTACACTAAGAGGGGATGGGGAGTTGCTTCCTTCGCTTCGCTGAAGGTTTATGGGGACTTCATCTTTGCCTATGAAAACTCCGCGAGATCGCGGTATAATAGCGGATAAAATCGGGTGTGAAGTGCAAGGAGGAGAAATGAAGAGAGTCGTTTTCGCGGTCTTTTGCCTGGCGGTGCTTTCGATGTTCTGGGGTTGCAGCGGAAGCGGGAGCGGCGCTCCCTCAGGCGCCGTGATGACGCTGACTCCCTCGGACAAGATAACGGTGGACAGCGCCAGCAGTTCTATCGAGACCGCGAGCCAGTCGTTCCTGGTGACGGTCAAGGATTCCAAGGCGAAAAATGCCCCGGGGGTCCGGGACGTGACGTTCACCATATCTTTTACCTTTGGCAATCCTCCTTCTCAGCAGGTCCTCCCTGATGCGGCGAGCGCGGTGACGCTCTGCGACGGGACGCGCATCGCCGGCGTCGTGGCTCCTGCGATTACCGACGGCCAGGGGAACTATAACCTCTGCATCTTGTATAAGGCGGGCGGCGGCCTTGCCTATTCCGGCGTCCTGACCGTCTCGAGCGGCGATCAGTCGCCGTCCGTCAGCCTTGATGTGACTTCGACCCCGGCTAAACTGGATGTCAATCCGAAAGATCCGACTGGTGTGCCTGCTGGCAGCATAGCGCAGTTTACGATCGTCGGCGGTGTCCCGCCATATGGTGTTTCTGCAAGTCCAGCCACCCCGCTTACCCCGCTACCGTCTGTTGTGTCCGCTAGCGGAGGGATTTTTGAGGTGATGATTCCTCTGGACACAATGAAGGATGTCAAAGCCACATATACTATTACTGACGCGACTGGTTCTCAGGTGACAACCAGCCTGACAGTGGGGCAACCTTCTTCCGTTCCGCAGGTCTTCCCCGATACGTCAAATGTACTGCCTGGCGGCACTGCGCAGTTCATGGTCGTCAACGGCTTCCCCGGGTACACGATTGTTTCGGATAACGCATTGGTGCCCCCTTCGCCTTCCACGATATTGTCGAGCGGAGGCACGTTTAGCGCTACCGTGCCGCTTACTGTCCCGACGCCGTCGACGGTAAAATTTACGATCAGGGACGTTGCAGGGTCAACGGCCACGGCGACCCTGAACGTGGTGCAGCCGTCCCAGCCGGTGCTGTCGCCGACGTTTGTCAACATTAGTGCCGGCGGCACTGCGTCCTTCTCGGTCACCGGGGGTATCGCCCCTTACTCGGTCGCGACGACCGATGCCTCGTTCCTCGCCGTGCCTTCCACGGTGCTCAATAGCGGGGGGACGTTCAGGGTTTCGGTGCCCGTGAATGCCACCAGCGGATCGGTGACCGTGACGGTTACCGATGCGCTTGGAGTGCAGGCGTCGGCAACCATGAACGTGACCGGCCAGGTCACCCAGCCGTTGGCGGTCAATCCTGCCAGTTCCACAGTTTCCGGAACCAGCGGCGGCACCCCAACCTTCACCGTTACAGGCGGAACCGCCCCTTATACAGTTGCGTCGTCGAATTCAACGATCGCCTATTTTGGAACCCAGGGGAAGGGTTCTACCAGCGTTGCGTCATCTGGAGGAACATTTACGGTTACCGTTCCTGCAGGCACGGCCTCCGGCACCGTGACGGTGACGGTGACGGACCAGGCCTCAGGCGTTGCGACAGTGACGATCACGATTCAATAATTTTTTTGATCACGGGAACGGGGGCGTATCTCAGGTACGCCCCTGAATCCGGCCGAGCGATTGGTCTCTCTGCCTGACTTTCCTTTTCTTCATCGGTTACAATCATCTGTGCCCCTGAACGATTGCGACAATATCCTCGTCCGCGGCGTCAACTGGATAGGCGACGCGGTGATGACGATGCCTGCCATCCGGGCCCTGCGGCTCGCCAGACGAGGCGCCAGGATAACGCTTCTTGTGAAGCCGTGGGTTGCCCCGTTGTTCGAAAAGGACCCCAACATCGACGAGATCATTCCTTATCTTGACGAATTCAGGGGGATCGCCGGCAGGATCAGGCTTGCGAGAGGGCTGAGGGAGCGCCATTTCTGCGCCGCTCTTCTTCTTCAGAACGCCTTCGATGCGGCGGCGATCACGGCGCTTGCCGGAATCCCGGACCGGGCAGGCTACGCAAGGGACGGAAGAAGATGGATCCTTACCCAGCCGGTTACATTTGATGCCGCCGCCAAACGACTTCATCATATCGACTATTATCTGAATCTGGTGTCGAAGACGGGGCTGCCGGCGCCGAGGTCCGGGCCGTGGATGTATCTGACGCTGGAGGAGAGAATGGCGGCAAGGGGCACATTAAAGGGGCTGAGCCGGCCGGTCGTGGCGATCAACCCCGGAGCGACGTACGGTTCTTCGAAGAGGTGGCTGCCAGAACGGTTCGCCGGGACGGCGATGAGGGTGCTTGTCGAACTGGGAGGGAGCGTCCTGGTTCTGGGGGGGCCGTCTGAAAAAGAGATAGCGGCAGAGATCGTCCGATTGATCGGAGAGCGCGGTGAGGCAGGCACTGACTCCCGCGTGAGGTCGGTCGCGGGCGCAACGTCTCTCCGTGAGTTGGCGGCGCTGATCTCGGAAAGCGATCTTCTCATTACGAACGATTCCGGACCGATGCATATCGGCTATGCGGTAGGCACCCCTGTCGTGGCGGTCTTCGGCTCGACCTCGCCGGAACTGACCGGGCCTGTCGGCGGGGGTGACGTGGCCATAAGAAAGACACTGGACTGCGCTCCCTGTTTCGAGAGGGAATGCCGGAGAAATGACCTCCGGTGCATGGACCTCGTCACGTCGGACGAAGTCTTTGAGGCGGCGAGAGGGCGCATCGGGAGACGTCGCGCCGTTTTTTTCGACCGGGACGGGACGCTCTGCAGGGACGCCGATTATCTCAGCAGGATGGAAGACCTTCAGATATTCCCCGAGATAGCGGAGCTGAAGAGGCTGAAGGAGCGCGGGCTCAGCCTTATCGGCGTGTCCAACCAGTCAGGCGTGGCGAGGGGGATCGTGGATCAGAGATTCGTCGAAAAGGTTAACGGGATCTTCATCGACGATTATGGGTTCGACGCCTTCTATTACTGTCCGCATCATCCGGAGGAGCACTGCTCGTGCCGCAAGCCAGAGCCGGGTCTTCTTCACCGGGCGAGGGTGGAGCAGGGAATCGACCTCAAGGGATCCTATGTGGTCGGCGACAAGGAGATCGATATGGTCCTTGCGAAGACGGTCGGGGCAAGGGGGATACTGGTCAGGACCGGAAAAGATATTTTTTCCCCGTACGCGGATTTCGTGGTGGATGATCTTGCAGGGGCGACGGAGGTCATCCTTCAGCCCTGAGAAGGCGGGGCTATTGCTTCAATCCGGAGGGGAGGGTGTGTCCCTCACGTCCTTTCTGATGCGGTGGGCGTGGTATACTAACGAAAATGTCTCACGAATCAGCCAGAGGAAAATTCCTGAAACGGCCGCCGGAGAAGATCCTTATTATCAAGCCGAGTTCGCTCGGCGACGTTGTCCATAGCCTCCCATTTCTTAATGCGATTAGGACCTGTTTTCCGAAGGCCGGGATAGACTGGGTAATTGCCAAAGGACTGGAGGGTCTCCTTGAGGGCCATCCGATGGTCGACCGGCTGATCGTCATCGATAAGGACAGGTGGAAGAAGATCTCGCGGGCGTCTTCCACTCTCCGGGAGCTGAGGGACCTTTTCGGGCAGGTAGGGAGAGGAAAGTACGATCTTGCGATCGACCTTCAGGGACTCCTGAGGAGCGGCCTTATCGCCATGGCCTCGCGGGCGTCCGTCAGAATCGGCTTTTCAGAAGCGAGGGAGGGCAGCAGGCTCTTTTACAACTGGAAAGTTTCCGGCGGAAGAAATGTTCATGCAGTCGACAGATATCTGAAGATCGCTGCGGCCCTCGGATGCGAGGCGGTCGATACCCGTTTCCCTTTTCCCCATGCCGTTACGGCGGCCGGGGAAGCGGAGAAACTGCGTCGTGAGATCGGAGAGTACGTCGTCGTAGTGCCGGGCGCCAGATGGGAGACCAAGATATGGCCGGCGGAATACTTCGGGCAGGCGGTTGCCCGGCTGCCCCTCAGAAGTATCGTCGTGGGGAGCGCGTCGGACATCGGGATTTCCGGGAGGGTGGTGGCCGCTTCGGGGGGCAAAGCGTTCTCTCTTGCGGGCAAAACGGACGTGTCGGGTTTGATCGAAATAATGAGGGGTGCGAGGCTCGCGATTTCGAACGACTCGGGGCCGATGCATATCGCGGCCGCGTTCGGGGTCCCTGTGGTGGCCGTGTTCGGCCCCACGAGCGCGGAGAGGACCGGCCCCTATGGACGGCGAAACGTGATCGTGCGGAGCGGGCTGCCGTGCGCCCCCTGTTTTCGGAAGAAGTGCGGCGACCCGAAGTGCATGAAACAGGTCAGCCCGGAAGACGTCTTCCGCAGGGCAATGGAATTGCTCGGGGGCGGAAGGTCTTCCTGATTCTGCGCAGCCTTTTCAAAACGGGGGGTGGAGGCCAAGGAGCATCGAAATGAAACTGGGCATATTGGTAAACACGGACAGGCATCTCGATCACATTGTCGGCATCACGAATGTCGCCCTGGCCAGGGGGCATGAGGTAATCATCTTCGCCATGGGAAGCGGGACGCGACTTCTGGGGACGCCGGAATTCTCCGCGCTTTGCGGCGCGCCGGGAGTCTCGATGAGCTTCTGCGATTATATTGCAAAAAGGCTTCATGTGCCGACGGAGTCCCTGCTCCCGGAGATCGTCTGCGGGAGCCAGTATCACAACGCGGCGATGAACCACGATGCCGACAGGGTGATCGTCCTGTAAGGGGGAAGAAGGAGAGGTGCGGTGAAGATACTACATATCCTCAACGACGGGCCGTCAGGGTTGTCCGCCCGGATCATCCGCGAACAGTCCAGGGAACACGATATCAGGGTGGTGGATATTTCGAAGCGGGACGTTTCGTATGAAAGTATCGTCGAGGACATTTTCTCCCATGACAGGGTGATATCCTGGTAGCGCGGCGGGCTGGCGGGATTGTCTCTCATTCATCCGGCGCGTCGCGCGCCGCCCTTGCTATTTGGTGAGATGACTGTCGCCGGGCGCTTTTTAAAGAGGCAGGCGGCTCTTCTTCTCGTCGTATTCCTGTCGTTGCTCACCTTTCTCGCTCAGTATGCGCTTCGGGGGCTGGACGACAATCGTCTTACGAGCTGGCGATGGTGTTTTCAGGACGGCACGGCGGCAACGGTTTTTTCCTGGATTGCCGTCGGGGCCCTGCTCGCGTATTGCCTGGCCGTTGCGGCGGTCCGGCTCCGGCACAGGGCGGTCGCCCTGTTTCTTCTGGCCTTTGGGATGACCTGCCTCTTCTGGCGGGAGCCGGAGGTGATCCTTGATGCGTCGAGATATTTCACGCAGGCGAAACATCTCGAAGTTTACGGGATCAGATATTTCCTGGAGGAGTGGGGAAGGGGGATTGAGGCATGGACCGACATGCCGCTCGTCCCCTTCTTGTATGGGCTGATCTTCAGGGCATTCGGGGAGTCGAGAATAGTCATACAGGCATTCACAAGCCTTCTGTTCGCGCTGACCTGTGTGCTGACGTATCGGGTGGGTTGCGAACTCTGGGATGAAGATACCGGATTTTACGGGGGGGCGTTTCTGCTCGGCATGCCCTATCTTTATTCGCAGACGCCGCTCATGCTCGTCGATGTTGCATCGGCGTTCTTTCTCTTATTCGCCGTCTTGACGTTCCTGCGTGCGCTGAAACGGGGAGGTCTGTCGGTATTGTGCGCGGGTGCCGCGATCTTCCTTGCCTTTTACTCGAAATACTCTACGTGGCCGATGCTTTCGGTATGCGCCATAGCCGCTTTTGTATTCGTCCTTGTGGAGGCCGGAAGAGAGAGAAAGAAGGTAATCCTGCGGACATTGCTTGCCGCAGCTATTTCCGCGTCATTGATCGGGGCCGTGTTCCTCTATAAGTTCGGCGTTTTTTCGGATCAGATCCGCCTCCTCATCGGGTATCAGAAACCGGGGCTGGGCAGATGGGGAGAAAGCTTTACGTCGACTTTTTTGTTTCAGATGCATCCGTTCATCACCCTGCTGGCCCTCTTCTCCGCCGTGGCGGCCCTGAGGAAGAAGGACCCGAGGTATGTGATCGTCGCATGGCTGGTGGTGCTCCTTGTGGCGCTGCAGATAAGAAGGAGCCGGTATAGCATTCCCGTTTTCCCGATGCTTGCGCTTTCGGCGTCCTACGGACTTTGCCGGCTCAGGGATGCCAGGGTACGCAGGTGCATTGTCGCATGCGTTGTGACATCATCCCTCGCGGTGGCGTTTTTCGCATACCTACCCTTTCTGCGCGGTCTGAGCGCCGTCAACATACAGCGGGCGGGGGCTTTTCTGAACGGTCTGAAGGGAAGGGATGTCGAGGTCTTTTCTCTGGCGTCGGCCGACCCGGTGGTCGACCCTTCGGTGAACGTTCCCCTGCTCGATATCTTTACGCATAAGCGGATTCTGTACGACTACCGGGGAGGGCTGCCTCAGAAGGAGCGGGAAAGAATCGCGGGTTCTTCGCTCCGGTTTACAGTCGAATACAGGAATCCGAAGTACTACCTGCCGCCTCCGCAACAGGGAAAGGACCCCGCGGTGGCCGTGTTATCTGATACTGCCATGGACGTCCTGCCAGGGTACGTGAGTAAACGACTGGAGGGATACCGACAGGTGAAAGTCTTCGATGGAGACGAGGGCATCTTCCGGTACCGGACGTGCGTTAGGGTCTTTGAGAGGGTTGTTTCCGAAGCAGAGGGGCGTGCCCGGTGAGCCTCATGCTCGGCGGGGCGGGCGGCTATTGACATCTCCATCGCTTCGTATCATATTGTAGACAAGCGACGGCCTCTGTTTCAGATGGCGTCTGTCGGGCGTGAATGAGGCGTGAATTGAGGACAGGAAAGGGGATAGGCATGGAAACGTTGCTGGCGCGGCATCTGGTGGGAAGGAAGGTGGGGCTGGCCGTCGATTCGAACGGCAGGGAGATAGCCTACAAATTTATTTCGAGCGGTTATCCCGGACTGCCGGTGGTTGACGGGAGGATGGAAGTGGCCGGGGTGGTGACGGAATACGATCTGCTGAGGGCGATCAGGGACGGCGCGGAGATGGAACAGATCGTCGCGGGGAAAATCATGTCGGGTGCCCCAATCACTGCGGACACGGAGACTCCGGTGAAGAAGCTTATCGAGATGATGATAGACAACCATATCACGATTATCCCGATAGTCTCCAGCAAGAAGTTTATCGGAGCGGTGACAAGACAGGAGGTCATCGAGGCCCATGTCGACCCCTTTGTGCAAAGGCTGTTCGTAGAATAAGAGGGTACGGTTTTTTCCGCTGCGGCAGTGTCATAAAGAGGCTGCCGCGGTGAAACCTCTTCCGGCCGGAGGGGGAGTGATCGATGAAGACCCGGGAGTGCGGTGAGCGGCGGGGCATAAAGATGCAGAGTTGCGAAACAGCTTGACGCAGTCCTGCCCCTCCGATATAATATTACTGTGTCCGGTGCGGCGACGTCCTCGCCGGAGAAAGGAGTAAAACTATGATACGGGCGAAGTATATTATGTGTAATAAGTCCTCAGTGATGAAGAATGCGAGCGGAAGGGACATCGTGTTCAAGCTGATGGCAACGGGCTGTCCGGGGCTTCCCGTCGTGAACGAGGGATCTGAAGTCATAGGCATGGTGACGATGTGCGACATGCTTGCGGCGTCGAAGGAAAAGGGCGAGGCCGTCAACGAAGTAACGGCCGAGCAGGTCATGTCGAAAGTCACAATTACTGCAGACCCTGACACTCCCGTCGATGAACTGTCGAAACTGATGGTGGAGCACAATCATGCGGTTATTCCTATCGTCAAGGGGAAGAAGCTTCTCGGAGTGGTAAGCGGACGTGAAATCGTCGATACATATGTGGAGCCTCACCTCTATGCCGTCTTTAACGAATAAGCGACGGGCGGCGATGCCTTTTTGCGGGCGTCAGGTCCGCAAGGCGATACTGGTGAGTCGCAGAAGTTTTTCGCGGGAAATGGGCTTGGAAATGTGACCGAATGCCCCGAGTTCGAAGGCCTCCTTCGCGCTCGCTGCATTCGGGTCGCATGTCATCATCAGCACGTTGACCGGCAGTTTCTTCCTTTTTATTTCCCGAAGGACGTCGATCCCGCTGCCCGGGCCAAGGGCTATATCAAGATAGATCAGGTCGAAAGCCGTCTCTGCAATCCTCGTGAAGGCGTCCTCGGTGCTCCGGGCGGTGACGACTGAATATCCCGCCTCGGTGAGGACAGTGGCATAGGAGAACCGGTTGCCGCCTTCATTGTCGACGATGAGGATTTTCGGTTTACTCCCGGTGCCGTCTGTCATGAGATTTCGGTCGTCCTGCTGTTCACTTTCGCCTCATACTACACTTTCGGCGGGGGAAGATGTCAAGGGAAATCACAGACCTGTATCTACAAGTTTAGAGTACATTATAATCAGCGCTTTAAACAGGCGGAGGCGCAGTCTCCCGTTCTTTCTTCATTGACAAAGAAATCTCCGATGTGCTATTTTTTTTCAAAAATATAGTAGGGGGAGAACATGGAAACTGCTGCACAAGGTGTTACTTTAGGGTTCATCATCTCCGGCCTCGTCGTGGGCGGTCTCATCGGCTTCGTGCTCCAAAGAGGCAGGTTCTGCATGAACACCGCCTTCAGGGACACGATCTTCATCAAGGATTTCACGATGTTCCGGGCGTATCTGCTTGCCCTGATCATCATGATCATCGGGTCGAACATCCTGAATGACATGGACATCATCCACCTGAAGGCCCAGTCGTTCTATCCGCTGGCGAATATCATCGGCGGCTTCATATTCGGACTCGGCATCGTCCTGGCGGGCGGCTGCGGAAGCGGCATCGTCTACCGTGTGGGAGAAGGGCAGATGGCGTCGTGGGTCGCCGTGCTCGGCTTCTTTCTGGGGATAGGGGCTACCAACAGCGGCGTGCTGAAGCCTGTCTATGACGCGCTCAGGACAGTTCAGGTGGGACCATCCGGGATGACACTGATGACGGTTGCCGGCGATACGCCGACGATGAAGTGGATCATCATCGCGGTGCTCTGCGCGCTGCTTTCGATCTACGTCCTGATGGGCAAGCCTTTCAAGGTCGGAAAACAGAAGGGTTTTTTCTGGTCGGTTGCCGCGGTGCTGATGGGAGTTCTCGGCGTGATCACCTTCTGGGCCTCCGAGCACTGGGGTTCGCCGGGGTTCGCACGGGGCCTGAACTTCACTACCCCTACCGGAGAACTTTTCTTCACGATCCTCACCGGAGACGCAAGGTCGCGCTTCTTCCCGATGTATGATCTGGGCATGTTCAAGGTGACGTGGGCCGAGTTTTATATCATCGGCGTTCCGTTGGGCTCATATATCAGCGCTCGTATCCTGAAGGAATTCAAGTGGAAGATACCGCCGGCGACCGAGATGCTTACTGTGCTCGGAGGCAGTATCCTGATGGGGTTCGGAGCGGTCTGCGCGGGGGGCTGCAACGTCGGTCAGGCGCTCACCGGCTTTTCTACCCTCTCGATCGGCAGCATTGTCGCCACGATTTTTATCATCCTCGGCAACTGGACGATGGTCTATTTCAAGTTCATCAAACCGATGAACGAAGATTAGAGAATTTTGTTCTCTCTGACAAACCTGGGAGGCTGGCATCGGTCCTCTCAGGTTTTTTTTGTCGAGAAGCGCCCGTTCGCCACTGGCAAAAAAGAAGGGGACCTCTATAAACTAAGGTATGATGATCGACGGAAAAGGGATGGGGACACGGGAGCTGTTTCTGGCGCTGAGGGACGCCCTGAAGGCGGAGCCGGGCCAGGAGGTCGAGATCGATTTGCTGGTCGACAGGGATTGTGAGGTCAAGAAGGTGAAGGCCTTTCTCCGGATGTCCGGATGCGAGGCAAAATGGGAAGAAAGAGACGGAGGAGCTGTCTTGAGGATCACGGGGGGCTGCTGCAGTTGCAGGTGAGGCCGTTCTGTGCCGCGCGGGACCAGCGGATGCAAATATGATCAGCTCAGTTGACGAACCGAATGGGGTGACGATCCTCGGAGGGGGTCTTACCGGCCTTTCGGCCGGGCGTGTGCTTGCGGCTGCGGGGATACCGGTAAGGGTATTCGAGGCTGACGCGGAGGTCGGAGGGCTTTCCAGGACGATCGAGCGGAAAGGCTTCCGCTTCGATCTCGGAGGGCACCGCTTCTTCACGAAAGACGAAAGGATCGACGGCTTCGTGAGGGAACTGATGGGAGACGAGTTGGTCTGGGTGCATCGCACGAGCAAGATCTACATGCGCCGGAAGTACTTCGATTATCCCCTGAAGCCGATGAACGCGATGTTCGGCCTCGGCATTCCGACGACGATGAGGATTATGGCGGATTACGGCGTCGAGAAGATGCGGCGGATGGTGCTGCCGAAGGAGAGTGTTTCCCTGGAAGATTGGGTCGTGAGCAACTTCGGCAAAACGATGTTCGACATCTATTTCAAGGAATACAGCGAGAAGGTCTGGGGGATCGACTGCAGCAGGATCAGCGCGGAATGGGTCGCGCAGCGGATCAAGGGGCTCTCTCTCGCGAAGGCAGTCAGAAGTGCCTTCTTCAAGGTGAGCGGCAGAGACCTCCCGACTCTTGTGGACAGGTTCCTCTATCCCAGGCTGGGCATAGGGAGGATTTCGGAGCGGCTGAAGGAGGAGATCGAAAAATCAGGGGAAGTCCTCACCCATACGAGCGTGACCCGCGTTGTCCGGTCGGGATGGCGGATTGCGGGCGTGGAGGTGTCGGGTCGGGAGGGAAGAAAGACCTTCTGCGGCGGTGAATTCGTCTCGAGCATGCCGCTGACGAGCCTTGTGCGCATGATGAGCCCCGCCCCGCCCGCCGGCGTCCTCGAAGCCGCGTCGAAGCT
Organism: Nitrospirota bacterium; assembly: GCA_021783515.1. GTDB lineage: Bacteria > Nitrospirota > Thermodesulfovibrionia > Thermodesulfovibrionales > UBA6898 > Sulfobium. The sequence goes on from JAJXTV010000003.1 coordinate 78,062, forward strand.
CAGGTTCAGGGACCTTGTCGTAGTCGCGGTGATGGTCGACAAAAAACGGGTGACGGACCAGACCTGGATCTATATTCCCGAACAGAGCATTCCCTTCGGCAGGATACACGAGCCGACGAACTGGAGCGGGATGATGGCCCCCGAAGGCAAGACGATCGTCGTGACCGAGTTTTTCAGTTTCAGGGGAGACCCGGTCTGGAACTCCGACGACTCGACGTTGTCCGAAGTCACGGTCGGCAACCTCGAGCGCCTCGGCTTTCTGAAGGCGGCAGAGGTCATCGATACTGCAGTGGTCAGGGCGGCGAAGGCCTATCCCCTCTTCGAGGTGGGATACAAAGAGCTCTGCGACGAGCTGTATGACTATCTCGGCAGGTTCGAGAACCTTCATATCGCCGGCAGGGGGGGCATGTTCCGCTATTACAATATGGACCATGCGATAGAGTCCGGTATCGACACCGCCGAAAAGATTTTGAGAAAAGGCGGTGAGGGGAGGGGAATCAGTGTCGGGACGGAAACGAACGAGGAAGACGCTGATGCGTATGAAGAGATCTGCCAGCCCTGAAAGTAACGCCTTACGTCGGGGTGTGGAGCCAGCACTTCTTTCTCCTTGCTCCTCACGCTATCCCCCTTATTGCCTGACAGGAATGTCCTGATGAAATGCGCGCTCATCATCCCCTCCTGGGTCCCGGAGGACATCTTTTCGTCGAAGACTGCGAGTTCCCAGATCAACTATTGGCAGCCGCTTGGGACGCTCTATGTCGCGGCAGTGCTGCAGAGGGCGGGCCACGAGGTGAAGTTCCTCAACGGCGCGTTCATGAGGCATGACGAGCTCATGAGGCAGACGCGGGAATTCGGGCCTTCCTTCATAGGCATCTATTCGACCACCTTCGGCTGGAACAAGGCGAAAAAGACGGCGTCGGAACTGCGGCAGCTCTACGGCAAGGGCGCCTTTCTCTGCGCGGGCGGGCCTTATCCTGTCGCCGTGCAGGAGCAGTGTCTCGAAGACGCCGGAGACTGTTTCGACGCGATTGTCACCGGGGAGGGTGAGTTCACCTCCCTGGAGATTATCGAAAGACTTCTTGCCGGCAAGGGACTCGAGGGCGTCGAGGGCGTCGTCTATCGGCAGGACGGCAGGATAGTCAAGAACCCGCCCAGGCCGCTGATAGACGACCTCGATGCATTGCCGTTTCCTGCCCGGGAGCTCCTCGGAGACGCGAAGCTTTACATCCCCCCGCCCGCCACGTACCGGAGGAAGCCGGTCGCGGTGCTGATGACCTCCCGGGGATGCAACCGCAGATGCATCTACTGCTTTCAGATAGACAAGGACCGCAAGAGCGGTATCCGCTATCGCAGCGTCGAAAATGTGCTGGGTGAGATCGAGCACTGCCTGAAGCAGGGATACCGGGAGATCAAGTTCATAGACGACACCCTGGCGGCGGACTACGACAGGGCGATGACTCTGGCGCGGGAGATCAAGGCGCGGGGATATGACTTCACCTGGTTCGCCTCTGCCTGCGTCAACCAGGTCGATAAGCCGCTTCTTCAGGCGTTTAAGGACGCCGGCTGCTGGGCGATACTCTTCGGCGCGGAAAGCGGGGTGCAGAAGAACCTTAACGCGATACGCAAGGGCTCGACGCCGGAGCAGATCAGAAAGGCGGTAAAGGCGGCGCAGGAGGTGGGGCTCAGGGTGAGCACACCCTTTATGTTCGGCATCCCGGGCGAGACCTTCGAGGAGGGGATGCAGACGATCGAGTTCGCGCTGGACCTCAACCCCGACATTGCGAATTTTCATGCGATCACTCCTTTCCCCGGCACCTACCTCTACGACAACCTCGACAAGTACGGCACCATCTCGGAAGAGCTGAGCGATTATACCTATCAGGGCGCCGCCTTCATCCCCCATTCGATGACGAGAGAGGATATCCTGAGGCTCCGCCAGATCGCCTTCAAACGGTTTTATTCGAGACCCTCCTTCATCCTGAAGCGGGTCCTCGAACTAAGGAATCCCCACGATTTTGCTGTTGCGCTCAAGAGCGTAAAGAGCCTTTTCTGGCTCTGGACGAGAAGCGACATCTTCAAAAAACGCAGAAACGGGGCGTCGTCCCGGCGGTGATCAGAAAGGCGCTCCTTCTTAAGATATTCAGCGCCGCCTACATGCAGCGGTGGAACGACAAGGTGCGTCCGGTCGAGTTCGTCGAGCTCGACAAGCAGGCGCACAAGATGGTCGCCGCCTATTTTCTCGGAAAATTCGAGGAAAAGACGGAAGGCTTCGACTGGATCGAGGTGATCGAGGGCGGGCTCTTCGAGCTCCTGCAGCGGCTCGTCATCACCGACCTGAAGCCGCCGATCTTCTACAAGATCAAATCCGACAAAGAGAAGTACCGGAAGCTCAACGAGTGGGTATTCACGGAGATCGAGCCGATTATATCTCCCCTGGGGACTGATTTTTCCGACAGATTCAGAGGATATTTCGGCCCTTCCGGGGAGAGCGTCAACAGGAGGGTCCTGGCGGCGGCGCATTACTACGCGACCAGGTGGGAGTTCGACATCCTCGAGCGCGCAAACCCCGACGGCTACGAAATCTCCTCGATCAGGGACAACCTCAGGAGAAAGCAGGAGGAGTATGCGGACATCAAGGGGATGGCCGCGCTGAAGGCGGACGGCCGCTACAGGAGCTTTCTCGATCTCTGCGGCCAGCTCAGGTTCCAGATCCGCTGGTCGAACCTCCATCGCATCCCCAGGACGTCTGTGATCGGGCATTCGCTCTATGTGGCGCTGTTGACCTACCTGTTTTCGCTGGAGAGCGGGGCCTGCAGAAGGCGGCGTATCAACAATTATTTTACGGGGCTGTTTCACGACCTCCCGGAAGTGCTCACGCGGGACATCATCTCACCGGTGAAGAGTTCGGTCGAAGGGTTGAGCGATCTCATAAAGGAATACGAAAAGGAGCAGATGGACAAAGAGGTCTACGGCCTCATCCCGCGGTCGTGGCATCCCGAGATCAGGCTCTTCACCGCGGACGAGTTTTCAGGAGTGGTGACCGTCAACGGAAAGCGCAGGAGGGTGTCGAGCGAGGAGATCGGCAAGAAGTATAACTATGACCGCTTTAATCCGCGCGACGGCCAGTTGGTGAAGGCTGCCGACGGTCTTGCGGCATTCATCGAGGCCCATGTCGCCATCAACAACGGCAGCCAGAGCCCGGAGTTCCAGGTGGCGAAGATGGCGTTCAGGGAACGATACGGAAGGGCGAGTATCGCCGGGATCAATATCGGGGAGATATACGCGGATTTCGAGTGAGCGCATCATTCGCCATGCAGTCTTTAATGTCAGCGGAAGAACGTCCCATAATCGCTGCATAACCCCTCCTCACTCAACGCACCACCGGAATGACAGGCTTAAAAACCCACAACATATGAGCTGCAAATAAGTTTTTGGCGGACGGTCTTGCCTTGGAAGACGCCTGCCGTGTTATTATTTCCGTTACGGAACATGATGGATCTTGCTGTGCCGGTGATAGGTATTCTGCGGGGGATTGACGAGGACTTTTTCCCCGACCTGATGGCGGCCGCCTTTGAGGCAGGTCTTCAGGCGATGGAAGTCACGATGAACACGGCAGGCGCAGAGCGAATCGTGGGAAAGAACCTCTCGCGTGTACCGAACGGCAAATATCTGGGCATCGGCACGGTGCGCAATCTTGAAGAAGCGAGAAAGGCGGTCGGCGCGGGGGCTGCTTTTCTCGTCAGCCCCAACACCGACTCCCGGGTGATCGAGTACGCGAAAGGACAGAATGTCCCTGTTATCGCCGGGGCTTTCAGCCCGACAGAGGTTTATGCGGCCTGGAGCAGCGGGGCCTGGATGGTCAAGGTGTTTCCCTGCGGCCTTCTGGGGCCTTCTTATATCCGGGAATTGCGGGGCCCTTTCGATGGCATCGACCTGGTTGCCGTGGGAGGGGTTAACCTTGAGAATCTTCGAGGCTATTTCGATGCCGGCGTCCGGGCGGTCGGCGCCAGTTCGGCCCTTTTCGGAAAGACGGCGCTTGGGGAGAAAGACCTGAAGAAGCTCTCGGGGCATGTGAAAAGGTTTGTTGGTGCGTGTCCCTGAGGATGCGTGGTGTGAATAAATACATTTGACAGGGTTTGGAGGAGGAAGAGATGTTCAGACCGGAAATTAAGGTTATCGACTGCACGGTGAGAGACGGCGGGTTGATGAATAAATGGCAGTTTACCGACGAATTTGTGAGAAAGACGTACAAGGCTGTCAGCGCCGCGGGTGTCGACTACATGGAGATAGGGTACCTGAGCTCGGAATGCGCCTTTTCCCGCGATGAAATGGGACCGTGGAAGTTCTGCGCTGAATCAGACCTCCGGCGCATCATCGGCGACGAGGAAAAGAAGATAAAACTTTCCGCCATGGCCGACATCGGCCGCATCGACCATCCGGATATCCCGCGTAAAGACGAGAGTTCTCTCGACATGATACGGGTTGCCTGCTACGTTCACCAGGTGGACGCCGCGATAGATCTGGCGCACCACTGTCTGGACAAGGGATATGAGGCGACGATTAACCTTATGGCCGTCTCGACAGTCGGCTTGCGTGATCTGAACGAGGCGCTGGAAGACCTCAACAAGAGCCGCGTCCCGGTCGTGTATCTGGTCGACAGTTTCGGGGCGTTCTATTCGGAGGACATTGATACGCTGGCGCGGAAGTATATCGAGCGCCTCCCCGGAAAGACGATCGGCATCCATTGCCACAACAACCAGCAGCTCGCCTTCGCAAACACGATTGCGGGGATCATCGCGGGAGTCAATTATCTGGATGCGACGCTGTACGGCATAGGCCGCGGCGCCGGCAACTGTCCTATCGAGCTCCTGATATCCTTCCTGAAGAACCCGAAATTCAAGGTGCGGCCGCTGGTGGAGGCTATCGAGAAGGAGATCCTGCCCTGGCAGGAAAAGATAGACTGGGGATATTATGTCCCGTATATGCTGACCGGGATACTGAACCAGCACCCCAGGACGGCCATGGCGCACATGGAATCGGATAAGAAGAACAGGCTTACCGAATTCTTCGACGGCATCACAAGCGTTGCCGATCTGGAGTAGAGGAGAAGAAGACTTTTCTTGCAGGGATGGACGGAGGGCGAGGGGCAAGGGCGGAATGCTTGACGCCGCCCGGTTGCCGTGCAAGAATGAGATGTGATAAACAGACGGGAAGGCACGACGGATATCCGCGATCTGCAGGCCCCCGGCGGCACGCAGTCCGGGCGGAGTGCGGAGAAGATTACCTCCGGGGCGCGGAGGGGTCTTTTTTCGCGCGCCGTCTTCCTGATGGTCTCTGCCTTTCTCCTGTTCTCCTGCAGTTCGGCTCCCAGTCCGTCGGATGCGAAGCTTATCGAGAAATTCAGGGCAAACGAAACCGCCTTAAACAACCTCGCTTCCTCGCCCGATAATCCCGAGCTTCGGAAGCTGCTGGGCATAAAGGGTATGCATATCCGGTCGTCAGATCCGAAGGTGATCCTTTTTGCCTTTTGGTCGAAAGATTACGTGGGTCCGGGAGGAAGCTCCAAGGGTATCGCCTACTCGACAAAGGAGCCCCAAAACCTTCTCGACCATCTCGACGGCAATCCCGCCGCCGGTCCGTCGAACAAGGGCGTCTTCTACATGCATATTGGCGGCCCCTGGTACGTCTACTTTGAATCCCACGACTAGCCGTCGCCGCATACCGCGGGTAAAACAGGGCGTGGCGGAGAAATACTTCATCGGCGAGTCCTGCCTCTGCATCAGCCTGGGGAACTCGATCAGCCAGGCGACATCGTCCGCAGTGCTGCGCCTCTATGCCGGCGCGAAGAAGTCGCAGTTGTCGGGCCGGCTTGACGTGCTGGATATCGTCCCCTCTTATACCTCCCTGGCCGTTTATTTCGATCCGGTCCTTGCTGACGTCCCGGCCGTCGAAGAGGCGCTGGATGAAATCCTGGCGGAGCATGCCTCCCGCAGAGGCTCCGGAGGAAAGGCTCCTTATGTCCGCAGGAAGAAGGTCGTTCTCCCGGTCCGTTATGACGGAGAGGACATCGGCCGCGTTGCCGCGCATAACGATCTCTCGACTGAAGACGTCGTGCGCCTGCATTGCAAGGGCGCATATACCGTCGCGATGATCGGCTTTCTGCCCCATTTCCCCTATCTCCTGGGACTCGACAAGAAACTGGCGACGCCTCGCCTCGAGCGGCCCCGGACGCATGTGCCGGCAGGTTCGGTGGCGATAGGCGGAGAGCAGACCGGCGTCTATCCCCGCGAGTCGCCGGGAGGGTGGAACATCATCGGGACGACCGACCCGGAACTTCTGCTTCCGCTCGTCCCGGGAGACAGGGTGGTCTTCGAGAGGCGGTGAAAAGAATTCTCCTGAATGCGGATATCGGCGAGCGCGGTCCCTTTCACCCGGTCGACCGGGAGTTGATGGACTATATCGATATCGCCAATATCGCCTGCGGCGGCCATGCCGGGGACCCGGAAAGCGTGGCAGCGTTTATGTCGCTCGCAGCGGAAAGGGGAGTTGCAGTCGCCGCCCACCTGTCTTATCCCGACAGGGAGGGCTTCGGGAGAAAGACGGTGGCCCTGCCGTTCGAGCGATTACTTCAATCTCTGGATGAGCAGCTTGCTCTCATGCCGGAGCCGGCATGCGTGAAATTTCATGGTGCGCTCTATAACGATTCTGTCGTAGAATCTCCTCTGGCTGCAGGCCTCTCTGAATGGATGCGGGATAAAAAGGTGGTTTCCGTTATAACCCTGAAAGGGTCCGAACTGGCCGCGCACTGCGGCAGGGCGGGCATTGCGGTGATGGCGGAGGCGTTTGCCGAGCGCAGATATGTCTATTCGCCTGTCTCCGGCAGGCTTTCTCTCGTCGGCAGGGACCGGCCCGATGCCTCCATAGCCGATCTCGAAGAGGCGGTCGGGATGGTGCGCGCAATCGTTGATGAAGGAAAGGTCCCCGCCTTCGTTGATGAGGTCTCGTCGCGAGAAGTCAGGATGATCGGAATTCCTGTCGATACGATCTGCATCCACTCCGACAGCGCGATAGCCCTGGATCTGGCCCGGGCGATAAGAAAAGTGCTGGAGGGGGGGCAACATGGACGCCGTTGAAGTCATAGGCAGCGGGCTGGTGAAGGCGGTCGGTCCGCCGATATACGGGAGACAGGACATCGGGTTCAGCCCGGGCGGTCCGATGGACAGGTTCTCGGTATGTACCGGCAATGTCATGCTCGGCAACGAAGATTTTTCGCCGGCGGTCGAGATCGTCTTCGCGCAGGCTATCGAATTCAAAAGGGACTGTGTTTTCGTGCTGACCGGGGCAAAACGCCGGGATGCGGCCTTGGTCCGGCATGAAGATAGTTCATCGGTCCCCCTTTTGCACGGCGCGGCGGCAGAGGCCCGGCAGGGTGATCGGCTCATCCCCGGCCCTGCGGAGTACGGTTTTAGGACCTATCTTTGCCTCCGGCATTGCGACGCCGGGGACCCGCCGTCTCACCTTATCGGCAGGGTCCGGCCTCCTTTTCACGAGATAGCCACATGGCCCGATCCCTCGGGGAGAATTCGCGTCGTAAGAGGCCCGGAATACGACCGTCTGGAGGACCCTGCCGCCTTTCTGAATCAGCCCTGGATTGCGACGGCCGAGATGAGCGGCATGGGCGTGAGGCTCTCACCTGCGGGAGGTTTCCCGCTCGCCGCAAAACTCGGGGATATGGTGTCCGCTCCGGTCAACGACGGCACCGTTCAGCTGACGGCCTCGGGGCCGATCGTCCTTTTGCGCTGCCGCCAGACGATTGGGGGCTATCCGCGCATCTTCAACGTCATCGGGGCCGATGTCGATCTCTTCGGGCAGTATGGACCGAACCGGATCATTCACTTCAGGGAGGTTTCGCGGGAAGAGGCGGTGAAGGCGGCTGTTCGGAGATATGAGGACCTTGAGCGGTTCAGGCGTTTATGGCCGGCTGCGCGTGAGTAGGTCCTTACGGCGATATTTTAAAAAGCGTTTATCTGCGGCCTTCCGCAATGAAGACTTTAAGGATTATTTATGGAAGCCTTCAATGGTTTCGATTTGGAAGGACTATCGGCTTGCCGGAAGAATTGCGCGGCGAAGGTTGTTCCTGAAAGCTGTAGCTTCCCGGCATGATATAATTGTGCCGGGATACGTCCATTAATAGTTCCGGCAGGATGGCTGCTGATCGGTTTCGATCATGTTACTTTTGAGGAAGAGTTATGGAATCGCTATTTTTCTGGGTATCAAAGCTGGCATGGTTCATTATTGCACCAGACAATTTGCTCTTATTCTTGCTGCTCGTTTCATGGATTTTGCTCCGGCGTGGTGCATATGGATTGGCAAAGCGGCTGCTGGGATTCGTGGTAATTATCCTGATGGTGGTACTGTTGCTCCCCATAGGAGAGTGGCTTCTATACCCCTTGGAAGCACGCTTTCCCGCAAACCCCAAATTGCCCAAAAAAATCGATGGTATCATAGTTTTGAGTGGCGCGGAAAATGCCTTCCTCTCATCCCTCTGGGGTCAGGAAGAACTGGGAGACAGTGCCGAACGTGATATTGCCTTTCTTGAGCTGGCAAGGCAATACCCCGATGCAAAGTTGGTATTTAGCGGCGGAAGCGGGAGCCTGATTCATCAGGGCTATAAGGCGGCTGATGTTGCCAATAGATTGTTTGACAAGCTCGGCTTGGATCTTTCAAGAGTTACTTTCGAGCGAGACTCCAGAAATACTTTTGAGAATGTAGTCTTCAGCAAAGAAGTAGTGAGGCCCGACCCTGGTCAAAGATGGATTTTGATAACGTCGGCATCGCACATGCCGCGGGCAGTGGGAGTTTTCTGCAAAGCTGGCTGGCCTGTGATTCCCTATCCTGTAGATCACCGGACGATGCCGGGCAAGCTTGTCGGAATTGACGTTAGTCTTAGTGGTCACCTTCGGAGTCTTGAAATTGGCGAGAAAGAATGGGTGGGACTGATAGCCTACCGTTTATCTGGAAAGACGGCCGCTCTATTTCCGGATCAATGTGTCCCGCCTTTTTAGGGGTATGGATGTTCTTTATCGTACGGCGAGGACTAGCCGGTGCATCAGACAAACTGTCGGTGAATGCGATGGGGCAAAAAAGAGATGAGCAGGAGGGGGGAGGAATCGGCGATTACCTATCAGTGAGACGGCTCTTCCGGCCCCACATCCATCACGCACCGGAATCCCATATCGTCATCCCGCTCGACGATATACTCATGTCCCGGATCTCCCGCTCTCAGCGTAATCGGTCTGCTATACCATGAGCCGCCTCTCACCACGAGGTTGTCGGTCCATTCCCGGACGTTTCCGGCCATATCCATGGCCCCGTAGGGCGACTGCCCAGCAGGGAAACTGCCGACCGGCGCCAGTTTCTTAAAGCCGTCGGCCTTCCCGCCGTCGTCCCAGTTCGCCCTCTTTCCGTCCCATTCGCTCCCCCAGGGATAGGTCCTGCCGTCGGCGCCGCGCGCCGCCTTCTCCCATTCGGCGTTCGACGGCACTCTCTTCTTCGCCCAGCGGCAATAATCGACGGCCTGTCTCCATGTGCAGCCCACGACGGGGTAGTTCTCCATCTTCGGATCGAAGTACCAGCCCTTGCCCTCTTCATGGAGGGTAGACGGATAATCGACGTTCCAGGAGGGCAGGGTGCATGCCCCTGCATCGATGCAGGCCCGGTAGCGTGCGTTGGTCACTTCGTAGATGTCGATGTAGTAGGTCTTAAGATATACCTTTCTCACCGGATTCAGCTCGCTGAGAGGCTCCCCGGGCTTCAGACCCATGATGAACTCTCCTTCCGGCACCAACGCCATGGGGGCGCCGTCGGCGCCGGTGATCGTCTTTTCGAGGGCGGAAGCCTCACGTATTAAAGGAAACAGAAGAAGAAAAAGCGCGATCGCCGCGACGGGGACAATGATCTTTCCCGGGTGAATTGTCATGCAGCAATTATAGCGCATTTTTGTTCGGAAGAAGCGGCTTTTCGGGTATAATGGGACGCATGGAAGGACAGCCGGCCGAAAAAGCGCACTATACCCTCTTCGAGCTGAACGGTCTTATCAAGTCCGTCATCAGCGGATCGTTCCCTGACGCATATTGGGTGGCGGCCGAGATTGCGGACCTCAAGTGCAACCAGAAGGGCCATTGCTATATCGAGCTCGTCGAGAAAAAGGAAGACAAGACGATTGCCCAGATCAAGGCGACGATATGGGCCTATGAGTACAGGAAACTCGGAAGCAAATTCGAAAAGGCGACTGGCGAGCCGCTGAAGCCCGGCATGAGGGTTTTGTTGCGCGCTGAAGTGACTTTTCACGAAGTCTACGGACTAAGCCTCAATATCCGGGACGTCGACCCCGCCTATACGCTGGGGGAGATGGCGCGTAAGAAGAAAGAGGTGATCGAGCGTCTCAGGAAGGAAGGGATCATCGGTCTGAACAAGTCCCTGCCGCTTCCTCTCGTTCCCCAGCGGATCGCAGTGATATCCTCGCCTACCGCCGCAGGATACGGAGATTTTTTCCGGCAGCTCGACCGCAACGCGTTCGGGTACCGATTTGCGCATGTCCTCTTCCCGGCCCTGATGCAGGGTCAGGAGGCGGAGCAGTCGGTCGTCTCGGCGCTCGAAGAGATAAAAAAGAACGGTGACGGCTACGATCTCGTCGTGATCATACGGGGCGGCGGATCGGTGATCGACCTGAACTGTTTTGACGGCTACGGGATCGCCGCGCATATCGCGAAATTCCCCCTGCCGGTCATTACCGGAATCGGCCATGAAAAAGACGACACCGTGGCCGACATGGTGGCCCATACCAAGTTGAAGACCCCGACCGCCGTGGCCGAATTTCTCATATCCGGGATGAGGGGCTTCGAAGAGCGGATTCTCGACATACAGGAGCGCACGCTCTCCTTCACCGAGCGGTTTCTCAAAGACAAACGATACGAACTCGGGGCGCTCGGGCAGAGGCTCTCCTTTTTGCCCGTGAGGCTCTCTTCTCTTCACGGTCAGAAGCTGGCCCAGTTCAGAAAGGACCTTGAGGCGTTGGCGACCGGCGTCCTCAAAAACGAAGAGAGCCGCTGCAACTCTCTCGACCAGGCGATACGCCACCTCGACCCCGCAAACGTGCTCAGGAGGGGCTACAGCATTACCCGGCATAAAGGGAAGGTCCTGAAGGATGCGGCGGACCTCAAGAAGTGGGCGGTAATCGAGACGAGGCTCAGCAGCGGAAGGATCACGAGCATCGTCCAGGACAAAAAGGAGGCTGAAAAGGGTGAGCAAGGCAAAACAGATAACTTACTCCCGGGCTTTGAATGAGCTCGAAAAGATCATCGCCGAGATAGAGTCTGAGGAGACGGACTTGGACGTCCTTTCTGAGAAGGTGAAAAGGGCTGCCATGCTGATCAGGCTCTGCAGGCAGAAGCTGAGGGCGACCGAAGAGGAAGTGAAGAAGGCGCTCTCGGAGATGGAGGATAAGACCGAGAACGAAGGTGCGGCCGCAGAAGAGGGTGACGGGGACTGATGAGGCCTGAAAGGCAATAAGGAGAAGTATGATGCGGATTGTCATTGAGCCGATGGGAGGTGCCGACTCCGGGGTCATGGAAGCGGTCTCGAAGGCGGTCGAGGCAGTGTATAAGGTGAAGGCCCCGGTCGGGAATGGCCTTCCGGAGCCGCGCCATGCCTACGATTCCGCCAGAAGGCAGTATCAGGCCTCGGCTTTTCTCAGGGAGCTGCGGGCATCGCGGAAAGAGGATGGCGACATCCTGCTGGGTGTCGCCGATGCGGACCTGTATGCGCCGGGCCTCAATTTCATCTTCGGGGAGGCGGATATCTTCGGCCGCGCTGCGGTGATCGCGCTGGCGAGGCTGAGACAGGAGTTTTACGGGTACGCGGCGGAGCCCGGCATACTTGCCGAGCGGGCGGTCAAGGAAGCCCTGCATGAGCTCGGACACGTGTGGGGCCTCGACCACTGCCCCGACCCGAACTGCGTGATGTTTTTTTCGAACAGCATCCTCGACACTGACAGAAAGAGAAGCGCCTACTGCGATAAATGCAGCGAGACGCTTGGCTTATAGGCGAACTCTGACTGTCCGGTCTGAAGTCTTTTCCGAGCAGTTCTCCGGCGATTATTAGCCTCATGACTCTTGCCAGGAAGAGTCCCCTCGCGCTGAGAGCTGCGAAGATACTGATTGACGGTCTACAGCCGCTTGCGGAAGGACTCGGGAGCGAGGCCGCGTCTTTTTCCGAGTGTTTCGGCACGGAAGACCATAACGAGGGCATACAGGCCTTTCTCGAAAAGCGGGAGCCGAAATTCAGAGGCAGATAACGGCTACGCCTTGTCTTTTTTCGAAAAATACCAGAAGGCTGCCGCGCCAGCGAGTGTCGCCGCCCCGGCCCCGATGCCGATCTGCATCACTTTCTTCCTGTCCCTCTTCTTATTTTCGAGGATCTTTTCATAACGTTCCATTACATGCCGGCAGTGTACGAGGTCGTCCTGTGAAAAACCGAAGATATGGATGAAAAGATCGATGCGGTCGCCGATCAGCGACTGAAGGAGTGACCAATAGCGGACCTTGTCGGTGGAGCCCTTGCGGGACCTCAAGTAGGCTTCCTCGCGGATAGTGCGCGTGAATTTGGCGAGCAGTTCCCTGTCCGCGCCCTTGTAAATCGGAAGATCGGGATCGTCTATCTTCTGAAGGACCGGCCACTGACAGGACTCCTCGATCTTGAAGAGGTCGGGCCACGACCGCTTGCCGAGCGAGCGGAGGATTACGGACTTCTTGATGGAATAATAGAACCTCTTCAACTCGGCGACGGTAAAATCCGTCCCGCTGAAAATCGTCAAAAAATCTCCGAATAGTATCACGTTGCTCCCTCAATCTATCTTTTCTTCTATTGTACCACGCATTGTTTGAGAGGAGGGCGCCGCCGGTTCCCGGGATGCAGGAGCGGTTCTTGTGCGGATATCCGGAATTGGTCCGGCTAAATTCTGAATGTCCTCCAGAGCGGTCCTTTCCGGTAGAAAAGCCCAAGTATCCGGTACCCCCACGACGCGCTCCAGTCCCTGTGGCCGGGGAAAAACCAGTTGTTTCTCCCTCCGACCGCCGACTGTGCCTGCCCGATCAGAGACGCCGGGCCCATCTGCGAAAAATAGAAGCGGGGCTCGAGCAACGATTCCCCCGGCTTCATGACTCCCTCGGCCAGCGCTGTTTGCTCGATCCCGGTGGACGGGTAGATTCTGATGCCGGTCATGGCGACGACCGCCCGCGGAGAAACCTCGTCCATCAGGCCGACGGTGTCCCTGATCGTCGACGCCGTTTCTCCCGGCCCGCCGAAGATAAGAGAATGACAGAAGTCGATCCCTTCGCTGCCGCAGGCGCGCGAGACCTTTCTGATGTCGTCCGGCGTAAAGGGCTTCCGCAAGGAAGAGAGCAGGGAAGGGGATCCCGAGTCCGTCCCGAAATCGACCGCGACGCAGCCTGCTTTCTTCAAAAGCCGAAAGATCGACGGGTCCGACATCTTGGGCTGAAGATAACACGATATCCGGACACGGAGATTGGCGGCCGCGAGACGGTCGAGCACCGCAGCCATATGGTCTTCGTCCCCGTTAAAGAGGGAATCGACAATAAAGAAATCGGTGATCCCGAAATTCCTGTGGAGCGCCGCGATTTCTTCGATGACGTGCGCGGGCGGTCGGTTCCTCCGTTTTCTTCCTTCAAGGAGAGGGTAGGAGCAGTAGAGGCACTGGTTCGCGCAGCCGCGCGCAGTCTGTATGCCAACGGTCCGGTATTTTCTGAAGTCGGGAAATACCTCAGAGATATCCGCCGGAAAGCCGACATCCTCCATCGGCCTCCGTCCCGCAGCCTGGATTGCATCACCCCCGTCTTCTCCGCAGAGAAATTCATGCAGCCCTTCACCGTCGCCTGCCAGTCCCGCGTCGGCTTTCAGATACGCCATTATTTCTTCGGGAAACAGGGAGAAGGCGGACCCTCCCAGGGTTACGGGTGCGCTGCTCGCGAACCTGACAGTCTGCATCAAAGTGAGGTAATAAGGGAGGTAATAGCGAGAGAAGGGATAAGCGGCATTGTCGACGTTTCTAAGAGAAATCCCGATTCGTTCAGGACGAAAAGAGACGATTTCCTTCCCGAGGGAGGAAAGGCTCTTGTATCTCATGTCAATAATCCTGACCTCGCCCCCCGCCCTTTGCAGGCCGCCGGCGACATACGCTAACCCCAGCGGAAAGACCGCTTCCGGAAAAGGCTCTCTGTTGGCGGAAATCAGAAGTATGCGCATAGGTGCACCCTAGTCATATGGACCGCGATAGAAAGTATATCACGGATGGGTCAGGACGGGAGTTGCCCGCTCCCGATAACCGGCGTCTTAGCATGTGCGGGCTTTTCTGATAAGCTGGTAGTGAACGAAGGCAAATTCTGCGAGGGAGAAAAACAATGAGCAACAGACTGGTTCGGCGGTGGTGGAGGTATCTGGTCGTGCTGGCGTTGCTGCAGGCCTGCGCAGGTCTGCAGCAGCAGCTGGCGATCAGCCCCGGAGATGGAGAAAAAGTCCTGAAGATCAAGACGAGCAGTTTCAGGTTCGAGCCGAATAACATTAGGGCCTATGAAGGGGATATTGTGCTGCTCAAAATCGACAATGTCTCCGGCAGCGGCCACAACTTCACCCTCAGGGACCCTGAGGGCCATGTGCTTCAAAGCGTCGATCTCCCCGTCGGAAAGATTGTAGAGGTCCGCATTACGCTCGGCAAAAAAGGGGAGTATGATTTCTATTGTGATAAACCGTTTCATTCGGCATTCGGGATGAAGGGGCGGATCGAAGTGGGGGAGAGGTAATGCGGCCGGAGAACCTGAGCTGGCACTTCCGGGCAGAAAGGTAAATGGCGGGGCGGACGGGGATCGAACCCGCGACCTCCGACGTGACAGGCCGGCGTTCTAACCAGCTGAACTACCGCCCCCGCGTAAACGACGAAACGATCTTTTCTCCGGCAAAGTCCGGGACTTCATTGCCGGCCATTCCTCCGTGTCACCCGGAGCAAAATGGTAGGCGGAACAGGGATCGAACCTGTGACCCCAGCCTTGTAAGGGCTGTGCTCTCCCAGCTGAGCTATCCGCCCCAAGAATACTTTTATACTACATGGCCGGATGTTTTGTCAACGAAACTCGCCAAAATTCCATCTTGTTTTCAAAAACAAAACCTTTCTTCGGACATGTCCGCGTCACTTTTTCGCAGGGAAAAAGCCGCATGAGTCCCCATGCCGGGCG
This sequence comes from Nitrospirota bacterium, assembly GCA_021783515.1. Taxonomy (GTDB): domain Bacteria; phylum Nitrospirota; class Thermodesulfovibrionia; order Thermodesulfovibrionales; family UBA6898; genus Sulfobium. Next base: position 93,367 of record JAJXTV010000003.1, read on the forward strand.
GCTTTCCTTCCTTTGTTTCCGGTCCGTGAGATTCCCGGCTGGCCTTTTCGGACCGGGGCGCCGGCAACACGTTCATATCGTCCTTTCTTTCCTTCAATATTGACAGCTTCCGCCGCAAATGTTAAGATTTTTTATGCGTGCGATAGTGGTTCTGATAGCGGCGGTGCTCCTTTATGCCTCTCCTTCCTCTGCTGATATTTATAGATATGTCGATGAAAACGGAGTGGTATGTTATACCGATTCGCCGATGGGCAAGAAGACGGTGAGGGTCCTCAGGGAAAAGAAGTTGTCGGGAAGGCCGGAGTTGTCCGGCGGTCCCCAGCGGCCGGCAGAGGGCCGCGATTACAGCACGTATGTTCAACAGGCGGCCACGAAGTATGAGATCGAGCCTGACCTGATCAAGGCGGTTATCAAGACGGAATCCAACGGCAATCACCGCGCTGTCTCGAGAAAGGGAGCGATGGGGCTCATGCAGTTGATGCCGTCCACCGCAAACGACATGAATGTCGTTAATCCCTTCAACCCCGAGGAGAATATCGAGGGCGGGACCCGTTATCTGAGGTCCCTTCTCGAAAAGTTTAACGGCGATCTTACACTCGCGCTCGCGGCCTATAACGCAGGCCCCAAGACGGTGGAAAAATACCGGAGTGTGCCTCCCATTTCCGAGACCAGGCAGTACGTCAGGAAGATCATGGCGCTTTTCAAGGGCAAGGGGAACTACAGCTTTACGTCCGCCGCTCAGGAAAATGCAACGCCGCAGCCGGTTCCGATCTACCGGGTCGTGCTCGACGACGGCACGGTCCTTTTTACCAATTCCTCCTATACCAAGACGGGCAAAGTCAGGTTTTAGATGCCCTCCGATATGCCCGGCCTCCGGGAAGAGATTCTTAAGTTAAAGGACGAAAAACGTGCGATCATCCTTGCGCATAATTATCAGCGCGAAGAAGTCCAGGATATCGCGGATTTCGTGGGAGATTCGCTCGAGCTTTCCAGGACGGCGGCGACTGTTGATTGCGACATGATCGTCTTTTGCGGGGTGAGTTTCATGGCGGAGAGCGCCTCGATCCTTTCTCCCGACAAGACGGTGCTCCTGCCCGAGGAGTTCGCACTCTGTCCGATGGCGGACATGATCCATGTCGATTCGGCGAGGCGGGAGAGAAAGAGCTTCCCCGGCTTTCCGAGCCCTCCTCCCTATGTGTATCCCCCTGAATTCAGTCTCAGGGACATCAAGGCGCAATATCCCGGCATACCCGTCGTTGCGTATGTCAACACGACAGCCGCAGTAAAGGCCGAGAGTGATATCTGCTGTACCTCCGCGAATGTCGTGAAGGTAATCGAGTCGCTTCCCGGCGACCGTGTTATCTGCATTCCGGACAAGAACCTCTCGATGTGGGCGCAGAAGAACACGTCGAAGAAGGTGATCGCCTGGGACGGCTATTGTAATATCCATGAGCGGGTTACACCGGACGATATACGGAAAGCGAGGGGTGAGCGCCCGGGAGCGCTGATCATGGCGCATCCCGAATGCAGACTCGACGTGCTTGAGGCTGCCGACCACGTGACCAGCACGTCCGGGATGTTGAGGTTCGCGAGTTCCTCTTCTTCAAAGGAGTTCGTCGTCGGCACCGAGATAGGGCTCATGCACAGGCTGATGAAAGAGAACCCGGAGAAACAGTTTTATCCGCTCAGAAATGACATGATATGCCCGAATATGAAAAAGACCACCTTGCAGAGCGTACTGAGGGCATTCCGCGAAAATACCCATCCGGTAAAAGTTCCCGAGCATGTCAGGATTCCGGCCAAGAGGGCGCTCGACAGGATGCTGGCGATCGCCTGAGCCGTATCTTCGGGAAAATTCCGCCGTCATGAAAGAGGCACTCGTCTGGCATCAGGGGGCGGTCGGGGACCTGATATTGTCCCTGCCTGCTATCTACTCGATAAAGAAGCATGTGCGCCCCCGTTCTCTCCATCTCATATCGAGGAGCGACCTTTCAGACATCTTCCTTTCTAACGGGATCGCCGATGAGACGTCATCGAATGAAAGGGGACTCTACGCCGGTTTCTTCAGCGGGGCGAACGTGTCGGGCGGGGCGGCGGAATTTCTCGGCAGGTTCGACGACGCATATGTCTTTATGAGAAACAGGGACGAAATATTTATGGAGAACCTGGGGAGGCACATATCTTCCGTTTTTCGTGTCGCGACGGTCACGCCGATCGGCCGGAAGGAGCATATCTCACACTTTCAGCTGGGGCAATTGGTCGCTCTTGGCATCGACCCTGCTGTGCCGCCCTGCCTTGATTACCCCGGGGCGGCTGCGCGCAGTGGCGGGGGAGCTCCTGTCGTCAGCATCCATCCGGGAAGCGGCGGCAGGGCGAAACGCTGGAGGCTTTCCGGATTTCTGGATCTGGTCCGGGTCCTGAGAGGGGAGGGGAGGTATCGGTTCTTCGTTCTGCTCGGCCCTGCGGAGACGGAGATCGAGGGGGAATGCAGGCGCTTTCTTTTCGAAGAGGGCATTGAGGGGGAGATAGTCGCCGGTCGCCCGCTTTCTTCTATTGCCTCGGTGCTAATGGCATCCTCGCTGTATGTCGGAAACGATTCGGGGATTACCCATCTCGCCGCGGCGCTCGGGAGGCCGGTAGTGGCGATATTCGGCCCTACCGATCCCGCTGTCTGGGCCCCTTTGGGAGATAAGGTGAAGATCATAAGAGCGGACTTCCCGGCCGGGGGAGGACGCGGCGGCAGCGGTGAGGGCTCGGAGGAACTTACGGCAGACGTCGCACGCGCTGCAGGCGAACTCCTGGCCGGCGGGTGAAATCCCCCCCCCCGGGCGTATTTGTCTCTGGTGTCGGGCACGGGGGCGGTGCATAATCTCTTGTCAGCTCCGGAGGAAATGGTATAATTCGGTTCCGATATGAATGACCTTGACTTCATGATGCTTGCGATCGAGGAGGCGGGTATTGCGTTTGGCAAAGGGGAGGTGCCGGTCGGCGCGATACTGGTAAGGGGCGCGCAGGTGATCAGCCGGGCGCATAATCTCAGAGAGGCGTTGAAGGACCCTACGGCGCATGCCGAAGTCCTTGCCATGAGGGAGGCGGCCTCCGTCAGCTCTGACAGCTGGAGGCTTGCGGGCGCCACGCTCTATGTCACGAAGGAGCCGTGCATAATGTGCGCCGGTGCGATCGTTAATGCGAGAATCGCAAGGCTTGTTTACGGCTGCTCAGACCCGAAAGCCGGCGGCGTGATCAGCTTATACCGCATTCCCACAGACAGCCGCCTGAACCATTGCGTCGAGGTGGTTTCGGGTGTACTCGAAGAGGAGTGTGCCGGCCTGCTAAGGAGTTTTTTCCGGGAACGGCGGTGAGAACGATACCTGCCTGTCGCTTAATCATACTGTTAGTAAAAAGCTTGAAAATACAGCGTGTTAGGGGCAATCCAACCCATCAAGAAGATTATTTCGCTGGCTGAGGGGAGTAAGGCTTCGAAAACAGGAGTAAATATCTCCTCAATGCGGATTCTCCCCCAAATTTAGCTGAAACCCTTCGAAAGCAAGCTTTGTATTCCTCCCTGCGGCGCAATATAGTGATGTTAAGGAAAAAGGATATTCAGAAAGACAGAAGGAGAAAGTAAAGGAGGAAATAAGATGGATACCAGAGAATATAGAATGAACACAACGGAATATTGCGATAACGTGACTCACGAACTGGCTGAATGGAAGTCGAAGTTGGACGGGATTGTCAGCAAGGTTGAGAGGTTATCGACCGGCGATAAGGAGAAGGTGTTTTACGAACTGAACGGCCTCCAGATTATGGCGGACGAGCTGAGGGATCGGATTGAAGGACTCAACAAGGCTTGCTCGCTGAATTGGGAGCCTTTCAAAGGGGATGACCATGAGGTCACCTGGCCGATTCCGTCGGCGAGGGGATATGTCTCCGAAAGCGACTTCGGAGGATAATAGCTGAAAGGACAAGGTCGCGAGGCGCGGAAGGGCCGGCCGGCAAAGGCCGGCCCTTCTTTGTCCTGAACCTGTCGTAAGGAGGTTGCTGTTTCGCCATGCCCCGTTTCTTGGGGGCTCCTTCAACATCTGATATAATCCCCTAAGACCCTGTGAACCCTATCTTTGCCCATGGTGAGGAGCCCTGAGTGATGAGAAATCTATTTTTCGTTCTTTTTGCCGCATTCCTGGTCCCCGGTTGCGCAGGCATGAACGTCTCTCTTTTGCCGGAGACGAAGCCTCTCGTCGAGACGGTGCTTGAAGGCTCCGGAGGGCCTAAGCTGCTGCTTCTCGACATCGACGGCGTAATTTCATTCAAAGAGGAGACGGACAGTCTGAAATTGAGAAGGCTGCCCTCGAAGGTCGCCTTTTTCCGGGAGGCCCTTCTTAAGGCGGAGGCGGACCCTGATATCGCCGGTCTGATCGTCAGGATCAACTCGCCGGGAGGGTCTGTGGCGGCGAGCGACACCATTTATCACGAGATCATGGATTTCAGGGAAAGGAAGAAGGTCCCGGTTTATGCCTTTATTATGGAGCTCGGCGCATCCGGAGCCTACTACGTCGCGTCGGCTGCCGACCGAATAGTGGCAAGCCCTACCGCAATCACGGGAAGTATAGGCGTCATTGCGATGAAGTTCAGCGTGGAGGGTCTCTTCGCGAAGATTGGGGTGTCGGAAGAAACGTATAAATCCGGGGCGAAAAAGGACTTCTGGTCCCCCTTTCGTCCGAGCACGGAAGAGGAAAAAAAGATGCTCCAGGGGATAATCGACGGGCTTTTCGACAGGTTTATTGCGGTAGTGCACGATAACCGGCAGAAGCTCCTGACCGAGAGGGAGGTGAGGACGCTTGCCGACGGCAGGATATTCACTGCGGAGGAGGCGCTCCGGGCGAAGCTGATCGACGGGACTGCGTATCTCGACGAGACGATCGGGGCGATGAAAAAAGACCTGAAACTTGAGACGGCGAAAGTGGTGACCTACTCCCGACCGAAGACCTTCACCTCGAACATCTATTCTGAATATCAGGGGGAGGCGCTCCATGGCCCGCAGGTGATCAATCTCATCTCGATCAATGCCGGGGATGTGCCGTTTGCGCCGGGCGTACGGTTTCTGTACCTCTGGCAGCCTTAGCGGTGAGGCGACGCGCACTCCTTTTCTTCTTCATGCGGCGGTAGGGTATAATAGTACTGTGCACGGCGGAAGAATGACCGGTGCTGAAAGACAACGTAGCGAGGTGGGGCAATGGCAGACGAATTCAAAAATTACCGGAGGTATCCCAGATTTTCGGTCCTGGCGAAGGTTGTGATCACGAGGAGGGACGAGGGACTGCCCGAAAGCCTTACCGCGATGGTGAACACCATATCACAGGGGGGGATGGGCTTTTATACCGACGTGCCGTACGAAAAGACTACCCCCGTGTCCGTTGAACTTCTCCTCAGCCCCGCTTCCGGAGCGGGCGCCCTGGAAGGCAGGATCGCCTCGATCAGCCCGCAGGGAAAAGACTACTTCGTCGGCATCGCTTTCGACAGGGAGATCCCTTACGAGCGGCTCGCCGAAATGGTCGGCTGATCCGGCCGCGTGTAGTACAGTAAATTATGAAGACGATTTTGGTGTCAGCGCTCGTTCTGGTCGGTATCTATCTGTACGCGATGCTGTATTTTAAGATGGCGTACAGACGGCTGCTCTGAGGGGGCGTGAATCCCTCCGTGAGAGGGAAGCTGATTGCGCGCCTTCAGAAAAAAGGCGTCAGGATTCCGGCCTGGCTGACCAAGGGGCCGGGTTGCGGCGGATGATCGTCCTTATCCCTTAGTCCCGGTTGTCTTCGTCCGAACTCATCCCGCAGGAATTCCCGAAAAGAATCACGTGCGCGTCGGAGAGTCGCAGGCGGGCGGGACAGAAAGGTTGTCAACGCCTCGCCGCTTGGATTATAATGTGTATCCGCGGAGAGGTGCCAGAGCGGTTGAATGGGACGGTCTCGAAAATCGTTGTGGGGGCAACTCCACCCAGGGTTCGAATCCCTGCCTCTCCGCCAGTTTATCCCACGGATTATCCCGTCAGCTTCTCGCAGACCTTCGCTTCGTACTCCGGAAACTGATCCAGGTCCAGCGGCCGTTTGCGCAGCTCTCCCAGCCTCATCAATTTGAAGTTAAGCTCCCTGATCTTCCTGAGCCGCTCCTTGTCGTCGTCGATGCCGCCGAGGAGATCGCGGAGGGTGATGATTTCCTTCCTGAGCTGGAGTTCGGGGGGAATGCAGCCTGCGTTTTTCAGGACGCGGTAGGCAGGCCGGAGGTCTTCCGGTATCCATACATCATCGTCGAGCATGAGGGGCTTCCCCCTGTTTTCGAGACGGTCGAACTCCCCCCTCTCGATCGCCTCCCGGATCCGCTGCTCGGCTATTTTCGAAAATATTTTCACTCAGTGAACCGGCTGCTCGCGCACCTGCACTACCTTGACCGGTATCGAATTCATCATCTCGTCGTCCAGAAAGTTCTCCACCCAGTAGGTCCCGGGCGCCTTGAGCTCCACATTGAGATGCACCGAGACGTCACGGTGACGGTACTGTATCCCGTTGAGCGTCATCTTCGACGACGTCTCCCTGATCACCGTCTTTCTGTCCGGCGACAGGATGCGCATCCGGATCGTGAACTCTCCCTGCCCTCCGGACCATTCCGTGAAGACCGCGAGCCTCGGATGGATGGCAGGAAACTTGGTGGCATAAATATTTTCAAAGAGACCCATGAGACTCAATTTGCCGCCGGTCTCCTGCCTCACGTCGTCGCAGATGATGGTGAAGTTCGGGGAAGGTTTTATCTGGTCAGTCATATAAGCTCCTTTTCTGTGCACAGCGCGTTTACGATATGTCCTCAACGCCCTCGAAGAACATTCTCAGGCACTTTTCCTTGCGATCAGGGAAACGAAGAAGATAACGGCCGAGGTGAGGACGATCCCCGCGCCCGGCGCGATGTCATACTGATACGAGAGAAACAGTCCGGCGGTTACCGCCGCAAGGCCGGCCGAACACGACAGGGCGATCATCGATCTGAGGCCCTTGGCAAAGAGCCGCGCGGTGGCGCCGGGGATCACGAGGAGCGCCGAGACCATGATGATCCCGACGATGCGTATCGACACCACGATCGATACCGAGAGGGCCACGAGGAATAGCGTGTTCAGAAGGTCCACCCTGACCCCGCTCACCCTGGCGAGCTCCTCGTTGTAGGTGATCAGGAAGAGCTCTTTCAGAAAAAACAGGATCATCGTGATGATGACGACCGAAGTAGCCAGCGTCAGGATTATCTCCTGCCGCGTGATCGCAAGAATATTCCCGAAGAGATACCCGAAAAGGTCGATGTTGTAGGAAGCCGACAGACTGACCAGCGCGATCCCGATCGCCATCGAGACCGAATAGAATATCCCGATCGAAACGTCCTCGGATATCTTCCCTTTCTTCGCGGTCGCCTCTATCCCGATGGCGACAAGGACCGCGTAGATCACGGCGGCGACGAGCGGATTGAAGCCGGCATAAAAGCCGATCGCGACACCCCCGAATGCCGCATGGGATATCCCGGCGCCGACGAAGGACATCTTCCTCAGGACGACGAAGGCGGAAATTATTCCGGTCAGCAGGCTGACGAGCACCCCCGCCGCCAGGGCCTTCTGCATAAAAGGCGAGGCGAACGCTTCGGGGATCACTTCCGCAGCCTCTCGCATTTGTCGCAGACGTCGGTATGCATCAGCACATCGACGTTCTTCCCGTAGAGCGAGGTGAGCACCTTTTCGTTCAGGGCGCCGAGGGGATTGCCGTGGTAATAGAGATTGATATTCAGACAGGCGATCTCATCCACATACGTCGTGACGGTGCCGATGTCGTGGGAGACCATCAGGATCGTCAGGTTCATCTTTTTTTGGAGGCCTTTCAGGAGATGATAGAAGTCCTCCTGCCCGACCACGTCGATGCCGGTGCTCGGCTCATCGAGTATCAGCATCCTCGGATCTCCCGCAAGCGCCCGCGCGATCGAGATCCTCTGCTGCTGGCCTCCCGAGAGCTGACTGTACTGGGCGTCCTTCAGATCCTCCGCTCCCATAACCGAAAGTGCCTGGAGCGCCTTCTCCCTGTCCTGTTTCCCGGGCCATCGGAGAAGGCCGGCAGCCCGGTATCTGCCCATAAGGGCGATGTCGAGAGCCGTGGCCGGGAAATTCGGATCGATGTTCTGGTGCTGGGGCAGATATCCGAAGACGTTGTCTCCGGTCAGGAGCGACTCCGGATTTCGGCCGAAGACGCTTACACTGCCGGAAGTCGCCCTGACAAGCCCGAGGATCGTCCTGATAAGGGTCGTCTTTCCGCCTCCGTTGGGGCCGACAATACCGAGGAATACACCTTCCTCGAGGGAGAAATGTATCTTTCTCAGGACCTCCTTTCCTTTGATGACGACCGAGAGGTCCTCAATCGCGACCGCCCGGCTCATCCCATTGCCTTTCGCATCAGCGACAGGTTGTATCTCATCATTTTGACGTACGTCTCCCTGCCTTTCGTGCCGCCGATCGGATCGAGCATAAGCACCCTGCCGCCTGCTTCCTGCGCGATCGCCTCGGCGATCTTAGGGCTGAACTGCGTTTCGGCGAAGACAACGCCTATCTTCAAACGGCGAAGCTCGGCCAGTATGCGGTCTATGTGCCTCGCCGTCGGCTCTTTGCCGGGGCCTTCCTCGATCACCCCCGCGACGGTGAGGCCGTACCGTCTCGAAAAATAATTCCATGCAGGATGAAAGGTGACGTATTCCTTCACCCGGAACGTTTTCACCGTTTCCGCAATCTGGAGGTCGAGCGCATTGAGTTCTGCAATATAGGCCGAAGCCCTCTTCCTGTAATACGGGGCGTCCGCAGGATCCAGGCCGGAAAAGGCGGCTTCAATTTTTCTGACCATGCCGATCGCGGTCAGCGGGTCGAGCCAATAATGGGGGTCGACGTTCTCGCCCTCGTGGCTGTGTTGCGAGCGGATGAGTGGCGCCCCCTTCGAACAGTCGACGGTGAGCAGGCTTCGCGCGGCCGCCGCGACCAGCTTGTCCGCCCAGAATTCGAGGCCCGCTCCTATCTTCAGGAAGATCCTCGCTCGGGCTATTTCCTGCATCGTTCGCGGAGTCGGTTCGTAGGTATGGGGGCTTGCGCCGGGTGGCAGAAGAAGAGTAACGTCTACCTTGTCGCCCCCCACCTCTCTCGCAAAGTCCGCAAGAGGGGCGATGCTGGCGACCACCTTCAGGTTCTTCCCGGCGGCCTGAGAAAGGCCGGGCAGAAGAAGGGCCGAAAGCAAGAAGAGGAAAAAAAACCTGTTCTGCGGCAGTTTCATGCGCCGCTGAAGGGTAGCAGAGTAGTGGTGCCGGAATACATGATAGAGTTTATACATAAATACCGGTGATTTGCAAACAAGTCCGTGTAGGGGCGACGTTTTTTGGAGTACAATAGAAGATGTCGAATCCGGGAAGACTTTCAGCGCTTTCTTTCAGGGATTTCAGGCTGTTCTGGTTCGGGCAGCTCATATCCCTTTCGGGCACCTGGATGCAGTCGGTTGCGCAGGGATGGCTCGTCTATCGTCTGACCAAGTCACCGTTGTACCTGGGGATGGTGGCTGCCGCCGGCGCGCTCCCCATCCTCCTTTTTACCTTGATCGGAGGCATTATCGCCGACAGGTTTCCGAAACGCAACATCCTTCTTGTCACGCAGGCTCTGTCGATCGTGCCGGCGCTTCTGCTTGGGACCCTCACGAGCCTCGGGGTCGTGCACGTCTGGCAGGTCGCCGTACTTGCGGCGCTTCTCGGCACGATCAATGCGATCGATATTCCGGCGAGACAGTCCTTCCTGATCGAGATGGTCGGAAAGGGACATGTGGTGAACGCCATAGCGCTCAATTCAGCCGCCTTCAACGGGGCGCGCATCATAGGGCCGATGATCGCAGGTCTTTCGATCCAGTATTTCGGCCTGCCTGCCTGTTTCTTTATCAACGCCGCCAGTTTTATCGCGGTGATCGTGGCACTGGCGAATATGGAGGCCAGAGGAGATATCTACGTGAAGTCGGAAGGCGCGATCAATGATTTCAAGAAGGGGTTGGCGTTTATCCGGGGCGAGGGCGAGATCAAACGGACGATGGCGCTCATTGGGATATTCAGCCTTGTCGGCCTGCCGTACATCACGCTGCTTCCGATATTTGCCGAGGAGGTCTTCCATCGCGGGGCACAGGGCCTTGGGTTCCTGGTCGGCGCATCGGGGGTCGGCGCACTGACGGCAGCACTCGGTATCGCGGTGATGGGCAATATCGAGCATAAGACGAGGTTTATGTCCCTGGCGGGGCTCTGTTTCTCCTTCGCGCTCCTCTCCTTTGCGTTTTCGAAAACCTTCTGGTTGTCGCTCGTCGTGATCATGATAGGCGGTTGGGGGATGGTGAGTTATCTTGCTGCGGCCAACAGCTTCATCCAGATAACGGTGCCGGATGAGCTGAGGGGAAGGGTCATGAGCGTATATGCCTTCGTCTTCCTCGGACTGGTGCCGGTAGGGAACTCCATCATGGGGGTCGCGGCGGACGCCTTCGGGACGACGAATGCCGTGGCTGCCGGCGGAGTGATCTGCATCGCCGCTTCGGCCGTATTCGCAAAAGCCTCTCTGCGGCCGGGTTCTGCCGGCGCTGGCAATGCGGGGAGCGGATAAGACTGCTGTTCGGAGGGATACGCGGCGTTGCCGGCGGTTACGCTATAATAGACGGGTATGAAGATACTTTCTATCGAAACATCGACGATGCTCGGCGGGGTTGCCGTCCTGGACGGAGAGACCGGCCTGGTCGCCGAGACGAGGCTGAACGTCAAGACCACCCATTCCGAAAGACTCATGACGGTAATCGACGGCGTCCTGAAACAGTCGGACTGGGGAATCGAAGCGATAGATGCTTTTGCCGTGGCGATCGGCCCCGGTTCATTCACCGGACTGAGGATAGGCCTGAGCGCCGCGAAGGGACTTTCGTTTGCGACGGGAAAGCCGATCGTGACGGTCCCGACGCTGGAGGCCTTCGCCTATAATTTTCCCTACTGTCCCTGGCCCGTCTGCCTCCTGCTCGATGCGCGGAAGGGCGAGGTCTACGCCGCGATCTTCAGATGGGAAGACGGGACATTCCTGAGGGCGGCGGAAGAGGCCTCCCTGCCGGCGGAGGTGCTTGTCAAAAGCCTCGAAGGACCGGTGCTTTTTGCCGGAGAAGGGGCCGCGCTATACCGGTCCGTCATCGAGGGAGTCATGAAAGAGCGGGCTGTTTTCGCGTCTGCAGAGAAGATGGTCCCTTCTCCGGCGAACGTGGCGGCGCTCGGTCTTGCGAAGGCCGTGCGGGGAGAGTTCGAGGATCTTCCTTCGGCGGTGCCGTTTTATATCAGAAAATCCGAGGCGGAAGTGAAATGGTCGAAGAGGACCTGAAGGAGATGCTTATCACCGGCATCGCGCCTGAGGACCTGCCGTCTGTGGTCGAGATCGAGCGGGCATCGTTCACTACGCCGTGGTCCGAGATTTCTTTTTTTAACGAACTGAAGAACCCGAGGTCGATCATGCGCGCCGCGAGAAGCGGCGAAAGAATTATCGGCTATGTCTGCGTGAGCCGGATACTCGATGAGGGACATTTCCTCGACCTGGCGGTCCATCCGGAATTCAGGCGGCACGGGGTCGGGGCCGCGCTTGTTTCGCATGCGGTCGCTCGCCTCGCGGATGAAGGCTGCAAGCTTGTCTACCTCGAAGTGCGGGCGTCGAACGAGGCGGCCGCGAGGCTATATGAAAAGTTCGGGTTCGAGCGGATAGGGCTGCGGAAGAACTACTATACCTCACCCGGGGAAGACGGCGTAATGATGCGCCTAAGGTTGGGGGGGTAAAGACCGGGCCCGCCCCTACGAGGCCATCAAACGGCCGGGCGTACACACAGGCAGCATTCGAATCGCCTTCATGCCCAGACTCCCTCGATCACTCCTCCGCACTTAGGGCATTTCCCCTGTTTGATCCTGTTTTCAAGTATCCGGTAGCCGAACCTCTTGATCACGACTTCCCCGCAGGCCGGACAGATCGTGTCCTCTCCGCCACCGCCGGGGACGTTCCCTTCATAGACGTATTTCAGGCCTGCACGGAAGCCTATCTCCCTCGCCTGCCTCAGCTTCTGCACCGGCGTCCTCGGCTTGTCGAGCAACTGGTAGGTCGGATAGAACTGGCTCACGTGCCACGGGATCGAAGGGTCGACGGAACAGATGAATTCCGCGATCCCGGAAAGGTCTTTCTCCGAGTCGTTCAGGTCGGGTATCACAAGCGTCGTGACCTCCACCCAGACGCCGAGTTCCTTCATGAGCCGAATCGTATTTTTTACCGGCTCGATGCGGGCCCCGCATATCTCCCGGTAGAATCTGTCGCTCCCCTTGAGGTCGATATTGTTGCCGCCGAGATATGGTGCGATAAGCCTTGCCGCTCCGACGCCGGTGTAGCCGTTGCTGACAAAGACGTTCCTCACGCCTTTCTCCGAGGCAAGACGGGCGGTGTCATAGGCGAATTCGAAGAAGATGGTAGGCTCCGTGTAGGTGTAAGAGATGCTTTCGCAGCCATTACGGACCGCCGCGTCAACGATTGCCTCGGCCGGCATTTCCCTTCCTGGTATCGAGAACTTCCGCTCCCTCGGGAGCTGTGATATCTCGTAGTTCTGGCAGTGCTTGCAGCGGAAGTTGCAGCCTGCGGTTGAGATTGAAAACGAGGTTGAACCGGGCAGAAAGTGAAAGAGCGGCTTCTTTTCGATCGGATCGATGTTCGCCGAAATTACTTTGCTGTAGACAAGGCTGTATAACGTGCCCTGCCGATTTTCACGGACGGCGCAGATCCCGCGATGGCCCTCGTGGATAAGGCAGTTGTGGGCGCAGAGGTGGCACCGGACATCGGCGCCTTCAAGCCTTTCGTACTCCATAGCCTCCTTCATTAAGTCCAGTATATCAGATCCATGGGGCCAGGAAAACGCGACTTATTTGGGGCAATGCGGGCTTATTGACTTAGAACATCCTTTGATCTTAAAATAGTTATCAGTACGCGAAACTGTATCGGAGGTGAGAAATATGCCGATTTATGAATATATCTGCAAGTCCTGCGGCGAGAAGTTTTCGCTTCTTCAGCGGGTGACCGCAACGGAAAAGGACACTTGCTGTCCGAAATGCGCATCCCCGGACGTGAAGAAGGTGATGTCCGCTTTCTGCTGTTCAAACTCTGATGCCGGCTTTTCTTCCCCGGGCGGCTTCAGTGGCGGCGGCTGAGGCGTTTCTTCATGCTGAACCGTGCGTTCAGCAGGCTCAAAGATACGAAAAGCCTTGACTTTTTCGGCATGTAACAATAAAATTCTTCAAATACCGTGAAGAGGTGAGGGATGGCCAAGAGGCTCTTGCTTGCAGACGACAGTATCACGATTCAGAAGGTTGTGGAACTTGTTCTCGCAGAGGAAGATTTCGAGATCAAGTCTGTCAGCAACGGAGAAGACGCCCTCAAAATAGTCGATACCTTCAAGCCTGATGTTGTCCTGGCCGATATCGAAATGCCGAAGGTCAACGGCTATCAGCTTTGCGAGAAAATCAAGCAAAACCCGTCTCTTTCGTCGGTTCCGGTGATCCTTCTTGCCGGCGCCTTCGAGCCGATCGACGAAGATCTGGCACGACAGGTCGGCGCCGATGACTCGGTGATCAAACCTTTCGAATCCCAGGAATTAATCAGCAAGATCAATGCTGCCCTGACCATGGTTTCTGCGGGTGAAGGCGGGGAGGTCTTTGCGGAGGCCGTGGAAGAGCCCTTTGATGTCGGCGAAGAGGCGGTAATGGGCGCCGAGGCGGAAGAGGTTGCCGAAGTCGCCGGTGACGATGAAGATCTATGGGCCATGGAGGAAGTGACAGCTGCAGCCGAAGAGTTGCCGGCCGAAGAGGCCGTTGCCGAGGTGGAACTTGCGGAGGCCGAAGCCGAAATTGAATTCCCGGAGGCTGAGGTGCCGGAAACGGCGCCGTTTTTCGCCCCGAAGCCGGGAATTGCGCCTGAACCTCATGTTACAGCGGCCGCTCCTGCGCGGGTGGAGATGCCGGCCGTTGAGATGCCTTCCCGGGAAGAACTGCTCGGCATCTTTGAGAAGACGATTAATGAGCGGGTTTCCGCTTTCCTGGCTGCCCTGGACATAAAAGAGGCGATTCTGTCGGCGCTTACTCCTTCTCTGAAGGACTCTATAGACAAGGTCCTATGGGAGATCTCGCCCGAAATTGTCGAGAAGATGACCCGCGAAGCCTTGAAGGGGTCTGTTTCGTTGCTCGGCAAAGAGGTGGAAAAGGTCATATGGGACACCGTTCCCGATCTCGCCGCAACGATGATCTCGAAAGAGATCGAAAGAATAAAGTCCGAGTTCTAAAGTAATTATTTCTGTGTGCAACGGCGGGGAAAAGGCGATGCCGGTTCCCCGTCTTTCTTTGTTATGCCGGAATTAGACAAAAGTTATAACCCGAAGGGCGTTGAAGAAAAGTGGTACGATTACTGGATCGCCGGGAACTATTTTGTTGCCGACCCGGCCTCCGGTAAGGCCCCCTATTCAATAGTCATTCCCCCTCCGAACGTCACCGGTTCCCTCCATATGGGACACGCGCTCAACACAACGCTTCAGGATGTCCTCGTTCGCTGGAAGAGAATGTCGGGTTGTGATGCGCTTTGGATACCGGGTATGGACCATGCGGGCATCGCGACCCAGAATGTAGTCGAGAGACAGCTAGCTGCGGAAGGAGTGGACCGCTACCGTCTCGGACGGGACGCCTTTATCGGGCGCGTCTGGAAGTGGAAGGCGGAATCCGGCGGCAGGATCATCCATCAACTCAAGCGGCTCGGCGCCTCATGCGACTGGACGCGGGAGCGCTTCACCCTCGATGAGGGGCTTTCGAAGGCGGTAATCGAGGTCTTCGTCGGGCTTTATGAAGAGGGGCTGATCTACCGTGACAAGAGGCTGATCAACTGGTGCCCCCGTTGCCATACGGCTCTTTCCGACATCGAGGTGGAGCACGAGGAATACGAGGGAAAACTCACGTATATCAGATATCCTCTCGAGGACGGAAGCGGCAATGTCGTGGTCGCTACGACGCGGCCCGAGACGATGCTCGGCGACACCGCCGTCGCGGTGAATCCGGAAGACGAGCGGTATAAGGGGCTCATAGGGAAGAAGATATCTCTTCCCCTCACCGGCAGGAGCATACCGATCGTCGCGGACAGCGCGGTCGATCCCGAATTCGGCACCGGCGCGGTCAAGGTGACTCCCGCGCATGACTTTAACGACGAGGCGATAGCAAAAAGGCAGACCCCTCCACTGGAATTCATCACCGTGATCGGCCCCGACGGCCGCATGACGGCCGAGGCCGGACTCACATACTCGGGCATGGACCGGTACGAGTGCAGAAGCGCGGTCGTCGCCGCTCTCAAGGCCGCGGACCTTCTTGATGCCGAGAAGAAGTATTCCCATTCGATAAGCCAGTGCTACCGCTGCAAGACGGTCATCGAGCCGCTCTCGACCCTGCAGTGGTACGTCAAAGTAGGGCCTCTCGCCGAAGAGGCGATGAAGGCGGTGCGTGAGGAGAAGATCAGAATCATCCCGAAGACCTGGGAGAACACGTATTTCGCCTGGATGGAAAATATCAACGACTGGTGCATTTCGAGGCAGATCTGGTGGGGACACCGCATCCCGGCATGGTACTGCGACGAATGCGGGGAAGTGATCGTTGCGAGACAGGCACCTGCCGCCTGCACCAAATGCGGGGGTCCGCTGAGGCAGGACGACGATGTTCTGGATACCTGGTTTTCTTCCGCCCTCTGGCCTTTTTCGACACTCGGCTGGCCTGACGACACCCCCGAGCTGCAAAAGTATTATCCGACCTCGGTGCTCGTGACCGGCTTCGACATCATATTCTTCTGGGTGGCGAGGATGATCATGATGGGCCTGAAATTCAGAAAAGACGTTCCCTTCCGGGACGTATACATACACGCACTGGTAAGGGACTCCTCCGGCCAGAAGATGTCCAAGTCGAAGGGCAACGTAGTCGATCCGCTGGTGATGATGGACAAGTACGGAACCGATGCCTTCAGATTTACGCTGACGGCATTCGCCGCCCAGGGGCGGGACGTGAAATTTTCGGAGGAGCGGGTCGAGGGATACCGACATTTCGTCAATAAGCTCTGGAACGCATCCCGGTTCATCATGCTCAATACGGGGGACGATAAGGTGCCGGAGACGATGCCGTTGGACGGCCTCGATATCGGCAGCAGGTGGATACTGAGCAGGCTCTCCGCGGCGGCTGACGAAATAGGTCTTTCGCTCGAGGAATACCGCTTCAATGACGCGGCGGGTGCAATCTACCGGTTTATCTGGCATGAACTCTGCGACTGGTATATCGAGATGGAGAAGCCGGTCCTCTATGAAGAAAATGCCGCCAGGGAGAAGGTGAGGGCTTGTCTCCTGTTCGTACTCGACAGGACACTCCGGCTGCTGCATCCCTTTATGCCGTACGTTACGGAAGAGATCTGGCAGCATGTCGTCGCTTCGGGAGGCGCGGGCAGCGAGGGGGCGATCCTGGCGGCCGCGGCGTTTCCCCGATCGCTTGTGCGGGACGAAGCCGCCGAGACGGAGATGGCGATCGTGATGGAAACGGTGACAGGTGTCAGGACGATCAGGGGAGAGCTGAATCTCTCTCCGTCACTGGAGCTGAAGGTCTCGATCAGGGCGCTGAGCGGCAAGGCGGATGAGGTACTCAGGAAGAACCTGGGCTATGTCAGGAAGCTGGCGCGGGCGGACGTGCTGCAGACCGGGACGGACGTGAAGAAGCCGAAAGGCTCGGCCGCTGCCGTAAGAAGCTTCGTGGAGGTCTATGTTCCCCTCGAAGGGCTGTTGAACCTGGAACTCGAAATTGATAGACTGAAGAAGGACTTGGCGAAGGCGGAAGAGACGATTGCCTTTTTGAACAAAAAGCTTCTGAACGATGATTTTCTGAAGCGGGCTCCGAAAGAGATCATCGCGAAGGAGAAGGAAAAGTACGAGGAAGGTCTGAAGAAGCGCGAGCGGATTGAGGAGCATGTCAGGAAACTTCGTGAGGCAGGGGGGAAGGACGATGGGTAAGGAAGGACAGGAGATCAAAGAGAAAGACCTCGAGATCATCGAAGGCGAGTTTGTCACGATCAGCCAGAGCACCGTCAGGAGCGTCGAGGGCGGCCATGTCGAAATGCAGCAGGTCGGCGCTTTGAGCATCGACGGCGAGCGGATCGAGGCGACCCAGTGCGCGGCGGTCCTGCTCCGCGGAGAGGATGCGGAGCTCAATCAGAGCGTCAGCGCGATTACGCTCGGCAACCGTGTGGCCGTGAATTTTTCGTGCGCGCCCGTTACGGTCTCGAGGGCCGAGACGTCGATCAACCGGAGTGCTGCGGGCGTCGTTGCCGCGGCCAGTGTGAAGGCGGAGAAGAGCGCGGCCCTTGTGGTGCTTGCCAATACGGTTGAGGGAGAACTTACGACGCTGCTCGACTGGAAGTCGGCGCTGGCGCTGGGCGCGGTCGCGGGGGGAATTTGGGGGATGCTTTCGCTTCTGAGAAGGAAGTAGGATGGAGATTCCCTCCACTGTCGTTGAACTCATCAAGCACGCCATAGAAGAGGACATCGGACCCGGGGATATCACCACGTCCCTGCTCGTGCCCGAGGGGAATGAGTCAAGGGCGCTGTATATCGCCAAAGGAAATTTTATGCTTGCGGGCATGCCGTTTGCCAGAGAGGTTTTCCGCATTATCGATCCTTCCACTTCATTCAATGTCTATTATCATGAGGGCGCGAAGGTCTCGCGGGGAGACGTCCTCGGCGAAGTTTCCGGTAAGACGAGGGCACTGCTTGCTGGTGAGAGGGTCAGCCTGAATATTCTTCAAAGGCTTTCAGGCGTCGCCAGCCTCACGAGCCAGTTCGTCGACGCGGTGCAGGGGACCGGGGCGAAGATCGTCGACACGAGGAAGACGACCCCCTGCCAGAGGTTTATGGAGAAGTACGCGGTGAGGATAGGCGGGGGGATGAACCACCGTTTCGGCTTGTTCGACGGAATCCTGATCAAGGACAACCATATCGAGGAGGTCGGGGGCATCCGGGAAGCGGTGGGGCTCGCCAAGGGAGGGCATCATCTCGCCAGGATCGAGGTGGAGGTGGAGAATCTCAAGGACCTGCAGGAGGCGATCGACGCTGGAGCCGACGTCGTGATGCTCGACAATATGAGCGTCCCGGACATGACCGAGGCGGTGAAGCTGGTGGACGGGAGGGTGACTGTCGAGGCCTCCGGAAACGTCAGCCTCGGCAACGTGAGGGAGATCGCCGAAACCGGGGTGGACCTCATATCCGTCGGAGCGCTCACGCATTCCGTCATTGCGGCCGACATCAGCATGAAGATAGTGAAGTAGTATGGAATCGGCGAGGGCGCATATATTAGTTGAGGGGAGGGTGCAGGGGGTATTCTACCGTTCGTTTGCGAGAGGCGTGGCGATGCAGTTCGGTCTTCACGGATGGGTGAAGAACCTTTACGACGGCCGCGTTGAGGCGGTCTTCGAAGGGGACCGGGGCGGGATCGAGCAGGCGATACTCGCATGCAGGAAGGGACCGTCCGGCTCGCACGTAACCGACATCGATCTGACATGGGAGGAGTATTCGGGGAGGGAAACGGGCTTCGATATCAGGTATTAGCCGGCCTTTGGCGGAAGAAGGCCGGAGAATAAGGGAGGTACGGATGAAGAAGATAAAAAAGAAACTAGGCGAACTCCTTCTCGAAACCGGGATGATAGACGACTTCCAACTCAGGTCCGCGCTTTCGTATCAGGAAGAATGGGGCGGCCGCCTCGGCTCGATCATTATCAAGAAGGGTTTTGTTTCGGAGAAGGACATGCTTTCGGTGATTGAGAATCAGTACGGACTCTCGGCCATATCGCTGGAGGAGATCGGCAGACCTCCTGAAGAAGTGCTGAACCTGGTAAAGGTGGATGTCGCGAAGAAATTCGGTTTTTTCCCGGTAAGAATGGAGGCGGGAAGAAACCTGGTGGCTGCTATCGCCGACCCTACGGACCTGAAGACACTCGACGATATCGGTTTTCTGCTGGGCGTGAGGGTGAAGCCGGTTCTGGCCCTTGAGTCGGACATCGCGCGGGCGATAAGCCTTCATTACGAGGGGAATGTATATGGGCAGACCGTGCAGATGGTCAGGGACAGGGCTGTCACAGTCGAAAGGACGGCTCCTGTTAACACAGGGAAGAGGGTGGAGGAAGAGCTGATCGAAAGGTCTCCGAAAAGCGGGGTTTCCGACGGGCGGAAGGACGTTTCCCATAAGGCGGTGATCGAAGCGCTGATAGACCTTCTCGTTTCGAAGGGCGTCTTTACACGCGAAGAGCTGATCAGGAAGATACAGGCGAAAGGACGCTTCTAGTCCTCCCCGCAGGATTGACGGTTTCCCCCGGCTTCTGCGAGAATAGTCCTCGATGATTGATCGTATCGAAGAGAAAATTATGTCCGGCGGCAGGATTACCGCCAGGGATGCGCAAAGGATCGTTTCCGTCCCGACTGCGGATATTTTCAGCCTTTTTTTGTCTGCGAGCAGGATAAGGGCCCGTTTCCGCGGGGATTCCGTCGATATCTGCGCCATCGTCAATGCGAAATCAGGGGCGTGTCCCGAGGACTGCGCCTACTGCGCCCAGTCCTCGAAGAGCCGTTCCGGGGCGCCGGTCTATCCTCTGCTCGACAGGCAGGCGATTCTCGAAAAAGCTGCGGAGGCCAGGGCCGGCGGGGCGAAGCGATTCTGCATTGTGACGAGCGGGAGAAAGACTTCGGCGGGGGAGATCGACAAAATCGCCGCGGTGATTCCGGAGGTACGCGGGCTGGGGCTCCTTCCCTGCGCCACGCTCGGGCTGCTGGAAAAAGAGGAACTCCTCTCGCTGAAGGACGCGGGGCTGGAGCGCTTCCATCATAATCTCGAGACGTCCGAGAGATTCTTTCCTAAGATATGTTCCACGCATACCTTCAGAGAGAAGCTGAAGACTATTGAGGCGGTCAGGTCATGCGGCCTTTCGCTCTGTTCGGGAGGGATCTTCGGTCTGGGAGAGACCTGGAGGGACAGGATCGATCTGGCGTCCGAGTTGAGGGATATAGGCCCCGACTCCGTCCCGGTCAACTTCCTGATTCCCGTGAGCGGGACGAGACTCGGCTCCCTGGCGGCGCTCGAACCGTTTGAGGCCCTCAGGATCATCAGCCTGATGCGGTTCATGATGCCGGAGAAGGAGATACGGGTCTGCGGCGGCCGCGTGCAGACTTTGGGGGAGTTCCATTCTTTCATCTTCGCGGCCGGGGCGGATGGACTGCTGTCCGGGAATTATCTGACGACCACCGGAAGGAGTTTCCGGAACGACCTCGAACTTGTGAGGCGGCACGGTCTGCGTGCGTGATGGCGCGTCGACGGCCATGGCAGGGAGGCGCCCGCTCATGCTGAATATCAGGATGAGGGCTTCCCGGGGGGGCATGAAGGGGAGGTGTGCGGGCGGCGCCGTCCGGCAGGAGCACATCTCCGGGGCGGAGGGATTATACGATGAGGCTGAGGCAGGCCGTGTCGTTGAGGACTATGTCCGCAGGGCGATGGAGCACAGCCGCGGCAGACCCGACAGAATCGACATTGCCATTGAGAGGATGACGGAAAGGCCGAAACAGATTCGCGCCTTGCCGGTAAGGACGGTCCGGTGCGCTTCCTCCCGTACAGCGCAGTCCCATATCCGGAAACTGCTCGCGGCTGCGGGTATTTCGGAGAAGGCCGTCAATAAGGGACTGGAGGTCGTCTTTGGAGGAGATGCGATGCGGGGGGCCGCTGTCATCCTGGCCGCCTCGGGGAGGAGGGCGGATAGCGACAGAAGAAGGGGGGTGCGGGCCTCGAGACTCGGCATCAGCAAGACGGCCGCTGTCCTGCTCGGCCGGAAGCTGCGGAAGAAGAACATCTATACCCCCACCGTCGTCGAGGCGCTCGTCCTTTCGTCCAAGGTGGCGTCATGTCCGCAGGTTCTGGCGGAACTCTGCGTTTCGGACGATCCGGATTATACGACGGGATACGTTTCGACGAGGGGACTTGGATACGTGAGGGTCCCTCACATAAAGAGGAAGGGGGAACGAATCGGCGGCAGGGTTTTTTTTGTGGATGACGTCTCGGATATGAAGGATGTGACCTCATATCTTGAAAAGAAACCCGTTATGGTAGAGCGCATTTCAGAATGCCGCGGGGTCTGTTCGATAGATGAAGTCATCGGCAAGCATCATATATAACCCGGCAGCGAGAAAGGCCTCGGCCGCCAACATCGCCCGTGCCGTTTCATACCTGGCAAAGGAGGGGTATGGCGTCGAGGTGCTCAGGACCGAGAAGAAGGACCACGCGCGGTTGCTGGCGCGCGGGATGATCGAAAAGAGGCCGGCCCTCGTGATCGCAGCGGGCGGGGACGGTACGGTCAACGAGGTGATCAACGGTCTGGTCTGGTCCGATGTCCCGGCGGCGCTCCTCCCTATGGGCACCACCAACGTGCTCGCCAAGGAGCTGAATCTGCCCGAGGACCTGTACGGCGCGCTTAACGTTGCGGTGCACGGACGTCCACGGAAGGTCTCTCTGGGCAGGATAGAGACGGAAGACGGGCCGGCCCGCTATTTCTGCCTCATGGCGGGTATCGGTCTCGACGGGAAGGCGGTCCATGACGTGAACCGCTCGCTGAAGAAGGTGTCGGGAGGGGCCGCGTACATCCTGAGCGGAATCAGAACCATCGCCCGGTATTCCCCCGATAGGATAGTGATCCTCGTTGACGGCAGGGAGTATGCCGGCTATACGGCGGTTGTCGGCAACGCCTCGAAGTACGGCGGGAACTTCAGGGTGACGCCGGATGCGAATCTGCTGGACCCCTTTCTTTACGTCTCTATTTTTCAGGGCGGCGGGAGGCTCGATCTGCTTCGCTACTCGATCGGGGTGATAAGGGGGTCTCATCTGCGGTTCAGGGACGTGGTGTATCTGAAGGCCTCGGTTATAAAGGTTCTCGGAAAGGCGCACATCCAGGTGGACGGGGACTACCTGGGACTCGGACCGGCGCGGATTTCGGTAGCCGAGTCTGCCCTCAGCCTGATATTCTGATACTGCCCGGTTGTGTGGCTGTTACTGAACCGTGGAAGTGCTTCAGCCGGCCTGCGTGATGATGCCGCCTCCCAATACCGTATCGCCCAGATACCACACCGCGCTCTGGCCCGGTGCGGGGGCCCACTGGGCATCGTCAAACCGCACGATTGCGCAGCCGTCGCGCAGTTCTACGTCCGCGGGAACGTCGCCCATCATCGACCGCACCTTCACCCCCGCCCTGAAGGTCCGTGAGGGGGCAGACGCGAGCCAGTTGAGTTCCGATACCAGTACCGTGCCTGCCAGCGCCTCCTCCCGTCTTCCTACCCGGATGAGATTGTGAAGCGGGTCTATGGCTGTCACATAGCAGGGGTCCGGAGAGGATATCCCGAGGCCTTTTCTCTGGCCTATCGTGTAATGGGCTAATCCCTTATGGGAACCGAGAATATTTCCCCTCCTGTCCACGATTCTTCCCGGCCGGGACGACAACGGAGAGAGCTCCTCTATGAACTTTGCGTAGCCTTCGTCGCCGATGAAACAGATCTCCTGGCTTTCAGGCCTTTCGGCCGCGGGAAGACCCAGCGAACGGGCCATCTCGCGCACTGCCTTTTTGGTAAGGTCTCCGAGCGGCAGGAGCAGCCGCCGGAGTTCTTCGGGACGAAGGCCATAGAGGACGTACGACTGGTCCTTCCTCGGATCGACACCCTTCTTGAGGAGATGCGTACGCTCGGGAGATGGCGCAGGGACTTTGGCTCCGCCGATGCTTTCTATCCTCGCGTAATGGCCGGTGGCGATATATTCGGCGCCTCTTCTTTCCGCTTCCTTCAGAAGAAAGGGAAACTTGACCCGGCGGTTGCAGAGGATACAGGGATTCGGCGTAATCCCGTCGGCGTATGCGGAAACGAACGGATCTATCACCGCATCGGCAAACGCCTCGCGCACATCCACGCTCCTGTGGGGTATCCCGATTTCTCCGGCAGTCTGTTCAGCGCTCTGCGCCGCCTCCAGCGAACAGCATGCGTCGTGGCTGCATCGCTGACGCGCCTCCCAGATGAGAAAGCTCACCCCTTCGACCTCAAATCCCTGCTCTTTAAGGAGATATGCGGTCACGCTCGAATCTACTCCTCCGCTCATGCCTACGATAACTTTCGACATGACTTACTATAGCAGAAACTGATATGAGGCCTGCTATCCGACGCAGGGATTGGATTTTCTTCGTTAGGTATCTATGCGGCAGTAAAGGGCCCCTTTAGACAAGACGCATACACATACGGTGATCATTGACCGGGCGACCGCAGCCTAATTGATAGCCTTCGCATTCACCGGGGTCTCTACGGACAGCTGTTATAGCTGTCATAAAAAGAGGCTGCGGCAGAATAAGCACTCGTCCTCAACACACTCTGGTCTGCTGCCCTTACTCTCCAATACCAATTATTCCCGGCTGGCATGTCGTTGACGGTCCACGTGTTTGTCGCAAGCCAGGCGGGGCCCGAATCATAGATTACGGTCGCAAAAGTGAAATCTGTGCTGACCTGCACACGATACATGGCGGGCAGGCCGTCACCGCCTGTAAGCGAGCTCCATGAAAAAGTATGGTTATACGCTGTGGTGCAATTAGTGCTTTGCCCCAATTGCTCGCCTAACGTAGGTACTAACGGAGAAGAAGGCGGCGGCGGAGGCCCTACGTAGAATACGACTGCGCCGGTGCCGATTCCTCCGTCCGGGTTGATCACTGTCACGTTATGCGCTCCCGAGATAGCGGAAGAGCCAACCGTAGCAGGCACTGTCAGGATTGTGGGGTCCACAAAGGTAACAGGACCCAGCGTTATGTTTGCGTCATTAAAGGAGACCGTTGCCCCACTCTGGAAGCCATTGCCGTTAATGGTCACTGTCGTCTGGGGGCTTCCTATGCTTGCCCCCGTAGGGCTTGCCCAGAATACGGCCGGGGCTGTATTATGCGAATTGATGGTGAGCACACCAGTCCCAATTCCGAATGAGCCGTCCGGATTTACTACAAACGCATTATGGGCGCCAGTCGCTGCCGATAGCCCCACTGTGACAGGCACTGCCAGAGTTGTGGAATTCACAAAGGTAACAGGCCCGGTTATTATGTATCCATCGTCGAACAAGACCGATGCCCCGTTCTGGAAGCCTGTGCCACAAATGTACACGATATATTGGGCGCTTCCCTGAGGCAGCGAATTGGGAGATGCCGAAGCGACCTGGAAGGTGACCGTAAACAGACCAGCGCCGGTACTGCTCTTTCCGTCAGGGTTAGTTACGGTTATGTCATGCGCCCCGAGTGTTGCGCCTTGCCCCACGTTAACCGGCACTGTCAGGGTTGTGGAATCTACAAAGGACGCAGTCCCTACCGTAATGTTTGCGTCGTTAAACGAGACCGTTGCGCCATTCTGGAACCCCATGCCTCTTATTGTAACCGTCGTCTGAGGACTCCCAGCTGACAAAGAACCAGGGGATGCAGAGCTGACAATCGGACCGGCAATGACGGTAAACAGACCTGTCCCCGTTGCCGTCCCCCCATCCGGATTTGTCACGGTCACATCATGTGTTCCGAGTGTCGCGCCACCTCCCACGGTAACAGATATGGCAAGCGAAGTTGAATCCACAAAAGAGACAACTCCTGTCGTTATGTCGGGATCATTAAAGGAGACGGCTGCTCCGCTTTGGAAGCCAGTCCCGGTAACGTTTATTGTAGTTTCTGCACTCCCCTGACTTATCATATTGGGAGATGTCGCGGTTACCGTAGGCGCCGCAGTGACAGTGAACATGTTGACAACACACTCGCCCCCGTCAGGGTTTGTCACGACTACATCATGCGTGTACAGGCCGGCACAAGCACCTACGGTAACCGGTAGCGTGATCGTTGTAGAGTTCACAACAGTAATAGTCCCAACAGTTATGCAGCCATCCATGAACGAGACCGTCGCGCCGCCCTGAAACCCGGTACCCGTAATCGTTACTGTTGTCATGTCGCCGCCACGTCCCCTTGAGTTGGGAGATAATGAGTTTATCTGTGGACCGGCAGTGACAGTGAAAACGCCGACTCCGGTGCCCGTCCCCCCGTCGGAATGAGTTACCGTTACGTTGTGGGCGCCCACTGCCGCGTTTTGAAGAACCCTGACCGGCACTGTCATGGTTGTCGAATTGACCACGTAAGGGCTTGCTCCAAGCAATATGTTCGGGTCATTGAAGGAGACCGCAGGGAAATACTGGAACCCGGTGCCGGTAATAGTGACCGTAACCTGACCGCTCCAGGCCTTTCCCTGAGGTATTGAATTGGGAGATGTGGCGGTTACAGTCGGATTCGCTGTGACCGTAAAAACTCCCTTTCCAATATTAACGCCTCCGTCAGGATTCCACACTGTTATATCGCATGGGCCTACTGCAGCGTTCGGCATCACGTCGACATTTGTTCTAAGGGTTGTGGAATCCACAAAAGTAATGGGGCCTGTCAGCACGTTTGAGCTGAAAGCAACTAATGCGCCGTTCTGGAACCCGGTGCCCCTGATGGTTAATGTTCCACTTGTTCCCTGAGCCATCGCGCCGGGAGACGTAGAGGTCGGGGTCGGAAGGGCAGCAACCGTGAAAATGCCTATCCCGGTCCCTGTCCCGCCGTCGGGGTTGGTAACCGTTACATTATGCGGACCAACTGTCGCGCCCGGATAGCCGACCTCAACAGGAACTGTCAGCGTTGTCGTATTAACAAACGTAACTGCGCTTTCCGGGAGTACAGACGTGTCATTAAACGATACTGTTGCACCGCTCTGAAAGCCGGTACCAGTAATGGTCACTATCGTATGGGCGCAGCCCAGACACATCGAATTGGGAGATGTCGAGGCCGGTTGAGGACCTTCAGTCACCGTGAACAAGTTATTGCCCGTGGCGGTTGATCCGTCCGGATTACTTACCGTCACACTATGCGCTCCTGTTGCTGCTGTCTGACCTACGGTAACAGGCATTGTCAGGGTCGACGCACTTACGAAGGTGACAGCACCAAAAGTAATGCCCGGGTCATTGAAGGAGACCGCTGCGCTGCTCTGAAAGCCGGTACCGGTAACGGTCACTGTTGTCTGGGCGCTCCCCTGAGGTTCCGAATTGGGATTTATGGACGTTACAGCCGGGGCTGGTGCGACCGTGAACAAACTATTGCCTGTACCCGTCGATCCGTCCGGATTTTTCACCGTCACATTATGCGCGCCTAGCGCTGCAGAAGCGCCTACAGTGACAGGCACTGTCAGGGTTGATGAATTTATAAAGGTAACGGCACCCAACGCTATATTTGCGTCATTAAACGATACGGTTGCCCCGCTCTGGAAGTTGCTTCCCGTGATGTTTACCGTTACCTGGAGGCTGCCCTGGGCCCTTGAGCCGGGCGATACAGAGGTCACTATCGGGGCAGTAACAGTGAAGAGACCCGTTCCGGTGCCGGTTCCGCCATCGGGGTTATTCACCGTAACATTATGTGCGCCGAGTGCAGCGGATGCACCTATCGTAACAGGCACTGTCAGGGTCGTGGAATTCACAAAGGAGACAGTCCCTGCAGTTATGGCAGGATCGTTGAAGGAGACCATAGCGCCGTTTTCGAAGCCGGTACCCGCAATGGTCACTTGGGCCTGAATGCCGTTTCGAGGCATAGAATTTGGTGATGCCGAGGTCGGGTGTGGTCCGTCAGAAACTGTGAACACGCCCGTTCCGGTGCCGGTTCCGCCATCGGGGTTATTCACCGTAACATTATGTGCGCCGAGTGCAGCGGATGCACCTACCGTAACAGGCACTGTCAGGGTCGTGGAATTCACAAAGGTGACAGTTCCTGCGTTTATGTTCGGATCATTGAAGGCGACGGTAGCGCCGGTTCGGAAGCCGGTGCCGGTGATGGTCACCGATGCTTGGGCGCTCCCCTGGGCACTGGTATTCGGAGATGTGGATGTTACTGTCGGTGCAGCGGTAACCGTGAACAGGCCAATCCCGGTTCCTGTCCCTCCGTCTGGGTTTGTCACCGTCACATTATGCGTTCCTAATGTTGCGCCCTGGCCCACTGTTACCGGCACTGCCAGTTCGAAGGTACTTACAAAGGAGACACTCCCGGTAGTTATGTTCGGATCATTGAATGAGACCGTTGCGCCGTTTTGGAAGTTATAAAAACCAAACCCATAGTCGATCGCATAAATATGAACAGTTGTCTGGGCGCTCCCCCGGGCCCTTGAGTTGGGGGATGTCGAGCTTACGAGCGGGGCAAGGGTGACCGTAAACGGACCAGTTCCGCTTCCGCCGTCCGGATTCGTCACGGTCAAATAGTGCGTGCCCACCCATGATATCCCCACCGTGACGGGTGCCGTCAAAGTGGTCGTATTGACAAATGTCACGGCGCCCACGGATATGCCCGAATCGCCGCACGAGGCAGTGGCGCCGTTTTGGAATCCGGTGCCCGTAATGGTCAGCGTTGCCTGGGTCCCCTGACTTATAGCGGGAGAGATCGATGTTATCCGGGGGCCGGCAGTGACCGTAAACACCCCTGTTCCGGTCCCTGTCCCCCCGTCTGGGTTTGTCACTGTGATGTCATGTGCTCCCAAAGCCGCGCCTTGCCCTACCGTGACAGGCACTGTCAGGGTTGACGGATTTACAAAGGTAACGGCCCCCGTCGTTATGGCTGCATCGTGGAAAGAGACCATCGCACCGTTCTGGAAGCTGTGACCGATGATAGTTATCGTTACCGTTGAGGCCCCTTGTGGTCTGGTATTGGGCGAAAGGGAAATGACAGCCGGCGCTCCCCCCTCCCAATTCGTTACCGCATTCCACTTCTGGTTGTTCGGCCAGGCGTTGCCGTTAGTGGCGTCATGGCAGGCTACCCCGCCAAATCCGCTTGCGCCGGGGGAAATCACTGCGGAGCTGGTTCCCGAACCTCTTCCGGATCCGCCGCCGGGGAAATGCCCGCTGCCGTTTCCGGAGCCGCTGCCGTAATTGATGTTGCCGCCGCTGCCGCTGCTGGAACCCCAACCCGCCGAGCCGCCCTTCGTAACACCGTTTCTGTGGCTGTAGTCAAGGCAGTTTGTTACCATCAGGCGCGGCAGATTCGAGTTATGCACCGTATGACACTTTGAACAGGTGTAGGAATGCTTTGCATTGTCGGCGTTGGCCCCCTGGCCTCCCCATCCCTTTACCGTATTATGCACCCTGTTCATGGACTGCCAGGCATAGCTGCTGTTGCCGGCAGAGGGATTGAGTACAGACTGGGGATGGCACTGCAGACACAGGCCGCCGAACTGATTCACGCTCTCGCCGACGCGTGCAGTACTGGCCCAGTCCCAGTTGGCAAAGGTATTTTCGTCAATGTGATAATTTGGCAGGCCGGCATCGCTATAACCGCCCTGACCGCTGAAGATCACTCCGTGGCCGCTTCCTGTAATAGTCGTAATGGTCGCCGCGGAATCTTCCTTATAAGGCGACGTCATGAACGTCCCCTTAAGAAGGGGAATGGCATATGGAGCGTCTGCCGCGATTGTCGGGCTTACGCCGTGCGGGTCATGACACGACGTGCAGAGGCCGTTTATCGGTGAGGTTCCGTCGCCGCTTGTCAGAGCGGACGATGCCCCGAAATGTCCTCCCTGGTTCCCTGTGCTTGCTTTATAGGGATAGCGTTGCTGTGACGGGAAGGCGGATGTCCCGCTTCCCCAATATGGCGACTCCCAGTAGCTCATTATTGGCTGCGTGGCGCCATATGTGTTCTGATAGCCCCAGGGGGTTGTTCCGCTGCTTTGCGTCATGTGGCAATCAAAGCATAAACCGGCGCCGGGGTTGAACGCATTATGATCTGAAGCCGATCCGCCGGAAGCGGGGGCGTAATCAACTGAATATCCGCCCTTGCCCGCGTTCGTGTCTTTCAACATGCCGCCGTTGACCGTGGCGCTCGCATACGTGGTCGTCGTCCCCGCCACTGTCGAACCGTGGGAGTTATGGCAGTCGAAACAGGCGACGT
>JAJXTV010000004.1 GCA_021783515.1 Nitrospirota bacterium
TTTAACATCACGGCCTTCTGCCTCCTAACAAAAGAAAAAGTGGCGCGCCCTGAGGGAGTCGAACCCCCGACCTGCGGATTCGTAGTCCGACGCTCTATCCAGCTGAGCTAAGGGCGCACGCGCCTTGCGCTTTTCTACCCCTTCTTGACGCCGCCTTTGAGAGCCAGACTGTATTTCTGGTGCTCAAAAGGATGGATCGTCGGGAACTTCTCGTACAGCCATCCCTTGAAGATCTCCTTGCCGTCCTCGAATACCTTCACCCTTACCGCAGGATTGTTCGGCTCGTTCGACATCGACGTGATCTTCAGCCCTTCCATCTTGAAGTCGGGAAGAAATTCTCCGACCTCGATCTTCAGCTTGGAATCGGGAACCTTCAGGTCGCCGTTGAGGTTCACCGTATATTCCTTCGCCTTCTTCGTCGCCTTGTCTTCGACGACAAGGACAACCGCCTTCCATTTTCCCTTCACCGAGTCAGGAACGCTGACCGTCGTCTCGCCCTTCGGCATTACTACGCTGGGCTGCTCGCCCGTCGGAGGATGTCCGGCCGGAAGCTGCTGACCCGGCATGCCCGTTTGAGGCATCGGCTGTTCCTGTTTCTTTTTGCAGGCCCCTACCGCGAAAAGCAGCGAAAGACTGCAGACCGCCACCAAAATTTGCTTCTT
Source organism: Nitrospirota bacterium (assembly GCA_021783515.1). Classification (GTDB taxonomy): domain Bacteria; phylum Nitrospirota; class Thermodesulfovibrionia; order Thermodesulfovibrionales; family UBA6898; genus Sulfobium. Next base: position 663 of record JAJXTV010000004.1, read on the forward strand.
CATGAAGACCTCCTGTTCTGCTCCGTTCATAAAATTTTTTTTTCCTGCCCCGGCGCCGGATCCACAGATGCGGCGCCGCACAAAAAACCGTGTAATGGCGGAGAGGCAGGGATTCGAACCCTGGGTGAAGTTTTACCCCCACAACCGCTTAGCAGGCGGCTGCCTTCGACCGACTCGGCCACCTCTCCCAAAACGGTATATAATAACAGCAACTTTTCTTCTTTGTAAAGGAAGATGCGGAGACGGCGGAAAAAGGCCCGGACGCCGACCAGTTGCTCCGAACGCCTTACCTGCCTTCCCGGACGCTCTCCGTACTCGGGCGCTATTTGGCGGCTGAGAGTGCGAACTTGTTGAGCCAGGCAATATGGCTTTTTTCTTCCTCGATGATCCTGGAGAGCACCTCTTTTTCCTTCATGAGGTCTCTGATGGTATAAAAATAAAGAAGGGTTTCCTTCTCAAATCCGATGGCAAATCTGACCGCTTCGGCGACAGTCTTCACCCGGTCGAGAGACGGAAGGGACTTCTCATTACCGAGGAAAAACTCGGACTCGACAATTGCCCTGAGATACTTCGAGACCTCTTCCCAATCGACCGCCCCCTCGTCCCTTACCACCTCCATAAGGCCGGAGAACGTCTCTTCATGCTGACGCTCCTTGTCGGCAAGCGTATCGCACAACTCCTTCAGTCCGCCGTCTTCCTTGAACTTATCGGCAACGGCACGGTAAAAGGCATATCCCAGTTTTTCGGTCTGTACCGCCTGTCCGACCGCCTCGCGCAAAGAAAATTTCTCCATGCTTCCCCCTTGAATTCATATAAGATAAAAATAGTACGTTAAGCTTAATCCATCTCATCCAGATCGTCAAGCAACAGGGCCCCGCGGCCGACAAGTCTCCCGATGAAGAGATATCCTCCGCAGGGCGGCGCACCTGCACCTGCAGCGAAGTCGCAGTCCTCCCGATAAAACGGACACCGTCGGCAGAGGCGCAGTTCCAGGCCGGCAGCAATATCCGCTCCTATGGCCCCTTCCTGAATTTCAAACGGTAACTTTCTTCCCCCTTTGATCATTCTCTCCACGACGCTGAACCCCCTGCAGGCAAGCTCCTCGCCCTTCGCAGGCTTGTAATACGCGCAGAAACGGCTGCAGAGATCATCGCCAAGCGCCATATCTAATAGTATCGCGCCTCGGTCCGGAAATGCAAAGAACCGGGACCATCCGACCCGGCAGTACGCGTCACCCGCAGGGGCCATGGGATCCCTGCACCCACTAGGAATCATGCCCGCCGCCGCGTTACAATACGGCATGCGCTATTACCTGTCCGGCAGGTGCGTACTGAGACGGCTCGAAACGCCTTCGGTTTATGATATCGAATCGGACGAGTTGTACGAGCTGGACGAAGACGCCTTCGAGTTTCTGGCCTGTTGCGCGTCGCCCGGGGGCTGCTCCTCCGACAACGGCATCTTCATCGACTACTGCGTGCAGGAGGGCATCCTCGTCACAGGTCCCGTGGCGGTGCGGCGTGCTCCGGTCGTGAGGTCTCCCGCTCCGTCCCTGCGGTATCTCGAACTGCAGGTTACGGACCGCTGCAATCTCAGGTGCCGCCATTGCTTCATAGGAGAGAGAGGCTCGAACGAACTCTCGCCCGATGAGATAGGGGCCGTCCTTTCGGAGTTCGAGGCGATGCAGGGGCTGAGGGTCCTGATCACGGGGGGAGAACCGCTGCTTTACAGCCGCTTCGCCGAATTAAACAGGATGCTTTCGGGGTATTCCCTCCGGAAAGTCCTCTTCACAAACGGCTCGCTGCTAACCCGGAAGATCCTGAGGGAGTTGGCGGTCCACGAGGTGCAGGTGAGCATCGACGGCCTGAAGGAGGCCCATGACTCCCTGCGGGGAGAGGGTTCCTTCGAAAGCGCGCTCAATGCCGTGAGGACATGCGCCGCGGAGGGGGTCTGCGTCTCGGTCTCTACCATGGTCCATGCGAAAAATCTGGGCGACTTCGACGCCATGCAGGAACTCTTCGACGGGATCGGGGTGAAAGACTGGACCGTGGACGTGCCCTGCGAGACGGGGAGGCTCGAACAGAACAGGGACTTTCTTGTCGACCCCGCGACAGGAGGAAGATATCTTGCCTATGGACGGGGAGAAGGCCTTCATACGAGCACCCCCGGCTTTGCCTGCGGGCTCCATCTCATGTCCGTAAGCGCGGCAGGCGGGATTTCGAAATGCACCTTCTACGCCGGCAGGGAGGCCGGCACGGTCCGCGACGGTCTGCTGCGCTGCTGGAAGAAGATCCCGCCGGTCAGGCTCGCTGCGCTGAAATGCGACTGCGCGCATCTCGAGCAGTGCCGCGGCGGCTGCAGATATCGGGCCGAACTCCTGGACGGGCCCTTCGGCAGGGACCTCTGCCGGTGCGCCCTTTACAATCATCATGCGAGTGATATAATAGAATAAAAAAGCGCGGGAAGCTGCTATTTTCCAAGGGAAGGGAGGTGTGGCTATGACGATCAAGAAGGTTTCGAAGAAGTCTGCGACCACCTGCAAATGCAAGAGCTCCTGCTAGGAACATACGCCTGATAAGAAAGGCCCTTGTCCCATCCGGGCCAAGGGCCTTTCTCCGTGCGGAAGCGTGAGGGTTCAGACATCAATCCCCGCTCCGCCTCCTCACCTCGAACCCCTTCTGCCTGCAGTCCGACAGAATCTCTTCGAGATGCCCCCTGCCCCTCGTCTCGACGGTGAAGATCACTTTCGTCTTCACCACCGGAAGTCCAGGGGCAAGCCGCTCATGCACCACGTTCAGAATATTCCCCCTCCTGGCGGCGATGATTCCGGACAGCGTGTGCAGTACGCCCGGCAGATCGTCGACAACGGCCTCGAAGACCCCGATCCTCCCGCCCGACAGCAGCCCCTTATGGATGATCCGGTCGACAAGCGTAAAATCGATATTGCCGCCGCTCACCACGAGGACGACCTTCTTGCCGGAAAATCTTTGCCGCTCTGCAAACAAGGCGGCCAGCGCCACCGACCCCGCTCCCTCCACGACGAGCTTCTTCCTTTCAAGGAAATACAGGACCGCCTCCGCGATGCCGTCCTCCTCCACCGTGAGCATGTCATCCACGAACCGCGAGATGATCTCGAAGGTCTTCTCCCCCACCCTGCCTACGGCGATGCCGTCGGCGATAGTGGGACGGGGCGTGCATTCCTGAACGTGCCTGTCCTGAAACGAAAGGGCCGCCGAGGGCGCCGCTGTTGCCTGGACCCCGATGATCTGGGTCGCCGGAGACAGACCCTTCATCGCAACCGCAATTCCCGAAATGAGGCCCCCACCGCCGACCGGCACGAGCACGCAATCAGGGGTGGACATGTCCTCCGCAATCTCGGTCCCCACCGTCCCCTGTCCCGCAATGACCGCATCGTCGTCGAAGGCATGGATAAACTCGTATCCCGCCTGCGAACGCGCAAAGCTCAACGCCTCGTTGAAGCTCTCTCCAAACAGCAAGACCTCCGCTCCGTATCCTTCGGTGGCCTCCTGTTTGACGATCGGAGCGGTCACCGGCATCACGATCTTTGCCGCCTTCCCCAGTCTCCCGGCAGCGAACGCCACTCCCTGCGCGTGATTGCCCATCGACGCGGCGATCACACTGCCTCCCCGCACGTCCATGATCCTATTGCAGGCCCCCCTCACCTTGAAAGAACCGGTCTTCTGAAGATTCTCCGCTTTCAGATAGACCTCCGCCCCCGTCATCCTGCTGAATGAGCTCGAATAGATCAAGGGGGTCTTATGGACGAATGCAGCGATCCGCCCGGCGGCCCGGCGTATATCTTCCATTGCGACCATATGCTTTCCAATGCCTCCCCTTGCGCGAATTGCGATGGCACTATTGTACCTCCCCCCGTCGCCCGTGCCAAGCAGCATTCGCCGGCCTCTCTCTCACGCCGGCCGCCGCCGGAACTTTGAGGCAGGGATTGCGCCCGGGAAGGGAATGTCGTATCATTACGTTATCCGTCGCATTTATCTCAGACAAGGGGACCGGGGTGGCCGAAGAAACCGATCATACTGCAGAAGAAGACACGAGGGACAAACTCCCCCTCGACGCGAAGCTGCTGTCGGACGCGGTGATCGAGCTGAATATCTCCCGCAGGAGCGTCGGTCTGTATCCGAGAGAGCACCCGATTACGCGCGAGTCAATCGAGCGGGCCTTCGGCCTTCTGGAAAAACTCTTCGAGTTCCGGGGCAGCATCACCCTGGGAATCGCCAAAGACAGCCTGATCATCGACGACAACATCCTCGAAAGAAGGAACCCCGTTTTCAGGGAGTTCGCCCTCAGTCTTCACGAAAAAGGGATTGCCGCTGTTTCTTTCAGTCGCGGGGTGACCCTCGATGAACTCCTCGACCTCCACGAAATCATCACTGCCAGGGCCGTGGCTGCAGGAAGCGAGACCATGGCGCTGGGGGAGGAAAAGGGGCTCCGGCATATCCTGCTCACTCCCCTGGACATAAGCAGGTTTTCCTTTGCGGAAGGACGCCTCAGGGAAGACGGCGAGGGGGGGGAGATATGGGGGAACTATATCTCGGGCCTGATCGAAGGAACCCTTGCCGACGGCGAAGACGAGGGGATCATCCTGAATGAGGCCCCCGAGGACATTGCATCGCTCTTCAATGAACAGGTCCCCGCGGACGCGGCCGACAAGACATATGACAGGGTGATCACCTCCTACCTGAGAAAGAAAGAAGACACCGGCACGCGGACGGAGCTGTTCAACCGGTTTCTGTCACTGGTGAGCAATCTCAAACCCGAACTCAAGCAGCAGTTTCTCAGAAGGGCGCTGAGCCATCCCTCGACGGAGCCGGCCGAGGCCGAGAGGCTTCTCGGGGAACTCACCCCCCGCGATATCGAGACGATGATGGATATCCTGAGGAAAAACCCCTCCGTGATTCCGGAAAGCATGCGGAACCTCCTGGACAAGCTGAAAGGTTCAAGAACCGGTAGCGGCTTCTTCGATATCGTTTCGGAAAAACGGGGGGTCATCAACGACATCGAGATAGATGAAAACATTCTCACCCTTTTCCACCGCGACGATTTCACGTCCTTTGTAAGAGAAGACTATCAGAAGGAACTCGACGGGATGATGGCCTGCCGTAGCGCGAAGGGACCGCTGCGCATGCGGGGGCTGAAAGAGGAGTTGAGGGACTCGGCGCTCGAAAGAAGGTTCGCCGAAGTGATGATCGAGCTGCTCGATACGGACACACTCGACGGGGAGGCCTACCTGGCTTTTCTCACACGGATATCGGAACTGGCGGAAGATTTTCTCGAAACAGGACGGTTCAGCGAAGTGTCGGAAATGTATAATGCGGTCTATTCCCAGTCGATCGCCGGGAGATTCAGGGGCGAGGCACGGAGCATGATCGATTATTTCTTCCGCTCCGACGCCTTCACCGGCAGATTTATGGATGCGGTCCGCCTCTGGGGCAGGCATGACAGGGAAGGAGTGTTCCGCCTCGTAAACGTCCAGCAGCACCATCTGATCGGCCGGCTTCTCGACGCTCTCTCAGCCGAGGAAGACGCGCCGCTCAGGAAGTTCTATATCCTGATACTGTCCGCGCTGGGCAGCAACGTGGCCGCGGAGGCGGTCAAGAGACTGAACGACGACCGGTGGTTCGTCGTGAGAAACATGCTCTGTCTCATCAGGGAGGCGGGAGGGAAAAAATACGCCGATCATCTGAGAAAATTCTCAAAAAGCAAAGACAGCCGGATATGGGCGGAAGCGGTGAAGGCGCTGCTCGATCTCAACACCCCGGACTCCTTCTCCCATGTCAGACGGGGTCTCTCGAGCGGGGACCCGGACCTGAGGGACCAGGCGATACGTCTTTCTGGCATGTACCGTTGCTCCGCTGCAGTACCGCTCCTTGTCCGGATGCTTGAAAAAAGAGATTATCTCGGGACCGAGTCATATTATCGGATCGCAGCGGTAAAGGCATTGGGCGATATAGGAAATCCCGGGGCGGTCGACGTCCTGAAGCGGCTTTGCCGTTCGAGAACATTATTCTACCGTTCTTCGCTGGAAGAACTGAAGCTCGAAATTTACCGGAGCCTGAAGAACTATCCGCGGGAAAGCATCACGCCCCTTCTCGATATCGGACTCCATTCGGCGAACGATGAGATACGGTCTATCGCGGCCAGCTTCCTGGACGGGGGGGGCGGCAATGTCGCCGGTTAAAGTCGCCGATTTCATATCGCATCTCATGACCGCGCTGTCGGGCTGCGGCCTCTATTCGGAACGGCACCCCGTCTTTACGGAGTATACCGAAAAAGCCGCCGCTCTCCTGAAAGACCTTTACTCCGACGGATCGGTCAGCTTTCTCATGATCGGGGACAGTCTCATCGTAAACGAGGCGCCGTTCACCGAAAAGAACTTCTCGGCCGTGAACTTTCTCAAGAGGCTGAAGAAGAAGAGGATAGAGAAGATCGTCATCAGGGAGGGAATCGATACGGAGGAATTCAGGCAGTTTGCCACTCAGATGGCATCACGGGAGAGCATTGCGGCCAGCCCACATATCTCCGTCGGGATCATCGAGATCAAATTGAAGACGTCCGCCGTCGGCGCGCCGGAGCTCCTGGGCAAGGGGATGTCTGCCGTCAGAAACGCGCTGCAGGGAACGTCGCGCTTCAGGCAACTCGACATGATCAGTCTCGAAGGCGCTGTGCTGGACTTTATCTCGACACTGAAAAAAGAGATGAACGTCCTCCGTATCATAACGCCGGTAAAATCCCACAACGAGTACACCTATGTCCATGCGACGAATGTCGCGGTACTCACGCTTTTTCAGGCCGAGGCGCTGGGACTCACGGGCGAAGCACTGCATGATATCGGCCTCGCCGGTCTCCTTCACGACGTGGGCAAGATGTTCGTCCCTGCCACGGTGCTTGATAAACGGTCGGCGCTGACGCCCGAAGAATGGGACGAGATGAAGAAACACCCGGCCCACGGCGCGGCCTATCTTTCGCGGATGCGCGAGGTCCCGCCCCTTGCGCCGATCGTCGCATTCGAACATCACATGAAATACAACGGAAGCGGATACCCCGATACGAAACGTATCGCCAGGAAACAACATATTGTCAGCCAAATGGTCAGCATCGCGGATTTCTTTGACGCGTTGAGGACCGAAAGACCCTACCGGAAGTCGCTGGACGTCCAGACCGTAACCGGGCTCCTGAAAGAGGCGGCAGGCAGGGACTTTAACCCCCTTCTCGTGGATTCCTTCCTCTCGGCTCTCTCCCGCGTCTCCGAAGGCATGTGAGCCGGGACGCGACCCTCCTGCAGCCGCCTGGCATGGATATCGCTATGCCTGTTCATAGTGATATCCGGTCGAGACCGTAAAGGACATCACGCACCGCTTCGCGGAGGCTTTTCCCGGGGGCATTAATTTCCTCCCTTGCGGCGGCGCGCACGCAACATATTATTAATAAAAGCATCTTTGACGAAAATCGCCGGCCCCGGGACGACCAGTCAGGTCCGGATAAGCCGCCTGACGGAGAGAAAGGCTTCCTCCCTTTTACACTCACATTTTTGTAGATGCTACAAAAATGTAGTTAACTGGATATCCCCCTGTTTATAAAGGTAAAACAGGGAAAGGGTCCCTGCGCGATCATACATTTTTGTAGCTTACTATCTTCTCCGGCCGCTCATATTCTTCCTAAAACAAAGGGTTCCCGGCTGGCACGCCTTTGGCTATGTTCTTCCGGCAACCCATGCATACTAACTCAAGATCGACATACAAGGAGCATTCGATGAAAAAAAGGTCTCTTTCCCTCGCCGTGCTGTTGACCCTCGCTATGGTTCTCCTCATGCCACATGGCGCATTTGCCCAGACCGATGCGAAAGTAGACACCGGCGACACCGCTTTCGTTCTGTTATCGGCGGCGCTCGTCCTGCTCATGACGCCGGGACTGGCGATGTTCTACGGCGGAATGGTAAGACGGAAAAACGTGCTCGGCACGCTCATGCACAGTTTCATCGCCATCTCCGTGGTGAGCGTCCAGTGGATACTGATAGGATACAGTCTTTCCTTCGGTCCGGACATCAAGGGGATCATCGGCGGACTCGACTGGATGGGCCTGCAGGGCGTCGGGCTGGCGCCAAACCCCGACTACGCCCCCACGATACCCCATATGGCGTTCATGATCTATCAGGCGATGTTCGCTGTAATCACCCCGGCACTGATCAGCGGCGCGATCGCCGAAAGGATGAAATTTTCGGCCTATCTCCTATTCATCCTGCTCTGGACCACGCTGGTATACGATCCCGTCGCCCATTGGGTATGGGGGGCGGGCGGATGGATGAAAGGCCTCGGCGTCCTGGATTTCGCGGGCGGCATCGTCGTCCATCTCACCTCCGGCATCTCCGCCCTGGCAGCCGCCCTGTTCATCGGCAAACGCAAAAATTATCTTCACGAGCCGATGCCTCCCCACAACCTTCCGATGACCGTGCTGGGCGCCGGGCTCCTCTGGTTCGGGTGGTTCGGGTTCAACGCAGGCAGCGCGCTTTCCTCGGGAGGGCTGAGCACGATCGCGTTTGTCACCACCCACACGGCTGCGGTAACGGCCACGCTCACCTGGGTGATCATCGAATGGCTCCACCGCGGCAAACCGACGATGTTCGGAGCGGCGACAGGCGCCATCGCCGGGCTCGCTACCATCACTCCCGCCGCGGGCTTCGTCGGACCGATGCCGGCCTTTCTGATCGGGATGTGCGCCGGCGCAGTCTGCTATACCTCTCTCAATCTCAAAGGCAAACTCGGCTATGACGACTCACTCGATGCCTTCGGCGTCCATGGAGTGGGGGGGATTCTGGGGACCCTGGGCGCCGGCTTCTTTGCGTCGAAGCTGATCAACGCGGCCGGCTCCGACGGCCTCTTTTTCGGCAACGCCCACCAACTCCTCGTGCAGTGCCTCTCCCTTCTTGCGGCCGCCGTATATGCCTTTGGGGTCACCATGGTACTGCTCGTCCTCATCAACAAGGCGATCGGGCTGCGCCTTTCGGAGGAAGAAGAAATCGTCGGCCTTGACCTGACCCAGCACGAGGAGAGCGGATATACGCTTTAGGCGGAGCTCAGATGAGAATATCCCAATCGGTGTTCTTGAGAATATTCTTCCTCACCGTTTCCTTCAGCCGAAGATCATACACGTCGACGGGGTTGAAGTCGTCTGACAGGACCATTGCGGGCGTGCCCTCTGGGAAAGAATACTCCTTTCCCAGGTAGCGCAGCACGCCGGCCTCGGCGAGCGGATGGATCGGAAACTTCCTCACCCGGGCCGGATCGAACGACAGGGACGGAGCGTCGTACGCGACGACGGCGATATTGCCGCACCCTCCCCCTTCTGCGGGGTTAAACTCGGGGTATATCTTCACGCTGCGAAAGACCTGCTTCAGGGTCCGCACCACAGAGGCCATCACAAAGGGCTGCCTGAGGCTGCCGATAAGATTGAACGCGACAACGCCGCGATCGGTCAGCCGCTGACGGAGAAGCCGAAACGCCTCCAGACTGAGGAGATGACCCGGGGTCGTGTCGCCGTTGAAGACGTCCACCACGATATAATCGTACTTCTTCGCAGCGGTCGCCAGAAAATACCTGGCGTCGGAAATCACGACACCGCCGGCGTTGCGGAACCCGAAATATCTCCCCGCCACGTCCGCCACCTTCGGATCGATATCCACCACGTCCGTCGCAATTCCGTGCTCCTCGAACCACCTCGGAATGAGCCCCGCCCCTAACCCGATTACCAGGCTGTTCCTTCCGTCCGGATTCATCCCGTAAGGCAGGAAATTCATGAAGTATGCGTACTCGTAAACGGACTGGCCGTTCCGCATATCTACGCCGCTCTGCACAAGGCCGTCGATGATCATCTCCCTCGTGTGGGTCGGGCCGTAGGAGTAGTCCACCACTTTCAGATTCCCGTAGAAACTGTCTTCCGAAAAAACCCGGGTGACCGTAGTACCGTCGGCCATCGTCTTCTGGACGCGGCCGCCTCCGATAGGCAGCAGGAGCGGAAGAAGAAGCACCGGCAGAACATACCACTTCCTTCTGAAGAAAACAAAATAAAGGGCTGAGAGGAGCAGAAGAGTAAAGCCGATGAATTCGAATATCATGCCGACCCTGAAGTAGGCTATCAGGACGAAGCCCGTCAGCACCGTTCCGATGAAGCTTCCCGCCGTCGAAAGGGCGTAAAATATGCCGACCGTTCTCCCGATATTCTTCATCTCCCTGGCCGCGATCTTGATCACATACGGCGAGACGCATCCAAGAAGGAAGAGGGCCGGCCCGAACAGCAACGCAGAGCTGGCGAGTGCGCCGGAGCGGAGTCCAAGGGACATGCAGGACTTCAGGACGTAGTGCTTCGCTTGGGGGACCAGAAGCGTCAGCAGTCCGGCGGCAAAGATGATGCCGTAAAGATAATCAGGGCTGCTCCGCCTGTCGGAAAGAACACCGCCGGCGGCGTATCCGGTCGCCAGCGAGACGAGGGTGACCGTGATCAGGGACGTCCAGACGAAGAGACTCACCCCGAAAAAGGGGCCGATGACCCTCGATCCGAGCACCTCTATCACCATCACGAGTCCGCCGCAGAGCACCGCGGTCACGATAAGATAGGCCGCAAACGAAGCCGGGTGCGTATCCCCTTTTCTTACCGCGTCCGCCACCCGCATCTCCAGTCCGGCAAGAAGGCTATGCCTGTCTTCATGAGTTCATCCGACACGTATTATACCGCAATCCCGCTGCCCAATTCCTCTTCGGCAAGACGCGCGGCCCCGTCCGACCCGGCATACCAGTGGACTGCGACGGCGAGTATCGGTACACTATCAGGAAGTCCAGTTACAAACGGGAGCGCACATGAAAAGATTCAGGTGGCACATATATATGTCTCTTCTGCTCGTCGCCTTTTCGATAGCCGCCTATTTCGTCCAGATAGAAGTATTCCATCGCACCGAGGACACCATCTTCTATATGATGCAGGACGTGGCCTTCGTCCCGATCCAGGTCCTGCTGGTTACCCTGATCCTGAACCAGCTCCTGATTTCGCGCGAGAAGCAGATCCTGCTAAAGAAGCTGAACATGCTGATAGGCACTTTTCACATTGAGCTCGGGTCCCGCCTCATCGAGCTCTGTACGCAGTTCAGCGCCGACAGCGAGGGGGTAAGGTCCCGTCTCATGGTCGGCCCAAAATGGTCCGCCAAGGACTTCCGAGACGCGGCGGCCTTCGCCAGTACGGCCGACCCGGGAATAGACAGCAGACGGTCGGACCTGAACGCCCTCAAGGTCTTTCTGGAATCGAAGCGGGCCTTTCTGCTGAGCCTGCTGGCAAACCCGAACCTTCTCGAACATGAGGCCTTCACCGACCTGCTCTGGGCGGTCTTCCATCTTGCGGAAGAGCTCTCCGCACGGAAGGGGTTTGAGGGGCTGCCCCGGGTGGATTACGACCATCTTTCGGGCGATATCAAGCGGGCGTATATCCAGTTGCTGGTGCAGTGGCTGTTCTATATGCAGCACCTGAAGGGAGACTACCCCTATCTCTTCTCCCTCGCGGTCCGGATGAACCCGCTCGATCCGGATGCCGACGCGGTTGTGAAGGAATAGGCCCTCCGTTGAGCTTCGTTTCCTGGTTTCCCCGGTCTTTTTGAGGGGGACTATCTGCTGAAAGATGGAACCCTTGAGCTGTCCGGGAGAGTAGTGGAATGCCTTGCAGGTTTATCGGCTGCTTGCGCAACTGCGATTAACGCAAAGACAACGACTGCTATAACTGACGTCTTCTTCATGATAAAGCCCCCCCTTGATAGTCTTGCGGGATAAGATCTCCGGCAGCAATGGACGCCGGCGGGGGAATGCTCCCCCCTACATCCCCAGCGCCTCTTTCGTCATCCGCTCCGCCGTCTCGAAGACCGCCTTCTTCCCCTCCTCGGTCCTCGCCTCGATATAGAACCTGACCTTCGGCTCGGTGCCGGAAGGCCGTATCATCAGCCATGACCCGTCGTCGAAGACGAGCTTTGTCCCGTCCACCGGGATCACGTGCCTGACGGTCCTGCTGCCGCCTCCGATCTCGATCGTCGTCCCCTCGCGGTAACGGTCCTTCAGGACCGAAAGCTTTGCGAGAAGAGGTGCGCCGACGAGAGACTTGTCGACCGATATCCCGGACCGGTCGGGATAGAAATGGCCGAATTCGTCCATGATCTCTCCGAGATATTCTCCGAGGTTCTTGCCGGTGACAGCCGTCATCTCGATGGCCAGGAGGAGGCCGAAGATCGCGTCCTTCTCGAGGGTATGGTTGTATCCCGAGATACCGTCCGACTCCTCGAAGGCGACGATCGCCCTTTCCGGGGCATTCCTGAGCAGATACGGTCTGAAGTTCTTGAAGCCGACCTTCGTTTCACGCACCGGCACGCCGAGCTTTTCAGCGACCGCGTTGACCAGGTTGCTCGTGCCGACGGACTTTGCCGCGACCCCGGAGATCCCCTTGTGCACATGGAGAAAATGAAGGGCCATCGCCCCGAAATAGTTCATCGGGATCTGCATCGTGCCGTCGCTGAACCGGATGCGGTCGCCGTCGGGGTCCATGATCGCGCCGAGTCTGAACTTCGCGCTGCTCTCCCGCAGCACCTTCTCGACGCCAGCCATATTCTTTTCGGAAGGCTCCGGCGCCACTCCCCCGAAGAGATAGTCGTCGCCCGTCCTGAGGTAGACGACCTTGTCGCTTTTTCCCAGGATGCGTTCCGCCCTGCCCCTCGTCGCTCCGTGCACGTTGTCGATGCAGAGGGTGCAGTCGCTTTCCGCAAGGAAAGCGCGGATACCTGCGATGTCGAGCGTCTTCCGTTCGGTGATATACCTGAGATAGAGCGCAGGCAAGTCGATCCGTTCGACATCGGAGGCGTGGGGCGGCTGAATGAGCCGCGATTCTCCCATCATCCTATTGGCGATCTCTTCAATCCTCCCGGTGATCTCCGATCCGGCGGGACCTCCGTCGGAAGGGTTGAACTTGAAGCCGGCATAATTCGCCGGGTTATGCGACGGCGTCAGATTGATCGAACAGGCGGCATGAGCCATCTCGATCCCGGCGGAAAACTCGGGGGTGGGGGCCTCCCCGGCATACCAAGCCCTGATGCCCTCTCCCCGGAGGAGCCCGATCACCTCCATCGAGAACTGCTCGCCGAGGAAACGGTTGTCATGTCCGACAATCACGCCCCGTTTCCGTATCTCGTCGAAATCAGCCGTCCCCATGGCGCTCAGCACATTTGCGTCGCCGCTCTTGAACATCTCGATGATTGCAGCCGTGACGATCCGCACATTGCTGAAGGTAAAATCAGCGCCGATCTCTCCGCGCCAGCCGGACGTCCCGAATACGATCCTCGCAGGAGCGGTATTGCCCCGCGCAAACCGTTCTATCTGGGGAAGAAGACCCCGGTTCCCGGAGGCGTCCGACAATATCGCCTTCCAGCATGAAGCAGCATCGTTAAATCCCTGAGCCATCAAGCCCTCCCTTATGCGTAATTTGTATGTCTATTGTAACCCAAGAAAAAAGGAGCGGCAACCGCTGCGGCATCGCCCGCCGGAATCTTTCCGACGCCGTCAAACCCGCGTATCCCTCCGCGATGCACGTGGTGAACCGCTCGTCCCGGCACGGCCTTTCATTTCCCGTTCCGTATCGGCTATGATACTGATAAGGAGTGGTTGCTGTCGAAAGCCCTTTGTGACGCCAAGGGCGGAGACAGGCGTACCTTATGAGAAGCGTACCTTCTCATGAGAAAGGATTTCTGACATAGAAACGACCTTGGCACAACGGACCCCCCATAATGCCATCAGGTGCCCTACTCTAGAATTCTCCGGGACCGCGATCAGTGAACTGGAGGGCGACAAGACCGTCTTCACGGTCCCGAGGGATCAGATCCGGCGCCTGACGCTCCTGTATGAGTCTGAGGTAAAAAATCCCTTTTGCCGGTACTTCATGGGGTTCGTCCTCTTTTTTCTGGGGCTGGTCGGGCTGATCGCCGTCATGCTTGCAAGCGCCATCGGACACCCTCTCCTTCAGCCGGAGACCGGCAGCTCCGAACTCGCTCCTCTTCTTCTGCTGCTCTGGCTTCTGATCGGGGTAGGAATCTGGCTTCTTTCGGCGATATTCAGTGCCCGGTATCGGCTGCTGATCGATGCTTCGGGCGGGCAGCATAAGGTTTCGTTTGCCAAAGCGATGACTCTGCTGGAGATCCGTCAGTTCATAAAACGGGCACAGATGTTTTTCGGGTATGAGATAGACGTCTCGGTCCTCGACAAAGCGGGGGTCTCATCGATGCTGGGGGATGATTAAGGCTCCCGTTGCATAAATATCGTCACGAAGGCAGGGAGAGCGCCCGAAAAGCCTTTCGTGGCCATTCCTTCGCGCATCGGAAGCCGCGTCCAAAGACCCTGCCCGGGACATAACCTTCCGTGAAGTCCTGTACTACCGCCGCCATGCTCTGTCAAATCCTATCGCATCGGAAAGGAAAGGATCTGAGGGCCGCTCTCCCCGCCGGTATGCACCGTTAAGGCTGCTATTGCCTGCCGGGAATAAGCGCCCCGCCCGCACTCAAAACGTATACCGTCCCTCGATGAAGTTTTTTGCGTACTCCTCCACCGAGGCGTCGTCGTTGAGCACCGCGTCGAGCTGCCGCGTATAAGCGACAAGTCTGCCCAGCTTGTCCAGGAGCCTTTCAAGGTCCCCCCGGCTGATATTGGCAAGCCTGCCGATGATAAGGTCTCCCTTCGTCACGATGTTGAACCCGTATTCCCGCAGCACCGTGCCGATGAGCTCGATCCGCCGCGAACGCTTGACCATGTCAGTAGCCCCCCCGACGAACCGGAAATAGACGTGGTTGTTCCTGGCGTTCTCGCTGCAGTAGCAGTCGAGCATGTTGAAATGATACCCGAACCTGATGCTGAGGTTCACATACTCCCCCGAGGCGACCGCCACGTTATAGCCGGCGTAGTCCTTGCCGTCGGTCGTGATATCGGGCATTCTCATCATGCTCGACAGGAAATCGTTTGCGTTCAGCGACACCGCATGCGACTGCCAAACCCCCGGGTGGAGCATCCCCCCGATGATCGCGCTCAGCGGGACCGAGGTAATATCTTCCCTTTTGGCGCTGCCGGACTTTCTCCCGCCGGCGAGCCCGCCGCCGATGTCGACGACCACAATCCCGGTGGGAATCGGGAGGTCCAGCCTGATCGCCATGTGGCGCTTCGCCATGTCGCTCCCGTACCGCGCCCGGTCGACCAGCTCTCCGACGGACTTCTCGTGGATGAACCTGAGGATGTCGTGCATCGTCTTGCATCCCTCGGGGGTAAAGTCGTCCAGCAGGGGATCGACAAGATTCAGGATCGAGATGTATCTCAGGACGTATCTCCTCTTCCTGAATTCGAACAGCTCCTCCATCTTCATCGAATTCCCCACAGCCTGCTCGATCAATTCCTTCGCAATCCCGTCGTAGACGACCGCGCCGTCGTCGTCCGCCTTCAGCGTGACCTCCTGGCCGTGCTGCAAAAGGGTGGTCGCCTCGCCGGTGTTGACGACTGTAGGAACCCTGAACTCCCTGCAGAGAGAAGCCATATGACTCGTCGGCGTCCCTGTATCGGTAATGATCGCCGACACGTACGGCATGATCCGGACGAAGTTCGAGGAGTCGTATTTCGCCACGAGCACGGAGCCCTTCGGGAACTTGTCGAGCTCCCCCGGGTGCCTCGCCACGAAGACCCGGCCGCCGCCCACGCCCTTCTGTACCACGACGCCTTTGTCTTGCATTAATACGGCGCGCGCCCCGGCGGCCCCTTCGCGAACGACCGCCGTCTTTTCGGCCGCCTCGGAAACCCGCAGCGGCCGCGACTGCAGGATATATATCTTCCCGCTCTTGTCTATTGCCCATTCGATGTCCTGCGGCCTCCGGAAATGCTTCTCGATATGCGCCGCCAGCCCGGCAAGCGCCCTGACCTCGTCGTCCGGGAGGCAGGATACTTCCCCCGAGTCCTCCGGCGCCTCCACCTTCTCGACCCCGCCTGTCTCGCGCGCCACGACCATCGAGTCCTTCTTGCCGTATCTCCTGCCGACAATGACGGGCTCCGCATCCTTCTTTACCATATACATGTCGGCATCGGTCTGCCCCTCGACCACGGACGTGCCGAGGCCCCATGCCGCATTGATGACAAGGACATCCTTGTCGCCGTTGGGCGCAACGGAATAGATCACGCCGCTTTTTGCCGCGTCGACCATCACCAGGCAGCCGGCCGCCATCTTGTTGTCGCCGGGCCGGTAACCGTGCATCTTCTGGTATGCGACGGCATTGACGGAAAAGAGACTGCCGAGCACCTTTTTGTACGCCTCTCCGACCTCCCTCCCCGCGGCCGGCACGTTCAGGACGGTATCGAACTGCCCCGCGAAGGAAAAATCGCCGTCTTCCTCTTCCGCGCTGCTCCTGACGGCGAGGAAACAGTCCCTTCCGAAGGTCTCCCTGATCCTCTCGACTGCGCTCTCCAGGGCAGTAGCGAGGTCCGGAGGGATTTCGCCGCCGAGAATCGAGCCCCGCAGCCGCGCAAGTGCCTCGTCTTCGTCATCAACCCCCGCGCGGAGCCTCTCGATCTCATCCTGCAGGCCGTTGTGCTTCATGAACTCGTCGAACGCGTGCGTCGTCACGGCGAAGGCGTCGGGAACATTCAGTTTCAGGTAATTCTTCATCTCGGCAAGGGCCGCGTTCTTTCCCCCCACTTCGCGGAACATGTTCCAGGTTATGTCCTTGTAATCCAGGACCATCTCCGCGCGGGAGGGTGTCACGTCGTAGATGAGCGTCTTGATATGCTCGTCGATGCGGCTGAAGGCTCCGCGGAGCCGAGGGTAGCGGTTCTGCGTGAGGAGATCGAAATCCTGGATCGAGCCGTAGACCGTCCCTGCGAGATCGGAATATGCGCTCTTGATATAGTTGATGTCGAAGAGGTACTCTCCCCCGAGTTTGTCGCCGAAATCGGCGATGATCTCGAGCGCCCTGTTGTTATTTTCAAGCACTTCCTTGAAGTACTTGAAGGCCGTCGCAAACGGAGTCGCTTCCGGTGCCGGACCCTTCGAGCGCCTCAGGAAAGAAATTATGCGGCTGAATACCTTCCGCACACCTATTTGGCGAGCGCCCGCTGGATCGAGGCCTTCAGTTCCTTGATCTTGACCGGCTTCGGGAAAAAGTCATGCACGTCTCCCCGCAGGGCCTCGATCGCCGCGTCGAGATTCGCAAAGGCGGTGATCATGATCACCTTGGTCTCGGGATAGAGCCGCTTCACCGTCCTGAGCACTTCCATCCCGTCGATGCCCTTCATCTTCAGGTCCGTCACCACCACGTCGAACCTTTCGTTTTTGAGCCGTTCGAGCGCCGGCTCCGCATTCAAAAACGTCTCGACATTAAACCCGTCCTGCTCAAGGGCCAGCCTCGCCATATCTCCGACGATCTTCTCATCGTCTATTACCATGATCTTTTGGTCCGCCATCGCATCCTCTCCTTTCTATGCTCCCATGCGTATGCACGCCTCCACTGCGCAGTCACTTCCGCCTCCCCCTGCTACCCTCCTTCAATCAGTCCCGCACTCTTATTATAAACCGGAAGCTCGATCGTAAACGTAGTGCCGGCGCCGACCATACTGTCGACCTTGATGTTCCCGCCGTGGTTCTTTACGATCCCGTAGCTGACCGACAGCCCCAGGCCGGTCCCCCCGACCCCTTTGGTGCTGAAGAAGGGATCGAAGACATGAGGAAGAAATTCGGGGGGGATGCCCTTCCCGGTGTCGATCACGTCCACCTTTACCGTCCGTTCCTCTTCGCCCGGCCTCGTCGCGAGTTTCAGCACCCCGCCCCTCTCCATCGCGTGGACCGCGTTGACGATGAGGTTGACGAGCACCTGCTGGATCTGATGATCGTCGATATAGACATGCGCGAGGCCCTCTCCCAGTTCCGTCCTCACCTCCACATTCGAGATGTCGAGGGTGTTCTGCATCAGCTCGAGCGACTTTCTCACCGTCTCGTTGATATTCCGCTCTTCGAGCTTTGACTCCTTCGGCTTCGAGAAATCAAGCAGGTTCTTCACGATCTCCTCGATCCGCTCCGTCTCGCCGCTGATCTGCTTCATCAACTCCAGCCGGTTCGTCTCGTTCAGTACGTCATAAAATTCCATATAATTCTGGGCGATCATCGAGATGTTGTTGAGCGGGTTCGTCAGCTCATGGGCGACGCCGGCGGTAAGGATGCCGAGCGAGGCCAGTTTTTTCGACTGGATCAGCTCGTCTTCCCTGTTCCCCAGCTCCTCGGACATCGCATTGACCGCGGCGATCACGGTGCCGAACTCGTCGTCCGGCACGCTGCCTTCGATCTTGTGAAAGTTTCCCTGGGAGATCGACTTTGCGAGCCTCTGGATCTCTCTGAGGGAGCGGAGTATCCTCTGGGAGATGAAATGGCTCACGATGACCGCCGACGCGAGGATCGCCCAGAACGAATAAAACAGCACGTTCTTCGACCGCGTGATGATATCGTTCACTCCTTTTCGCTCAAGACGCGTTATCGTGTTCGAGAACTCCCGAAGGCCTCTCCCCCTGGTCCTGAGCTTCGCGTCTATCCTCACGCTGTGGCCCACGCTCGTCTTGACCTCATCGACCACTTCCGCATACTGCCTGAGATACGACTTCAACAGGTCGAGATTTGTTTCCCCGATCGCCCGGCTTATGTCAGCGCTCACCTGCCCTATCGACCTCTCGGTCGCGTCGATCTTCTCCTTTATATCGAGGAGCGCCGATTCGTCTTGATAAAGGAAGTAGTTCTTCTCGGAGAGCCTCATCTCGAGAAACGACGCGTTGAGATCATCGGCTATTTCGACAAACCGCAGCTTGGTGAGAATAAGGTTAAGGTTCTGCATCGCAAAAAAACCGATCAGAAGGATCAACCCGATATTGAATACGTTCGACAGGATGATCTTGTTTTCTATCTTCATATACGCCGATATTATACCCCACGCGGCCGTATAAATGAGCCTGCCCGCGTTCTGTACCCGGCGTTTCAGGGCCGACCGCCAACCGCGGCAGATATTGAGCGCCCTGCCCCCTTATATTACCGCCGGACGCGTGAAGGGAAGAAAAAAAACGGGCCGGCAGATCAGGCCGGCCCGTCGGTATACGGTGCGCAGAGAGGCGCTTAGACCCCCTCGAACTCCTTTGCGGCCTCCGAATCCAGAACGCCCTCGTCTTTCTTCGAGACGGAGAGCAGCGTGCCGCCGATGTTGATGATCAGGAGCACCAGGATCACGACGAGAAAGCCGTGCATAAAGGCCCCGTCCTTGTCGGCCAGCGGGATGCTCGTGTTCCGGAAGACGTGCTCGACATGCTGATAGCCCTTTTCTGCGAGGTACTTATGCTCCAGCGAGCTGAAGATCAGGCCCGATATGTCGACGCCGAAGATCAGTCCCAGAGACCTCATCATGTTAAGGACACCGCCGGCAACGCCCCATTTCTCCTTGGGTGCGGCGCTCATGATCGCGCTGTTATTCGGAGGAGTAAATAACCCCATGCCGACACCGAGGATTATCAGTTCCGACAGCAATACCGCCATGTTCACGGTGGTGCCTAAGAACATGAGCCCCGCGCATGCGATTGCGGAAAGCGCCATTCCCGACGTAGTCATGATCCTGGCCCCGTATTTGTCCGAGATATGTCCCGAGAACGGGGCGACTACCGCCATGGCAAGGGGGATCGGCGTCAGGAGCATGCCGGTCATCGCTACGCTCATATTCAACACCCTTTCCAGATAGAAAGGCATCAGGAAGAGCACCGCAAACAGCACGTAATACGAAAGCATGCCCGTAAGGTTCCCGATAAGGAACGTGCCGTTTTTGAAAAGCGACAGGTCGATCATCGGGTGTTTAACATTCAGCTCGGTAATCACGAATGCCGACAGCAGGATCACCGCGTTGATGAAATAGACGATGATCGTCTTGGAGCCCCAGCCGAGCTTGTCGCCCATGTTAAAGGCCAGCACGAGAAATGCGAGGCCCGAGGCAAAGGTCGCCGCGCCGAGGAAGTCGATCTTCTCCTTCTTGTCCGATTTCTTCTGCGGCGGCAGGATAAAAAGGGCCGCTATCACGCCAAAAATACCGATCGGGATGTTTACGTAAAAAATCGCCCTCCAGCCTATCGCGGCGATCAGAAGCCCGCCGACAAACGGCCCGACCGACATCGAAATCGCCTGCACGGCGCCCTGGATACCGATCGCCTTCCCCCTCTCGGTAGCGGGAAAGGCCTGCGTAATGATTGCGACCGAGTTGGCCTGAAGCAGCCCGGCGCCTACCGCCTGGAGTATGCGGGCGCCTATCATGAAAGAGGCGTTCGGCGACATGCCGCAAAAGAGCGATCCTATCGTAAACACGACAAAACCGAAGGTGTAAAGTTTGGACCTGCCGTACATGTCGGCAAGCCGCCCGAAGAGGGGCAGAAAGATCGTCAGGGTAAGCATATAAGCGATCGCCACCCACTCAATAGTGGCCATCGAGACATTAAAATCGTTCTTTAGGGTCGGCATCGCCACATTCACGATGCTCACGTCAAGCGCCGACATTGTGGCGCCGATAAGTACAGTGGTCAAAATGAACCACTTCCAGGTCGGGCGCTCCGAAAAGAACGGATGCGGTAACGCAAGTAACTTCTTCATCGAAATCCTCCTTAGTGGCTAATTATTATTAATAATCAGCCGATTATAAGTAATCAGGGACAGGTAAACTCCGAAACTATTCACCCAAAAAAAAGGAGGAGCATGAAAAAAAAGAAGCTTGGCAAGCATTTCGAAATGACGAAAAACAAAAGGGGTCTCGGCTAACCCGGATCCTGGCGCTAACTGAGACCACCCTTTCATTTCCTCGTCACCTCAACCCTTGTCTATTATTCTTTAATATTAATTATATCCCTCAATTGTGAATCAATTATGAAGAGACGTTTCAGAAGTTTTAATGGAGAGATAAAAACGGCAAATCAGTCTGGATAAGCGAGACTTCTGGGGATTTCAGCCTGCTCTTTTCGGACGGGCATGTACCACAAAATGCCGTCAACGAGCATCAGCAGGCCTACAACAACGAGGTAAAGGTCGAATGAGGTGAGTATCCCGAGCCCGAAATAGCTTATGAGGCCTATGCCGATACTCATGAAGGAAAAACCGGTCCGCATGAAGGCAAGACCCGTCCTCGCCCGCGCATAGATCGTCCGGTAACATGCTGCAATCGTCCTCTGGGCGGCGAGGACGTTTCTCTCCCTCGCCAACTGCGTGCGCACCCTGCTGGAGGGAGAAGGATAAAATATCGTGCAGTGATCGGCGAGCATATCCCCCATCCGCGCCAGCATCGTGCCCTTTGTCGGTGAGGTCGCCCCCGTTTCGTCGAGGTAATGATAGTTTTCGAGAAAGAGGAGCGTCGCCGCAGTCACCTCGACAAGGGTGTGGTGTCCCGGCGGCGTCAACCTCGACCTCCGGATCCTCAGATAGCTGGGCAGACCAAGGAAAAAAATGACCGCCCCGAGCGAAATGAGAAAGAAAAAGTCGAAGGGATAGCTCGTTGAACTCTTGGAATGCAGAAGGGTATTGGCCAGGGCGAGGGTACCGAGGCCCCATCTCTGGAAAGAAAGGCCCGTCCTTGCCTTTGCAAGGTCCGTCCGATAACAGGCAAGCCTGGTCCTCCACTGGGCCATCGTGTTCCGCCAGTAGGCGAGGCCCGTCCGTTCCGTCCCGATGAGCGCGCCCACCTTCTCATGGAGAAAGTCCTGGATATACCATCGGATGTCATCGGCAAGGGCAACCCTGAACTCATATGTCCCGGCCCCGAGATATTTCTTCACCTGTTCCCGCAGATCGGGCCTGTCAGGATAACGCGCGGCGATCGTCACCGTCCCGCTGGTGTCCTGCATGACCGGCATCCAGAGGCCCGAGGAAACGACTGCCGGATCGAGTCCTGTCAGCACATCAGGCGGTATCGGCAGACGTTCGTCGTATTCGACCGAAGGACAACCGTAGTGGACCGAGAGCGCCTCCAACAGGAGATCCTTCCGGACTCCGTATTCGCCGATGAGCAGCTTTTCAAGGTCGATCCCCCTGGTGCGGGACCGGGTGATCGCCTCATCGAGCCGGGCGCTGTCGAGGACTTCCCTTTCTGTCAGAAGAGAAAATTCGGAAGCGGACTGGAGATCAGTCGGCATCATTGCTGAACACCGCCTTTCCCCAATACCGCCCGGGTCTGCCGTAATCCGGCACTGTAATTTCCATGTCGCCGTAACAGTAGGGATACTGGATGCGCATCTTTTCGGCAGGGCCCGCCCAACGGAAGCCGTCGACGATGAGCACAAGCCCGGTGAGGATCATCGCCACGTTCAATATCGTCCAGCCGATCGATCCCGCACCGAAGTAAAACTGAAGCCCGGCGCCGACACCGCAGATGCTTATCCCTGTCCTGATAAAGGCCATTCCGGTGCGGGAGTGCGCCATCACGGTGCGGAGCCTCGCCATCACATTGCGCCTGTCCGCAAGCACGGTCCGCTCGAGGGCGAGGCCGGTAGTCGCCCAAATGCCCGGCAGGTCCGTCGCCCGCACGGGGGGACAGCCCTTTTCCTTCTTCCCCCGGCCGTTCCGCTTATGCCCCGCAGGGATCACGAAATCCCATATAGTCTCTCGCATATTCCTCGTCACCGCGCACGCCATGCCGGAAAGCCAGGTCCGCCTGCTTCCAAAATACCAGTGAAATCCTTCGAGTATCATGAGGACCCCCACCACGATCAGCGACACGTCGAAGATCGTCCAGCCGCTCGCGTGGAAAGACCTGATCAGGCCGATGCCGAGTCCGCTGAAGGCGATGCCCGTCCTCGTGAAGGCAAGCCCGGTTCTGGCCTTCGAGACCACCGTGCGGTATCCCGCCAGCGATGTCCGCTCCTCGGCGAGATCGGTCCTGTCGCTGGCGAGAAAACGCCTTCTCATCACCGGAGAGAGGATCCCCCAGTGATCCCTCAGCTCGTCTGCACCCGGAACCTCGCCGCTACGCTCTATCACCGGAGCTCCCGTCGATGACCGGGCCTCGAGGACCGTCGTGCCCCAGGTCGGCTCGCTGCATTCGTAGTCGATCGGCTTCTTCGCCACCGACCGGCAGGGCAGATACCACTTCATCCCGTCGAAGATCATGACGACGCCGGCGATCAGCAGCGGCACAGAGAAAAGGATGTCCCACCCGGCGCCGAACACCCTCAAAAACAACAGGGCGATCGCAATAAAGGATATTCCCGTCCTGATAAAGGCAAGACCGGTGCGCCCCTTGGCAAGAAGCGTGCGGAAATACGCATAGGTAGACCGCCTGTACGCGAAGGCGGTCCTCACAAGGGCAAGGGGGGTCCTGCCCCCGCTGATCCGAAAGTTCGGGTTCACGTCGAAATTGTTTTCGATGATCCTCACCAGATCTTGGGGTAAGGCCACCCGGAAGGAAACGGAAGAGACATTCAGTGTCACCTTGATATCTTCGATGACGGAAGGATCGTCGGGTGCATAGGCGACGACCTCGGCCTCTCCCCCGTTGACCGACAGGGGATACCAGAGGGCCTTTTTCTGCCTCTCCAGGTCAAGGCGCAGCGTAACGAGATACGGGGCCATCAATCCCTCGTCGTATTCAACGAAGGGGCATCCGCAGTACTCGGCCAAACAAAACAGCAATTCGTGCTTCGGCACGCCCTTTCCGAGAAGCGCGTCTTCAGGGTGCCTGCCCGAAGCCCGCGATTCTTCAAGGCATTCCTGCAATTCCCGCGAGCCGAGGATTTCCCGTCTCACGAGTCTCTCAAATCTTCCGTAAGCCATGTCTCCTCTATTATACAACTGAAAGACGGAGCGGCGGGGAAGGAAGGTCCTTCGACTCCGTCTGTGCTGCCTTGCTCACCCGTCTTCGAAACAATTCCCGGACGTTATGAGGTCTTGTCCTGCCGGGGGGGCACATCCTTCTCGTAATCGATCTTGCTTTTTCCGTCGTCCGCCATCGCCTTCTTGAATTCCCGTATGCTCTTGCCAAGTCCCGCGCCTATCTCGGGAAGTTTTCCCGGCCCGAAAACAATCAGCGCGATGGCCAGTATCACGATAAGATGCAGCGGCTGAAACAATCCTTCAAACATTTACCGTTACCTCCGTTGTTCCCTCTCCCTAAGCTGCTTCCGTACCCACAACGAGTACCGGGCAGGGGGCCCGGCTAACGACCTTATTGACGACGTTGTCGCCGATGATCTTTCTCAGCCAGTTCCTCTTCCTCGCGCCCATGATGATCAGATCGCATCGCTCCTCTTCGGCAACCTCTAATATTTTTTTCGATGCGTCCTTTCCTTCTTCAAGCCTCGTTTTGACAAGCGCCTTTTCTGCGGAGGCCGTATCCTTCATCTCCGCGACCGCCCTGCCGCCGCCGCTGTCCAATACATCCTCGATACTCTTTACCCCCGTGAGGTTCAGATCGCCCTCGTACGGGGGTATGACCTTGACGATGGTAACCCAGCACCGCTCGTCGTCAGCCAGCCTCAGACCCTGATGCAGCACCTCGCGGGAGCCGTTGACTGCAATAAGAACTTTTCTGTACCCTTTCATTTTACTGTCCCTCTCTATCTCACGGCAAGCACGGGACAGGGCGCCCCGATGAGCACCCTCTCCGTCGTGCTTCCCATGATCGCTTTGTTCACGCCTCGCCACCCGTAACTTCCCATGACGATAAGGTCTTTCTTGAGTCCGGCGGCAGTCTCGATTATCTTTTCCGCCGAATGACCTTCCTTAACCTCTGTCTTGACAGAAACGCCCTTCGCCGAGGCCGCCGCGACGGCTGCGTCGACAATCTTCTGCGCCTCCTGGTTCATGCTCTTTTTGATCGAGTCGGTCCTGAAGAAGCCCAGGAGCTCTTCGTACCGCGGGATAACGTACAGCACCGTAATCTCCACCCCGTCGGTCCCGGAAAGGCTGCAGGCCCTGTCGAGCGCCTTGACGCTGAACTCCGACCCGTCGAACGGGACGAGGATCGAGCGATACGAACCGGAGCAGTCGGAACAGGGCTTCTTCACCACCAGCACGTCGACCGGCGAATTGACAATCACCTGGGATGTGACGCTGCCCATGAGAAGCCGGTTGATGCCGCGCCTCCCGAAGGTGCCGAGCACGACCAGGTCCGCCTTTTTCTCCTTCGCCATGGTCACCAGCACTTCCGGAGGCTCTCCCTCGCAGAGGACCGACTTCGTCTCGACCCCGAACTCCCGCGAGATCATCTCCTTCGTCTCAAGACAAACCTTTTCGCCGTGTTTCAGACGTTTTTCCATGTGATTCGGTGAGATGCCGAACTCTTCGGAATCGAAGTAGACGGCGTGGACGAGGATGATCTCTCCCCCGTGCCGCCTGACCCAGTTCGCCGCCTCCGTCAGCGCGGCCTTACTCGGCTGTGAATCGTCGAACCCGACCAAAAGGGTCTTATACATGACTAATGCGCGCCTCCGCCCTTCCGGAAGACCAGCCCGACCCCGAAGCCCGCTCCGAGGGCGACAAGGATCGAGATGAGACCGTAGGCAGCAGCCTTGTTCTTCGCCATGCCGGCGAGCGACTTCACGATGCCGACCTGCTCCACATGCACCTTCGTATCGGCGCTGTCGACCACCTTGTTGTCCTTTACTGCATAGACGGAAACGGTATACTCGCCCGGAGGCGCCTGGTAGGGCCAGTCGAGCAGGATATAGTACTGCTGCTCGCCGCCCTCCTGCGTCGTCGAGATCTTCCCGGATGCGGTGGAGTAGAGCTTCGACGCCTCCTTGAAGCTCACGAACTCATCGAACCACTTCTCTTTTTCCGCAACGCTCGCGACCGGCGAGACCTCGGAATGCTTCTCCAGGGCCGGATATCCGAGAACGTGCTTGTTCATTTCTTCTTCGCTCAGCATGTCCGAGAGGTTCTTCGTGCTCTGAACGAAATAGAGCGTCGGCACGCGCTCGAACGTAAGCTTTCCGACGTTCATCCATAAAAGCCCCCCGACCTTCCCCTTCTGCCTGAGGACCTGCTCCCCTTCGGGAGAAGCGATCTTGACGACCAGGTCGGTGCCGGGGTCGGACACCCCTCTGACGCTGACGGTGCTGCCGTGATAGAAGAAGTCCACGGAAATACGGTCGTGGTTCGCCGTGGCGGTCAGCTTCGCAAAAGCGGTCCCCGACGACACCAATACGGCAAACAACAGAAAGACGGCTGTTCTCAACCCTGCGTGTTTGACGAGCGTATTCATTAGTGTCCTCCTCCCATCGACAGGAGCAGCGAAGGCGTCGAGGTAAGGTCGTATACGATCTTCACCGTGACGACCAGAACGATCACCGCAAGGATGATCTTCAGCTGGTCTCCCTTGAGCTTTCTTCCGAATACCGCGCCGACCTGCGCGCCGAACGTCGAGCCGATGAGCAGGAGGACAGCCAGCACGAAATCGACGTTATGGTTGGTATAGGCCTGAAGGAACGTCACCTCGATACAGTTAAAAAGGATCTGAAAGAGACTGGTCCCGACGACGACATGCATAGGCATCCTCAGGATATAGACCATGACCGGCACCATCAAAAAACCGCCGCCAACTCCCATCAGCGCGGCAAGGACGCCGACAAAGGCCCCGAAGATGACAGGAAGAAGCGCGGAATGCGTCACACCCGACTTTTCGAAGTGCGTCTGCATCGGAAGAGACTGGAGGAACTTCGAAAACCCGGATTCTTTCACCGGCTTGCTTGTCGCTGTCGCGGTCTTCGTCTTCTTCATGCTCGAAAGGCTTTCAAAAAACATATACGTACCCACTGACCCGAGCATCAGCACATAGGTCATCTTGATCACGAAGTCGGCGTTGCCCATCGCCTTGAGCACCTTGATCGCCTGAACGCCGCCGAGACCTCCGACGAACCCCCCGATCAGAAGATAGATGCCCATCTTGAAATCGACATTCCCGACCTTCCAGTGGGCGTACGTCCCTGACGTGGATGCCGCCACGATCTGATTGGAATCAGTCGCCGCCGCCACCGTCGAAGGGATCCCGAACATAATCAAAAGAGGCGTCATGAGAAATCCGCCTCCTACGCCGAAAAGTCCAGATAACAGTCCTACCGCGAGACCCAGCCCCACAGGGATGAGAATGTTGACGCTGGTCAGCGCTACGGGTAAATACAGATACATCCGAATCCTCCTTCTTTCTTTTACGAAATGTTTTTTTGCCGCAAATCCAGCTGCGCTTCCTGTACTGCTCAGTGAGAGTGGGCCGGGACGAAGGTCTGTCTCGCCATCGTCACGACCGGCCTTGAAGCCGTCCTGACGAGTTTGTTCAGCTCCCGTGCCGAGACGTTCCCGTTGTCCGTAATGCTCGGGCTGAGAATGACCATGTCTATGCCGGACTTCTTTCCGAGAAAGTCCTTGATGGCAGGAAACAGGTCCACCGCAGCCTCGTGGACATTGACGCCCACTCCCGACTCCCTGCACTTCTCCGCGAGAAGGCCGGCCTTCTTTTCGGCTGATTCCCCAACCGATTCCCCCCTGGCCATCGCCTGCCGCGCAGAGTCGTGCTCGTTCGCCTCGGCAAAGGCGACCGCCGTCATCAGGTCGTCGAACCTTTCCCTGAGGCTCTTTTTGTTGTTGGCAATGAGGATGGATATGTCCTTATCCATGGTCTTTGCCAGATCGATCGCATAGTTGAGCCCTTCATCCATGTCCTCGCTCTCGTACGTGACAAATAAAAGTTGTTTCCTCATTCTTACCTCCTGATTCTTACCAACTCTTTGAACATGAGATAGAGCACATACCATGCCTGAAGATAACTAATTGGAGTTAAATGATATTTCCTAGAGGGGTACCGACTGCGTTTAAACTATGAACAGTGTTGGCCGGGCGGGGGATTACGTTTCAGCGCGTTTGCTGTTACATAAGCCATTGTTTAATAGTACTTTTCTTAGTGACTTGCCTCTTAGTTCCCTTGCGTTAAAAAAATGAACACAGAAAACACTACTCTTCCTTCAATATCTTCCAGAGGCTCGTCCGCGAAATGCCGAGCATCTCTGCAGCCTTTGTCCTGTTGCCGCCGACAATCTTCACTACCTTCTCGGCATATTCCTTCACCAACTCGTCCACCGTCAAAACCCTCCCCGAGTCCAGAGTATCGATGCGGAGGACCTGAAGGCTGTGAGGAAGGCTTTCCGGCGTGATCAAAGGCCCTTTTTCAAGTATGATCGCCCTTTCGATGATGTTTTCGAGCTCCCGCACATTACCGGGAAAGCTGTAGTTCAGGAGGATATCCAGCGCATCCCTGGTGAAACCCCCGATCTTCTTGTTCGCCTTCGGCAGATGTTTCTGGAGGAAATAGGCGCTCATCGGCTTGATATCTTCCATCCGCTCCCTCAGAGGCGGCAGAGAGATCTCCATCACATTCAGCCGGTAATAGAGGTCCTCCCTGAATTTGCCTTCGGAGATCAGCCGCTTCACGTCCTGGTTCGTGGCGGCGATGAACCTCACGTCGACCTTTATCAGCTTGGTCTCCCCGACCCGGTAAAACTCTCCGTCCTCGACCGCCTTCAGCAGCTTCGCCTGAAGGGTCGGCGGCATCTCGGCGATCTCGTCCAGAAAGAGCGTCCCGGTGTCCGCTATCTCGATAAGTCCCTGCTTGGTCTTGATCGCGCCGGTGAAGGCGCCCTTTTCGTGGCCGAAAAGTTCGCTGGCGAGGAGGTCTTCCGTAAGGGTGGCGCAGTTGATCGAAAGAAACGGCATGCCCTGCCTTCTGGAGGTCGAATGGATGATCTTGGCGATGAGGTTCTTCCCTACTCCGCTTTCACCCGTAAGCAGGACGTTACAGTCTGAGCCCTTCATGCCCTCCACCACCGCCAGCACCCTCTTCATGCTCTCGCTCCTGGCGATGATCGGCACCTCCTTGTTCATCCCGTAGAACGTCTTCAGTGCGATATTCTCTTTTTTGAGGGCCTTCTGCTCGAGTATCTTCTTTACCTTGAGGCTGAGCTCATCGAGGTCGAACGGCTTGGTGATATAATCGTATGAGCCGGTCTTCATCGCCTCGACAGCCGAGCCGATGCTCCCAAAACCGGTTATCACGATCACCTCCGTTTCGACCGACCGCTCCTTCACCTTGGCGAGAAGTTCAAGGCCGCTCATCCCCGGCATCTTGATATCGGTGATCAGAACGTCGAAACTCGCCTTTTCGATCCTTGCGAGCGCATCGAGGCCGTCCTTCACCCCGGAGACCTCGTATCCCTCATCGCGGAGAGACTCGACGATATTGTTCAGGGTTATCTCTTCATCTTCGGCGACGAGTATCCTGAATGCCATTAATCATTCACCTTTCAGTCCGACACTGATAATTCAAGCCCTTTCCCCTATTATTTTCGATACTTACAATTATAACCTAAATAATCACTTTAGATTTATCATCATTCTCTTCCATACAGCCGCACCTCGCGCTACGCGACCCTCTTGGGCAGGGTGATCGTAAAGGTAGTTCCCCCGCCGATGGCGGAATCGACCCCGATCTTGCCGCCGTGCTTCTGCACGATATTAAAGACAATGGCAAGTCCGAGACCCGTCCCTTTTCCCTTCGTCGTATAGAACGGCTCGAATATCTTTTCGGCCGTCTCGGCAGACAGGCCCTGCCCGCTGTCGGACACCCGTATGACCGCCGCCCGCTCGGACTCCTCTACGGAGACTCTCAGGTCGCCCTCTCCGGACATGGCCTCGACCGCGTTCGCAAAGAGATTGATGAAAACCTGCTCCAGCTGTTCCTGGTCGGCCTCGATCACCACCTCCTGAGGATGAAGTTCCAGAGCAAACCGTACGCCGCCGGTTTCGACCGAATTCCCGAGGTGGCGATAAACCCCCTCTATAAGACTTCGCAGCTCGACCGGCCTCAGATGGGGCTCCCTGCCCCGCGCGAAGTCAAGAAGATCCCCCACGATCTTCTTGACTCGCATCGTTTCGGAGAATATGTCGCCGAGGGACTGCCGCATGAAAGGAGGAATATCGTCTCCTGCTTTCTTCATCAGCCGCTGGGAGGTCGTATAAATGTTGTTCAGGGGGTTGTTGAGCTCATGCGCCACTCCCGAGGCGAGCGTGCCGATGGCGGCGAGCTTCTTCGACTGGATGAGTTCCTTCTCTCTCTGGGCCAGTTGCTCTTCCATCGCATTGAATTTCTGTATCAGCACCCCCACCTCGTCATGGTCGGCCCAGTTGCCGGCCGGAAGGGCGATCGTCGAAAACTCTCCCGCCCCCGTCCTTTCGACCACCTCGGTAAGCGCCTCCAGACGCCTGACCACGTTGCTGATGATGAAAAGAAATGTCCCTATTCCGATGAAAAGAAAAAGCGGGAAAAATATCAGGATCGCCATCTGCGAGATATGGATGAACCGGTCGACCTTCGCCCTCGCCCCTTTGTCGAGCTCCCTCGAGATCACCACGATATCTTCGCCGTTTTTCCTCAGCGCGCTGATATCCGAGTCAAGTGCCCTGAGTTCCTGTACCGGCTTCGAACCGGCGTCGAGCAAAAATACGCCTTGCAGAAGGTCGGCATTAAGGAGCGGGCGCTCGAGAAACGTCGACTCGATCAGGGGGAAGAACTTCTCGTGGCGCCGGCGGGAAGGTTTGATGTCGCTAAATTCCCGCTGAAAGTCCCAGAAAATGACCTCTATGTTCCTGAAGTTTCTCTCATAGTCGAGTATCCTGTTCTCAAGGCCCGCCAGCGCCCCGGTGTCGTCGAACTGCCTGCTCTCCCGGAGGATGTCCTTCAGCTGTTTCAGGTAGACAAAGACGCTCTTCTGCTCCCCGATGTCGTTGAGGAGGAAGAAGTTCTTTTCATGCCTTCTCAGCTGAAGCGATTTGCTCCTGATGGTGTCGGTCACCTCCAGGTACTGGATCTCCTTCTTTATATTAATGAAGTTGATGTATTCGAAGACGACGAGGACCGCGATAATAAGCGCGGTGACAAAAAAGCTGAGGGCTATTTTTTTCTTCAGTAACATGATCTTTTCCCTATGGAGGTATTCTAAGGCATTGCGCGCATTTTTTAAATGGCCGGAGGGGAGCGCCCGACTGAACCAAGCCGCTACCCATCTGATATAATAGAGCTCTGAAATGAAAATAACGCTGCCCGCCAAGTTTGCGCCTGCTCTTTCCCCCGGGCGAGCTCGTCGTCGAGGCAAAGGACCTCGCCCGGGGAGAAAGGCTTTGTTAAGATGGTGAAGGCGGGATTTTTTCAGTTCGCCCCGGAATTCGGGGACGTGGAGGGCAACGTCGACAAGGTTGTTTCGGCGCTGTCCGGCGAGGCGTTCGACCTCATCGTCCTTCCCGAGCTCTTCAGCACCGGCTATCAGTTCGCTTCGAAGGAAGAGGTCGCCGAACTCTCCGAGGAGATTCCCTCGGGTCATACCACGCAAAGACTGATCGCATTTTCGGAAAAAAAAGGCGTCTGTATTGCGGCCGGCATGGCCGAGAGACAGGGTGACCGCTTCTTTAACTCGGCGGTGCTGACTGGCCCCGACGGGTTCATCGGGGTCTACCGAAAGACCCATCTCTTTTTTGAAGAGAAGCTCTGGTTTTCACCGGGAGACACCGGATTTACAGTATGGGAGACACGGGCAGGGAGGATCGGCATCATGATCTGCTTCGACTGGTTCTTCCCCGAAGCGGCCCGGACCCTTGCCCTGAAGGGCGCGGATCTGATCGCGCATCCCTCCAACCTCGTCCTGCCCTACTGCCCTGATTCGATGCCGACACGCTGCCTCGAAAACCGGGTCTTTGCCGTGACCGCAAACAGGACCGGCAGCGAGCAGCGCGGAGGCAAAGAGATGCTCGAATTCATCGGGACGAGCGAGATCGTATCGCCCTCGGGCAAGGTCCTTTGCAGGGCCGGCAGGGAGAAAGAAGAGATCGGCTATGCCACGATCGACGTCACCGCGGCGCGCAACAAGGACCTGAACCGCTTTAACAACCTTTTTGCCGACAGGAGGGAGATCTTCTACCGCGCCTGACCGCTTTCAGAACGGTAGCACCGTATCGTATTCCGGCAGAATGCGGGCGATCTCTTCCGTAGTCATATGAGGAAAACTGTCTCCGGGGTTGTTCGAATATATCTTCACGCGGACCTCGTTCAGCGTCTCGACATTCAGCGCTACGGCCTCATCCCCGAAGTCGAGCTTCTCGTCCATCACAAAAACCGTCACCTCATCGTCCGCCAGCGTAAGTCCGACCGCCATCCGGAGCGCCTCGGCCTGCCCGTCCCTGACCAGGACCGCGATCTTCTTTCGCATGTTGCCCCTCCCCGCTTTTCGGCCGATAATCAGTATACGCCGTAATCACCCTGCCGGCCGTGCTACATATTTATCACAGGCGGCGGCGGGCGGTCAAGGCATACCGGGCCATGTCCGGCTATTTCAGCAGGATATTGAAGAAGTCTGCACCTGTCAAGAAGGGCTGTCATACCCGCGCAGGCGGGTATCCAAGCTCACCGGAAATAATGGGGCCTGCGCCAAAATGCGCTCTTTCAGTGCCTGTCAGCGTTCAGACAGGGGGAAAATAGGAACGCGGACATAGATTATCCCTCTTCGTTTATTTCATAATAGACAATGGGTCCACGCATTTCGGTAATAATACCCAACTATAACGGAGGCCTGACGATCGGGTCGTGTCTTGAGGCGTTGTTCGCCTCGGCGTATGACAACTTCGAGGCGATCGTGGTCGACGACTGCTCTTCGGACGATTCCCGGGAGATCATCGCCCGCTTCCCCTGCCGGCTTATTGCGCTCGGACAGCGTTCCGGCGCGGCGAAGGCCAGAAACGCCGGCGCGCGGAACAGTTCCGGCGAGGTCCTCTTTTTCATCGACGCGGACTGTGTCGTTCAGCGCGACACGCTCCGGCTCGTAGACCGGGCGGTCGGACGGCAGGACGATGTCGTCGTGGGCGGCAGCTACACGCAGATACCCTTCGACGACCGCTTCTTCAGCACTTTTCAGTCCGCCTTCATCCACTACGCCGAGACAAAAAAGGCCGAGCCGGATTACGTCGCCAGCCATGCCATGGCGATGAGGCGGGAGCTCTTCGAAAAAAGCGGCGGGTTCCCGGAGGACTTCATGCCGATCATCGAGGACGTGGAATTCAGTCATCGTCTGCGCCGGTCGGGATCGACTCTCAGGATGGACGCCTCAATACTAGTCAGACATGTCTTCGGGTTCACCTTTCTGAAGTCGCTGAGAAACGCCTTCAGAAAATCGATGTACTGGACCGCCTACTCCCTGAAAAACCGCGACCTGTTGACCGATTCGGGCACCGCGTCGGTCGAACTCAAGGCGAACGTCCTTTCGTTCTTTTCGGTATTGCTGCTTCTTCTTCTCTTCCTTGTTCTGGGCCGGCCGCCTCTTCTGGCCTGCGTCCCTGCGGTCCTTGCCATGAACCTCTACGTGAGCAGGCGCTTTTTTGCCTCGCTCGGACGGGCAAAAGGGCTTTCTTTCCTGCTGCCCGCCGCGCTTTATTACATGGCGGTCTACCCGCTGCCGATAGGCGCCGGATCTCTTGCCGGAATGATGAAATTCTATCTCGGCAGGGGCGAGTTGGGCCGGCTGCGCTGATGTATTCGCCGTTCCGCTACGCCGGGTCCGCCATCTGGAAGAGAAGGCCTATCCATCTGACCTTCTTCCTCACCAAAAGGTGTAATTCCCGCTGCCCCTTCTGCTTCTATCTCAGGAACGCCGACGGTAACGACAGCGGGTCGGCGGAACTCGACCTCGAAGAGATCTCCCGGATATCCCGCTCCTTCGGAAGCCTCCTCTGGCTCGCCTTCTCGGGCGGGGAGATATTTCTCCGGGAAGACCTTGTCGAGATAAGCCGGCTGTTCTACAAATACAACCGCCCCGCGGTCATCCTCTTTCCGACGAACGGCCTTCTTCCTGAACTGATCGCGGAGAGAATAACCCGCATCCTCGGGGACTGCAGAAAGAGCGTAATCGCGGTGAAGCTCTCCCTCGACGGCATCGGCGGCGACCACGACCGTCTCCGAAATACCCCGGGGAGCTTCGACAGGACGATGGAGACGTACCGGCTGCTCGGGAGGCTCCTCGAAAGGCATCCGCACTTCGAGCTCGGGGTGAATACCGTTTTTTGTTCAGGGAACCAGGACGGGATGGACGGGATCATCGACTTTGTGAGCGGGATGAAACAGATCAAGACGCATACGATCTCGCTGGTCAGGGGAAATCTGGCGGACGCCGGCCACAAGGAAGTCGACCTCGGGAAATATCAGCGGGCGATCAGCAGACTCGAACAGAACCTGAAGGACAGAACGGCGAGCGTCTACCGCTTCAGGGGCGCCCGGATAAAGGCGGCCCAGGACATCCTCCAGAGGCGCATGATCCACCGGACGATCTGCGAGAAGAGGCAGGTGACCCCCTGCTATGCCGGAAGGCTCAACGTCGTCCTCACCGAAAGCGGCGAGGTCTTCCCCTGCGAGATCCTCTCCGGCCCGCTCGGCAACGTCAGGGACCGCGAGTACGATATCATGAAGGTGCTCGAATCCCCGGAGGCCCGGAAGGTGACCGGCTCTATCAGGGACAAGGGCTGTTACTGCACCCACGAGTGCTACTTCATGACCAATATCCTCTTCAACCCGCGGCGCTACCCCGCGCTCCTCAGGGAATACCTCCATCTGCGGTGAACTATCCGGCCGTGTTCAGGAAGGCGGCATACGCGGGCATCGTCGCGCTCTGGATCGCCGCCACGGCGGCCCTCGTAGCGCGGCATTACCGCGCGCCGCATACGGGGAAACAGGCTTCTGTCCCGGTCGTCCTGCCCGATCAGTTCTTCGGAGAACGCTGGATGGGGATCTACTTCGGAGGCAGAAAGATCGGCTATTCCAGGGGGACCTTCGACAAAATGAAGGGCGGGTACAAAATGTCCGAGAGCACGACCCTGCGCCTCACCGTGATGGGCTCCGTAAAGGAAGTGCGGACGGATACCGAGGCATCGCTCTCTCCCTCCCTTCTTCTGGAGTCTTTCCATGCAAAGCTCATGGCCGACGCCGACCTCGACGTACACGGGACGGTCAGGGGGAAAGAGCTTCTTCTGACTATCAAGACAGCGGGTGGCAGTTCGAGCCGCGTCGTGCCGCTTCCGCGGGACCCCTCTCTCGGCGTGTCGATGCTGCCTGCCCTGTTTGCCGGCGGAATAGCAAAAGGGAAGAGGGTGGAGATCACATCGTTCGATCCGGCCTCCCTCAGCCAGCAGCAGGTATCGGTCGAAGTCGTCGGGAAGGAAGAAACAGAGGCGGGCGGAACGGTTTTCGACGCGTATAAGCTGAAGGGCTCCCTCGGCGGAACGGACTTCTTTCTCTGGCTTTCGGAGAAGGGGGAGTTGCTGAAAGAGGAAAGCCCTGCCGGATTCACTCTTGTCAGGGAAGACAGGGCCGAGGCGCAGAAAGATATCGGCGCCTCGGCCGATCTTGTCACACAGGCGTCGCTGCCCTTCAATCTTCGGCTGCCTCCCCTGACCCAATACCTGAAGGTAAGGATTTCCGGCCTTGATCCCGCTGAATTCTCGCTGAACGGCGGGAGACAGCACTTCGTCCGGGGGGTCCTCGAGATCGTCCGGGAGGACCTGAAATCCGGAGCGGGCAGACGGGAAACCTTCGTTAATGGGCATGCCGGCGAAAACGGCGCCCTCCGGGATAGCGCCTTTATCCAGTCAAAAGACAAGAGGATCGTCTCCCTGGCGTCCGATATAGTCCGGGGGGAAAAGGACCGCCTGAAGGCGGCAAGGCTTATCTGCGACTGGGTTTACCGGAATATCGGGAAGACGCCCTCGGTTACGTTCCCGACGGCAGTCGACGTCTTTCTGACGAGAAAGGGAGACTGTAACGAGCACACGACCCTCTATACCGCCCTCGCCCGCGCGGCCGGCATCCCCACCCGAATGGCGGCCGGCCTCGTCTATAAGGACGGCAGGCTCTTTTACCACGCATGGCCGGAGATATTCGCGGAGAGCTGGATCGCGGTCGACCCGACCTTCGGCCAGTTTCCGGCCGATGCGGCCCACATTCGCCTCGTCACCGGAGATGTCGACCAGCAGACGAAGCTGATCCGGGTAATCGGGAAGATACGGATCGAAGGGATAGCATACCGGTAGCGCCTCCCGACCGCCGTGAAAGCGGGCGGGATCAGACGCTGCCGGCTCTTATTCTTCTGTATCGGATAATTCTTCGGCGCTGAAACCCGGACAGTTCGCGGCAAACACCTCGAACGACCGCGGCAGGGTGTTCGACGGCAATTCCTGCCTCAGTTTGCCGACCGGGGAAACGCACTTCACCTTATTGTTGTGAGTGCGGATAAGATTAAAACAATCGAGACAACTTTTCTTTTCCAAGGACCTCTCCCGTACGTTAATGAACTCTCTTTCCATACATTTTAGAACATTTTTGCCCGTTCATGCATCCTTTTCCTGCAGAATTTTTTTGAACCGGCAAGAAAACCGCCCGGAACACCGCAAAATTCCTCGTTCTGCGACCTCAAAAAAAAATTTCTTACTCTCCCAGATACGCCTGTTTGACCTTCTCGTTGCCGAGCAGTGCTTCGCTGCTGCCCTGCAGGGTGATCGCTCCGCTTTCCAGCACATATCCCCGGTGGGAGAGCCTGAGAGCCGCCCTGGCATTTTGCTCGACGAGGAGGACCGTCATGCCTTCCCGGTTGATCTCCTCGATCGTCCTGAAGATCCTGCTCACCATGATCGGGGCAAGCCCGAGAGAGGGCTCGTCGAGCAGGAGTATCTCCGGCCGCGCCATCAGCGCCCTGCCTATCGCCAGCATCTGCTGCTCCCCGCCGCTCAGCGTCCCGCCGTACTGTCTTGACCTTTCCTTCAGGATCGGAAAAAGCCTGAAGACGTTTTCTATCTGCTCCGGAAAACTTCCCCGCCCGGGAAAGGCGCCCATCTCAAGGTTCTCCTTTACGGTGAGCCGGGGAAAGATCCTTCTGCCCTCAGGCGCCTGGCTGACCCCCCTCTCGACGATGCGATGGGGCGGCAGGACCGCAATGTCCTCCCCGTGCAGCTCGATCCTGCCCGACGAGGGCTTCAGCACGCCCGAGATCGTCATCAGGCAGGTCGATTTTCCAGCCCCGTTGCTGCCGATCAGGGAGACGATCTCCCCTTTCGAGATCGTCAGGTCTATGCCTCTCAGCGCCTCTATCGGTCCGTACCGCGTGCGAACGGCTTCGAGTTTCAGCATAAATCAGTGCAGCTCCTTGCCGAGATACGCCTCGATCACCAGCGGATCGTTCCTGATCTCCCGGGCAACCCCCTCGGCGATCTTCACTCCGTGATCGATGACCACGATGCGGTCGGATATGCCCATGACGACCTTCATGTCGTGCTCGATCAGTATGATCGTCTTTCCGATATTCCTCAGGTTCCTGATGATCGTCATCATCTCTTCAGTCTCCTGGGGGTTCATGCCGGCCGTCGGCTCATCGAGAAGGATCAGCGGGGCCCCCGTCGCCATCGCCCTGGCTATCTCGATCTTCCTCTGCAGGCCGTAGGCCAGGCTGCCCGCGCTCTTTTCCGCGAGCGTCTCGATGCCGAGGAATTCGAGGTACTCAAAGGCCTTTTCCCTCACCTCCCTCTCTTCCCGCACGAAGCCCGAAAGCCGCAGCACCGCCTGAAGAAGCCCCGACCGTATCATAGGGTGCTGGGCGACCACGACATTTTCGATGACGCTCATATCTCTGAAAAGCCGTATATTCTGGAAGGTGCGGGAGATGCCGCGCCTGCTGATCCTGTCGGCGGGCATCCCGGTGATCTCCGCCTCCCGAAAGACGATGCTTCCTTTCGTCGGCCTGAGAAACCCGGTAAGGCAATTGAAAAGGGTCGTCTTCCCGGCTCCGTTGGGCCCGATAACGCTCTGGATGGCGCCGTCTTTCACCCCGAAACTGACGTCTTCGAGCGCGCGGATCCCGCCGAAATGCTTGGAGAGGCCCTTAACTTTCAGGAGATGCATTCTTCCTCCCGAAAAGCCCCTGGGGCCTGAAGACCATGATAAAGACGAGGCCGCATCCGACCGCCAGCATCCGGTAAAGCTGGGCCTCCCTGAGCAGCTCGGGGAGAAAGACGAGCAGCAGCGCCCCGAGGATCACGCCGGCGACGCTCCCCGCCCCGCCGATAATCACCATGCAGAGCATCATCACGGATTCCATAAAGGTGAAGCTTTCCGGAGAAACGAACCGCATCTTCGCCGCGAAAAGACAGCCGGCGATCCCGGCCCAGAACGCGCCGAATGCGCAGGCATACAGCTTATACCGCATCGTGCTGATGCCCATCGCCGAAGAAGCGATTTCATCTTCCCGTATGGCGATCCATGCCCGGCCGATCTTGGAGGTGACGACCCGGCGCATCACAAATACCGTCACCACCACAAAAAAAAGGACAAGGTAATAGTACGCCGGGAGGCTCGCGAGCGAAGCCCCGAAGAAGGTGGGGGCATCGATGCCGGATATCCCGTTGGGCCCCTTCGTCAGACTGTCCCAGTTGTTCAGCACAAGACGGACGATCTCTCCGAAACCGAGCGTCACGATCGCAAGGTAATCGCCCCTTAGCCTCAGCGCAGGAAAGGCCAGCAGAAGGCCGGCAAGTGTCGTAATTCCGACTGCGAGGGGCAGCGCCGTCCAGAAGCCGAGCCCGAGCATCGTGTTCAGCAGCGCATAACTGTACGCCCCTATCGCGTAAAAGGCGGCAAAGCCGAGATTCAGGAGACCCGCATAGCCGACAACGACGTTCAGTCCGAGGGCGAGGATGATATAGATGCCCGCAAGGACCGCCACGTCGATCCAGTAATTGCCGGCCGCAAGCGGAACGACCAGAAGCGGCGCAAACAGAAGCGGGGCAAAGCGGCGGGATTTCAGGCCGATATTCTCCAGCCCCTGCCGCAACGGTCCCGTCTTTTTCACCCTGTCGGATACGGCACCCAGAAGGGGAATCGAAACAGCGAGGACAACGAAGAGAACACCCGCCGCCTCCGGGCCGCGGAACGGAAGGAAAAGGAGCGAGAACCAGGCCGATGCGATCAACGGCTTCGTGAATCTTTCCGCCTTCCCGCCGATGGGCCTCATGATCTCAGATCTTCTCTTCCGGGGCCTTCCCGAAGAGCCCGCCCGGCCTCACCAGGAGGATGCCGATCAAAACGACAAAGGCATAGGCGTCCTTGTATTCGCTCGAAATGTAGCTTGCCCCGAGGCTCTCGACAAGCCCCAGGAGAATGCCTCCGAACATCGCGCCGGGGATGCTGCCTATGCCTCCCAGCACCGCGGCCGTGAACGCCTTGATGCCTGCGATATACCCGATGAAATAGTTGACGAG
Organism: Nitrospirota bacterium; assembly: GCA_021783515.1. GTDB lineage: Bacteria > Nitrospirota > Thermodesulfovibrionia > Thermodesulfovibrionales > UBA6898 > Sulfobium. Next base: position 40,113 of record JAJXTV010000004.1, read on the forward strand.
GCCGTAGTATGCCGCAACCATCACGCCTGCCACCGAGGCAAGTCCCGAGCCGACGACGAACGTGATCGAGATGACCTTATCGACGTTGATGCCCAGGAGGGACGCCATCGTCTTGTCCTGCGCCACGGCCCGCATCGCCTTGCCGGTCTTCGTCTTCATCACGAAGGCCTGCAGGGAGACCATCATGACCCCCGAGACGACGATGATCGCCGCCTGAAGATAGCTCACCCTCGTCGAAAGAAAACGGAAGCCGCCGGAGCCAAAGAGGGACGGGAAGACCTTGTCGGTGGCGCCCTGTGTCAGCATCACATAGTTCTGAAGGAAGATCGAAACGCCGATGGCGCTGATCAGGGGACTCAGTCTCGATGCGTTCCGCAGGGGCTTATAGGCGAGTTTCTCGACAGTAAAACCATAGGCGGAACAGATAAGCGCCGCAAGGACGACGACCAGAAGAAGCGTCAGGGGGAGACTTACCGCGGTCAGCCCGACCGAGGTGAAGAAGGCCAGCAGGATGATGCCGAGATAGGCGCCGATCATGTAGATCTCCCCGTGCGCGAAGTTGATCAGTTCGAGGATGCCGTAGACCATGGTATAGCCGAGCGCGATCAGGGCGTAGACACTTCCCAGGGTGAGACCGTTGATGATCTGTTGGAGTAACACAGGGAATATTAACAGAAAGAGGGCCGATTTTCAAAAAAGCCACGGAGGCCGCGACACCCAAGCCGTTCTTCCCGAAATGCCCCGACGGAGCCTCATCCTGCCGCTGCTGAAACCATGGCACATGAAGCTCCGCGCCTTAGAAATCTTCGAGCACCGCGCCACAGAGCACAGGACTTGAACGATTTGTCAGGCTTTCTTGATGCATGATGCCGCATCCATGCGGATGCCGGCGCCGCTTATCTCTTCTTCACCTTCCTCACCGTGTCCCTCGCCCTGCTCTCGTAGAACTCTTCGAGCACCGAAAGCACCCCCGGGTTCTTCTCGATGATGGATTCGATAGCGAGCCTGCCGATCTCGCAGACCTGAAGCGGTCCGAGGGCGGTGACGTTGGCGGTCCTGGGCCTTCCGGTCAGAAACGCCACCTCGCCGAACACGTCGCCTTCGCCGAGCACTGCAAGTTCGACCTCTCTGCCAAGAAGATGGGCCGTTACCCTGGCGCCCCCCGATTCGATAAAGAAGAGAGAATCCCCTGAATCGCCCTCTTCGACGACTCTTTCCCCGTCCTCAAAAGACCTCCGGCTAAGCCCGGCCATCACCTCCCTGAATGCCTCCCTCGACAGGCTGGAGAAGATCTTCGGGACCCTCGCCGACGCCGGCCCCGATTCCGCAGGCCGTTCTGTGGCCTTCCCCTCCGGCGGCTTCACGGGTCCGGGCCGCCTCGCCGCCTCTATCTCCTGAAGGACTTCCAGGGACCGTTCGATCGCTTCTTCGTCGAGCGGGTCAAGACGAAGGATGATCCGGTAGAGCGCTGCCGCCTTCTGCGCAAAGCCCCGCTCCCTCAGCAATCCCGCGCACCGATGATAGCACGCTATGGCCTGGCCGGTTTCGCCGTTCTTCTGGTAGACGTCGCCGAGCCGAAGAAATATCTGAGGGTTGTCGCCTTCTTCCGCCATTACCCCCTTAAGCGCCTGTTTTGCGGTCTCCCACTGCTGCTTTCTCACCGCACCGAAATAGCTGTCCCAATTCCTCTTCGTCATCGTCGGGTGCACCTACCTCCTCTTTCATTACATTTAAAGGAAAAACGCCGATTTTGTCAAAGTCCCGCCGCTGCCATTAAAACGCGGTTTGCCATCACAAAATAATGTCGATCAGCTGTCTTTGTGAGGTGTTCAGCCATTTTCTCTCCTCCCTTTTGGACAAGACCGGCCGCAAATAATATATAATATTTGGCATACTATCACGAATACCCGGGAGGTACAGTTGAAACCAAAGGTTTTTGTGGAGATGGCGTCGCGCGTCAAGAATCTCCCCCCTTACCTTTTTGCATCGATAGACAAAATGAAACAGGAGGCCAGGGCGAAGGGCGTCGACGTGATCGATATGAGCATCGGCGACCCCGACATCCCGACCCCCGCCCATATCGTCGAGGCCATGAAACAGGCCGTCGAAAAACCCGAACACCATCGCTATCCTTCCTACGAGGGCATGCTGTCGTTCAGGGAAGGGGTCGCCGGCTGGTACAGACGGCGTTTCGGGGTCACGCTCGACCCGAAAAGCGAGGTGCTCTCCCTCATCGGCTCGAAAGAGGGGATCGGCCATCTGCCGCTCGCTTTCGTCGAACCGGGCGACACGGTGTTGGTCCCCTCTCCCGGTTATCCTGTCTACCCCGTGAGCGTCCTTTTTGCGGGCGGAGAAAGCTATATCATGCCGCTCAGGGAGGAAAACGGGTTTCTGCCGGATTTCAGCTCCATCCCCCAGAGCACGCTTCTGAAGACCAGGCTGATGTTCCTCAATTATCCGAACAACCCGACCTCGGCCGTCGCCCCGCGGAAGTTCTACGAGGAAGTGATCAACCTGGCCGACAAATACAACATTATCGTCTGTCATGACGCCGCCTACAGCGAGATCTATTTCGGCGACGAGAAGCCGCTGAGCTTCATGGAGGTCAACGGCGCAAAGGACGTGGGGATAGAGTTCCATTCCCTCTCGAAGACTTACAACATGACCGGCTGGAGGATCGGGTTCGCCGTCGGCAACGCCGACGTCATCGCCGGCCTCGGAAAGATCAAGACGAACCTCGACTCAGGCGTGTTCCAGGCTATTCAGGAGGCGTCAGTCGTCGCCCTGAATACCGACGAGAAGCTGCTCTCCGGGATCAGGTCGACCTATCGGGAAAGACGGGACGTCCTGTATGAGGGCCTCCGGGACATCGGCATCGAACTGGAAAAGCCCGAAGCGAGCTTTTACCTCTGGGCAAAGGTGCCGCAAGGCTTCGACTCGGCCGGCTTTGTGATCCACCTCCTCGAAAAGACAGGGGTGCTCGCAACCCCCGGAAACGGCTTCGGCGCACCTGGAGAGGGTTATGTGAGGTTCGCCCTGACCGTTACCGCTGAAAGGACCAAAGAGGCGGTCGAGAGGATCAGGAAATCTCTCTAGCCTTCCTTTGAGATGTGCGCTCATGACCGTTGCCTATATAGGGATCGGCTCCAATCTCGGCAACAAAGGCGGCAACTGCCTGAAGGCGATCGAATTGATCAGGCAGGGTGGACTCACGGTGTCCAGGGTATCCTCTTTATACGAAACCGCGCCGTGGGGTATAAAAAACCAGCCCCGGTTCATCAATATGGCGGTCGAGATCAAAACCGGCCTCCCGCCCGGGGAACTCCTCGCCCTCCTTAAGACCATAGAGAAGAAGATGGGAAGGAAGAAATCAATGCGATGGGGCCCCCGCCGCATCGACCTGGACATCCTGCTCTACGGCGATCTTACCGTGCGGGACGATGCCCTCACCATCCCCCATCCCCATATGCACGAGAGGGAATTCGTGCTCGAACCCCTCTCGGAAATAGCCCCCGAAGCCGTCCACCCCGTCCTTCATAAGAAGGTAAGCGCCCTCTTCGCCGAGCGACGCGGAGAGGGGCGGCCGGAATAAGGGCGGCAATTTTCTTACGCTTTTCTTCAAATATTGCGCAATAACTCATCTAAAATTAAAATTTGAAGTTGAATCCTCGTTGGCCGTTCTAATATACTAGAGCACGGAAGCAAGATATGAGTAAATGCGCAACGTGAAGGAGGTGGTTGCGGGAATAAGAAATGAGGGGTTCAGTTTCGGGAGAAGAAGTCCAACAGGAAAATAAAAAGGGGAGAAATTAATGAAAAACAAGTTCACCGTAGTACTGGTTCTTTTGGCAGCAGCGGTAGGTTTTGTGATGTCCACCGGCCACGACCGTAATGTCATGGCGTCGAGCGAACAGGTAGTCAACGTAAAAGTCGAAGACGCAAAACCCGCACCCACGTTTAACGGCATCGCCTACATCGCCGGTCATGGCGGCCATCTCGCCATCATCGACATGAGGACGATGAAATCGCCGACGGACATAGAAAAAGGCAGGATCGTCCTGACCGAGGCCGGCTCCGAGATGGAAGGCAAGATCGCAGGAATGTCCTTCGAAGAGGTGAAGAAGGCCGGCGGCTCCCACGGGCAGGCCCTGATCCATGAGAAGGGCGACAAGGTACTCGTTGCCGGCACGCTCAACGGGGACGTCTACAAGGTGGACCTGAAGACCGGCAAGAAGGAAGGCCCCATCAAGGTCGGCCAGAAGTTCTGCGGCGCGATCGTCGGTCCCGACGGCAACATATACTTCGAGGACATGGCCGACGGCAACGTCTATGTCTGGGACTCCAAGACGCTGAAGACCGTCGACAAGATGCCTGTGGGCAAGGCGGTATGCGGCATCCAGTGGACGAAGGGCGCGAAGAAGGCGTATATCACCGACATGCCGACCGGAATCGTCTACGTCTACGACTGGAAAACGAAGAAGAAGCTCAAAGAGATCAGCAGCCCCGAGATGACGTTCATCCATCAGGCCAGAATGACCCCCGACGGCAAGCACCTCTGGGTCAGCGCCCCGAACGAGTTCGATCCGGGCCTGAAGCCGGGCACGCACAAGAGCCAGGTGATCATCATCGACACGAAGACGGACGAAATCGTCAAGAGGCTGGTACTTCCGGACAACGTAAGGCCGCATGACTTTGCCTTCACGAAAGACGGCAAGTATGCCTTCCTCGCATCGAGGACCTACGGCGACGACAGCACGCTCGTCGTAATGGACAGAAAGACCGACAACATCGTCGAGACAGTCTCCGCCTGCGCGTCCTGCCACAAGGCATACGGCATCCAGGTGAAGATCGACAAAGGTTCTCCGCTTCTTTGCGGTATCGAAATCGACTGGCATCCCGGTAAGTAAGCAGACAGTCGGTTTATCTGAACAGAAGAGGGCCGGGGGAGAAGTTTCCCGGCCCTTTCCATTGAGAACGCGCCATTATCGACAAAACGAATTTTAGAACCCCGCTCCACGCCGGTTAGACTTTTGGCCAGGAGAAACCTATAATATATTATGAAAAAGATCAGAATTTTCACTCTTGCGGCACGGAACCTCAGACGAAAGTTCATCAGGACACTCGTACTTCTGCTCATCGTGGCGGTGGTCACGGGTACGCTCCTGAGCGCCACCATCTTCATCAGCGGCATGAAGAACGCGCTGAGGATCGGCACTTATCGCCTGGGAGCGGACGTTCTCGTCGTGCCGGAAAAGAATGAATCGCAGGCGAAGGCCGCCCTCCTGGCAGGAGAACCTACCAGCTTTTACATGAGCAGGGACGTCCTGAAGAAGGTGCAGGCGGTCGAAGGGGTCGGGAAGGCAACCGCTCAGCTCTTCATCAAACCGGCTTCTTTCACCTGTTGCGCCAACGTAGACGCCTTCCTCGTCGCGTTCGACCCCAAGATGGATTTTACCATCGAGCCATGGCTGCAGAAGAACCTCAAGAAGCCGCTGACCGACGAGGAGATTATCGTCGGGAGCTCCATCCCCGTTGTTGTCGGAGACACGCTGCCGTTTTTCGGTACGCCCTTCACGGTGGTCGGCACGATGGAGCCGACCGGCATGAAGTTTTTCGACCAGTCCGTCTTTATGACGATGGACGCCGCGTATCAGATGGCGGAGAACTCGAAAACCAAGGCGATGGAGCCGATATCGATCAACAGGGACGAGATCTCGGCCGTGCTCGTCCAGGACCAGGAGAACTTTAACCCCGACAGAGTGGCGATCAAGATCGAGCACGACGTCGCAGGGGTGAAGGCGATCGCCTCCGACGAGGTGGTCAGCACCGTCAGGAGACAGCTGGGAGGCCTGCTGAAGGGCATACTGGCGATCAGCGCAGTATTATGGGGCCTCGCGCTGCTGATGATGGGATTTGCGTTCTACATGATCGTAAACGAAAGGCAGAGGGAACTCGGACTCCTTCGCGCGATGGGAGCAAAGAAAGGGCATGTCTTCGGCCTGATCATCTCCGAAGCAGTCGCGATATCCATCGTCGGCGGGATAGTCGGAATGGCGGTCGGTTCTGCGCTTTTGCTATCCTTCAAGAACCTGATCATGCACAGCCTCAAACTCCCCTATCTTCTTCCTTCGGCGGTCGTGCTGATCGAACTGATTGCGGGGGCGGTCCTTTTTGCCGTACTCACCGGGCTTCTGGCTTCGCTGCTGCCGGCGGTTTCCGCCAGCAGGATGGAACCCTATGAAGCAATAAGGAAAGGAGAATAGGGATGAAGAGAACGACCCGCGGAATCGCGCTCGCATCCTCTTTGTTTGCGGCGCTGCTGCTGTTGCCGATCTGCTTCACCGCCTGCTCGAAGGAAAAGGAAGAGCCGGCCGGGAAGTCCAAAGAGGCGGCAATCAACCCGTACTCGAGCGAATCGGTCTTTACGGAAGTCAAGAAGAAACTGGAAAAGAACCCTGATGACGTCGATACGCTTTACCACCTGGCCGATCTCTATGACCGGAACAACCTCTATCCCCAGGCGATCGAGACCTACGAGAAGGTCGTCAAGCTCAAACCCGATATGGGATATGCGTATCTCAAAATCGGCACTGCCTATGACCGGATTGACAAGCCTGCGGAGGCGGTGGCGGCGTTCAAGAGGGCCGAGAAGCACATGCCCAACTACCCGGTCCTGTATAACAATATGGGGGTCGCCTACGGCAAGATGAACAAGCTTAACGAAGAGGTCATTTGCCTCAAAAAGGCGATCAGGCTCAGGCCGACATATACGGCGGCGCATTTCAATCTCGGGATCACCTATCTGAAGCTGAAGGACAAGAAAGAGGCGAAGAAACAATACGACGAGCTGATGAAGTTCGACGAAGGCGCAGCACAATTGCTCATGAAAGAGATCGATAAGGCCCCGTAAAGCGGCGCTTCGGGAGGACACGTGATAGAAGTCAGGGAACTCACCAAGACATATGTACTAGACGGACAGGTCTTCAAAGCGGTAGACAACGTATCCTTCGTCATCGGACGGGGCGAGATGGCCTCGATCATCGGTCATTCTGGCAGCGGCAAGACGACCCTCTTGAGCCTGATCGGCGGTCTGACGAAGCCGGCATCGGGCAGCGTGCTCATCGAAGGCAAGGCGATATGGTCGATGTCCGACGACGAGCTTTCGGGATTCAGAAACCGCAAGATGAACTTCATCTACCAGTTCTCGAGTCTCGTGCCGACGCTCACCGCCCTCGAAAACATTCTGCTGCCGACCGCCTTCGGCGACCACGGCGAAAATCTGGTGGATTATGCCCGTGAACTGCTCGGCGTCGTCGGCCTGACAGAGAAGGAGAACTCGTATCCCTCACACCTCTCCGGCGGGCAGCAGCGGCGGATCGCAATCGCGCGCGCCTTTATCAACAAACCCGACATCGTCCTTGCGGATGAGCCTACCGGCGACCTCGATGAGGATACCGAAAACGAGATCATCGCGCTCTTCAACCGGATGAACAAGGATGCCGGCACGACCTTTGTCATCGTCACCCATAACAAGGAGATCGCTGCCCTCACCGGCCATCAGCTGAAGATGGCCAATGGGATCGTGAGCGACATCAGCCGGGCGTAGGGACCGCGGTCACCCTTCTCCGTACATCCCGCGCAGCTCATCGGTATACGACCCGTCCGCGCCGTAGAGAATAAGGGGCTTCTCCACCTTCAGGCCCGGTCTCGCACCCTTCACCGCCTCTACCAGCACGATCTTGGACACGGCTCCGGCATCGTTATGGGCGAAGCGTATCCTCTTGGGCTCGAGCTTCACTTCCCTGAGAGCGTCGATCACCTCGACAAGCCTTTCGGGGTGAAAGATCATGCAGAACCTCCCCTTCGCCCTGAGAAGATGGGAGGCGGCCTTCGCAAGCGCGGGCAGCCGCAGTCTGAGCTCGTGCCGGGCCACTGCCCTCTCCTGCCCGAGGCTCAGACGGCCCGACAGCGGTTTTCTGAAAGGGGGGTTCGACACCACGAGATCGCAGGAGGCTGCGGGGCAGGCGGACCCGATATCGTTGATGTCCGCAAGGAGGGCGCTCACCCTCTCTTCCAGGCCGTTGATGCGGATATTCTTCTCGACAAGCCGGTACAGCGATTCCTGCAGTTCCGCAAGAAGGACCGTCGCGTCCGGGTATTTCTTTGCCAGGAGGAGCCCGATGATCCCCGAGCCTGCGCCGAGGTCCGCGATTGCCTTCACGTATTTCATATTTACGAAGGAATAAAGAAGAAGGGCGTCGACTGAAAAACGGTATCCGTCCATGTTCTGGTATACCTTGACGTCGCGCAGCCCGTCGAGAGAGGTCTTCATCGCTCTCCTTCGGCGCCTCCGATCGCAGGCAGGAGCCTCACCAGTTCCCCGATCTCCGAAATGATATGGTCGGCGGCCTTCAGGTACTCGATTCCCCTGAAGCCGTAGGTGACCGCCACGGTATGGACCCCCGCCGCGCGGCCGGCCTCGATGTCATAATTGCTGTCTCCCACCATGACCGCCTCACGCGGGCTTACGCCGAAAACGGCAAGCGCCTTCTGAACAGGCACGGGTGAAGGTTTCCTCTCCTCCGCGCTGTCGCCTCCGAGGACCATATCGAAATACTGCAGCAGGCCGAGTTCCCCGAGCAGCTTTCTTGACATCGCTTCCCTCTTGTTCGAAATAACCGCCTTCCTGTAGCCCCCGAGCCTTTCGAGCGTCTCACGCACGCCTGCATACGGCTCGGTGAAATCGGCGAGATGGTCGGAATAATACCGGGTGAAGCGGTCAAGGACATCCGGCACTATCCCGGTCCGCTCTTCGCCGACCAGCTTTTCTATAAGACGAGTTATCCCTTCCCCCACCAGGGTGATGGTCCGGGCAGGCGTGATCTGCCCGAAGCCGTAAGGCTCCGTCGCGTAGTTGAGCGCATTGGTGATGTCCACACTCGAATCCACGAGCGTCCCGTCGAGATCGAACATCAGGAGACTGATCATAACAACCCTATAAAACCGCCCTGACGACCGGCCACACCCTTCGAAAAACGGTACGAATAGAATCTATCGGGGGCGCAAAAGGTGCATTCAGGGGATACCCAAACATTTGCCGGAGGGACGCCCAGAGACAACACCTGCTGCCTGTTCGCCGAGGGGAGATCCAGATAATATTTTTCACCCTTCCTGGAATAATAGCCGCCCTCTCCCGTAGCCCTCCCGACCGCATCGACGACTTCGCCTCCCACCTCGTAGGAGCATCCGCCGATGGCAGGACCTATGGCAACGACGATATCCTTTATCTCTCCCGCATACCTGTCGAGGATCGCCTCCACCGTCTTCTTCACTATCGCAGAGGCGGTTCCCCTCCAGCCGGCATGCACCGCCGCGACGACCTTCTTTCCCTTTTCATGGACCAGCACCGGCACACAGTCCGCAACCTGCACTCCGACCAGCACCCCCTTCTCCCTCGTGATCACCGCATCGCCGATTCCCGGCTCCCGCGCCGCAGAGAGAAAGATGATACGATCGGTATGTTTCTGGATCGGCAGATAGACCGCCTCCGGCGCGATACCCGCAATCCTGCCTATCTCGCACCGGTCCGCACCGACAGCCTTGCCCGTAAAAAAAGCGGTGATTCCGCCGCCGAATATTTCAGGAACGATCACCCCTTTCAACGGGCCTGATCTTCCCCGAGAGACAAGAAGGCGGAACCGAGCCGTTCGATGATATCGGCGGCGGTCATAGAATATCTGCCCTTCGAAAAGGCGGCGATATCGCCGGAGAGGCCGTGCATGTATACACCCAGCGCCGCAGCATCGAGGGGGGGCATTCCCTGCCCGAGAAACCCCGCCACGATCCCGGTCAGGACATCTCCCGACCCCGCAGTAGCCATGCCGGGGTTCCCGGTGGTGTTGATGAACGCCTTTCCTTCCGGCTCCGCGACGATCGTCGGCGCCCCCTTGAGAACGAGGTATGCTCCCGTCTCCTTCGCAAACGAACGAGAGGTCCCCAGCCTGTCTGCCCCGATCTTTGCAATCACCCGGGCGAGATCGGACCCACCCCGTCTCAGCAGCCTCGCCATCTCTCCGATATGAGGAGTGAGAACGATCGGCGATCTCGCCTTCTTCAGGACGCCGGCAATTCCTTCTATTGAGTTGATCCCGTCGGCATCGAGCACCATCGGGACGGCGGAGTTCAGGATGAGCCGGGACACGAGCCTTCGTGTGTCTTCCGAGACGCCTATCCCAGGTCCGACCGCGATAACATCCGCCTTGCCGCTTGCAAAGCCGAGTATCTCCTCTTCCGCCGAGGAGGAAATCTCTCCCCTTCCGGTGTCGTGAAGAGGAAGAACCATCTCCTCGGCCACGCGGGACTGAATAATATCGGCCAGCGTCTCGGGGACACCCAGCGTCACCATGCCGGCACCCGCGCAGAGGCAGGCCCTGGCGGTCATGAGAGCGGCCCCGGTCTTTCCCCTCGATCCGGCAACCACCAGAACGTGGCCGTAATCGCCTTTGTAGGAATGCAGAGGCCTCTCCGGGACCAGGGACGCCGCCATGATGCCTTCAATAGTCTCGACCTTTACTGTATCGGCAGAAAGAAGCTCACGGGGAAAACCGATGTCGGCAACAGACAGTTTCCCGCAGTATTCGGCGCCGGGATGAAGGAGATGCCCGATCTTCGGCAGGCCGAAAGTGACGGTGTAGTCCGCCCTGACCGCCTCGCCGAGGACCGCTCCGCTGTCCGCCGAAATGCCCGACGGGATATCGACCGACACGACCGGAGCAGACGAACCGTTGAGGGCCGAAATGACCCCCGCAGCAGGCTGTCGCACCGTCCTGCTGATGCCTGTGCCGCATATCGCATCGATCACGACTGCGCTGTGGATGTCGGCGCTCCGTATGCCGGTGCGGAACTCCACCGGAACTCCCATCTTCCTGGCCGTCCTGTATTGCGCGAGGCAGTCCGTCGAAAGGCCCTTCTCACGCGACAGCAGAAGCACCCTCGCGTTCCAGCCGTGGTTAAAAAGTTCGCGGGCGGCGACGATACCGTCCCCCCCGTTATTCCCTCCTCCTGCGATCGCGATCACCTTCCTCTTTTCGAAGAGCTCTCTCACCTGCAAGGCGACCGCGAGCCCCGCCCGCTCCATAAGAACGGCGGAGGGTATGCCGAAGTACTTGATCGCCTTTTCGTCTATCCGCCTCATCTCGGCGGCTGTCACGACTTTCATCGGTTTTCTCCTCTCCTATCAGAAGTCATTCCGCCCGCAAAAGAACTCTCGACGCCGCACCGTTGCCGTCCAGGACGTAAGAAAATGGTCGAATGCCGAATGCACGCCCTCACTCCTTGTGCGCCCGCCGGCTGCATAATCACCGCCATGGCGGGCCGCAGGAGTGGCCCGAAAGACCTTCTGCGGCGATTCCCTGGCGCATCGGAAGCTGCATCGGCAACGCCCAGGGGGGACGAAGCCCTGTGTCCTTGACGCCATGCTACGGCAAATCCTGGCGCATCAAGAAGGATTTGAGAGACGCACTTCCCGCCCGCTATGCAACGTGGGGGCTATCTTTCCAGCACCACACACGCCACACCGTATTCCCGCTCGTGGCTCAGGCTGAGATGGGCGGACCTGATCGCTTCCCGCTCGAGGAGTTCCCCTGCCCGGCCCCGCATCCTCAGAAAGGGGCGACCGCTCCCGCTATTGACAACCTCGACATCGGTGAGCGCAAGAGGCACTTCCGAGCCGATCGCCTTAATGAACGCCTCCTTCGCCGCGAACCTCACCGAGAGCGAGGGCCACGGCTCCGCTTTCCCGTAGGCATACGCGATTTCTTCCCCGGTAAAGACCCTCCGGAGAAACCTCTCACCCCAGCGCTCCACCGCCTTCCTCATCCTCTCCACCTTCACGATGTCCACTCCGATGCCGTGTATCATTTGCAGTTCCTTTGCACCGCCAGGATAAAACAACATGTCCTCTCCAAAATCCCCCCCACCCTCCCTTTGCCAAAGGGAGGCAACATCCCTTCTTTAACAAAGAGGGGGAAGGGGAGATCTTCCGGAGAATGGAACTCGGGGTGAGACACCTATCACTTGCCGCTTTCCGCCGCGCGCACCAAATCCTTCATCTCCCTGACAGCCCTTTCGAGGCCGACCAGCACGGCGCGCGCGATGATGCTGTGTCCGATATAAAGTCCCCTCAGCCCCTCTATCTCGGCGATGCGCGACACGTTGTGATAATTGAGTCCGTGGCCGGCGTTCGTCAGCAGTCCTATCTCGATCGCCTTTCTTGCCGCGACGATGACCCTCGTGAGTTCCCGCTCCTGCCGGTCTCCCCGCTCATCCGAATAACGGCCGGTATGAATCTCGACCATGTCGGCGCCGACCTCCTTCGACCGCTCGACGTCATCCTTGTCCGGATCAATGAAAAGGCTTACCTTTATTCCGTTGTCATGGAGGACCCTGACGGCATTCCCCACCGTCTTCTTCCCCTGCCTTACGTCGAGCCCTCCCTCGGTCGTCAGCTCCTGCCTCTTCTCCGGCACCAAGGTCACCATATCCGGCCTCGTCTTGGCCGCGATCTTCAGAATCTCTTTCGTCGCCGCCATCTCGAGGTTTAGTTCGACAGGCACAAACCTTCTGAGGATATCCAGATCGCGGTCGTTAATATGCCGTCTGTCCTCTCTGAGGTGCACCGTGATGCCGTCGGCGCCGCCGAGCACGGCGAGTGAGGCCGCCATCACCGGCTCCGGGTCGCTTCCTCCGCGGGCCTGCCTCAGCGTTGCAACATGGTCTACATTCACTCCAAGAATCATCTCTTCTCCGTTCGCATGTGATATACCCTGACCTGCTATCTACCCCTGAAAACTATATCCGACCTTCAATAAAAGGCTGTGCTGAAACGACAGGCCTACGGCACCACGGTAACGTCGTCGACCGCGGAGGAGACCACGAAGACTTTAATATTATTTGCGTCCTCATCCGCGGGAAGGAGGAAAAACCCCTTCATACCGCCGTCCTCCCTGTTGGAGAGAAAGAACCCCCTCTCCCACGGCACCTTCCCTTCGAGAAACCCGACCAGACATTCTCCGTCCTTGAATCTCACGAAGGCGCGGTTGCCCACCGGCCGGCGGATGCCGTAGGACTTTTTCTCCTTGTATTCGTAGTCCCCCTCGAAGGACTTCACAAAAAAGACCGCCTTCATCTCCTCGAGACGTATCGCATGCATCTTGCCGGTGGCGGCCTCTTCGAGCCGAACGTCGTCCTTCAGAGGCGAAAAGTCTGCCACATACCCCTTCAGCATCTTTCCGTCCCTGAATCTCATCACCGACTTTTCCCGTTGATGCCCCATATCGTCCTCCTTCCCACTGCCTTGCCTGACGACGGCTCCCTCTTAAAAGTTTACTTGAGACTTATCTCAATCGCGGAATGCTTCCTCGCACCCTCGAGCCATGCAGCGTATGCCTCCGCCTTCCTCTGCTGCGTCAGAACCTTCCGGATCTCGTCCCGTACCTCATCAAACGCCGCGATGCGCTCCGGCTGCCGCTCTTTCACTCTGACCAGATAATATCCGCTCACTCCCTTATAAGGGCCGCCATATTGACCTGCCCCCAGGTTCATAAGACCTGACGAGATCTCGGGAGAGAAAAAATCCGCGCTGACCCATCCGTAATCGATCACCGTCGCCTTCCCTTCCGCCCGGAGTCTGCCGGCCGCCTCGTCGAAGTCCATTTTCTCTGCCCTCATCTCTTTCAGCGCACGCAGGGCATCTTCCTCTGAGCCCATCTCGACCATCTTCACCAGCATCCGTGCAGGTGTGATGAACGGTTTGGGACTGCTGCGGTAGTAGTCTCTGATCTCTTCTTCGGTAACCGGCGATTCCTTTTCGAGGCCCTCGACAAAGCGGGCCGCGATCATCCTTTCCTGCGTCCTCTTCTGATAGCCCCTGATGTTCTCTCCCGAAGCGTCGAGCATCTTCTGAAAGGGCCCGCTGCCCATCTTCTCCCTGACGGAGTCGACTTCGGCATTCACCTCATCGTCCGGGACCCGTATCCCCCGTTTTGCAGCCTCATCGAGGACGAGCCGCTCGTCGACCAGCTGCGCAAGCACAGCTCGCTTCAGCCTCTCCCTGTCGACGTCTACCTTCTGCCGCGCGTGCTCCCTGACCCGCTCCTTCATCGCGCGGTCGAGCGTTTCCACGCCAATCGCTCTGCCGTTGACCACCGCCACAGGCTGCCTCGCACACCCGGAGACAAGGCCCCACACGACAACGGAAACAATAACGGGCAATACGCTTCTTCTCATTGCGTGCGGGGCCGTCAGCATATCCTGGGCAACTGGTCTCCTGAAAGCATGTCTACTATTCTAATACCGCCGACCGCCGTTTTCAACAGAACCGTCCGGCCAGGAACCTCGACCACCTCGCCTATCACGGCGCTGTCCGCCCCCGCAGCGGTCTCCCTCATCTCTGCGACAAGCTGAGCGGCATCCCCGGGGCCGACGACCGCCACGAGGATCCCCTCGTTCGCGATATACAGCGGGTCGAGGCCGAGCAGCTCGCACGCCCCTCTGACGCCGGGTCTCACCATGACCGCCGCCTCCTGCACCATGATGCCGAACCCGGAGTCCACCGCGATCTCCTTAAGGGTGGTGGCGAGGCCCCCTCTCGTCGGGTCCCTCATCATCCTTAGGGTCTTTGCCGCCCCGAGCATGCGCTTCGTCAGACCGTTCAGGGGGGCCACGTCGCTCAGGAGCGGCGGATCAAAGGAGATTCCGTTTCGCTCGGCCATCACGGCGACCCCGTGATTGCCGATGCTGCCGCTCAGGACCACCCTGTCCCCCGGCCTCACCTGAAGAGGGGAAAGATCGACCCCGTCCCCGAGGACCCCGAAGCCGGCGGTATTGATGAAGAGGCCGTCGGCCTTTCCTCTGTCTACCACCTTCGTGTCCCCCGCGACGATCCGGACCCCGGCCTCATCCGATGCCGCCCTCATCGAGCTGAGGACCGTCTTGAGATCTTTCATCGAAAACCCTTCCTCGATGATGAAACCCGCGGTCATATAAAGAGGCAGCGCGCCAGAGACGGAAAGGTCGTTCACCGTACCGCATACCGCGAGTCGACCTATGTCGCCGCCCGGAAAAAAGAGCGGCGAAACGACATAGGAGTCTGTCGTGATCGCGATCCGTCCGGCCGGGCCGTGGGCGAGTACCGCCGAGTCGTTCAACTGCTCGATGTTGAGAACGGGGGCAAAGTGTTCCCGTATGAGGTCGTGCATAAGACGGCCCCCGCTGCCGTGTCCGAGCTGTATCAATTCCATGCCCCCCCCTGCTTCATAACTTCATGCCCTCTATCGCCTTGTACTTGTAATATGCCGCGCAGCTGCCTTCGGAGCTCACCATGCACGGTCCTACCGGCCTGTCGGGCGTGCATGCCTTGCCGAAGAGCCCGCAGTCGGTCGGTATCTTCACGCCCTTGAGCACGTCGCCGCAGGCACAGGCGGTCCGGACATTCTCGGTGCGGACCTCGGGCCTCAGGACCGCCGCCGCGTCCCTGTGTCCGAAGGCCTCCCTCACTTTCAGGCCGCTCAGGGGTATCGTACCGATACCCCTCCATTCGGCATCTTCAGGTTCGAAGCATTCCCCCAGGACCGCAATCGCCTTCGGGTTGCCCTCCGGTTTGACCACCCGGGTATATTGGATCTCTATGCGCGCTGCACCGGCGGCAAGCTGCTCGAGGATCATGCGGATACCGGAAAGGATGTCCTGCGCATCGAAGCCGGTGACGACCGAGGGTTTCCCGTGCTGAGAGGCGAGGAACCCGTAGGGTGCAGTCCCGATGACCGTGCTGACGTGGCCGGGGAGGATGAAGCCGTCCACCCTCACCTCTCCGGATTCGAGGAGCGCCTTCAGGGCGGGAGGCACCGTCTTGTGCACCGAGTAGATAAAAAAGTTTTCGACCCCTCTTCTTTCGGCCTCCATGATCGTCCCCGCCACGGAGGGAGACGTGGTCTCGAATCCGGTAGCGAAGAAAACCACTTTTTTGCCCTTCTCCCTCTCCGCGAATGTCAGGGCGTCAAGCGGCGAGTAGACGATCCTCACGTCGCCCCCCTCGGCCTTTGCATTGAAGAGCGACTTCCCGCTTCCGGGCACTCTCATCATGTCTCCGAAGGTCGTCAGGACCACTCCTTCAGATTTCGCGATCGCGATTGCGGTGTCGACGTCCCTGACAGCCGTAACGCAGACCGGGCAGCCGGGGCCGCTCAAAAGCAGAACGCCCTCGGGAAGGAGGTCTCGTATGCCGTGCCTGAAGATCGCCACGGTATGGGTCCCGCAGACCTCCATGAGCCTCACCGGCCGGTCGATCTTCTCCATGAGCTCCCGCATCCTCGCGACGGTCTCTTTCATCCCTGGTCCGTTCATGTCCCGGCCTTCAGCCTTTCCCTGAGGACATATGCCTGCCCGAGAGAGATTCCCGCGTCATTACAGGGAACGATTTCATTCACGAAGACCTGCATCCCGTCGGCCCGCAACAGCGTCTCGACCTTATCCAGCAGGCAGACGTTCTGGAAGACGCCGCCGCTCAGGACAGCCTTTCTCAGGTTATGCATGAGCGAGAGCTTCAGGACCGTCCTGGCGACAGCCGCCGCAGCCGTATTATGGAATTTCGAGGAAATCACCCTCTTGTCGACTCCCTTCGAGAGGTCCTGCAGGATACCCAACAGCGACAGACCGAAGTCTATCTCCATGACGTCCCTGAAGCTTATGTCTACCGCGTAATCGTCCGCCACGTCCCGCAGCACAAGCGACTCGAGGGCCATCGCCGCCTCGCCCTCGAAGGTATTGGTATCGCATACGCCGATCATCGCGGACACCGCATCGAAGAGCCTGCCCGCTCCCGAAGACAGAGGCGAAAACTCTCTCATCCCCGCAACCTTCAGGACATTACCTATATTCTCGCGGCCGTATTTTTCGACAAATCCGCTCGGCTGCAGGTATTCCCCTATCTTGTCGCCGGCGGCTTCCTGCAGGTAGCTGAGCGACGTCCGCCAGGGCTCCTTCACCGCCGTCTCGCCTCCCGGCAGCGGGACCGGCCGAATGTGGGCGACCCTCTTGAAACCGAAGGGGTCGGCCACGAGAAACTCCCCTCCCCACAGGGTACCGTCATCCCCGTATCCGGTGCCGTCGAAGGCCACCCCGATCACCTTTTCCCTGATACCGTTTTCAGCCATCACCGAGGCGATATGCGCATAATGGTGCTGCACCGGCACCTTCCTTATCCCGTCCTGCCCCAGCGCCCATCGCGACGACATATACGAGGGATGGGGGTCATACGCCAGCGCCTCCGGCGATGCCCGGTAGACCGCCTTAAGGTTCCGAAGGGTCTCCTCGAAAAAGGAGAGCGTATCGAAATTCTCCATGTCGCCGATATGCTGGCTCGGAATCGCGTATCTGCCCTTTGTGAGCGTGAAGGTATTCTTCAGATCGGCGCCGCAGCCGAGCACCTCGGGACCGTCCTCATACAACGGAATCGGCTCGGGAACGAATCCCCTCGACCGCCTGATGAAAAACCTGCGCTCGGGCCTCAGCGCCCAGCCCTGAGCCGGGGAAGAAACACCCGAGACGCCGTCGCTCATCCTGACGACCGAATCGTCGATCCGCATAAAGATGTCGCGGTCATGGAACAAAAAGGCGTCGGCGATACCCGAAAGCTTCTCCGCCGCCTCCTCATTGCTGGTCACGATCGGCTCCTCGGAGATGTTTCCGCTCGTCATCACGAGCGCATCGAAATAAGGCACTTCCGCCGGGCCGTCCGAAAGAGGGCGCCGGAAGAGGAGATGGTGCAGCGGGGTATAGGGAAGCATGAAACCGATACGCCTGTTCCCCGGAGCAATCGCGCCGGGCAGAGGCGCATCTTGACGCCTCTCGAGGAGCACGATCGGGCTATTCCGCGAAAGGAGAAGCTCCTCCTCGTCCTCCGAAACAAGACAGAATCTCTTCACCGTCGCGACGTCCGGCGCCATAAGGGCAAACGGCTTGTTGTTTCTTCTTTTCCTCTGCCGGAGCAGACCGACCGACCGTTCGTTCAGAGCGTCAGCCGCGAGATGGAATCCGCCGAGCCCCCTGATCGCAACGATCTGTCCCTTCCGGAGCAGGGCTATCGCACCAGCTACCGCATCGGCTTCATCAACCGTTGTCCCTTCCGCCATCACCTTCAGACGGACGCGGGGGCCGCAACGCGGGCAGGCGTTCGGCTGGGCGTGAAAGCGTCTGTTTTCAGGATCGTGATACTCCGAATCGCAGTCGGGGCACATCGCAAAGACGTCCATCGTGGTGTTCGGCCTGTCGTAAGGGACCGAACGGGTAATCGAATACCTCGGCCCGCAGTTCGTGCAGTTGATGAAGGGATAGAGGTGGCGCCTGTCCTTCGGATCGAAGAGTTCCTCCAGGCAGTCCCCACAGATGGAGACGTCCGGCGAAAGAAGGGTAAAGCTTCCGTTTGCCGAGCTCTCGCGTATCGAAAAACCCTCATGCCCGAAGCACTGGCGGGGGGCCACCTCGACGCTCAGGATCTTCGAAAGCGGAGGACTTTCCTTCCGGAGCCGGTCGAGAAAGAGGCCGATCTCGCCTCCCTCGGCCTCGATCAGCACGCCGTCGGCGGTGTTGGTGATGAAGCCGTTGACCTTCAGTTCTCTGGCGAGATTAAAGACGAACGGCCTGAATCCGACGCCCTGGACGATACCCTTGATCGAAATCGTAAGACATTCCGCATCTGCTGCCATTCCTTTATTATAACCGATTGCAGTAAGGGGATTTCCCGAAAAGAGGCAGGGGAAGGGGGCGTACACATGACCTTCATTAATGCAAACCGGCGGTGAGACACAAGCATGACAACTTCGCGGACGAGACTATTGAAGCGTCGGGATTCTTACCGAAAGGATTTCCTTTATCAATCCTGTAACGTATGCTGCCGCATCCCCTCTTTGCTCATATGAGCATTCCTTGTCCTTTATCCGCGCCACATTATGAGTCTCCAGATCTATCGTGACGACTTCAACGCAATAGCGGGAGTCTTTCAGCACGACGCCGTATGCCCAGAGCAGACCATCGGCATCCTTGCCGATAGTCCCCCGGCTGACAGGCCTCCTGAACTCATTCCTGATCACGTCCTCCACCGAGAAATGAGACGATTTCTTTTTCATCAGTTATCCAAATACGTTAACTGGAGCATATCGTCGACCAATTCTTCGGCGGCATAGGTTCCGTTCCCGAGATCGTTGAGGGTCGCGGACATGAAGGCTATCTGCTTATCGATGGGACCGGCTTCCCCCACCCAGTCTTCCACGATTTCCCGTGTAATGCCCTTGTTTACCGTCTGCGCCTTTTTCGTCAGGGCATCATAGAGGCTGTCCAGAGCGGACTTTGTCATCCCCTTATCTTTCATGCCCTATTATACCATGCGAAGACGGTCAACCTGCCGATCGAAGAATAATGCAACGCTGGATTAATTCCCGCGATGGTTTCTATAATAAATAAAGCAGCGGTTAACCTCAACCCGGGGAGAAGAATATGGCGGAAGTGATGGCAAAGGGCGTAAACTTTCTGTATGCAAAGCGGTACATCGAGACAAACTACGGAGAAGACAGATGGGAAAAGGTGATGAAGGCGCTGCCTCCGAAGGACCGGGATGTCTGGAGCGGAGGTGTCATGGTCACCAGCAGCTATCCGTTTTCCGCCTTCAAGGCTATGATCACCGCCTTGTCGAAGGAACTGGGCGCGGTGAAGAACGACGAGCTCGCGAGGATCTACGAATATGTCGCCGACCAGAGCCTGAGCAAGGTCTACAAGATATTCTTCCGCTTTGCAAACCCTTCCTTCGTGATAAAGAATTACCCGAAGCTCTGGGACAATTTCTTCAACAGCGGAACGGTCTCGGTGCCCGTCGCCGAAAAGGGCCACGCGGTGCTGAAATTCCTCCTGCCCGAGATCTTCGTCGACTGGCTCGCCCCTGCCTGCCTCGGCTATTCCAAAAAGGCGGTCGAGATGTCCGGCGGCAAGGGGCTCGCGATGAAAGAACTGGGGAAACAGCATATCGGCACGGGAGAGTGGGAAATCTCCTATGAGCTGTTCTGGAGCGAGTGACCCGTGAAGCAGAGGGAACTCAGCGAGAAAGAACGGCTCTGCATCTCCTGCCAGAAATGCTGCAAGGAGATATTTATCTATACCCATCCGATCCTCTACAGCTGCCCGACTGATACCGTAGTCGACTTCTACCGCGCGCGCGGCTTCGACATCACGCGACTGGGAGAGGACGCCCTCATCCTTTCCCTCAAACATACCTGCCCCCATCTTACCCCGGAGGGGTGCGATATCTACGAAAAACGGCCGCAGGCCTGCGCCGATTATTCCGGCATAGAGGACTTCGGCGACGGGTGCCTCTGGTCGACGCTCACCTAACGGCCGGGTGACTGCCGATGGTACCGCCGGAATACGTCAATCGAAGACGGCTCGCCGATACCTTCATCGGCTTGATACAGATCGACTCTCCCTCTTTCCGCGAGCAGGCGATAGGGGAGCGGCTTAGGGTCGAGTTGGAGCGGGCAGGCTGCGCCGTCGAGAAGCAGGAATACGACAGGTCCTTCAACCTCGTGGGAAGAAGAAAAGGCACTTCGGCGGGGGCACTCCCCCTTCTCGTCTGCGCGCACATGGACACGATAGAACCGACGGAAGGGATCGAGTTCAGCGAGGTTGACGGGATGATCCGCAGCACCGGCAAGACGGTGCTCGGCGCCGACGACAAAAGCGCCCTCGCCCAGATCCTCGAAGCCCTGAGCGTAATCCATGAGCGCGATCTCCCCCTCGGAGACCTCGAGATCGTCTTCACTTCGGCCGAGGAGAGGGGCCTCTTCGGATCGAAAAATCTCGACTTTTCCCGCCTCCGCTCCAGACATGCGCTCGTGCTCGACGCCTGCGCCGAGATGGGGAGCCTCATCGTATCGGCGCCCACCCACGTGACCTATGAAATGAGAGTGACCGGCCGGCCGGCACATGCGGGCATCGAACCGGAAGCGGGCATTAATGCGATACGGGTAGCAGCGCTGATCGTCGCCTCGCTCCCCGATGGAAGAATATCCGAACAGACCACCGCTAACATCGGTGAGATCAGGGGAGGCACCGCAACCAACGTCGTGCCCCAACAGGTCGTTCTCAGGGGCGAGTTCAGAAGCCGGAGCGGCCCGGAGCTGGAGGCGCTGAGGGAAGAAATATTCGGCTCCGCACGCTCGATCGCCGCGGCCCACGGGGCCGAAATCGAGATCACTCCCACAGAAGATTACCGCGCGTTCACGATTCCTGAGGACGATCCTTTTCTGCAGTTTCTCTGCGGCGTCTTCAGGAAATGCGGCAAGGCGCCGCTGCTCGTGCCGACCGGCGGCGGTTCGGACGCAAACATATTCAACGGGAAGGGGATAACGGCCGTCAACATGGCAAACGGGATGCGCAGGGTCCATTCGTCCGACGAGCATATCTCCGTCGACGATCTTAACGAAGGCTGCCGCCTCCTCCTTCAGGCGGTGACCGATTTTCGGGGATTTGAGGAAAGATAGACGACTGAGAAATCAGTCTTACCCCTAACGTTGCATACCGGCGGGAAGAGCGTCCCTCACAATACTTTCTGATGCGACAGGATTTGACAGAGCATGACGGCGGCAATACAAGACTTCACGAAAAGTTATGTCCCGGTCAGGGACTTCGGACATGGCTTCCGATGCGCCAGGGAATCGCCGCGAAAGGCTTTTCGGGCCGCCCGCCCCGCCTCCGTGACGATATGTATGCATCGGGAGAGTTATTTCAGCTCTTCCAGGTCGTCCCGGAGTTTCTCCATGCAATGAGGGCAGATGGCATGGGTAAACTCGGCATCGGAATGCTCCGAGACATACGCCTCGACCTGCCGCCAATAGCCGCTGTCGTCGCGGATCTTCTTGCACCAGGCGCAGATCGGCAGGAGACCGCTCAGCGTCTTGACATTCGAGAGCGCCTCCCGAAGCTCTTCGATCAGCATTTCCCTCTCCATCTCCGCCATCTGCCGTTCTGAGATCTCCCGCTGGAGCCTCTCGTTCACTCTCGAGATTTCGGCCGTCCGCTCCCCCACGAGCCATTCCAGATGATTGCGGTGGATATCGAGTTCCTCCTCGGTCAGTCTTCGCTTCGTAATGTCCCTCACCACATGGATCAGCCCCACAAGCCCTCCCCTGTTGTCGAACCTCGGAATCGCACGGATCTCGATATACATGTTCAGGTGCGGCTCGAACGTCTCGAACACGGCCGCCTCTCCCGTCCGCAGGCACGCGCAGCTTGGGCATCCCTCGGGGGGACAGTTACTGCCGTGATAGAACTCGAAACATTTCGCCTTCCCCTCATTCAGGCGCGGCAGACCCAGCCGCTCCCCCGCCGCCCTGTTCGCATAGATGATGTTGAAATCCCTGTCATGGACCGTAATCATGTCCGTGATCGAATCGAAGATATTGCGCCAGTCCTGCCCGCTCGGGCCGGCACCGTTCGCCTCATAAGCCTGTCTCGGATCGGACGGAACGACCGCACCGAAGAAATCCTTCAGCCTCTCCCTGGTTTTGTCCCGGACACCCATACTGGCTATTATGCATGCGGGAGATTAAAAGAGGATGAAAGAATCATGAAAAAATCTTCATGCATCGCCGGGCGCATGCGGCGGCACGGAAAAATCAGACGCGAAAAATGCCGGTCGGCGCCTGCCGGCTTGCCGTAAACAGGCCTATTCTCCCGCCGAGTACTTCGCGATGGGTCCTCAGGGCCACCGAAGGGTCGTTGTTTTCACCCGAAAGGTGGGAAAGGCATGCCCACCTCAAACGTCCTCCGGCCAGGAGGAGCTCAGCCGACTCATGGTTCGAAATATGCCCCGACGGCCCCTGGATACGGCGCTTCAGAAATGCCGGATACGGGCCTGCCTTGAGCATGGCAGGATCGTAGTTACTCTCGATAAAGACCGCGTCGAGACCGGCCACCTCATCGGCGAGACCGCCAAAGACATGTCCGAGGTCGGTCATGATGCCTAGCCTTTTCCCCCCCGACTCGACGATAAATACAGCCCCGTCTTCGCCGTCGTGCGGCGTGGCGACAGTACGAACGGTCACCGGCCCGAAACCGACCGCATCTCCGGTCCGGAAAAACCGCACCTCGGCCAGCCGTCCGAGCCGGCACCGCTTTTCGGATGCGGCGAGCGTCTTTTCGGTGATGAAGAGGGGGAGCCCGTACTTTCGCTGAAATACGCCGGCATGCCTGGCGTGGTCCGAATGGTCGTGGGAGATGATGACCGCGTCCACACCCCGGATATCGCGCCCGTACGCGGCAAGTCGGCCCTCGGCGGCGCTTCCGCAGATGCCTGCATCAAAAAGCAGCCTCACCCCTCCCGTTTCGACATATATGCAGTTGCCGCTGCTGCCCGATTGCAGGGAAATCGCGATCATAAAGGGCTACTCTTCCTTTTCACGGATGAGCCCGACCTTTTCGACCGGCACCACTATCCACCCCGCATCCGACTCCAGATAGACCTCTTCCTCGTTCACCTCGACCAGCCTGCCGATATAGACCGTCTCGGCGGTGATCACTTCGACTATCTTCCCTATGAGTTCCGTCATGCTCCTCCACGCTTTCTTTTTGACCCGTTAAGATTGCGGATTACCTCGGCGCCGACCAGGAAGATGCAGGCCGAGTAGAACATCCAGAGCAGAAAAAAGACAAACGCCGTCAGAGACCCGTAGACCTTGCCGAGATGGGCAACCGAGACGACATACCAGGTAAAAAAATGCTTCGCGATTTCGAGGAACAAAGCGGTGAAAAGCCCTCCCTGGAAGGCGCCCGACAGCGGCACCGTTGTGCTCGGAATGATCTTGTATATCAGCGTTGCCGTGATAAAGACAAGCAGAAACGGGATCATGTACTGAACCAGGAAGGTCGTCAGAATGCCGATCTTCAGGCTCGGCAGATACGGCTTAAGCGCGTTCAGGAGGGGAATAACCGAAGCGGCCACAAAAGAAAAGATTAGCAAGATGATGACCATCGTCACCAGGACGAAAGAGGCGAGGACCGAAAAGAGCATATGCCGCTTCTGTTTCACCCGGAAGACGCGGTTGAGGGACCGCTCGATCGAGGCAAAGACCTGAAAAGAGAGCAGGCCGTAGAGTATCAGGCCCCAGGCCCCCCTCCCTTCGACGGAGATGAGCTTCGTGATCTCCCGCGATACGCCTCCGGTTGCCGAAGGGAAGAGATGCACGAGTTTGTCCAGGACAAAGCGATAGAATTCGGGTGAATGACCGAGGTAATATCCGAGAAGCGTCAGGAGGAACAGACAGAACGGGACCAGCGCCATCACCGTGAAGTACGAGAGGGAACCGGCAAGCATCAGTCCGTCATCCCTCACAAAATCGACCAGGCTCCTGCCTATTATCCGCAGCACGCTCAAGACTTCTTTTCTCTGCTCCTCGCCCTCACATGGATCCTGACCGGCGTCCCCTCGAATGAAAATTGCTCGCGAAGGGCCTTCTCGATAAATCTCAGGTGCTGGTCCTTTACGGCCTCCGCATAGTTGGCGAAGATCACGAACCCCGGCGGCTCCTCCTTCACCTGGGTCATATAATAGAGCTTCACCGCCCTGCCGCGGTACATCGGAAGCGGGTGCCGGGCGACGACCTCCCTGAAAAAACGGTTGAGTTCTCCGGTGGGGATGCGTTTCTTCCTCTCCTCGATGATGTGGTCGATTACGGGAAAAACCTTGGTGATCCGTCTCCTGACAAGCCCCGATATCGTGATCGCCGGCGCGTACCTGCAAAACCACAGCTTTCGCTCCAACTCCGGCATGACCTGTTTGAAGGCCTCCTCAGGCTCAGCCACCAGGTCCCACTTGTTAAGCAGGACCACGGCGCCCTTGCCGTAGTCCTTCACCACCCCGGCGATCTTCAGGTCCTGCTCGGCAATGCCGTCCGCGGCATCGATCACGATAAGCGCCACGTCGCAGCGCTCGATGCTTCGTATCGCCCTTACCATGGCAAACCGCTCGATCGAATAGCCCACCTTGCCTTTTTTCCTCAGGCCGGCGGTGTCGATCAGCATATATTTCTTTCCGTGGTACGTGCAGACGCTGTCGACAGAGTCCCTCGTCGTCCCCGGGACCGAACTGACCAGCATCCTCTTCTTGCCGAGGAGCGCATTGACCAGCGTCGATTTCCCGGCGTTCGGTCTCCCCACCACCGCGATCTTGGGATAGTCCACCGCTTCCTCGCGGTATTCGGGAAGCATCGACACCAGCCTCTCCATGAACTCTTCGTATCCGTGCCCTGTCGCGGCCGACACCGGCCAGAGGTCCTCCGTTCCGATGCCGTAGAAATCGTAGAGCCTCTCCTCCCTTGAGGGGGCGTCGACCTTGTTCACCGCCCATAGAATCTTCTTGCCGGAAGCACGAAGCAGCCTTGCGAGCTCCATGTCCGCCGGTGTCAGGCCGTCTTTTCCGTCCAGAAGATGAACGATGATGTCGCCCTCTTCCACGGCAAAAATCGCCTGCTCCTTCGCCTGGGCAAAGATGTCCTCGGGAGGGTCGGGATAAAAGCCGCCCGTGTCGACGACCATAAAGGTCTTGTCCTCCCAGTTGGCGTCCAGGTAGTTCCTGTCCCTCGTGACGCCCGGGATGTCCTCGACGATCGCCGCATGACTGCCGGTGATCCGGTTAAAGAGCGTCGATTTCCCCACATTCGGCCTGCCTACTAAAACGATTACCGGTTTTGCCATCCGGTTATTTTACAATAAAACCATCCGGAATAAACGCTTTTCCGGGAAGCCGGCTGCCTGCGGGTTTTGAAGCACTCTGAGTGAAAAGACGGAGTTAAACCTGTCATTACCATGTTATACCCGAATTGACAATGCGGGTACGGGGTTCCCATCTCCCGCCAGAAAACATTAAACATTTTAAATCAAGAGTTTTGCCTCAGTCCCGGCAAACGCCTTTTTTGTCATACCTCCAGATAAGGCACGGAAATTGCTCCTTTTTATTGCGGTAAACCATAATGATCATAAAGACAAAGATAATCACGATCATCGCGCTCACGATTATTCTCACCGTGGGAACGACCACCGCCGTTCTCATGAACATGCAAAACAGGAAGATGATCGAGTCGAAGCTGCAGGACACCGAATTCCTCTGCGATGTCATCGAAAGGACGATCGACACCGCGATGCAAGAAGGGAAGACCGCCGAAGTCCAGAAGATCCTCGAGAATGTCGGAAAGAGCAAGGAAATCCTGAGCCTGAGAATTCTCTCTGCCGACGGTACGGTCGTGAAGTCGACAAACGGCATAGAGATCGGCTCAAAATCGGCTGATTTCCTCAAGAGCTACTTTGGCGCAGCCGAAAAACCGAAGCTCATTAATGCGACGACGATAAATTATTTTCACGCAATCAAAAACAGGCAGGAATGCCTCGGCTGCCATGACAACAAGAACGGAGTCATAGGCTTCATCCAGATCAAACACGATATCTCCCGGAATGTCTCCACCTTCCTTTCGCTCAAGCGGCTCCTCGTCTTTTCCGGCATCGTGATCGTCCTCCTCGTCTCGGTCATCCTCAGCGTGCTGTTCTCCCATTTCGTTATGAACCCGCTGAAGAGCCTGCTTTCGGCGATCAATAAGGTCGAGGCCGGCAACTGGGAGGCAACGGTCAGGATCGACAGCAACGATGAACTCGGCATTATCGGATCGTCCTTCAACAAGATGATCCAGGAGGTCAATAATCTCTACAAAAAGAACCTCGCGAAGGAGCGGGAACTCTCGAAGATCAGGCTGGACCTCGACCACAAGTCCAAGCTGGAAAGCCTTAACTCGCAGCTTGAATTCAAGCTGAAAGAGCTCGAAACGGCAAACAAGGCCGTCACCTCGCTGTCGCGCGAGGTGAAGAACAAGAACGTCGAGCTCGAGAAGGCGGTCGAGCGCCTCAAGAAGATCAACGAGATCGGAAGGATCCTCTCCTCCATCATAGAGACGAACGAGCTGATGAAGATCATCATCCAGACGACCGCCGACCTGCTGAAGGCCGACAAGGTGACGCTTCACCTGCACAACTCCCGCAGGCCCGCGGTAACGATACAGTACAGGAGGGGCGCCGGACTCGAAACCATCCCCGATTTTTCGCTCGAGGTGAACAAGGATTTTCGGGACGTCTTCACCCAGGGCAAGCCGGTCATCATTTCCTACCCGATGACCGAGAGAGACACGGGCGGTCCCGCAGTCGGCCAGAAAATCGGTGTGCCGCTCAGGATGAAGGGTCAGATCATCGGGGCGATGATGCTCGAAAACGGCAGGAATTCCGGCTCATTTACCGAAGACGAGATCGAGCTGCTGACCACCCTTTCGAACCATGCGATGGTCGCGATCGAGAACGCCTGGCTGTACGAGAGCGTAAAGACGAATTATTTCGCGACGATTCAGTCTCTCGTCAACGCTCTCGAGGCGAACGACAGGTTCACCAAAGGACATTCCGAAAGGGTCAGGATCCTGTCCGTCGAGCTGGGCAGATATGTCGGACTCGATTTCAAGGAGCTGGAGCTGCTCGAGCATGCGTCGATACTCCACGATATCGGAAAGATCGGCATCGACACCTTTATCCTTCAGAAGCAGGGCAAGCTCACGGCGAAGGAATACAGCCTCATCAAAACGCACCCCCTCATCGGCGATGAAATCCTCGGGCCGATCGAAACGCTCGACGGGGTGAGAAAAACCATCATCCAGCACCACGAGCGTTACGACGGAAACGGATATCCCTACGGGCTGAGGGGAGATGAGATATCCCTGAAGTCGAAGATCCTCTCGGTAGTCGACACCTTCGACGCGATGATGACCGACCGGCCGTACCGCAAGGCCCTGTCGCTTGCCTCTGTCAAAGATGAGCTGCTCACAAACTCCGGCACGCAATTCGACCCGTATGTGGTCAGCGCATTTGTCGAGATGATGAATGCGTCGGGGGACGGTCTCCTGGCCTCCTGCGGCTATACGACGGTCTTTACCGCCGGCTGACAGCCGCTGCCGTTTCTTCCCGAAAAGATACCCCTCAGGCAGGCCCCTTCGCGGGAATACGGTGGCCACAGCTTGTCGGAGAAGGAGGCGTTGCGGTATTATTACTGACGGTCTTTCATGATGAAGAAGAGGCTGCTCGGGATATCCGTCGCGCTTGCCGCCGTCCTTGCGGCGGGAACGGCCGGTTATACCGCCATCGAGGGCTGGCCGCCTCTGGACGCCCTGTACATGACGGTGATCACGATTTCCTCCGTCGGGTTCATGGAGGTCCATCCGCTTTCGAACACAGCAAGAATATTCACCGTCTTCCTCATCTTCTGCGGCTCGGGGATTCTGATCTACGCGGTCTCGGTCCTCACCGCCTTCATTGTTGAGGGCGAACTGACGGACGTTATCAGGAGGAGAAAGATGAACAGACAGCTGGAGCTTCTCGACGGCCATTACATAGTCTGCGGCGCGGACCTGACGGGGAGGTATGCGATCGAGGAGCTTGCCCGGACAAAGAGGGAGTTTGTCGTCATAGAGAAAGATGCCGAAAAGGCAAAGCGGCTGTCCGAGGGCGGGGTCCTCTGTATCGAAGGGGACGCCACACACAACGGTATCCTGCAAAAAGCCGGCGTCGCCAGGGCAAAAGGGCTCGTCACGACGCTTCATTCGGACGCCGAGAACCTTTTCGTCGTCATCACGGCGAAGCGTCTGAACCCGGAGCTCAGGGTCGTCTCAAAGGCGGTCGAAGAAGAATCGGAGCAGAAGATACGAATGGTCGGGGCGGACGGCGTGGTGATGCCGGACTTCATCGGCGGACTGAGGATGGTATCGGAGATGGTGCGTCCCTCGGTCGTGAACTTTCTCGACACCATGCTGAGGGCGAAGGACAAGACGATCCGCGTCGAGGAAATCGCAATCGGCCCCTCTTCGCCCTATGCGGGAAGGCCGCTCTCGGAGACGCGGCTTCATGAGATCGGGGACATGTCTGTCGTGGCGCTCAAGGGAAAAGATGACGGGACATACACCTTTAACCCCCCACTGACGACCGTGCTGGCGGAGGGTTGCGTCCTGATCGTGATGGGAAACGTGGCCCGCATCCGCCAGGCGGCAGCCAGGGTCGCGCCCGCTACGGGCTACTGAAGTCCTTCTCGATGTTGCTGATAAATCGTTCTCTCCTGCGCTCGTAATGCGCGTTCTTCTGCTCCAGGTACCACAAGAAGTTCAGGTAAAAGTAGAGCTGGAAACTGCCTCCCATCAGAGCCGCGAGGCCCATCAGTTTCCTCAACCTTATGATTTCCTCCCTGAGGTCGAAATTCATGCTCACAATCACGATTACCGAAAAAAAGAGTGCGCCGATGATGACCCACGAAATCCGATAAAATCTCCGTTCGATCTCTGATATCTCGATGGATTCGATGTAGTCGAAAAGCCTGCCCGCATTCATCTTGAAGGTTTCCCAGTCACTCTTGTTCGCACAACTCAGGAGGATGCGCCTGTACTTCTCGACATCCTCGTTAAAGGCCTTACGCAATCTTTTTTCCATGACGCCACCGCCACCTTTTTCATGGTTACCCCATACGTCTGACTCACGTGATGGCCGTATCGCTCTCGTTTCCTCTCATTCCCGATGCCCGGTCTCTTCACCTCCTTTTTCGATGAGCTTCTCTTATTTCCAGCTTTTCACAAAATGGACGGCATGTCAATTCTTCCTGCGGTTTTCGGAGGTGGCAGCGCACAGCGGCGGAAACGCGCTATGCAGCACGTATCGAGATCACTATGAGAAGACAGGGGGAGCGATAAAGATGGGGCGGAGCGGCCGGGGCTGTCCGCCCGCTGCCGGGAAAGACTAACAGCTACCCGGCAGTCTCAGCGGATGTAGTATCCCGACACCCTCCACTTGCCGTCCTTGTCAAGCATCGGCGTGATCGTCTCGACCGAGGACTTCTTCTTTTTGAACGAGGTATCGTATACGATCACGACGTATTCCCCGTCGGGGGCACCCGGAAGGGTCTTTGTATATTGCATCGACTTCACCGCTCTGCGCAGAACCTTGCCGAAGGGTTTACGCACGGAGGCCACGGTCCTGATCCATTCTTCCTCGGCGCCTCCCGCCTTAAAAAGCGAAGAGGCCTCACGCCAGCTCTTTGCATATTCGCCCTTGTCGACCAGCCTCAGCCATTCCTCGGCCGCCGTCATCGCCATTCTTTCGGGCCTTTCCGCGGCAGCAATACCCGCCAGCAACGACAGCGACACTGCTATAAAGAGCATTCGTGTCAGCACTTTCATCGTTCTTCCGTTTTCCTCCCGCCAAATTAATACTTTTCGTATTTTACCACTTTCACTCTGCTTTCGTCGTCGGTCGACTGCACAGACCCCTTATCATAATAATCATTATATATTATCGGCCGGTCCCTCCGCTCCAACGGCCGCCGTCTTTGCCGCGAGTTCTTCCAGCGTTCCGCGCACCTCCTCGTATACCTTCTCCCACTCCCCGCCTCTCACCGCGAGCTCGAAGCCGTCGGGAAAGAACCTGACCGTCTTCTTTCGCTGCGTCTGGAGGTCGAAGATATGGTCCGGCTGAACCGGGGTGTCGGGCGAAAAAAAGACCCGTACCCCGTCCTTCCCCTGGCCGATCTTCGTCACCAGGAGTCTTCTCGCCAGCGCCTTTATCCTCGCGACCTTCAGCAGGCTGCCGGCCTCAGCCGGAAGCGGCCCGAACCGGTCCTTCAGCTCCTTCTCGAAATCGTCGATCTCCCGCCCCGTCCTCAGGGACGCGATCCTCCGGTAGAAGCTGAGCCTGAGCGTCACATCCGCGATGTAGTCCTCTGAAATAAAGGCGGAGACCTTCAGCTCGATCACGGGCTCCATATCCTCCTTTATCTCTTCGCCCTTGAGTTCGGCGACGGCGTTCTCGAGCATTTCGATATAGGTGTCGAACCCGATCTCATTGATATGCCCCGACTGCTCCGCCCCGAAGATCTCTCCCGCCCCTCTGATCTCAAGGTCCTTGAGCGCCAGCCTGAAGCCCGCTCCGAGATAGCTCATCTCCTGAACCGCCTGGAGCCTCTTTCTCGCCTCTTCGGTCAAGGTCGATTCCGGAGGCGCAAGGAAATAGGCATGCCCTTTGATATTCGACCTCCCCACCCTGCCCCTCAGCTGATAGAGATCGGCAAGCCCCATCCTGTCGGCCCTGTCGATGACGATCGTATTGGCCCTCGGGATATCGAGCCCCGCCCCGATGATCGCCGTGGAGACGAGCACCCCCACTTCGCCGTCAAAGAACCGGTGCATGATCTCTTCCAGTTGTTTTTCCGGCATCTGGCCGTGGGCAACGCCGATCGAGGCGCCCGGGACGAGTTCCTGTATGCTGCCGGCCACCCGGTAGATGTCCGCGATCCTGTTGTGCACAAAGAAAACCTGGCCGTTTCTCTGCAGTTCTGCGGATATCACCTTCCTGATAAGATCCGCCTGAAACACGGCCACGACGCTCTTCACTGAAAGTCTCTCTTCGGGGGGCGTCTCGATCACGCTGATATTTCGTATGCCCGAAAGCGCCATGTGAAGCGTCCTGGGGATGGGGGTTGCCGTAAGGGTGAGGACATCGACGTTTCTGCTCATCTCCTTGATCCTCTCCTTTTGGCCGACACCGAACCGGTGCTCTTCGTCCACGATGAGCAGACCGAGCCTGGCGAAGGAGGCCTTCTTTGAGAGCAGCCCGTGGGTGCCGATGACGATATCCGTCTCTCCGTCGGCGAGCTTTTTCATCGTCAGAGTCGCCTCCTTCGCCGTCTTGAACCGGCTCAGAAAATCGGTATTCACCGGGAAACCGGAAAAACGCTCCCTGAATGTCCGGTAATGCTGTTCGGCGAGGATCGTCGTCGGGACCAGCACCGCCACCTGCCTGTTGTCGTAGACCGCCTTGAAGGCGGCCCGCATCGCCACCTCGGTCTTTCCGTATCCCACGTCCCCGCAAAGCAGTCTGTCCATGGGCACGCCTGATTCCATGTCTTTCTTTATGTCGGAGATCGCCTTCAGCTGGTCGGGCGTCTCCTCGTACGCGAAGAAGCTTTCGAACTCCCTGTGCAGGTCGGTGTCGCCGCTGAAGGAAAATCCCCGTGCCACGCTCCTGTCGGCGTACAGCGCAAGGAGTTTCTCGGCGATCTGGCGGACCCTCTTTCTCGCCCTTTCCTTCTTCTTCTGCCACGACTTGCCCCCGAGCCTGTCGAGCCTCGGGGAAGCGCCCTCTTCCGAACGGAACTTCGAGATGACCGATATGGACTGGACAGGGAGATAGAGCCGCCCGTCCTCGTATTCGAGGGTCATCAGCTCAAGCTCTGAACCTCCCCTCTGCTGCCTGGTCACGCCCTGGAACCTGCCGATGCCGTGGTCCCTGTGGACAACGAAATCACCAGGCGTTATATCGTCGAGCGAAACGAGCAGGCTTGCGACCTTTGATTTCTTTATCGACCGGAAGGCCGGCCTCTCGCCGAAAAGTTCCTTCTCGGTGAGAATGAGAAGCCCCTTCATGAAGATGCCGGAGGACAACCCTCCCGCCGCAATCGCAATGGTGCCCTCGTACCGGGGGAATTCATCAGGCCCGATCACCGGCACAATCATATCGGCCTCGCGGAAAAGGTCCCTGAGTCTTTCGGACTGGCCCGCCGAGGACGAAACGATAAGAATACGGTTCTCCCGGGAAAGGAGCCTGATGTTCTCAGGCAGCTCATCCAGACTTTTCCTTTCGTCGGGCAGAATGCCGATGCCCTTGAGCAATCGCATGCCTGCGTCTATCTGCGAAAGAGAGGCCGTCTCGCGCCCTTCTCCGCCGTCGTCGGCTGTCACGCCCTCCTCGAATGCATATCTCGAAAGAAAGATGGTGTCTTTCGGAAATCCTTCCCCATCCGCCGCCGGATAGAGACAGAAGAACTTTCTCCCCCTGATTACGGCACTCAGGTCCCTCACTTCGTCGGGTTCCTTCGCCGGAAAGACCCGGAGCGAGTCCGTTTCCTCAGCCGATCTCTGGGTCTCTATCTCGAACGGTTTGATCTGCTCGATCTCATCCCCGAAAAATTCGATCCTCGCGGGCCTTTCCGCGGTCGAGGGGAAGATGTCGATGATCCATTCCCTCCTGCTGTACTCCCCTTTCTCCGAGACCATCGGGGTCTTTCTGTATCCGAGCAGGACGAGAAATTCCTCCAGGTCGTTCCTGTCAACGGCATCCCCCTTTTTCAGAAGCAGGATTTCCCTTTCGAGAGCCCCGGCATCCCAGAGCGCCGAGGAAAGATTTAACGACGAAGTGACTACCGAACCGTCCCCCGAAAGCCCTGACACAAGGCCGGCCCTCTCACCGGCAGCCTCGGGACCGTCCGGGTCGGGAAGGAAGAGCACGGCGCCCTGTCCGCGGAACATCTTCCGATAAAATACTATGTCTTTTCTGAGAGCGCGCGCAGCGTCCTCGTCCTGCTCGACCGCGACAAACGGAGAACCCTGGAGCGCGAGAAATAGCGCTGCCGAGGAGCCGGCAAGATTATAGATACGGCAGGACTCCGGAACAGGCCCCGGGAAACAGTCGTTGATCAGAGTGAGGATATCCAAAAATTACCGGCAGGTTTTGAGTATCTTGTCGATGATCCGGGTCGTTGAGGCGCCCCTGACATACGGGAGACTGAGGGTCTCCTTCGCGAAATCCGAGCCGACGATATCTTTCTTCTTCCAGTCGCCGCCCTTGACGAGGACATCCGGCCTCACCGCCCTGATCAGACGATAGGGGGTCGGCTCATCGAAGACCGTCACGTAATCGACCGCCGAAAGGGCCTCGAGCACGGCGGCCCGGTCCCGCTCACCGTTGACCGGTCTTCCCGGCTTGATGCGTGAGACGGACCTGTCGGAATTGAGGCCGACCACCAGCACGTCGCCGAGCCTTTTCGCCCGGCTTAGGTATCCGACGTGTCCCCTGTGGAGGATATCGAAACAGCCGTTCGTAAAGACGATCGTCTTGCCCTCCTTCCGCAGTCTGCGGCAGACCGAAGTCAGCTCCTTTATCCCCAGGCGCTTCCTCATGGGAGCAAACCGGATCCCCGCAGACTCGACTCGGCCTTTTCGAGGATCGACCTGTCTCCTCGGAAGCTGACTTTCTCGAGGGCCTCTCCTATCGTAAGCCAGCAGGCCTCATCCACCTCGAAGTCATGATCGGACGTACTGCCTCCTTCGTACTCCATAAGATAAAAATAGACCGTCTTTCTGCATTTGGAGTTTTCTCCGCGGATATAATACCAGTAGGTGATATCGCCGAGTGCGGCGACGATCCTCCCGGTAAGACCGGTCTCTTCTCTCACCTCACGGACCGCGGTCATTTCCGCCGTCTCCCCCTTGTCCACGATACCCTTCGGAAGACACCAGAATCTTCCTCCTCTCACCGATACCAGCGCCACCTCAACCCCCTCCCCCGTTTTGCGGTAGATGACACCGCCGGAAGAGAGCTGGCGTTTGAGAGAGGCGGGTCTCACCGCACGCCGCCCTTCGCCGCGCCGTCGCCGTATCGCACAAGCGACTGGATGATGTCCCGGCCGAGCCTTGTAGGCCTCATATCCTTCCCGACCGCCCCGAGCTTTACCCTGCCCTCCGCCAGCCTCTCGCCGGTCTCCTCCCTCACGACCAGGTGGCCGAAGACGATCGAAACCGAGCCGATCTTTTCCGCCCACGTTTCGACGAGGAGTACATCACCGTATCTCCCGGGCGCAAGATACTTCAGAAACGCCTCCGCAACCACGAACTGGGTTCCCTCTTCGGCAAGTTTCTTCAGGCTGAACCCTTCGGCCCCGAACAGCTCGGTGCGGGCCCTCTCGAAGTATCGGAGATAGTTCGCGTAGTATACGACTCCCCCGCAGTCGGTATCCTCGTAATAAATCTTCACCCTGTGGATATGCTTCATCAGGGGAGCATCCTGCCGGTAACCAGCCGCAGGACATCGTTATAGAGCGCAAATACCATCAGCGTGATCAACAGGACGAGTCCCACCCGCTGCGCCATCGAAAGCACTCGCTCGCTGAGGGGCTTCCGCCTGACGCATTCGATCCCGAGGAACATCAGATGGCCGCCGTCCAGCAGCGGTATCGGCAGGATATTGAGGACGCCGAGGTTGATGCTGATGACCGCCATGAACGTAAAATAATTCATAGCTCCCCGTGCCGCCTGCTTTCCGGCCATCTGAAAGATCAGGATCGGCCCACCGATCGTTTCCGCCGGGACGATATGCTGGATAAGCTTCACGATAAACTCGACCGTCAGCGCCGAGATCTCCCATGTCCTTTTGAACCCGAGCACCGCGGATTCCACCGGGCCGAACCTCTTCGTAAAATGTCTCTCCAGCGGCCCGATGCCGACAAGCCCCAGCTTCTTTTCTCCCTGCGGGGTCATCATCTTCTGCTCCTCCGGGGTAATCGTGCGCTCAAACACCTCGCTGCCGCGCCCGACTCTGAAGACAAGAGGCGTGCCGGCGCTCTTGTGCACGATCTCGGTCATGTCCTCCCACGTCGGCACGGCGACGCCTCCCACCGCAAGGATCCTGTCGCCCTTCTTCAGTCCGGCCTTATCGGCAGGCTCACCTTTAACAACCTCTCCCACAACAGGGAGAACGAGCGGCGATATGCCGACTTCCCAGTATTTCTTCTTCTCGCCGAAGAGATTGCTCTCGGTCCTTTCCTCCGGCTTCAACCTGATTTCGATCGTGCGATCGCCCCTTCTTATCGTCAACGAGAGGGGCGCGCCGTCTTTCCCTTCTATGCCGCCGCTGACGTCGTCCCAGCTCTGGACGGGGTGCCCGTCGAGCGCAGTCACCCGGTCGCCGGTCATAAGGCCCGCCTTCTGCGCCGGCGAATCCGCCGCGATCTTGCCGATGTCCGGATACAGCGCCGGAACGCCCGTAAGAAGGAGGAGGTAAAAGACCAGACAGGCAAACAGAAGATTGAAGACCGGTCCGGCAAAAACTATCGCGAACCGCTTCCATACCGGTTGGAAATTGAAGGCCCTCTGTTTCTCCTCTTCCGGCAGCTCTTCACCCGGCTCTTCTCCGAGCATCTTGACGTATCCGCCCAGCGGAACCGCCGAGATCACGTATTCGGTCTCGCCGCGCTGTTTCCCCACAAGTGTCGGCCCGAATCCGAGCGAAAACTTCAGCACCTTTACGCCGAGCAACTTGGCAAAGATAAAGTGGCCGAACTCGTGCACGAAGATCAGGACCCCCAGAAGGAGCAGTGGATAAAGTATTGTCATTTTTCAAACTCCTTAACCTGTTTTCCGGCGGCTTCTCTCGACAGCCGGTCCGCATCGATCACGTCCTCAAGGTCCGCCACCGGCCTCACGGCGTGCCCGTCCATCGTCCTTCTGATCACGCGGGGAATGTCCTGAAACCCGATCCTGCCTTCCAGAAACGCATTCACCGCCATTTCGTTCGCCGCATTGAGCACGCAGGGCATCGTCCCCCCCGCCTTCAGCGCATCATACGCGTAGGAGAGGCAGGGGAATGTCTCATGGTCGGGAGGCCGGAAGGTGAGCGACCCTACCCGGTCGAGCTCAAGCGCCGGGATGGGGTCGTCGATCCTGTCGGGATACGCAAGGGCATAGGATATCGGCCCCCGCATGTCCGGCATCGACATCTGCGCAATGCAGCTCCTGTCCCTGAACTCCACCATCGAATGCACGATGCTCTGAGGATGGATCAGGACGCCGACCCGATCGGCCGGCATGTCGAAGAGACGACAGGCCTCGATCACTTCCAACCCCTTGTTCATGAGAGTCGCCGAGTCGATCGAGATCTTCCTCCCCATGCTCCAGTTGGGGTGTCTCAGCGCG
This sequence comes from Nitrospirota bacterium, assembly GCA_021783515.1. Classification (GTDB taxonomy): domain Bacteria; phylum Nitrospirota; class Thermodesulfovibrionia; order Thermodesulfovibrionales; family UBA6898; genus Sulfobium. The sequence goes on from JAJXTV010000004.1 coordinate 77,021, forward strand.
TCTTTCGCCGTGACGCCGGCGAGTTCCTCCTTCTTCCTGTCGACAAAGGGACCGCCCGAGGCGGTGAGGATGATCTTCCGTACGCCCGCCTTCTTATGCCCTTTAATGCATTGAAAGACGGCGCTGTGCTCGCTGTCGACGGGAATGATCCTGACGCCTATCTTCGCGGCCTCCCCCATCACGATCTCGCCCGCCATCACAAGGGACTCCTTATTGGCAAGGCCGATCTCCTTGCCGGCACGGATTGCGGCAACGGTAGGCATGAGCCCGGCGGCCCCTACGATCGAGGAGAGCACAAAATCCGATCCGCCGTATGCGGCGACCTCGTTGATCCCTTCAGGCCCGGCAAGGATCTCGACTCCGCTGACCCTTTTGCCCAGGGCCTCGGCGGTCTGCCGGTCGGCGACCGCTACGATCTCGGGGGCGAAGGAGCGTATCTGCCGCTCAAAAAGGTCCACATTCCTGCCTGCCGTCAGGGCGACGACCGTGAAAGCGCCGGGGTTTTTCTCTATGACGTCGAGGGTGCTCCGCCCTATCGAGCCGGTTGACCCGAGGATCGCGATTCTTTTCATCTCTTCAATTATACTAAAATATCGCTTAGCAGTGTGCCGGCCCGGCCTTCTTCCGGCGACGGATTATTTGAGGAGTCCGAGCCCCACTCCCAGCCAGTAAAAAACCGGCCCGGCAAAGGTGACGCTGTCGAGTTTGTCAAGCATCCCTCCATGGCCCGGCAGGATATTGCTCGAATCCTTGATCCCCGCGTCCCGCTTCAACATCGACTCGACGAGGTCGCCGACGATGCTCGCCGCACCGACCGACAGACCGAGGAGCGCAGACTGCAACAGCGGCACCTGGTGCAGGAGGGCAGACTTGACAAAGACGGCGCCGACGACGCCGCCGGCCAGCGATCCCGCCCCGCCCGCGACCGTCTTGTTCGGGCTCACCTCCGGATAGAGCTTCCTCTTCCCGAACCCCTTGCCGATATAATAGGCCATGCTGTCGGAGACCCAGACCGACACGTACAGCATGACGATCCAGGCGGGCCCCCAGCTCACAAGGTCGAGCTGAAACGTAAGAAGGCCCGGAATATAGAGGAGCCCCATCAGGACCGCCGAAATCTCTTCCCTCGAGGAGGAAGGGTCCCTTCTGACGACGAGCCTCAGACCCATCAGTGTGAGCGCGGCCAGCAGCAGCATATCCGCAAAGAGATGCCTCGCCGCAAAAAAGACCGCCAGGAGAACGGCCCCCCAGGCAACCGCAGCGTATTTGAGCGCGGGCTGGATGCGGAACATCGCATAAAACTCGATCAGCGCGATCGTCGACACGAAGACGGCGAGAAAAAGGAAATATTCCGCAGGGAGAAACATGACGTAGAGATACAGGAGCGGGACGACAATCGCCGCGACGATCAGCCTTTTATGATGCATTCGACTTCGCGGAAATGGCCCCGAAGCGCCTTTCCCTCCCCTGGAAATCCTGGATCGCCAGCATCATCTCGTCGCGGTCGAAATCGGGCCAGAGCGTATCGGTAAAATAAAACTCCGTGTAGGCGCTCTGCCAGAGCATGAAATTGCTCAGCCTCCGCTCTCCGCTCGTCCGGATAATCAGATCCGGACTCGGAAGTCCGTCCGTATCGAGATATTTCGAAAACGACTCTTCCGTCACCGCCTCTGCCCCGCACCCCGATTCAACGGCCTTCCGCACCGCGCGGATGATCTCGTTGCGCCCGCTGTAGCTGAGCGCGGTCACAAGGGTCATTCCGCTGTTCGCCGCGGTCTTCTCTTCGGTCTCCCTGAGGAGCGCGCGGATATTGTCGGGGAGCCGCCACGTCTCGCCGATCGCCCGGAAGACGATGTTCTGCCGCACCAGCGCCGAGAGCTCCCTCTTGAGGTACATCTCCAGAAGCCTCATCAGGGTCGTCACCTCCGGCACGGGCCTCTGCCAGTTCTCGGTCGAAAAAGTGTAGAGCGTAAGGCACTTGATTCCCATATCGGCCGAGCACTCGATTATCTCCTTCGCGCGTTCGGCACCCACCCTGTGCCCCTCGATTCTCGGCAGCCCCCTCACCTGGGCCCACCTTCCGTTTCCATCCATGATGATCCCGACATGTGCCGGTATCTTCCCCGACAGCGCCACCTCGCCTACCTCCCTTTCACGGAATAGATATTCAATACGACCCCGAGGGGACTTTCGCCCTTGAGGATGTTCTCGAACTTGAGTCCCATGAAGGGGCTGGTGAGCACCAGCACCTTGTCGCCCGCAAGCGCGTAGTCCTGAATATTCCCTTTGATATCGTCGATGAGCACTCCCTCTTCCATCGAAACCCCGTTCCACCAGTAATCCCTGATCTGCGACTTCTTGTACCCGATGCTTTTCACCATTTCGGCAAGCGGCACCCTGTTGACCGCAAGCACCTCGCGGTGTCTCTGAAGAAGCCTGTCCGGCACCGTCCACGCTCCGGAGGAAGAAATAATCGCCCCTGTCTCCTGCCTCTTGAAGGTCGTCAGGAAACCCCCGTTTCCCGCCCCGCTTCTCCATACCTTCAGGCCCTTGTCGTCGTACAGATTCAGAAATCCCTGCGCGTCGTAGGCAAAGAGCATGAGTTTCTTCGCCTCGCCCGGCACAACGACGAAATCATATATATTGACCCCCTTCGGGACCTTCAGCTTTTCGCCGAGCTTGAGGTCGCCGTCCCAATTCACGGTAAAGACGTCTCCCCGATACCCCTCGGCAGCCGAGTAGGCCTGCGCGATCAGCCCTTCCCCCAGTCTGCGGAGGAAATAGTTCCCTTCCCAGAGCCTTTTGATCGTCGACCCGTCGAAACCGTAGATGGACGATACCACCTCCTTGTCTCTGAGCGACGTGACGACGATCTCGTCCCGTCCGTCCTTGTTGATATCGACCGCATCGAGCCAGATGAATTCGTCGCGGGACGCCCCCTTCACCTCCCAGATGAATTTGAGATCGGCGCCCGCCACATAGGCCCTCAGGAGATTTCCGGTGCTCAGCACAACCTCGGGATGTCCGTTTCCTTCCACGTCGGCCGAGAGGATAAACCGCGCGCCGAACGGGAGGTCGTACGCGGTGACCGCTTCGCCGCTCACCGGAGTAAAATAGTCTTCTCCGAACTTCAGATCCTTTTCGTACGACGCGTCAATCTTCTTTTCGGTATCGACGAACTTCGTCCCGTCGGAGACCCAATAGAGCCGCTCTCGCATCAGAGTCGACTTCTCGGCCTCTCTCCCCGTCAGGAAAAGCGCGACGCCGGCCCCCGCCTTCTTGGCCTCCGCAAGGACCTTCGCCTCGTCATCGGTCTGCAAAGGCGTATCAATCATCTCGATCCTGCCGGTGGCCTTCAGCCGCCTGTAGTACTCGTCTGCAAGATACCAGTCGATGCTCCTGTCCTGGCAGAAGAAGACCTTCACCTTCGTCTCCGACAGCCGTACGCGGTCGCCATCCTTGACGCTGCCCTCGACCATCACGCCGGTGGAAGATTCGGGCAGCACCTCCTTCACCGCGATCGTTCCGACAGTGGATTCGAGGGTCCCGATCACTTCCTTCGTCACCGGATGGACAAAGGGGGCGCCCTCTCTCGTGACACGCAATCTCATGCCGGGACGAATCCCCTCCTTCTCGCCCAGAGACAGGACCACCTTGTCGCCCTCGACGCGCAGCACCGTCCCGGACTGCGGCGTGAAATAGGCCATCGTAAGATCTTTCAATGCCGTCAGGGGATCGTCCGCGCCGCGAGCGACCGGGGGCAGGAGAAGGAAGACCGCCAAAACCAGGAGCGCCCGCTTCATCGTTTTTCTTCTCCGAAAGAGATCGTAAACCACATTTTTTTCCTCCCCTGCAGTTCCATATTTCGTATAAACAGAAAAGACGTTCCCTGATAGAGCCTCTCGACACCCTGCTCGGAGAGAGAGACCGTCTCGACGGGATAATGCCAGAGGCTGAGCTCTTCGTCGAACATGAATTTTATCACGAGGCCGAGGTATTTGTCGCGTATGCTGAAAGCCCGCGTGTTTTCATGCGACGCGGCGCTCCGCATCGTCATGGTCTTCCCTCCCCTCCTGATGAGGGGATGGGGTGAACCCAGAAGCGACAGGTTCATTTCGACGCCGAAGAGCCCGGAAAAAGTCCCCGAAACGAGATAGTCGACCCGTATCTCCCGCGGCCCGGTCAGCCGCAGCGTCTTTTCTATGCTTACCGTGTTCCGTCTCACCAGCCCCTCCCTCGAAAACGAAAGGCAGGGGGGCCCGTCGCCGGACGGCGCCTCGAGCCGGTACAGTCCCTCCAGAAAATCGCCGAGCTCCTCAGCGACGGCCCCCGCTGCGTCCGTCACGCGCGTCCCGTGGGGGAAGAAGCGGTCAAGAAGGGAGGCCCTCCGGTATGAATCGTAGACGAGATGCTCGCCGATCCCGGATTCCTTGACGATAATCTGGTCGTGGATCGTCTTCGTCTCACCGGCATCTGCCTCCGCGGCCCTGGTGATCTTCGAATGATAGGCCTCGGGCCGGCGGGAGAGAATGTCGCAGACGTTGACCGCCTGCCCGTACAGGGAAAGTTCCGTCACGCATCCGCCCTTTTCGGTTGCGGCCAGGGCAAGATGTTTCGTGGTGACGATCACGTCTTCGTAGCCGTCGCAGTCGAAGTCTCCCTTTTCGACCGACACGCGCTTCCTGAGCGCCTCATCCGAAGCGGCCTCAGCCCGCAGGAGGTGCCGGTAGAGCGACGACCGCAGATGGGGCAGATAGAGACCTCCGAAGATGCCGTGCCAGTAGGCATCGTTGCACTGCCCCCTCCAGAGTTCGGCAAGCGCCGGCCGTCCCTTCTTCGGGGCCGCCTTCGCCGCCGCGTGGGCCTTCCTGCTGATCATGAACATCCGCTTGTGGATATGGTTAGCTTCCGGATACTTGACCATGAAGGACCGCCATATCCCCCCCCTCAGAAGCTGCTTCGACCGCTCACCGGCCAGCGGGTCCATGTCCCTGAGGAGACGCTCGTACTCAAGGGTTTGTTCCGGCGGAAGCGCCCATTCTCCCATCTCGCGGTATGAGGCAGTCGGCAGATATACCCTGCCGAGAGGACGGAACTTCGCGTGATACTCGCCGAAGGTCGTCGTCTCCAGCCATTCCGAGTTCTCCTCGAGCGCGGCGAAAAAAAGGTCGAGCCAGCGGTCCTCGTAACAGTGTTTGTAGGTTTTCGGCCAGACGCCGAATTTTTCGCCGTCGTCCGCCATCGTCAAAAGGCGGTCGCCGCCGCGCATCGCGACCTCCCTGAAATGCGCTATATTGTCGTCCACCGTCCTGAACGGGATATTGTACCTGAGCTTTTCGCTTCCCGGAAAAACGCATACCCGGGACCCCTCGTCCTCCGTCAGATAGTATCCCATCAGCCGGTCGTCCTCGAGGCCGGTCAGCTTGAAGTGGTAGTCGTCGATCGGCACGTACTCGATGCCCGCCTTTGCGATGAACCTCGGTATCTGCGGCTCCCAGACCCTCTCCGCAAGCCACATTCCCTTCGGCGCGTATCCCAGGACCTTCCTGACGAGTTTCGTCATCTCGGTCACCTGCAGGACGCGGTCTTTTTCCGGAAGCACCGGGAGGATCGGCTCGAAGAGCCCGCCCGAGAGAATTTCGACCCTCCTGTTTTCGACAAGCGTCCGTATGATATCGATCGCCTCCGGGTGGCGCTCCTGCATCCAGGTCAGAAGATGTCCGGAATAATGCAGGACGACCTTCAGCCCCGGATGCCCCAGAAGCGTTTCGAGAAACGGCAGATATGCCTTGCGGTAGCAGTCTTCGAGCACATGGTCGAAATTGCCGACCGGCTGGTGGTTATGAAATGCGAGAATCAGGTGCAGTTTCGGCATTTTTCCTTTTGCGAAAGGGCAATAGGGTTGTTCCCTCTCAACAGTCAATAAAAGCGATTAATAACAAGCAATTATACACTATACCACAAACAGAGCCGAGGATTAAAGGACGGCAATAACGAAGGGTTCTCCGGGCTTACAGCGTTACTAGGTTGTCCCTGTGGATCGCCTCGTCCGAATACTTGTACCCGAGCAATTTCTCTATCTCTGACGTCTTCTTCCCCATGATCTTTCTCAGGTCGGAAGCCGAGTAGTTGACAATGCCTTTGGCGACGCGGCGTCCCTTCCCGTCGACGCAGTTGACGGCGTCGCCCAGCTCGAAATCCCCTTCAATGCCGGTGATTCCGGAGGGCAGAAGGCTCTTTCCCTGCGACGTGAGTGCCCTCACCGCACCGTCGTCCAGCACCAGGCTGCCCTTCGTGCGGCTGCTGTAGGCAATCCATCCCTTCCGGTGAGAAAGCCTGCAGGTGCCCGGCCTGAAAACGGTGCCGTGCGGCCTGCCCTCAAGCACCTCGACGATCAGCCCCTTCCTTTTCCCGCTGAGAATATGCACGGGGATGCAGTGGGCCAAGGCCTTTTTCGCCGCGAGCACCTTGGAATACATGCCGCCGGTGCCGACGGCGCTGCCGGCCCCGCCCGCGCGCTTTTCGATCTCTCCGGTAATCTCCTCCACGCAGGCAACCAGCTCCGCCTTCGGATTCAGCCGCGGGTCTTCGCGGTAGAGGCCTTCGACGTCTGAAAGGATGACGAGCCGGTCGGCCTCAACGAGTATCGCGACGAGCGCCGCAAGGTTGTCGTTGTCGCCGAACCGGATCTCGTCGGTCGCCACCGTGTCGTTTTCGTTGACGATCGGGACGACCCCGTAGGAAAGCAGCGTCAGGAGGGTGTTTTTAGAGTTGATGTACCGCTTCCGGTCCGAGAAATCCTCCTGCGTCAGGAGCACCTGCGCAACCTTCGCCCCGAACTCCGCGAAGCTCTTTTCATAGGCCCACATCAGGCTCGACTGCCCGACCGCCGCCGCGGCCTGCTTCGATTTAATGTCCTTCGGCTTCTGCTTCATGCCGAGTTTTCTCATGCCGGCGGCAACTGCGCCCGAAGAGACAACGACCACGTCGTACCCCTCCGTCTTTACCTCGGCTATCTCCGAGGCGATTGCGGAGATACGCCTGGTGTTCAGTCCCTCTTTTTCGTCGGCGAGTATATTGCTGCCGATCTTGACGACAAGCCTTTTCATGTGAGCAGATTATACCTCACGGCGCAAAGGGTTGTCATCATACGGTTTTCACCGTTCCGCTCCTGCTTTTATTGCAACGGTATCAGGTCTAAGAATATCGAAATCTTATTAATATGAGTTACACCTGCGAACACACATTTTCTTCATGCTTGTGATATAAATCACTTTATTATTTTCGCAATTCATTAATAAAAGGTTATAACGAGAACGTATCAGGCGGGGACCATCGTCAGTACGAAGACGACAGACTATGCCGGAACTGCCCCGGAAGGGGCGCTGAAGGCAATGATAAAGGATTTGATGGACGGTCAGCATCTTGCCGCTTTGGAAGCATTTTCCCCAAAAAATGAGGCGCCGAGGAAATCGAAAGCGCAGTTTGCTATCCACATAAATGACTGTCTTCGAAAGAACAATCGCAAAGATGCCTTAGAGGTTGCAAAGGAAGCGCTGAGCATCTTTCCTGAGGACCCCTTCTTCCTTTCGCATCTGGGCTACCTGCTCGCAACTGTCGAAAAACGGCCGAAGGAAGGTTGTACCGCCTGCGAAAAGGCGATCGGAATCATCGCACGGTCTGCGTCCGAGGACAAGGAATATTTCTATCCTATTCTCTATCTCAATCTCGGCAGGGCCTGCCTTGCCGGACGCCTAAAGAAAGAGGCTCTGGACGCCTTTTATGCAGGCCTGAAATATGACGCCAGGCACAAGGAATTGTTGTCATCTATTCGGAAACTTGGGCAAAGAAGAGCCCCGGTCGTGCCTTTCCTCGATCGAAGCAATCCCCTCAACAAGCTCCTCGGGAAACTCCGGCACAAGATGCTCTTTTCAGGGAAATCCTGACCGAAGTCAATCCCAGTCGATAGCACGCAGGGCATTCGCGTGGGATTGACGAAAATGATCCCCTGCGCATAAGCTTTACTTATCCCTAACGCTGCATGCCGGCGGGGATATTTATGCACCGGGAGAGTTATGTCTGACAAAGGAAGCTTTGCTGCACAAGGACATCCTCTGTGAAGGCGGTATTGATCAGAGAATTCGGGCCCCCCGCCATCCTGCGGACCGAGGAAGTTCCACGACCGGAAGTGTCAGAAACCGGCGTGCTCGTGCGCGTCCGCTATTCGAGCGTAAACCCCGTCGACTGGAAGATCAGAAATGGCTCGCTGAGGCTCTTCTACGGCGCGAAGTTTCCGATGAGGCTCGGCTTCGACATCGCCGGCGAAGTAGAGGAGACCGGACCGTCGGTGACACGGTTCGGGAAAGGAGACAGGGTCTTCGGCATGATGGGCTACAGGGTCCGCGGGGCCTATGCCGAATATGTCTGCGCGGACGAGTCCCTCCTCGCCGTCATCCCCGGGAATATCGGCTTCGACGAGGCTGCCGCAATACCGCTTGCCGGCCTCACCGCGTATCAGGCGCTCCAAGATAAAGGGGAAATGAAGGAGCACAACTCGGTCCTGGTCAACGGCGCCTCAGGAGGGGTCGGATCGTTCGCAGTCCAGATCGCCAAGGCCGCCGGCTGTCACGTGACCGCCGTCTGCGGAACCGGCAATGCAGAGCCGGTAGCGGCCCTCGGCGCCGACCGGGTCATCGACTACCGGAAAGAAGACTTTGCGAAGATGACCGCGCCATACGACATCATCTTCGACGCGGTAGGGGTGCGCACCTTCTTTCAGGTGGGACGCTGCCTGACGAAAGAGGGAAGATATGTCACCACCCTGCCGAACAAGCCTGCCGACATCGCAGGGTTTGTTCTTCGTCCCTTTCTCTCCCTCTTCGGTTACGAAAAGAGGATACGCTTCGTAAACGTCCGTCCCGGAGGCGAAGACCTCCGGAGACTCGCCCTCCTCGTGGAAGAAAATAAGCTCTCCCCGCTCATCGACCGCACCTATGAGCTGAAAGAGATCGCCGCGGCGCACGCCTATAGCGAAACCGGCAGGGCAAAAGGGAAAATACTGATACAGGTCGGCTGAGAGAAATCTTCGACTCTTTTCTCTTGGATGCAAAGACTAGCAGTCAATCCAGACGAAAGACTTTCCGCGGGGGAGCCGTCCGCTTATTTTTCTTCCTTCAGCAGCTTGTACTCCACGCTGTCGACGAGGGCCTGGTAGGACGCTTCGATGATGTTCTCCGAAACCCCGACGGTCCCCCATTTGGTCTCTTTGTCGCCCGACTCGACGAGGACGCGGACCTTCGCGCTCGTCCCCTTGCCCGCGGTCAGCACCCGCACCTTATAGTCGTGCAGCTTGACGTCCTTGAGCTCCGGATAAAACTTTTCGAGCGCCTTCCGAAGCGCGTTGTCGAGCGCGTTGACGGGGCCGTGGCCGGTCGACGCGGTATGCTCGATATGCCCGCCGACCTTCACCATGATCGTCGCCTCGCTGATCGGGTCTTCCCCTTCCTTCCGCTTCTCGACGATCAGTCTGAAGCCCATCAGATCGAAGAACTTCTTGTGCAGGCCGAGCGACTTCTTCATGAGGAGTTCGAAGGAGGCCTCCGCTCCCTCAAACTGGAAGCCCTGGTTTTCGAGGTCCTTCAGCTGCGTGATGATGTCCTGGATAAGCGCCGAGTCGCTCGCCAGCGTTATCCCGAATTCCTCGGCCTTCCTCAGGATGTTGCTCCTGCCGGCAAGGTCCGAGATCAAGACCCTCTGAGAGTTCCCGACGAGCTCCGGCCTGATATGCTCATACGTCTCGGGCCTCTTCTGAATCGCGCTGACGTGCATGCCTCCCTTATGGGCAAAGGCGCTGTCGCCGGTGTAGGGCTGCCGCTTGAAGTGCCTCAGGTTCGCGATCTCGTTGACGAACCTCGATACGTCCCTGAGTTTCGCCAGCTGCTCCGGCTCCACGCAGTGGATGCCGAGCTTCAGCTGGATATTCGGAATGATCGATATCAGGTTGGCGTTGCCGCACCTCTCTCCGAGCCCGTTGATCGTGCCCTGCACCTGGTCGGCGCCCGCCTCGACGCCCGCCACCGAACTGGCGACCGCGCATTCGGCGTCGTTGTGCGCGTGGATCCCGATCCTTGAGGAAAACTCCTTTATCATCTTCTTGACGGTCTGTCCGACGACCGAGGTGATCGTACCGCCGTTGGTATCGCAGAGCACCAGACAGTCCGCTCCGGCGTCCTGGGCGGCCTTCAGGCATTTCACCGCATATTCGGGATTATTGATGTATCCGTCGAAGAAGTGTTCGGCGTCGAAGAAGACCGTCCCCAGGTGCTTTTTGAGGAACGCGACGGAATCGTGGATGATATCGAGGTTTTCCTCCAGCGGGACCCGCAAGGCCTCTTTGACGTGGAAGTCCCATGTCTTTCCGAAGATCGTCACCGCCGGCGTGCCGGCGTCGAGCAAAGCCTTCATCGTCTCGTCGTTTGCCGGTTTCCTCTTCGGCCGGTGCGTGCTGCCGAAGGCGACCACCTTCGAATGCCGGAGGCGGAGCTTCGCCGCTTTTTTGAAATACTCCGCGTCCCTCGGGTTCGACCCGGGATACCCTCCCTCAATGAAGTGGACGCCGAGTTCGTCGAGCTTTTCGGTGATACGAAGCTTGTCCTCGACCGAGAAGGAGACGTCTTCCGACTGGGCGCCGTCCCTCAGCGTGGTATCGTAGATCTCGATCTTCCGCACCGTCATCCCGTCACGCGGCCGCGGCGAGGCCGAAGGCCTCGTGAAGCACCCGAACCGCCAGCTCCGTAAATTTCAGGTCGATAACGCACGACACCTTGATCTCCGACGTGCTGATCATCATGATATTGATCCCGTGGTCGGCAAGCGTCCGGAACATCTTCGATGCCACACCCGAGTGGGTCCTCATGCCCACCCCCACGACCGAGACCTTGCTGATGTCCTCCCTCATATCGACCCGTTTCGCGCCGAGCTCTTTTGCCGCCGCCTCGGTCACCTCCAGCGCCCGCCGGGAATCGGTCCTCGGCACGGTGAAGGAGATGTCGGCCGATTTGCCGTCGCTGCTGACGTTCTGGACGATCATGTCGACGACGATATTCGCCCCCGCTATGGTATCGAAGAGCTTCGCTGCTATCCCGGGCTTGTCGGGGAGCTCCACGATCGTGATCTTCGTCTGGTTCTTGTCATATGCCACACCTGATACTACAACGTTCTCCATCTCCTTGTCCTCCTCCGCCACCAGCGTACCGGGATTGTCGTTGAAACTCGACCTGACGACTACGGGCACATTATATTTCATCGCGAACTCGACCGATCTCGTCTGGAGCACCTTCGCCCCAAGGCTCGCAAGTTCGAGCATCTCCTCATAGGATATCTTCCCCAGCTTTCTCGCCTCCGGCACGATATTGGGGTCTGTCGTATATACCCCGTCGACGTCGGTATAGATCTCGCAAAGGTCCGCTCCGACCGCTGCGGCGACAGCGACGGCCGACAGATCGGAGCCGCCGCGGCCGAGTGTCGTGACGTCCGTCTCCCCCTCTGTCACGCCCTGAAAACCGGCGATCACGACGACGTTCCCCTCCTTGAGGGCTTTTTTGACCCGTTCCCCCGATATCCGCTCTATCCTCGCCTTGGTATGGACCGTATCGGTGATGATGCCGGCCTGCCTTCCGGTCATCGACTTCGCCCGGAGACCCAGGGCCTCGACCGCCATGGCGGTAAGAGCGGACGTCACCCGCTCGCCGGAGGACAGGAGCATGTCCATCTCCCGTTCGGGAGGGGCCGGAGACAACTGCTGCGCAAGCCCGATCAATTTGTCGGTCTCGCCTGACATCGCCGAGACCACCACCACGACCTGGTTGCCCTGCCGCGCGGTCCTGACGACCCGGTCGGCGACCGCCTTTATCCTCTCGATGTTGCCCACCGAAGTCCCACCGTATTTCTGAACTATCAACGCCACGTTCCGCCTCCGTACCTCACCGCCGAAATCCTCCTCATATTCCCTTGATAAAGAAATCCATCAGCCGATAGCCCTCTTCGAAGGGCCGCGCATCCGGTCTTTTCGCAAGCTCCTCGTCGAACCTCGCGCCCTTGTTCTGCCTGATGTCCCTGCTGTCATACAGCACAAACGGCACCGGGTCGCCGGTATGTGTCCTCAGCTCGACCGGCGTCGGATGGTCGGGCAGGAGAAGGATACGGCAATCGCCGAGGGCCGCGGCCCCTTCCATCACCGTCCCTACCACCAGCCTGTCGAAGTCCTCGATCGCCTTTATCTTGTCCTCCCATCTCCCCGAATGGCCGGCCTCGTCGGGAGACTCGACATGGATGTAGACAAAGTCCGTTTCTTTCAGGGAGGCAAGCGCGGCGTCTGCCTTTCCTCTATAGTTCGTGTCGAGGTACCCCGTCATCCCCGGGACGCTCAATATCGTAAAGCCGGCATAGATACCCAGCCCTCTGGTCAGGTCCACGGCAGATATCAGGGACCCTTCGATTCCGTACTTCTCCCTGAACGTCGGGATCGCCGGCTTCCTGCCCTGTCCCCAGAACCAGACGCAATTCCCCGGGTTCTTGCCGTTTCGCATCCTTTCCTTGTTGACCGGATGGCCTTCGAGCAGATCGAGCGAATCCCTCATCAACCGCCTCAGCACCTCCTCGCCCTCGCCGACCGGAAGATAATCGTTTATGTCCTTGCCGAGGATATCGTGGGGCGGCACGCATTCCACCTGGGCGGATCCGCGCGACCAGATCATCAGATGCCGGTAGCTCACCCCCGGATAGAAACTGATCGTCTCGCTGCCAAGTCTTGCGCCAATCTCCGCGATCAGCTCCCTGGCCTCCTCAGTCGTAATATGTCCGCTGCTGTAATCCTCCATGACCGCTGTCGTCTTGTCCTGATTGAACTTGAGGGTGACGAGGTTACAGCGGAAGGCGACGTCGCCCTCTTCCAGCGCCACCCCGATACTCGCGGCCTCCAGCGGGGCCCTCCCCGAATAAAACTTGCGCGGATCGTACCCGAGTATGCTCAGGTTCGCCACGTCGGAGCCCGGGTGCATGTCCTCCGGAACCGTCCGCACCGCGCCGTAAAGGCTTTGCGAGGCAAGCCTGTCCATATTCGGCGTCGAGGCGTGCTGAAGAGGCGTCCTGCCGCCGAGCTCCTTCAGCGGCCTGTCCGCCATTCCGTCTCCGACAATCACAATATATTTCATAGATGTCCTTTACCCTACCATAACTCCATTACTGCCAGCCGTCAGCTGCCACAAAAAGATATCAAAAAGAGAGCATCTGCGATGAAAAACAGCCATGGTCGAGGATCCTTTAAAAAACAACGCTCAGACCAAACCACACATGCAGCAAAACACCATGCGCCGATGCTGCATTTACGCGAACCACAAGATCACGCCGCCTGCCCGCCAGTCCGTCTGGAGGGAGCCTGTGGTGTTTTTCAGCATATCTGCTCTCGCGTACCCGTCAACGCAATAAAATAAAGAGGGGCGACCGCGGGGGGAAAACCCTACTCGATCACGTCTCCTTCCACGAGTTCGACCTCGATGCCCTTTTCCTGCAGCCAGCGTATCCCCTTTGCCAGGTCTTCCTCGCCGCCCTCGAGTTCCAGGATCATCTCCCCCACGGTCTCGGTAACCCTGGCCCGCCGTATGTTCGGCATCACGTTGAACTGTTTCGCCATCGTAAAGATCACCGGCTCCCTGATCAACTGCTGGGGGAACGTCAGCTTAACCCTCTTCTTCATCCGGCCTCCCCGGCCGTCGTCCCGCCGGCGATGGCCGGCACGATCGAAACCTCGTCCCCGTCCTTCACGACCGTCTCCTCGGCGTTCAGAAACCTGATGTCTTCGTCGTTGACGTAAATGTTGACGAAACGCCTTATCTTGCCGTTCTCCGAAATCCTTTCACCTATCCCCGGGAACTTGCTGTCGAGATCGTTCACCATCTCGATCACCTTGCCGGGTGCGCCTTCCACCTCTTCTTTTCCCTGCGTCAGCCGCTGGAGGGGGGTGGGGATCCTCACTCTTACTGCCATCTATTACCTCCTTGTCGTTCGAAGACCTATCCGATCTTCTTCAGGACCTCTTCAAACGAGTTGATATTCGGCTTTATATAATGAGGGGATATCGTGTGCCCCTGCAACGCCTCCTGGGTCTTCAGGCCGTTTCCGGTAAGACAGATCACCGTAACTTCGTCGCGCCCGATCTTGCCCGCCTCGATCAGCTTCTTCGCAGCGGCAAGCGTGACGCCCCCCGCGGTCTCCGCGAAGATCCCCTCGGTCCTCGCAAGGAGCCCGATCGCGTCGATGATCTCCCGGTCCGAGACGTCCTCGCCTGCCCCGCCCGTCTCCTTTATCACCTGTGAGGCGTAAAAGCCGTCAGCCGGGTTGCCGATCGCCAGCGACTTCGCGATGGTATCGGGCTTCACCGGCCTGATCACGTCTGTGCCCTGCTTGATCGCCGTCACGATCGGGGAACAGCCGGTGGCCTGCGCCGCAAAGACCTTCGTCCCGAGTTCCCCGAGTATCCCGATCTCCTTGAACTCCTTAAAGCTCTTCCATACCTTGGTGAGCAGCGACCCGCTCGCACAGGGCACCACCACGTTATCCGGCGCCTTCCAGCCAAGCTGTTCGACTATCTCGAAGCCGAGGGTCTTGGAGCCCTCCGCATAGAACGGCCTGATATTGATATTGACGAAGGCCCACCTGTATCTGCTCGCAATCTCGCTGCAGAGCCTGTTGACCTCGTCATAATTGCCGTCGACGGCGACGAGGTTCGGCTCGTAGACGAGCGACGCGATGATCTTGCTCGCCTCAAGCGACGCGGGTATGAAGATAAACCTCCTGAGCCCCGCCCTCGCGCCGTGCGCCGATACCGAGTGGGCAAGGTTGCCGGTCGAGGCGCACGCAACAGTGTCGAATCCGAATTCCTTCGCCTTGGTAAGAGCCACCGAGACGACCCTGTCCTTGAACGAGAGCGTGGGATGGACCACCGTGTCGTCCTTGAGATACAGTTCGGCCACTCCCAGCTCCCTGGCGAGATTGTCCGCCTTCATTAGCGGCGTATATCCCGAGGTGAGCCCCACCTGCGGTTCGCCGTCCACCGGCAGGAGTTCCCGGTATCTCCAGAGGCTTTTCTCCCGGCTTTCTATCGTCTTCCTGCTCAGCGCCTTTGCGATACTCGCATAGTCATATGACACCTCGAGCGGGCCGAAGCAGAACTCGCACACGTATATCGGCTCGACGGCGTATTCCCGCCCGCACTCCCGGCATTTAAGGCCTTTTATATGTCCCACGCAGCCGCCTCCCCTCGGTGGATTAAGTTCTATTTTACTGCAAACAGAACAATAATTTAAAGAGATAAGGGCGGCAGTATCGCCGGAAGCGCACTACGACGACGGGGGGGAACAGTCGGGCGGGGAGAGCTCGAAACGTCTGCCTGCGTCCCGCCTCATGATTCCGGCCGCGCGGGACAATGCGCCGTGCGACCGGAGAGGCTCACGATCCGATCGATATCTTCTTGAGGTTGTCAAAGAGCCCGCGCATCCCGTTCCCGTACTGACCGAACCCCAAACCGATGCAATTCAGACCGCGGATAAGAATATCGAGCATGTCGTCGGTCAGCTGCGCAAGCCGTGCGCTCTCCTCATTGATGATGGTGAGAAAATCCTTTCTGGTGGCTGCATCGATGTCGTCGTAATTCAGGAGGATCTCTGAAAAGGAGCGGATCGAGGACAGAGGAGCCCTGATCTCATGCGACACCCCCGAAATGAATCTCGTCTTGTTCCTGTTCGTCTCGGCAGGGGGTTTCGGGGTTAAATCGATGCCGCGCGTCTTGATGATTTCTTTCAGCCCCTCGAAGGGCTGAAACGAAAAGGTTCCAGCTCCACGTTTCTTTGCCGCCATAATACGCCGCCCCTTTGGACGTATTATAACAAAGGGGGCACACGTTTGACCTGTCGAACCGCGATCCATATACTACCTCACACGACGATGATAGCGGTCTCTTACCTTAAGAAAGCCCTTCAGAGACGGTACGACGCCGCAGCCGGACTGGCTCTATTGCTGATCGTATCGGCCTCGAAGGCCGCGATCCTGAATCTTCCCTACAACTGGGACGAGATGGGCGCATACATGACACCCGCTCACTGGCTTGCGCAGGGAAGCCTTCTCAGGGCCTTTCCGGGGTTTCATCCTCCTTATATGTTTTTCGGCCATCCCCCTGCCCTCTATGTGTCCGTCGCGCTTCTGTTCAAGCTCTTTGGGGAACAAATTTGGATTGCCCATGCCTTCATCATCTGCGTCTCGTTCCTGGGGGTATATTTCACCTATCTGCTGGCCGCTTGCCTCTCCAATCGGACAACCGGATTCCTTGCCTCACTTTTCCTCTTTTTTTCGCCCCTCTATTTTGCGCAGTCCGGCATGGTCCAGGGGGACATTGTCATCACAGCGCTCGGGGTCATCTGCGTCTATTGCTTTTTCCGGGAGAAATACGCCGCCTATCTCCTCTGCGGGATGCTTCTCGTGATGACCAAGGAGTCGGGGGCGGCGGTCATCCTTTCCATCGCCGTCTATGCGTGGCTCGACAGGAAGAAAGATCAGGACGGGACGATGGCGGCGTTGCTATATTCCGCTCCGCTCCTTCTGCTCGGCCTCTTTTTTCTCTGGCAGAAGATCGAGACGGGCATGTTTCTGCCGAATCAGTATTTCGGGGCCAACCGTTTCTTTACCATCACCGGAAGGAGTCTGACATGGGCGTTCGTCAGGCAGGGCAGGATTATTATGACGCTGTTGATTATTGCCGCGTTCCTCCTGCGGAAGCGGGCATGGAAAGAGGAATTCACTCTCTTCCTGCTCATCTTCCTGTCTGTCGCAGGCACGTATTCCTTCATCTACTGCACGGCCCGCTACGTCCTGCCGGTCTTCCCCTTTTATTTCATCCTCGGCGCGTATGCGGTCTCCCTCTTATTCGGGAATTCGAAGCGGCTCATTGCGGCCTGCGCAGGCATCATCGGCCTCTTTGCCGCCCTGCAGTACGGCGCCGGGACCGGGAGTCACGGCGGCTACGAAGAGGACATGCAGTATGTGGACGTGGTCCTGAACCACAAGGCAGTCTGCGCTTACGTGGAAAAGACCTTCCCGGGGAAATCCGTCCTGGCCGAATGGCCCCTGAATGAGGCGATGCGTCATCCCTTTCTCGGGTATGTAATCAGGCCGCTGAAGGTCGTAGCGGCCGGCAAGCCGTACGACGTAGTCGTATTCACCCGTCAGGGGAGCCCCGACAACGACGCATTAGCGACATTGAAGAATCTTCATTCTGAAAAAGTTTTCGAGCGAAACGGCAAGTATGCCGAGGTCTTTCTGGCAAATTCCGCTGCAGCGCTCCATGAGGAGAAGTAACCGGCCCGGCCCGTTACGAATCTTACCTCTCCCGCTGCATAAATATCGTCACGGAGGCGAGGAGGGCGGCCCCAAAAGCCTTTCGTCGCAATTCCTTCGCGCATCGGAAGCAACATCCAAAGACCCTGGCCGGGACATACCTTTTCGTGAAGTCCTGCATTTCCGCCGCCATGCCCTGTCAAATCCTTCGCATCAGAAAGAATGTGAGGGACGCTCTCCCCGCCGGCATGCAGCGTTAGGGGTCCTTCTCCGCCTTCTTCCTTTCCTTAGCTTCGACCACGCAATAGATGCCCCCTTCCTTCAGTCCCGGCCTGAAGCATTTGTTGCAAGAGATGCATTTCGCCCTTGAAGTGTCTCCTTCCCGCCAGCGCCGGACAAGGTTCGGCTCGCGGATGAAGGGCCGGGCCATCGAGATATAATCCATGCCATCGCGTCCGACCGCATCCTCCGCAATATCGTAGCTCCTGAACCCTCCCACCACCATGACCGGACATTTAACCGCAGCCCTGATCTTCCTTGCCAGATCGAGATTGTACGCCTCTTTTCCGGGTCCGTCTATTTTAGTCCGTACAGGGCTTTTGTCCCCCGAGGCAGACGTGCCGCCGCTCACTTCTATCGCATCGATTCCCTCGCCGTCGAGAACCCGCGCGGCGAAAACAGCATCGTCGGCAGAAAGACCTCCCTCGACGAAATCCGCGCCGTTGAGCTTGACCATCACGGGGAAATCCCGGCCTGCCGTCTCACGCACCCGCCGGTAGACCTCCATCAGAAAGCGGCAGCGGTTCTCCGCGCTTCCGCCGTATGCGTCTGTGCGCCTGTTGGTGAGGGGCGAGAGGAACTGGTTGATCAGGTAGCCATGCGCGCCGTGAAGCTGGACCGCGTCGAACCCCGCGGCCTTCGCCCTCCCTGCGGCGTCTCCGAATGCCTGAACGAGCTCCTTTATATCCTTTCCCGACATCTCCTGCGGGATCCCGGGAAACTGATCGACCTGAACTGAAGAGGGGGCAAGAGGACGTCTGCCCGCATTCGCCGAATCAGTCTGCCCCCCGGCATGCACCAGCTGGATGCAGATCCTGCCGCCTTCCCCATGGGCCGCCCGTGTAAGAGATTTCATTTCAGGCAGAAAGTCATCGGTATGGATACCCATCTTACCCGGCAACTGTTTGCCGTCCGGCCTGACAAAGGCATATCCGGTGATGATAAGGCCCACCCCTCCCCCGGCCAGGTCCCGATAACACCCCGTCAGCCTGTCCGTCGGCCGGCCGTCCGCCTCGCACATCCCCTCCCATGTTGCGGAACGCACAAGACGGTTCTTCAGCTCCATGCCGTTTATCGTGGTACGGTCGAACAATGTCTTCATGGCCTTCCTCCCGTATCCTTTTTCACATCTATACATAGCGTACCACTTTACCGCATGGAAGGAGAAGATCGCGGGGAACAAATCTGTTGACAAGGCCATTTATTGATGATATAAGGTAGATAACGAAAATACCTACAATCCCTTCGAAGACTTTCTTTCGAAGTCCACCATAGATCAGCGGCCGCGAAAAGAGCAAGGCCGCGAACTTCTCTCTTAACGTGTCAGCGGGATGCATCCCGCGGAAAAACGGAGGAGGCAGATTATGTGGAAAGAAAAGATCAGCGGATACGCAATCGTCGAATACAGACGCCTTCTGCTCATGAGAGGGGCAATAGCATTCCTTGTGATGTTAGCCGCCCTTCAGGCCGTCAGGTCGTATACTGGTTATTTCGCCGCGAAGAGCGAGGCCGCGCCCGTCGTAGAGGAAGCGAGGCAGGACGACTCCTCTCTTCAGGGAATGAAAGCCGCGGTCCTCGACTGGATGAAAAGGAATTCCGAGATGCCCGACGCAATTCTTTCTCAGGTTTATGACGAGGCCTCGGCAAATCCCAATGCCGACCTTCTCCTTGCCGTCTGCAAAGTCGAGTCGAACTTTAATCCGAACATCAGAAGCGATAAGGACGCACTCGGACTGATGGGAGTCAGGGCAGGCGTATGGCTGGGAGAACTCAAAGGAAAGGGGATACTGCAGTCGAGGCGCGACCTGTACCTTGTTCGCAGCAACCTCGCCGCCGGCGCGTACGTGCTGCAGAAGTATCTGCTGAAAAGAGGGAATCTTGCAGAGGCCCTGAACGACTACGTCGGAGGAGACGCCGACTACACCAAAAGGATCGTGCAGGCACTCGGAGAGATCTACACCGCGAGGATGCTTTACGCCGAGAGCCACTCCTCGACCCTGGCGAAAGCCGGTGAAGGCGAAGGAAAAGCACGAACGCCGGAGGGATGAACCGTATAGACATACGAGGTCAGGCTTCGCTGCGGGTCATTCGAAGTCCGGGCAGACCGCGGAATATATGAGACCGGTAGACCCGTCGATGCTCAGTTCGGAGCCGTCGCGAATCTCCCGCCCCCCCAGCTTCGCATAGGGATCGCCCCTGTCGTCGAGCCCCATTTCCATCGCCTCGCAGCCGACGACGGCGGTGAGGTCGAACTTTTGCGCAAGGACCGATGCGTGCGAGGCTACTCCGCCTCCCGCGGTAACGATGCCGTCGACCAGCGGCATAAGCGACACGTCGTCGGTATTTGCCGTCTGCCGTATCAATATGACCGGCATGCCGGCCGATTCCCTGAGTTTCCTGATGCGGTCTTTCGACGTCGAGAAGGTGACGATTCCGCTGAGTGCCCCTCCGTGCACCCCGGCCCCCCGCCCGATCACGCTCGACTGCATTCCGCATACGTCCGAAAACCTCTTCGTAAAGCCCCGGTGAAACTCCATCCGCCGGGTCTGAAGCACATGGATCGTCCGCCTTCCGTCGGACCGTCTTGTATAGGTGACCTCCACCTCCTGGGGAAGCCCGCCCATCTTCTCTTCGATCCGGGCGGCGGCTGCCGCGTGCAGGCCGAACAGTTCGGGATCGGTTTCCTCGAGACTCTTTCTGTCACCCACCTCCTGCTCCCGGGAAAGCGGTCTGTTGACAAGCGTGCCGTAGACGAGGTCCCCCCCCGTCGCCTGTTCCCTCGTATCGCCGTAGACGCCCTTCTCCAGCGTAAACGGGTTCCGCGTATAGAAGACGGAGGCGCCCCCTCCCCTCGCGTTTCCGTACACCATTTGCATCAGCGTAACCGAAGTGCCCCAATGGGCGGATATCTCCATCGCTTCCCTGAATCGAAGCGAGCGTTCGAGCCTCCACGAGGCATAGACAGCCTTCACCGATTCCCTCAGCTGGGCGAAGACATCCCCGGGGACCGAATGTCCTTTCGCCGCCAACTCCTCACGGTAGCCCCGGACGACCGCCTGCATATCCCCGGAGGAAACAACATCTCTCCGGAATTCGGTGCGGCCCCCCGTCGCCCTCCTGCCTGCGCTTTCGAAGAAATCCATGCCGAGCCCCAGCACCACCGTCCCGTAATGCTCGAGAAACCTCCGCATCGAATCCCAACCGAGCCATTCGTCCTTCTCCCGTTCGATCAGGGCATGCATCGTCCTGTCATTCATGCCGACATAAAGGACGGAGGAAAGAATGCCGGGCATCGAGATATACGATCCGCTCCGGACCGACAGGAAAAGCGGGTTTGCATCGTCTCCGAATATTAAGCCGGTTTTTCCCCCGATCTTTGCGACCGCCTCCCTGAGCGCGGATTCGAAGGCGTCTTCGCCGGCATATCCTCCCCGCGGAGAATCGGCAGAGGCGGGAAAGACGACCGACGCCGGGACCCGCAGCCCCCCGGCCCGCAGGCAGACGAGGTTCTTTGCCTTGCCGCCTATTACCGGAGAGAGGTTCATCGCCTGCCGCTCGTTCAGTTCGTCGAGGAGATAATATCGCCCGCCGATTCCCGCGATCTGTCCGCCCGCCGGGACGACCTGCAGGTCTCCGCCGTGCAAGACACGCAACCTCAACGCCGAAATGATCGCGCCGAGGAGACGGTCAAGTTCGAGAAAGCCCGCGACACCGGCCATCATCTCTCTGATGAGGATATCGGCCGCCCTGTCGGAGAAGTCGGCCTTTCCCCCCTTTCGTCGACCGAGACGCGGCGGCAGAGACTCTTCGGGGAACTGTTCCAGTACCGATATGAGGGGCGCATGAAACGTCCGGTAGAAGGACTCGACCATCCAGGTCAGCTCCTTCTGCCAGATCCTGAGCAGGTCGACGATCTGCGCAGCGCGGAGGGCGTTCGTCCGGAGCACCGCAATGATCTCATCAACCTGGAGGTTCCCGAGGTCCTGAAGCCCGAAGAGCCTCCCTGCGGCCTCCAGTTGCCCGACCCATTCAGAGACGTCTCCCGCACTGGTCGACTTCCCCTTCTCTTCGATCTCCGCAATCAGCTGCTCGAAGAAGACCCCGAGCCTTTCCTCAAGCCCGAACAGCTCTTTCATCGCGTCGAACTTCTGCTCGTGATACGCTCCCATCACCGAGGGAATGCCGAAGGCGATATGACGCTTGAAATAGAAGGACTCTTCGGCATGCGTCTTCTCCCGGGAGGTGATGGTCCCCTTCAGCCGGGCCATCCTCTCTACACAGTCTCCCATCGAAGCCGGCCCTTCCCGTCCGGCGGAAGCAGGCCCCCCAGGCGCATATTTGTTTACGACACGCTGATAAATTCTCAGAAGAAGAACAACCTTGGACTTCAGCTCTTCCGGCGCGGCCGCCTTTTCTGCCGCAGAGCTGATAGCTTCCCCGGGGAGCGTGACGATCTTTTCGACTTGGGGCCCCCGCCGGTCGAGCACCCCGAGTGAGGTGAGGATCGGGGCCGCAGCGCAGTAGTATCTCTCAAGCAATCCGGCCTCCAGCCGCGCCAGCACCTCCTTCGGGACCGTATTCTTCAGCGGGCCGGAAGAACCCGTTGCCCACGCCCGTATCACGCTTTCGACGAGTGGCACGTTGTAGTTGCTCGCGTTGACATGCACCTGTTTTCTCAGGAAATACAGAACCGGATCGTTTCCCCATGAGTCAATCTCGGTCGTATGCTCCCGGATGTCTCCGGTCGCGCCGACCTCGTTGAAAAAAACCGGCAGCCTCCGAAGCAGCAAGCGGTGCAGAAAAAAATCGCGGTCCATGCGCGCCGAGTTCAGATATGCCGAGACCTCCCTCTGAAAGAGCCTGTCGTCCGGGATAAAGACGCCGCTGGCGCAGAGGTTGCAGATGAGGCGGATGAGGACGTCCCGAATACCTGCGCGATCGAGCGCGGCGATCCTGAGGAAACGCGAAAGCCTTTCGAGATGAAGGGGATCGGCG
Source organism: Nitrospirota bacterium (assembly GCA_021783515.1). Taxonomy (GTDB): domain Bacteria; phylum Nitrospirota; class Thermodesulfovibrionia; order Thermodesulfovibrionales; family UBA6898; genus Sulfobium. The sequence continues at coordinate 99,680 of JAJXTV010000004.1, forward strand.
ATCTCCGCCCATGTCTCGCCCGAGAATCCCCTCACCCCGGGCGGCGGGACACGGTATCGCTCAAGCGTCTTCTTATACTGCTCAATCAGGCCGTCATCCCCGCAGCCCAATACCGACCCGGCCACCTCGGAGTTCAGTATGATCTCCTCGCCCCTGAACCCGCCCTCGTCGATAAGCCCAAGAATCTTCCCGCTCTCTCCTGTCATCCCCTTGGCGAGCAGCGCCTGAAGCAGGTCGGAAAGGTAGGCAGCCGCCTGCTTATATACCGGACCCGGAAGCGACCTGAACACCGGAAACACGCCGGACAAAACGTCCGCAAGGACCGGGGCGACCTCTTCGACACGTCTTCCGACGACCCGGAAAAACGTTCTCACCATCTCCGCACTGTCGATGATCAGGGGTTCGATTTCTTCGAGCAGGCCGAAGACCGATTTATAATCTCCGGCCGATGCCGAGTCACCGGCCCTGCGGACCGTCTCGAGAATCTCCGCCTTCCTCTTCGGTCCGAACCGGTCGAGGACCGCCGTTTCCTCCGTCGGGAGGAATCTGCCGAGGACTTCCCGCACGGCAGCCGGGATGGAAGGGATGCCTTCCGCCTTCTTTCGGAGAGAAGAAAGGACGTCCCTCAAAGGGGCGACGATATCACTCTCCGGAAATCTGCCGCGGATGCCCGAAAGGACCGCGGCCGCCCGCCTGGCCCGGAGCGACCAGTCGATTCCCGACTCCCGCATTGCGCCAAGCCAGACGGCGGCGACGTCCCCGGCCCGCCCTGCGGCTTTTTCGTTTTCCAAGACGAGTTCAAGCATGGAGAGAACGTTTTCTGCGGCCTTTTCCTTCTCCCCCGGACCGGCCTTCTCAGCCGAAAGAAAGGCGTACCGCACCAATGCGTCAGACCATGCGTAAAACGAATCCCTGTCGAACCAGAAAAGGTCCTGTGCAAAGCTGCCGATTTCGTCCGAAAATCTTCCCCAGTCCTTCTTGGTCGAGAGGACACGCGAGATGATATGCTCGCCCTTTTTCATCAGTCCGGGCCGCCCCCGCAGGCGGCCGATAAGGGCCCCGAAGTGAAGCCCCTTCACCTCCTCCGACAGTTCGAGTGCGGAAATGAACAGATTATCGGCCTTCGCCTTCCGCAGGAGAAAAGTCCCTATATGCCGACCCCTTTGCATGATGTCGATCTGGAGGTTAGTCGAATCCCTCACGACGCCGCTCTCCGCCTTCAGCTCGAAATAACCCCGCCGAAGTCCGGTCCGCGAGAGCTCGATCCCCTCATGCGTGAGCACCGCGTCGTATTCTCCCTCGGGCATCGCAATGACCGTTCCCTTCAGGCCCGAGACGCCGTCCTTGTCCAGGATGCAGAAATCCCGTACGACAAGCGAGGTGATGGTGCCTTTGTACGCGGTAGCAAGGGTGCCGATCAGATACTCGAGGCTGCAGATTTCCCGCTCGGTCATCGTTACCCCGGGAATCTATAGGGTGACATTGCGCACCAGGCCGTCTATGGACATGAGGGCCATCACGATAAGCGCGAAGACATTGATCCGGCGAAATGCAGGGGCGTATTCCTGCCGCCCGTTCCGCAAGAGGCCGGCGGCGCTCCAGATCAGCCAGACCGCAGAGGTACAGAGAGCGGCATTCACGACAGGGCTTTTCGTAATCCCTTCCATTGCGACCAGCAAAACGCTCGCCGCGGCGGCGACCGTCCAGACGAAGATAATTCTGACGAGTTGAGACATCCCCACTATGCCGGTCAAAGAGGGGAGACCGGCGGCCTCGTACTCCGGCCCCCGCTCAAGAAGGAGCAGCCAGAAATGAGGGGTCTGCCACATAAAGAAAAAGAAGCAGAGGAACGCGAGCCGGGGATCGCCCGGCGTGCCGCCCGCCGCAACCCAGCCGATAGCCGGGGGCAGCGCCCCGACGATCGCGCCCGGCAACGCCGCAAAGGCGGTCTTCCTCTTCAGAAGCGTATAGGCGCCGTTATACCAGAGCAGCGCCAACAGACCCAGAAGCATCGGAGCGGCGGATCCCCCCGACATCCGCAGGATGAGAAGACCCGGGATTACCAGCGAAAGGGAAAAAGAAACGGCCCTTTTGGGAGAGATCCTGCCGGAAGGCAGGGGCCGGTTCCTCGTCCGCCGCATGAGCGCGTCCGTCCCCCGTTCCTGATAGTGGTTCATGGCGGATGCGCCGCAGGCCAGAAAGAAGACCCCCATGGCGACGGCCGCCGTTTCCGTGCCGATGCCGCCCCGTGAGAGCACAAAACCGACGGCGGCCGAAAGGGCCGAGAGCGCCGAGATCTTCGGCTTACAGAGCTCCCAATACGGTCCGACCCTAGTCATGCGCCGCATGGCCGTTTCGCCGCGCATGATCGTCATCCTGCCCCAGCGTCTCCAGATAACCGACGATCTCCCTCAACTCCTCGTCGCTGACCGGAAGCTTCGGCATGATATTGGGGAACCCTTTTACCACGTCGGCGCCGGGGTCGCGGACGGACCGCTCGAGATACGCCTCGTCGGCGGTGATCGTCCGCTCCTTTGCGTTCGTCGTCACCGTGACCTTGCCGCCGTAAAGGCCCCTGAAGGTAGGTCCGACCTTGCGGGCGCCGTCCGTGGTATGGCAGCCGAGGCATCCCTTCGCTTGAAGCAGCTCAAGCCCCTTGCTGCCGCCCTCCGCCTCTTCTTTCGTCCCGTACCACTTCTGGAAATCGGCCGCAGGCATCGCGATCAGTTTCGCCCGCATATGCGAATGGCCGAGCCCGCAGTACTCCGTGCAGAAGATGTCGAAGGTGCCGGTCTGATCGGCATTGAACCAGAGGTGGGTCTTCAGTCCGGGGACGCAGTCTTCCTTTATCCGGTAGGCCGGAATAAAGAAGCTATGGGTGACGTCTTCCGAAGTCATGATGAGCTTTACAGGCTCCCCGACCGGGACCCGCAGTGTGTCCGTCTGCCTGCCGTTTTGGTATTTGAAGCTCCACGACCACTGACGGGCGATCACGTCAATCGGCATCGCGTCCTTCGGCGGGTTGCGGATATAATCGAAGTCGACCCATCCGAAGTAGAACATGCCGAGCACCAGCACGGTCGGAAGGACCGTCAAAACGATCTCCAGCCCAAGTTTCTCTTCAACGTCTTCGGCGACAGGGCTCCTCGCGCGGCGATATCTCCAGATGAAAGCGAGCATCGTGGCTGTGACCGCGATCAGAAGGACGACGCAGGCGGCGGTGATAATTAGGAACGAGGTCTCGATCTTGCCGCCTACATTCGAAGGGCCCAGGATCATCGCGCGCTCCTCACCGGTACCAGACGTCCGAAAACGTCAAGCCTATTACGCTTGCCAGGATGAGAAGCACCATGAGAAGGAGCCCTTTCAGAAACCCTCGCTCGTACTTCAGATGCATGAAAAAGAAGAGGACGAGTCCGGCCTTTACGGTCGCGATAAACAGGTTCAGAAGCACGCTGTACTTCGACACCTCCACCTTCGCGACGATGATAGTGACCGCAAGGAGGACCATCAGCGCCGCCCATATCAGGATATACGTCCCATATGAGCCTATGTGGTCTTCACGTTCAACCGCATCCCTTACCATCAACCCTTCTCCTATGTGATCAGATAAAAAAGCGGGAACAGGTAGATCCAGACGATATCCACGAAATGCCAGTAGAGCCCGGTGTTCTCGATCTTCGAATAATTTTCCTGTGTAACGTTTCCGGTAAGCGTGAAGTAGACCATAAAGGATATCACGCAGACCCCGATAAAGACGTGGACCCCGTGGATGCCGGTCATCACATAATACAGGCCGAAAAAGAGTATCTCCCCCATCTTCATCTTGTCGAGCACCGGCGAGTTCGGGTATATCCCCCTGGCGACTTTTTCGTACCACTCGACCGCCTTTATCGCCAGAAAGGCCAGGCCCATCAGTATCGTCGCTGCCTGGAAGACGACCGATAGGCGATAGCTCCCCTTCTTCACCGCCGAAATCGCCACCGCCATAAAGAGGCTGCTCGTAAGAAGCACCGCGGTATTGATCGAGCCGAGCAGGAGGTTTTCCTCACCTGCCGACGCGTGAAATTCGGCAGGATACTTCGACCGGTAGACCGCATAAAGAATGAACATGCCGCCGAAGAAGAGGATCTCGGTAAAGAGAAAAAACCACATCCCGTATTTGGCGCCAATGCGGTCCCGCTGTCCTTCAGCCGCTCCCATCGCTTCCCCCTAGTCCCTCACCACCGGAGTCTCCGCAAAATTTTCGGCCGGCGGCGGAGACGGGATCGTCCACTCGAGCGTCCTGCCCCCCCATGGATCGGCAGGGGCCTTCGGCCCCCTGAAGAGGGCGCTGAGCAGGTTGCCGGCGATGATCGCGAGGCCCATCGCAAGGATCCACGAGCCTATCGTCGAAACGAGATGAAGAGTGAAATACCGGGGCGGATAATCGAAATACCTCCTTGGCATGCCCTCGTACCCCAAAATAAACATCGAAAAATAAAGGACGTTGAAGCCGACGAACAGGATGAACCAGCCGATCTTCGCCGGCCTTTCCTCGTACATCCTGCCGGACATCTTCGGAAACCAGTAATGCAGGCCCGCTAAGATCGCGAACCCCACGCCGCCGAACATCACGTAGTGGAAATGGGCCACGATAAAATAGGTCCCGTGCAGATGGAGGTTCGGCTCGAGAGACCCTATAATGAGCCCGGTAAGGCCCCCGATCGAAAAGAGGAAGATGAACGTAAGCGCGAAATACATCGGCGCGTTTCCGACTATCGAGGCCTTATAGAGGGTCCCGACCCAGTTGAAGATCTTCACCCCGGTCGGCACCGCCACGAGAAAGGTAATAAAGGAAAAGATGATGCGTGCAGTATCGCTCATCCCGCTTGTGAACATATGATGGCCCCAGACGAAATAGCCGACCGAGGCGATACCGAGAGCCGAATAGACGACCGCCCGGTACCCGAATATCTTCTTCCGCGCGAAGACCGGTATCACCTCGCTGATGATCCCCATAGCCGGAAGGATCATGATATAGACCGCCGGATGCGAATAGGTCCAGAAGAGGTGCTCGTAGAGGATCGGATCGCCCCCCTTTGCCGGATCGAAGAACCCGACGCCGAAGACCCTTCCCAGAATGATGAATATGAGGGTGATCGCCAGCACCGGAGTTGCGAGCAGCTGCACCCAGCCGGTCGCATAGAGCGTCCAAACAAAAAGCGGCAGATTTTGCCATGTGACGCCGGGAGCCCTCAGCCGATGGATCGTCGTCACAAAGTTGATGCCGGTGAGGATCGAGGAAAAACCGAGCACGAAAACGCCCGCGACCGCGAGGGTGATATTGGCCTTTGCCCTGATGCTGTACGGCGCGTAAAAGGTCCAGCCGGTATCAGGGGCGCCGCCGGCGGCAAAGAGGGAGATCACGACGAGGGTCGCACCCGCCAGATAGGTCCACCAGGTGAAACGGTTCAGCCGCGGGAAGGCCACGTCCCTCGCCCCGATCATGATCGGCAGGAAGAAATTCCCGAAGGCGACGGGGATTCCCGGTATGATGAAGAGGAAGATCATCACGATTCCGTGGACCGAAAATACGCGGTTGTATGTCTCCTGGCCGATGATCTTTCCCGGCATGATAAGGTTGAGCCGCATCAGGAGCCCCAGCAGGACTCCGATCGAGAAGAAGGCAAGGAGCGCGCAGAGATATTGGATGCCGATCCTCTTGTGGTCGGTCGACATCAGCCAGGAGAGGATGCCTTTATACCTTCCCTTCTCATGATAGAAACTTTCGTATTGCGCTGTGATCTCTTCCACGTTACAGCCCTTTCATGGCGCCGTTTTTTTCCCCGACCGAAGGTAGACAAAGAGGAGAAAGATGCCGAGCATGGTGACCGCGCCGGCCGCCTTCAGCATGTCATAGAACCGTTCCTGGTTCGCCGGTTCGTGCAGGAAGCAAAAGAGCGGCGTGACATCCGTGCCGGAGATGAAGACCTTCCCGGACGAGGCGTCGTCGAAGGCGGTCTTCAGGTCCACCGCGGAAAACATCATGGGAGAGGGGAGGCCGTAGCTGTATTTGGGGGCCTGGATGTATCTCGTGATCTCGCCTTCCGGTGACAGGAAGATCAGCACCTCGGGGTGTACGAACCCGTGCTCCTGCCTTGTAAACCTTACCCCGACTGCGCGAGACAGCCTCAGGATGTCTTCCCGGTCGCCTGTGAGGAAATGCCAGCTGTCTTCCGGAAAAGGACGGCCGATCGCCTTGATATAGTTCTTCTTCACCTCGCGGGCGTCCACCGGCCTGTCCGTTTCGTCGAAACTGACGGTGAGGACCCTGTAATCTCTTGCCGGGTCTAACGAGAGATTGCCCAGGGAAGACGCGACCCCCCCGAGAAACTGCGGACAGATATGGGAGCAGCTGTAATAAACTAGCATCAGGACGGTCGGCCTGTCGACGAGCTGCCTGAGCGCGACGTTCTCTCCTTTTTCATCGGTGAAGGTCAGATCAAGGGGAACGAAGGCGCCCGTCCTCTGATCGAGGCCGGGTTCGGTAAAGTCCGTCCGTTCCGCTACCGCGCTGCCGCTCAAAAAAAAGACAAGGATGACCGGCAGGAACACTATCGCTTTTTTCAATCCGTCTCCTCGTTACGCAGTTTCGGCAAAGCCCCGAAAACTTCTTACGTTCCATTCTATACTATTCTTTTTTTTTGTCAACTTTGGCGGACACCTTCATGGCATCGACGACGCCCTGCCGGCCCGCCCCTCATAAGGAAAAGATTGTTTTTCCTTATGCCTTGCGAGGTAAGCCACCGGCCAGATCCGAATTCTTCCGTGGCGGCCCTGATGGCCCTTCGGAGGCGGGGTATGCCTGTGCGCTAAAAAGGCCGACTGGCCACGCAAACCATGATTTGACTAATGCTCGTCCGCCTTGTTATTCTTAACGCTGTTAAGTTACCAGAACATCGTTATGGAGAATTAATGGGAATCACGGAAAAACGGGCAAGGCATAAGGAAGCGTTTCGAAGGGAGATTCTGGACTCGGCCCGCATGATATTCATCAAGAGAGGGTACGACGGCTTCTCGATGCGGAAGCTTGCCGAAAAGATAGATTATTCCCCGACCACGATTTATCTTTATTTCAAGAATAAGGACGACCTTCTCTTTGCCATCTGCGAGGAGTTCTTTGAGACCTTTCTGACGGAGCTGAACCGTATCCGGTCGGTTTCCCGGGACCCCCTCAGGACACTTCGTCAGGCCGTCCTCTATTTGATAAATTTCGGTCTTCTGAACCCCGATCAATACAAGCTTATTTTTTTCACGAAGAGCGTATACGGGACCCGGGAGGAATTGGTCGAACAGGAAACCATGGCCAGGAACACCTATTTCGTCTTCATGGAGATCGTGCAGGAATGCATTGCCGCCGGGAAGCTCCGGAAGCTGGAGGCGGATGTGATAGCGGATACATTCGCGATCGCTTCCCACGGTCTCGTAGCGAAAAGCATATTCTGCGCCAACTCCGCGAAGGGCAAGAACGAGGTTGTCGCCCTTACCCTGGTCGATGCGCTGCTGCGTGGCCTGCGAAAATAGATCGTCCGACACCACTAAACGGTAGCCTGTAACTGAGACAACGAACCGAAGGCGAAACGAATATTTATCACCATAAAGGATTTTACAGGAGAAACGGGAGGAGACTGATATGAGGTTTGCAGGGCAGTCCAAAGAGTCCAGAAGAAGATCCGCCATAATTGTCATCATCGGTATGCTTGCCGGATACCTTATTCTGGCCGGCTGCGCAAAAAAGAGCGCCTCAGTCGCAAAAGGACCCGGCGCGCCGCCCGAAGTAGGCGTCGTCGTGATTCAGCCGCAAAAGGTGGCGCTCACCACGGAGCTATCGGGCCGAACCTCCGCTTACCTCATTGCGGAAGTCCGGCCGCAGGTGGGCGGCATCATCCAGCAACGGCTGTTTACCGAAGGCGCGGACGTTAAGGCGGGCGACGTGCTCTACCAGATAGACCCTGCCACCTACCGGGCGGCCTATAATAGCGCGAAGGCCGCACTTGCCAGGGCCGAGGCCAACCTCATCCCGGCACGGCTTAAATTCGAGCGCTATGATGAACTCGTAAAGATCAATGCGGTCAGCCGGCAGGACTATGATGATGCAAACGCGGCGCTCAAGCAGGCCGAGGCCGATGTTCAGTCAGGCAAGGCGGCGCTCGAAACCGCCGCGATCAACCTGGCCTACACAAAAGTAACCGCGGCGATCCCGGGCCGGATCGGCCGGTCGTCGGTGACCGAAGGGGCGCTGGTAACGGCGAATCAAGCGACCGCGCTTGCGACGATCCAGGACCTCAGTTCCATGTACGTGGACGTGACCCAGTCGAGCGCCGAGCTTCTGCGGCTGAAGCGGGAGCTGGCGGGCGGATTGCTCAAGAGCGGCGGCGCGGCCCAGGCGGAGGTAAGGCTGTTGCTCGAGGACGGAAGCGCCTATCCGTTGACGGGGAAGCTCAAATTTTCGGAGGTGACCGTCGACCAGGGCACGGGATCGGTCACGCTTCGCGCCGTATTCCCGAACCCGAAACAGACGCTGCTTCCGGGCATGTTCGTTCGGGCTATTGTCGAGGAGGGTGTCAGCCCGCAGGCGGTGCTCGTCCCTCAGAGGGGCGTCACACGAAACCCCGATGGAAACGCAATGGTGATGCTTGTCGGCAGCGGGGAGAAAGTGGAGGCCCGCGTCATCAAGGTCGCCCGCACCGTGGGCGACAACTGGCTGGTCAGCGATGGACTGAAGCCTGGCGACCGCGTCATTCTGGAAGGAGTGCAGAGGGCGCGGCCCGGAACAACCGTCAAGGCCGTGCCCTTCGGAAGCGGAGAGAATGGGACGCCGGCCGGCGCGCAGGAAAAGGCCGCGAAATAAAGGAGCCGATCCATGCCAAGATTCTTTATCAATAGACCGATTTTCGCCATGGTGATCGCCATCCTGGTCACCCTGGGCGGCCTCCTGGCGATCAAGACCCTGCCGGTTTCTCAGTATCCTCCTATCGCGCCGCCTCAGGTCGCCATAAACGCCGTTTATCCGGGCGCCTCGGCCCAGACCGTTCAGGATACGGTCACCCAGGTGATCGAACAGAAACTCAACGGCATCGACAACCTGATCTATATGAGCTCGACCAGCGATTCGTCGGGGGCGGTCTCGATCACCCTGACCTTCAAGGCCGGGACGGACCCGAACATCGCTCAGGTGCAGGTGCAGAACAAGCTGCAGCTGGCCGTGCCGCTTCTGCCGCAGATCGTGCAGCGTCAGGGGATCCAGGTGGTCAAGTCCACACGGAACTTCCTGATGATCGTCGGGCTCGTCTCTGAAGACGGCTCGATGGACAGAAACGCCCTGACGGACTATATGGTCTCGAACATCCAGGACATCGTCAGCAGGCTCGACGGCGTGGGAGAACTGCTCCTTTTCGGCACCCAGAACGCCATGCGCATCTGGCTGGACCCCGCGAAACTGGATAACTACCACCTGACGACCAACGATGTCATCACGGCGCTGCAGGCCCAGAACGCCCAGGTATCGGCTGGACAGTTCGGCGCCGTGCCGGCGGTGAAGGGGCAGCAATTAAACGCGGCGATAACCGCACGGACCCTGCTTCAGACGACAGACCAGTTCGACAACCTGATCCTGCGCACCAACAGCGACGGTTCCACCGTCAGGCTGAAGGATGTGGGCGAGTCCAGGATCGGCACGGAGAACTACGAGGTCCAGTCGTACTATAACGGCAAACCGGTGGGCGGGATGGCGATCCGCCTCGCCTCCGGGGCCAACGCGCTCGATACCGGCAACAGGGTGAAGGCGAAGATGGAGGAGCTGTCAAAGTATTTCCCCCACGGGATAAAGGTGGTCTACCCCTATGACTCCACCCCCTTTGTCCAGATATCGATCGAGGAGGTGGTTCATACCCTGATCGAGGCGGTCTGCCTCGTCTTCCTCATCATGTTCATCTTCCTGCAGAACATCAGGGCCACGCTGATTCCGACTGTCGCAGTGCCGGTGGTCCTCTTAGGCACGATGGGCGTTCTTGCGGCCGCCGGGTTTTCAATCAACACCCTGACGATGTTCGCTCTTGTCATCGTCATCGGACTGCTTGTAGACGATGCCATCGTGGTCGTAGAGAACGTGGAGAGGATAATGGCTGAGGAGGGCCTGTCACCCCACGACGCCACGATCAAGTCCATGGGACAGATCACCAGCGCGCTCTGGGGTATCGCCACCGTGCTGACGGCGGTCTTCCTGCCGATGGCCTTCTTCGGCGGCTCGACCGGCGTCATCTATCGGCAGTTTTCGATCACGATCATCTCCGCCATGATTCTGTCGGTATTCGTGGCGATGATCCTGACCCCGGCCCTCTGCTCTACGATATTGAAGCCGGTCGAAAAGGGTCACCAGTCCGGTGAGAAGGGCCGGCTCGGCTGGTTCTTCCGGCGGTTCAACAGGGTCTTCGACTTCTTCAGGAGGACTTATGAGGGCATAGTCGGCCGGTCCTTCGGCAAGCCCGTGCGCTATCTGCTGATTTACGGCGGCATCGTAGCGGCGATGCTTTTCTTCTTCCATCGCCTTCCCACTTCGTTTCTGCCGGATGAGGACCAGGGGTTCATCATCTGCCAGGTGCAGCTGCCGGCCGGCGCTACGCAGGAACGGACGATCAGGGTGCTTCGACAGATAGAGCGGCATTTCCTGGAAGATGAGAAGAAGACGGTAGAGGGGATCATTACCGTAGCCGGTTTCAGCTTTGCCGGCCGCGGGCAGAATATGGGGCTGGCATTTGTCAAGCTCAAGGACTGGAATTTGCGCCATGCGGCCGATCTCAGGGCCCAGGCGATTGCCGGCCGGGCCATGATGGCCTTCTCGAAGATCCGCGACGGCCTCGCCTTTGCCTTTGTTCCGCCGGCGGTGCTCGAGCTCGGGGTTGCCAACGGCTTCGACCTGGAGCTGCAGGACCGGGGCGGGGTGGGGCATGCGAAACTGATGGAGGCGCGCAACCAGCTCCTGGGCATGGCGATGAAGGACCCGAAGCTGATCGCGGTGCGGCCGAATGGCCAGGATGACTCCCCTCAGTTCAAACTCGACATCGACGATGTGCGCGCAGGCAGCCAGGGGGTCTCCCTTGCAGACATCAACAGCGTGCTTTCTACCGCATGGGGAAGTTCCTACGTCAATGACTTCATGCAGAACGGCCGGGTAAAGAAGGTCTACCTCCAGTCGGCTCCCAAGTACCGGATGCTGCCGGAGGACATCGGTAGCTGGTATGTCAGAAACAACAAAGGCGACATGGTACCTTTTTCGGCCTTCTCGGCCGCCCACTGGGAATATGGCTCACCCCGTCTCGAACGCTATAACAGCATCCCTTCCGTCGAGATCATGGGGCAGGCCGCGCCGGGAATAAGCACCGGCGAGGCAATGACCGAGATGGAGAAGATGGCGGCACAACTGCCGGCTGGGATAGGCTACGAGTGGACTGGCCTCTCCTACGAGGAAAAGCATGCCGGCGCGCAGGCCCCGGCGCTCTATGCGATCTCGCTCTTGGTTATCTTCCTTTCAGTCGCCGCCCTGTATGAGAGCGTGAGCATCCCCCTCGTCAACATGCTGATGCTGCCCCTCGGTCTCGTGGGCGCGGTGACAGCGGTCACGCTGAGGGGATTGCCGAACGACGTCTATCTCCAGATAGGGCTTCTCACCACTCTGGGGCTCTCGACCAAGAATGCGATCCTGATCATCCAGTTCATCAAGGCACAGATGCACGAGGGCCATGAGCTGATGACGGCCACGATGTCGGCGGTGAGGATCAGGCTGCGGCCGGTAATCATGACCTCTCTGGCCTTCTTCTTCGGCACCCTGCCTCTGGCCCTCACCAAAGGGGCCGGGGCCGCCGCACAGAACGCAATCGGAACGGCCGTCACCGGCGGGCTGCTCTCGGCCACCTTCATCGACCTGATATTCATTCCGTTCTTCTTTGTGCTGGTATCGCGGCTCTTCGGCCGGTTAAAAAAGAAATCGCCCGCAGCGTCGTCTGCCGTTGCCGGCGCGGGGGAATAGCGATATGAAAAGACGACTTGGAGTTCCTCACAAAATGAACTGTTGGACCATGAAATCCCTCTTTGCCCTCCTTCAAAGGAAGGCAATACGTTCCTTTGGAATAACGGCCAGATGCTCCGCCTCTGCCCCTCTTAAGATAAGAGGGGGGCAAGGGGAGCTTTTCACGGGTCTACGTGGTGCAGTCATTGCAATCGCCCTGTTAGCCCTCACCGGCTGTGCGAGCATGGCCCCGACGTATGCGCGCCCCGAGGCGCCTGTGCCGTCCGAATGGCCGGCCGGCCCGGCCTACAAAGAGGGCTCAGTCAAACCGGGAGAGCGGGCAGTCGCCGACATCACATGGCAGGAGTTCTTTATCGATGCGCAGCTGCAAAAATTAATCGCACTCGCGCTCGAAAACAACCGTGACCTGCGAATAGCCGCACTCAACATCGAAAGGTCCCAGGCGCTCTATCAGGTCCAGCGCGCCGACCTCCTCCCAACGGTCAACGCAGCGGGCAGCGCCGTACGCGCGAGAACGCCGGGAGTGCTCTCGGGAACCGGGCAGGCCATTAACGCGCACCAGTATGGCGTCTCTCTCGGGTTCAGCGCTTATGAACTCGATCTTTTCGGCCGCGTGAGAAGCCTTAAGGACCGTGCTTTGGAAGAGTTTTTTTCGACTGAGGAGGCACGCCGCAGCATGCAGATCAGCCTGGTGGCGGAGGTCGCCAATGACTACCTGACCCTTGCCGCCGATAAGGAGCTCCTGAAGATCGCCCGGGACACCTTCACGAGCCAGCAGGAATCGTACAGCCTTATCAAGCGCCGTTTCGAGGCGGGCGCGTCTTCGGAGCTCGATCTCCGTCAGGCGGAGACCAGTGTCGATTCGGCCCGGGTGGATATCGCCCGCTTCACGAGCCAGGTGACCCGGGACGAAAACGCGCTGGCGCTTGTGATCGGCTCAGCGGTACCGGCGGACCTCCTGCCGGCCGGTCTCAGCGAGGTCACCGCAATGAAAGATCTTAACGCCGGCCTGCCGTCCGAGGTCCTGCGGCGCCGCCCCGATATCATGGAGGCCGAGCACCTCCTCAAAGCCGCCAATGCAAACATCGGCGCGGCCCGTGCTGCGTTCTTCCCGCGCATCAGCCTCACGACGAGCATCGGGCTGTCCAGCGATCAGCTTTCAGGGCTCTTTAAGGGAGGCGCCGACACATGGAGCTTTGCGCCGCAGATTACTCTGCCGATCTTCGATTCGGGCCGAAACCGGGCAAATCTGAAGGTGTCGGAGGTTGACCGCGAAATCTCCCTGGCCCAGTATGAGAAGGCAATCCAGAGCGCCTTCAGGGAGGTGGCCGACGCGCTTGCGCAATACGGCGCCATTGGCGATCAGCTCGCGGCCCAGCAGTCCCTGACGGATGCCACCGCCGTAAGCTACCGTTTATCGAGGGCGCGCTACGAAAAAGGCATATCCAGTTATCTGAATGTCCTGGATTCGCAGCGCTCTCTGTACGGTGCGCAGCAGGGGCTGATTGGCGTGCGTCTCTCCCGTCTCACTACTCTGGTGACACTCTACAAGGTGCTGGGCGGAGGGGGAGTCTAGAGGATTCTTTATGCGGCAAGCGGCGAAATGCCTCACGATTTTCAGACGGCGGAATGACGGGAGTCGATGATGGACGGAAACAGAAGGGCTGATGTCAGGTCCGGCCTGCGCGTATCAATCGTGCTGAAACAAGACCAGCGGACGGGGAAACTGACTGAAGGGATTGTCAAGGACATCCTGACGAAATCGCCCACCCATCCCCACGGGATAAAGGTACGGCTCCAGACCGGAGAGGTCGGCAGGGTGAAGAAGATATACGCATAACCTAACAAAAAACGGCAGGGGAGATTCCCCTGCCGCTCTCTGACATCAATATACAGACTAGCCTCAGAGGTGAGCAGCGCAGCCCGAAAAGCCTTTTGCAGCGCTTCCTCAGTGCATCGGAAGCCACGCCGCACTTCCCGACCGGAGCAATAACATTGGAGTCCTCTGTTTCCACGACCATGCCCGATCAAATCCTATCGCATCAGAAAGGATTTGAGGGACACTCGGCCCGCCGGAATGAAACGACAGGCCCTACTGCTTCTGCTTGCTCCGGTAGTCCTCGATCGCCTTTTTGAGCGCGTCGGCGCCGAGGTTCGAACAATGCATCTTCTGGGGAGGGAGACCGCCGAGTTCGGCAGCGACAGCTTCTTTGGATATCGCCAGCGCCTCGTCAAGCGTCTTGCCCTTCACCATCTCGGTCACCATGCTGCTGACCGCGATCGCCGCTCCGCAGCCGAAGGTCTTGAACTTCGCGTCGACGATCTTTCCGTCCTTTACCTTGATATAGATCTTCATCGCGTCGCCGCAGGTCGGGTTGCCCTCGGTGCCGATGCCGTCGGCGTCTTCCATATCACCCACGTTTCGCGGGTTCGTAAAATGGTCCATCACTCTTTCACTGTCCAGTGTTGGCCACCTTCCTCTCTGTCCCCCCAGCCCTGGGCATAGGGGGAAATCTCTCTCAGTCTCTTGATCACCGCCGGAAATTCGGTCAGCAGATGGCCGACCTCCTCCGGCGTATTCATCATCCCGAGCGAAAAAACGATCGAGCCCTGCGCCAGGCTCGAAGAGATCCCCATCGAAAGCAGCACAGGGGAAGCCTTCAGCGCCTTCGACGAGCAGGCAGACCCGCTCGCCGAAAAAATCCCCTTCGCCGCGAGAAGAAGCAGCATCGCCTCTCCCTCTATATACTCGACGCAGAAGCTCGCATGCGCCGGCAGCCTGTTTTCCCTGTCGCCGGTGAGATAGACCCTCTCGGCCCCCGCCATCGTCCCGATGATCCTGTCCCGAAGAGGCCTAAGGTATTCGATCCTCTTTCCCAGCTCGGCCTTCGCCAACTCCGCCGCCTTCCCCATCCCGACGATCGCAGGGACGTTTTCGGTTCCGGCCCTTCTTCCGGATTCCTGTATCCCGCCATAGATAAGCGGGACGATCCTCGTACCCTGCTTCACATAAAGCGCCCCCGCGCCCTTGGGGCCGTAGAACTGATGGGCGGCCATGCTCAGGAGGTCGACGCCGAGGTCCTTCACATCGACCGGGATGTTCCCGGTCGTCGCGACCGCGTCGGTATGCACGATGATGTTGTGCTCCTTCGCGACCTTCACTATCTCTTTGATCGGCTCGATCGTGCCGACCTCGCTGCTGGCGTGGGTGACCGAGATGAGCACCGTCTCCTTCGTGATCGCCTTCTTCACCGTATGGGGGTCCACGAAACCCTTTTTGTCGACCGGCAGATAGGTGACCGCAAAGCCGGACTTTTCGAGAAAGCGGGCCGAATTCAGGATCGAATGGTGCTCCATCCTGGAGACGAGGACGTGTTTGCCCTCGTTCTGTTTGGCCAGGGCGATCCCGCGTAGCGCGAAATTGTTCGCCTCGGCCCCGTTCGCCGTAAAGATGATCTCGGCCGCCTTGGCGTTAACGAGTTCCGCCACCTGCTCCCTTGCGCCTTCTATGGCGGCCTTCGCGCGCGTCCCGTATTCGTAGACGCTAAGCGGATTGCCGAACTCTTCCTTCAGATAGGGCATCATCGCTTCGAGCGCCTCGGGGTGAAGCGGGTTCGTAGCGACATGGTCAAGATAGATCTTTTTCATGATGCTCACCTCGCAAGCTTCTTGATATAGAATTTAAAAAAATCTCCTGAGTCCTCCATGCCGAGGAACTCGTTTCTGGTCTTTTCGCACCAGGCAGGGATGTCTTCGAGCGCACCGTCGTAATCCGTCATGATCTCCAGTATCTGCCCGGTCTCGAGCTCCTTCATCTGTTCCTCCAGTTTCAGCAGGTGCATCGGGCACATCATGTAAACGATGTCCGTAGTGACGTCGGGCTTGACGTTCTCGGCGAATTTCATCGCCCGATCCCCGCTGACACGTCTTTGCCGGCCTTCTTCTTCGTCTCCCTGCGCGGCACCTCGATAAACTGGCTGCCGTTGAGCAGGTCCTGAAGCGTCATCTTGTCGAGAAAGGCCTCGATATTTTCTCCGAGGGACTTCCAGAGAAGGTGCGTCACGCATCCCTCGACCCTCATGCAGCCCTCTTTCGGATCGAGACAGGAGGTGATCGCCACCGGACCTTCGAGCTCCCGCAATATCGCCCCGATGCTGATACTGTCGGGGTCCCTGCCGAGGACATATCCGCCGCCAGGCCCCTTGACACTGGAAATGATCCCGGCCTTCCTCAGGGTGTTCAGTATCTGTTCGAGATACGCCACGGAGACGTCCTGGCGCTCGGATATCTCCTTGATCGTGATCGGCCCGCGGCCGTATCCCCGGGCGATCTCGTACATCGCCCTCACGCCGTACTGTCCCTTTGTCGATAACCGAAGCATATACTAAATTAAAATAGTCTACCAATTCTGTCAAGTATTAATTCCGATTTTTTTCGTTGACGCGAACTTCCCTTTCTGATACCGTTACATACGCATAGTCTTAATAGCGGCCGCCATAAGACAAAGAAAAATATTATGGCGACTATATCACTGAAGGAGGAAGAGAAAAGATGCAAAGACTCGGGAAGGCTATACTTGCTGCGCTGATTATCGTACTTACACTCTCGGGAATGGCCATGGCAGGCGAACTTGTTGTCAACGGCGGCTTCGAAACAGGGGATGCAACAGGATGGACAGTGGTTGATGTTGGCAGCGGCAGTTTTGCGATCATGTCCGGCACGACGACCCCTCTCAACGGCTTTACCGTCTTGCCGCCCCCGGCCGGCACATACGCGGCGATGACTGACCAGACGGGGGGAGGGACACATATCCTGTATCAGGACATTGCCGTTCCTGCCGGAGGATCGACGCAGTTTTCGGCCACAATATACCTCAACAACCAGGCGGCAGACTGGGTCATCGGAACGGGACTGGATTACACCTCCACGCCCAATCAGCAGTTCCGCGTGGACATCATGGACCCCGCGGCTGCAGTCGACGATGTGGGAGCAGGCGTTTTGATGAATGTTTATCAGACGCAGCCGGGAGATCCGCTGACGCTCGGATATACTACGATAAGCGCCGACCTTTCCGCCTATGCAGGCCGCACCGTCAGGATCAGGTTTGCAGAGGTCGACAATCAGCTCTATTTGAATGCGGGGGTTGACCAGGTTTCTGCAGTGTCCGCGGAAGCCGCCGTCCCGACCATGACCGAGTGGGGGATGATTGTTTTTATGCTCCTCGCCGGGGCGGGTTCGGTCTGCTTCCTGAGGAGACGGCAGAAGGCCTGATCCCGGAAGTTATATCCCCGGAGGATTTCGGAAGGGCGGGACTTGCTCCCGCCCTTTTTATTGCCTGCGTCGACAGGCGTACTATTCAGCCGACGACCACCTTCACTTCATCCCCGACCGATATGCCGTATTCAGCGGCAGCCCTGCCGCCCTTTACAAAGAACTCTATGCACCCGGAGCTGTTAACAAGAGAGCACAAAATACCGTCTGCGGCCTCATGATAATGATTTCTGATCCTGACCTCGGTATCCTTCAGATAGACTTTAAAAGGCTTTACCCCTGCTTTTTCACCCAACGATTCGATGTCGGTCTTTCCGATATTCGATATCGCGTTGCCGAACCGGTCGATATGGATGATGCTCCCGGCCACCCTTCCGTCCGAGGTCTGCGGAAAAGGAATATCGAGGGTGCGGTAATCGGTGATCGGGTCCCCGAACTTCTCGATCTGGACCCCTCTCGAAAACCAGGCGGCAACAGGGGCGAAGAGGTCCCGTCCCTGAAAGGTCGGGCTCATCTTCTGCAGGAAATAATGCTCCGCCGTGATATGCACCACATCGAGCGTCTCGTGCTTCACCCGGTAGATATAGGAGAAGACGCCGTTGTCGGGACCGATAAAGTAGTGGTTTTCTGAAAAGACGAGGAGCGGCCTCCGGGCAGAGCCGACGCCGGGGTCCACGACGACCACGTGGATCGTGTCCGCAGGGAAATACCGGTAGTTCATGCCTATGGTAAAGGCAGCTTCCTGTATGTCATGGGGCCTGATGCCGTGGGTGATGTCGACGATCTCCACTTCCGGATTGATCTTAAGAATGACGCCCTTCATCACGCCGACAAAGGGATCGTCATACCCGAAGTCGGTCGTGAGGGTGATAAGAGGCCTACCCGGCATGGGCAGTTCCCGTTAAAGAACCGATCTCCCCTGTGCCTTCCTTCTCCATGTAATCAATTATACCATCAAGTATCGCCGTCGTAGCCCCGGGGTCGACGAAATTTGCCGTCCCGACCGCAACGGCGGAAGCTCCCGCGAGGAGAAACTCTACCGCGTCGTCGCCGCTCATGATGCCGCCCATCCCGATAATCGGGACCTTCACGGCCCGGAATACCTCGTAGACCATCCGTATCGCCACGGGTTTCACCGCGGGCCCCGACAGGCCGCCGGTCCGGTTCGCCAGTCTCGGTTTCTTCGTCCGGATATCTATCGCCATCCCGGTGAGCGTATTGATCAGCGACACCGCGTCTGCGCCCGCATCTTCGGCCGCCCTGGCCATGAGCGATATGTCCGTGACGTTCGGCGAGAGCTTCACGATGAGAGGAAGCGAGGTCCTTTTCCTCACCTCGCCGACGACCCGCGCGGTCACCTTCGGGTCGGTGCCGAAGATGCACCAACCCTCCTGCTTGTTGGGGCAGGAGATGTTCATTTCGAGGCCGTGGATCCCGTCGACTCCGCTCAGCCTTTCCGCCGCCGCCGCGTATTCGTCTACGGAATCGCCGAAGAAATTCACGATCACCGCGGTATCGTATCGTCTGAGAAAGGGCATCTTCTCCGAGATGAATCTTTCAATCCCGATGTTCTGGAGTCCGATCGCGTTGAGCATACCCGAGGCGGTCTCGACCACCCGCGGAGGCGGGTTGCCTTGTTTGGGCTCTAAGGAAAGCCCCTTGACCACCACCGCGCCGAGCCTGTTGAGGTCAACGAATTCCGAATATTCCTCGCCGTAGCCGAAGGTGCCGGAGGCGGTCATCACCGGGTTCTTCAGCTTCAATTTACCGATATGGACTTCGAGTTTCATGGCTGCCACACGATCTCCTGAGAGTCGAATACCGGCCCTTCCTTGCATACCCTCTTATATCCCGACGTCGTTTTCACCGCGCATCCCAGGCAGGCGCCGACTCCGCAGGCCATATGCTCTTCGAGAGAAGCATAGGCCTTGATCGAATAGGCCTCTGCCGCCTTCGCGATCGCCGCCAGCATGACGTGCGGTCCGCAGGCATAGATCACCGGCCGCTGAATGCCGTCGCGGTTCTTCACAAAATCATGCAGGACATCCACGACAGTTCCCCTGACCCCGCAGGAGCCGTCATCGGTGCAGACCACGAGCTCTTTGTAGATCTTTCCGAGTTCGTCCGTCATGAAGAGCTCTTCTTCCAGCCGGGCGCCGTAAAAAACAAAGGCCTTCTTCGACAGTTTTTCGACAAGAGAAAAAACGGAGGCAATACCGATGCCTCCCGCGATCACCAGAGGGCTCTGATCATCGGACGGCATAGGGTAGCCGTTTCCGAGGGGACCGAGCAGGTCGAGCGCCGCGCCTTCCTTCATGTCTCTCAGTATCGAGGTGCCCTTCCCTTTTATCCTGTAGAGTATCTGGATGCCTTCGGGCGTCCTTCTGAACAGGCTGAAGGCCCGCTTCAGGAGCGGATCGCTCCCCTTGCTCACCTGGAGCATGTAGAACTGCCCCGGCTGAGGCTCCCGCATCGGGTCGAGGTTCGCGAGGGTAAGGAGGTTGTGGTTCCCGTTGAGCGGCCGGTTCTCCCGTATCTCCGCCCGAAAATATCTGGAACTACTCAAAGGCGATCTCGAGGATCTCGTACTCGATCGTTCTGGCGGGCGCCTTAATAATCGCGGTGTCGCCGACCTCCTTGCCTATCAGGGCCTTCCCTACCGGGGAGGTCAGAGAAATCTTCCCCTGCTTCACGTCGGCCTCTTCCGTGCCGACCAGATAAAAGACGTATTCCTCGTCCCCCTCGATGTCGAACACCTTCACCTTCGCGCCGAAGGCGACCTTCGACTGCCTGATCTTCGAGGGATCGATCACGTCGGCCATGGCGATCTTCGCCTTCAACTCGTTGATACGCCCCTCAAGGAAAGACTGCTGCTCCTTCGCGGCGTGATATTCTGCATTTTCGGAAAGGTCTCCGTGGGCGCGGGCCTCGGCGATCGCCTGGATGTTCTTCGGCCTGTCGACCTTCACGAGCCTTTCGAGTTCTTCCTGCAGCTTCTGATAACCCGCAGGCGTAAGCGGTATCCTCTGCATCATCGCTCCTCACTATTCTGACGATAAAATGTAAGGTAATTTAACACGCCTGCGAATATTTTTCAAAGCAGGCGCACCTTAATACCGCGATCTGCATCGAACACGGCCTTGTCCTCTTCCACAAAGACCTCGACTTCGACCGCATCGCCGAATGCTCCTGGCTTAAGGTGTTTAAGGCATAAACGAAATCTTCATTGCGCCCAAGCCTTCCTTGAAGATGTCAATTTCTTGACTGCGGCATTTTTCCGGAAAAGGCTCCTTCCTGGAGCAGAGAGTTTCGCCTTATGGGAAGTACGTTACGGTTAGCATTGGAAATTGATACGAGGGGTACTTCATCGGTGCTGTTCAGTTCCCCCGCAAGTCGACACCATTAGGGGATGCGATTTTTTGCGGATTGCGGAAAATAACTGTCAAGAAGGCATCCTTAACAACTTTCTGCAGATCCGTCTTGGGTCAGGAATACGGGCCTCTTTCAACTACCCCTCCCACTCCGCAAAAACGGCTAGTGCCTCACAGTGATAGTTTACGCCGCTAATGCGTTATCCTGGAGGCATACGGGAGAAAGTTGCCCCGGTATGCGTCTTGCCGGTATAAACCGAGCATTTGCCCGCAGCTACCTTCTCCCCTAACCGTTCGAGAAATTTGGTCTTGTCCTGCTGATCCTTGAGAATATCGGCCTTGTTGATCCCCCGCACCATGATGTGATGCAAGGCGCCGGGAACATCCAATCTCGCCTGTCGTAGCATGGATCAATTCTATAGGGAAGAATGAGAAGGTCAATAACAATGACACTTAGGACACAACGTCCCCTAAGGCATAAAAAAAGGTATTTTGGAGAGCAAGAAATAACCGTTGAGGGTCAATAACGTTCCGAGCAACGCTGCAATCAAGGAAAAGTAAAATATAGCACGTAAAGAAGACAATATTGATATGGAGGCTAAGACAATTGAGATTTGAAGTATTACCTCTGCATATTCAAAATAAGGTAACTTATCGCGATTAATATCACGTTCATGTTCAAGCTTCTTTGCCTCCTGCTCTAATTCTTTTTTTTCACTGTTGTAGCGGGCCTCTTCCTCTCCCGTTTTCTTCAGGAGTGCTTGATAGTGCGAACGCGCCGCCGAATTCATAGCATCGCCTCGTTCGATAAGGTCGGCTTCCAAACGTGACTTCTCGTTTCTGTATAGATGCTCTCGGATGACCTTCGCTTGGTAGAATGCCCACTGGTCGGAGGATTGTTGCTGAGACATGAGCATCTCCTTTGATGATTTATTGCCTCCAAGGGCAGAAATAGCAAGAATTACAGCAAAGATCGCAGTGATAAGGGCGGTACGCTTCGTAAACGCTTTTGTTCGTAGTTCTTCAAGTTCTTCCACATTAGGGATTTCTACTTCTGCCATAGTGTAATGCCTCCTTATCTTACAAGACGTTGCAACAGTTTCTGATAAACTTGTAGCAGCTTTATGACCACAAGTCAATAATTTGTACAACACCTCGCTGAGGAGTCTTTTTTTTGATAGCATGCAGATAGGTGCATATCTCATGAGATCCCAACAAGAAAGGAGAACAAGATGAGTTTCTTCGATGACGTAAAAATCAAGGTAGCCAGTGCGATGGGCGACATGAAAGGTGAAGATGCCCCTGTAAGTTGTTGAAGTAGGAAGCGACCCCCAATTAGAATTGATTACCAGATCAAACGCTAAAAGGAGATCGCTTTCTATGAATAAAAGATATCTGAATAGAAGACAGAAAATGGGGACAGGCTAGGGACAGGCTACTTTTTTCATGCCGCCGTCTCCTTCCTTGGCCGTCCTCTCCTTCTCATCGTCGACTCCAAGCCGAACTCCCTGCACACTTTCATCAGCCATCCGGCATCTCCCAACGGTGTCTGCCGATTTACGCTCGATCGGCCCTCGATGTATCTCAAGACCATCAGCAAATGACCGTCGTCTTGCACCGTGAAGCTCTTGTACCTGCCCTGCCATACATGACCGCTGCTTTCGTAATGCCGATGGTACCGCCTCACATGGCTCGTCATCAGCCCTTGCATCCATCTGCTCAACTCCTTGCCCTTTCCCGGTCTCACCGCCATATGAAAGTGGTTCGGCATCAGGCAATAGCCGTACACCTTAACGGCATGCCGTTCCTTTGCCGCCTTCATCAATTTCAAGAATGCCTCATAGTCTTTGTCTTTATGAAAAAC
>JAJXTV010000005.1 GCA_021783515.1 Nitrospirota bacterium
CGTGGGCGCAATCATCCGGCACGGGCCGCACCAGACAGCCCAGAAATCGATCATCACCATTCCCCCGTCGTTCAATACTTCCTTCTCCCACGTCGCAGTCGTAACCTCAAGCACACCTTCAGCCATTATAGAACCTCCTCAGCAAAGTTCTTTCATTATATTGTGATTTTTCCCCCTTTGTCAACGATGCCCGGCCACGCGCCCGGGGATCACCTTTCATTGACAGGCTGTTATTTTTCTGTTATTTTTCTTAGTGATGAAAAGAGCCTGCTTTCTCCTGCTGATGTGTATTCTGCTCACGGGCACTTCCTACGGCTTTGATGTTTCCGGCCTGCAGCCTGTTGCTCCCTACGGTATTTTTTCGACCTTCAGCGCCGAAAGTCTCCCGCGTGGAAAGGTTGCTCTTGAGGCGGGCTTTGAACGGTCCAATGAGCCTGATTTCTACCGTTTCAGCGCCCGGGCGGCTTACGGGATCTCCGATTCCTTTGAGTTCGAGATCACCGTACCCTACGTATACGACTATGGGGATTCGGTAGACGGCATGGAGGATGTTTCCGTCGGGTTCAAGCATAGATTTTACGAAGAAGGCAAGTACGGACCGTCGCTGGCCTATTTAATCAACGCCTCGATCAACAACGGACGGGACGAATTCAGCACTCACGGCAGGTTCGGCGGCGGACTTATCGTGAGCAAACGGGTAGGTCCGTTCAAAGGGCATTTCAACGTCTTATATGAAAGGCCGGGGACCGGCTCGCTGGAAGACGAAATCACTTTTCAGGGTGGCATAGAATTTTCTGCCGCCCACAATTTCAAGATGCTGGGAGAACTGCTGGCGAGGAAGAGTTATCCCACGAATGTATACGACAAGATCGAGGCGCGCTTCGGCTATCGCATCAAAACTACCGATTCGATATACACCACATTCGGGGCCGGCGTGGACCTAAAGAGAAGGTCTCCGGAGTACCGCATTATGATTTCGATAAGTTATACTCCGCCGGAAAAGAAGAAGGAGATCAAGAAGATCTTTGAAGAAGAGTGATCTCTCACTGACAGATTTCACCGGATACGCCAATGTTTGATATCGGATTCCAGGAATTACTGCTGGTTTTCGTGATTGCGCTGCTCGTCTTCGGTCCGGAGAAACTCCCTGAAGTAGGCAGGACGCTCGGGAAATGGATGATCGAAATCAGAAGAGGCATCCAGAACGCCAAGAGCCAGATGGAGGGCGAATTCGAGGAGCTGGAGAAGAAACAGGCCGAAAAAGAGAAGGGGCCCGAGGGAAGCGAAGAGAAGGCAGATGCCGCAAAAGAAGAGAAGAAGGAAACCGGCGAAAGGGAGGATCGTACCTGATTGGAAAGCAACAAGATGCCGCTGACAGAACATCTCTCCGAACTGCGGAGAAGAATTCTTACATCGCTCGCAGTGGTCTTCGTCGTCTTCGTCGTTGTCTTCAACTATTCCGAAACCCTCTTCGAGCTGGTTACCTTTCCGCTCAGGGCGGAGTTGCGGTTCAGCGTCGGGTCGCCGTATGTCGAAGTGATAAAGAAAACGGCGGCGCCGCTTGTGTTCCTCGCGCCGGCAGAGGCCTTCTGGATGCACCTGAAGGTTTCGCTTGTGGCGGCGCTCATCCTGTCGCTGCCGATAATCTTTTACCAGCTGTGGCGTTTTATTTCTCCGGGGCTTCTCGCAAAGGAGCGGAGGTACGTGCTGCCGTTCGTCTTTTTCGCGACACTGCTGTTTATCGTCGGCGCCCTTTTTTGCTTTGTTATCGTACTGCCCTTCGCCATTACGTTTCTCCTGGGCTACAAGACCCAGAATATGGCCCCCATGTTGTCAGTGGGAAGCTACGTCGATTTTTGCCTGAAGTTCATACTTGCCTTTGGCATCATTTTTGAGCTCCCTCTTGCCATCATATTTCTTACCAGAATCGGCATAGTGACCCCGAAGACGCTCGCGAAAAACCGTAAATTTGCCGTCCTCTTCGCATTTATCGCCGGTGCCATTCTCACCCCCACGCCTGACATGTTTAACCAGACTCTTATGGCGGTGCCTATAATAATCCTGTATGAAATTGGTATACTAGTTTCCAGGGTCATGTACAGGAAGAAGGCTGATGCCTAACGTCAGGGGAAAGAGTCTCAAGGCGGTGATACGGGATGTGGCGGAGGGATTTGTCGTGGTGAACCCGCTGTTTCTCAAATCCTTCGACCATGAGACGCTCCGTGAATTCTACCAGGAGATATCGAAGGTGCAGGTCGAAATAAGGTCGGGCCGCTTTCCGAGTCACGACATCCAGGCAATTAGAAACAGGAACCTCAAGCTGCAGAGGCTGTTCGGGGCCACGATGATAATTCGGAATTACGCGCGTGAACGCAGGGTGCCTCTTATATGAAGAACGGACCTCAGGATTCATCCCTGGCGGATATGAGTGAAGAGGTAAGAAGAGCAAGAGACATCATTCAGTCCTTTCTCAAGTCCAAAAAGATATTGAGAATGTATCCGTCGAATAACCCCATCTATATTAATACCCTCGAGGATGACTTCAACAAGTTCAAAGAGTTTTTCCATTACCGTGATGACCTGGCGCTGAAAATCAGACAGAACGAAATCTATTACGATGCCGAACAGATCTATTTCAGCGCAGAAAAAGAGGAAAGCCTGGCGCTCTTCTTCTTCAAGGACGGGTTGAGGGAGATCACCTTCCGGAAAGGGCTTGCATTCGAGGAGATGGAAGATTTCCTGAAGATTATCTCCCTTGATTTCAACCGTGATGCGGTCGACGATGATATCGTCACGCTTTTCTGGGAGAAGGATTTTCAGAATATACAGTATGTGGTCGACGACACTGTGCTTGCCGACGAAGACGATTACGAGGAAACCGCCGTCTCAAGAATCAAGGAGAGTGAGCCGGACGAAGATACACTGCGGAGGGCATACGAGGACGCATCCAGGGAGGAGGGGGTGGTCAAGGACGTCTCGATCGTTCCGCTTTCGGACAAAGACCTGCAACAGTTGCTTTCGGAGCTCGAGAAGGACTCCCAGGACAAGACCGATAAGCTGACCGACATCCTGTTCGAGATATTTGCCCTTCCCCAGCCGAAAGAAGATTATGAAGACCTCGTGGGATTCTTTGTGAATGCGATAGAATTTGCGATCAGGCACGGCGACATCCAGCTGGTGACAAACGTTCTGGCGGGGCTGAAGAAGGTCGTTGATGACGCAAAGGCCGAGGACGAAAGAAAGAAATGCGCAAAACGGGTGCTGCTCCTTACGGGAAGCGAGCCGATTATCGGCCTCCTGGGAGAATTACTTGACGGCGGGCAGGAGGTAGAGGAGAAGGTCTTTGAGGATTTCGTCAAGTATCTGGACAGAAACGCCATTGTACCCTTTATGAAGATCCTCGGCGAGTTGAAGAGCATTCATGCGAGAAAAGTGGTAATCGACGCCTTGATCCTGCTCGGGACGAAGGATATCGCCACACTTTCGAAAGGGTTGAACGATTCACGATGGTATGTGGTGAGAAACATAATCTATATCCTGAGAAAGATAGGCGACCGGAGGGCGGTCGACTACCTTATGAAGACCGTGCGCCACGGCGATATCAGGGTAAAGAAAGAGGTGATTCGGGCCCTCGGAGAGCTGGGAGGGGCGGGCGTGCTGCAGACCCTCCGGGATTGCCTTGACGACCCGGACATTCAGGTGAGATCGTCAGCCTTGAAGGCCCTCGGCAATATAAAGTCCGAGGCCGCCAAAAGAATTGTAATGAACAAGATCGCGGACAAGTACTTCAAGGACAGGGACTTTGAGGAAAAGAAGGAATATTTCGAGATGCTGTCACACTGGAAAGACAGCGAAGTGTATGATTCCGCAGTCGGCATACTGAAGAAGAAGACGTTTTTCGGCAGGGCTAAGAATTACGAAAACCGGGCGTGTGCGGCATATTGTCTCGGCCTGTTGGGGAACAAGGACGCTCTTCCGCTCCTGAACCGCTTCAAGAACGACGGCAACAAGCTGCTCAGGGAGTTCGTCCATACGGCAATGAAGAGGATCGAATATGGCCAGTAGGGAAGAGATAGAGCGGTTTAAGGTCGGCAAAGATCTGGTGAACCAGCTTTCCGTCGTTCTGCGCACGTCGCAAATCCACGACCCGGGCAATGTCGCCGTTACGTCCGTAATCGACAAGCTCGTCTCCATGATTAACCTGCTCATCGAAGACGAGCGGGTCGTTTCCCTCGAACTTAGAGGGGAGTTCTTCTATATTAACGACTATCGCATCCGCTATTCCCTCGAATACCTGCTCAACTTCGATTTTCTGATACGCGAGTTCAAGAAGAGGGAGCTGGGCAGCGTCATCTTTAAGGACAGGATTGCCGTGGACCAGATCAAGGCTTTTGTGCGCGCGTTTATCGCCGCCCCGTTTTCCGAGACTCCATATGACGTGATGGTGGAGAAGATGGAGAGCGTGAAGAGCATATCCGTCGACATGCTGAAGAAGATCGTGGAAGAGGACTCGCTGGAGCCCCGGAAGATGGTCAAGAAGACCTATTTCAATGCCGTGTCGTATACCCGAGGCGTGATCAACAAGATCAAGAGCGGCGAAAAGGTGAATATCAAGAAGGCGAAGCGGGTGATTGAGACGATGGTCGATCATATCCTGGAAGAAGAACAGCTGCTCCTCGGGATGACGGCGATAAAGGACTACGACGACTATACGTATCATCATTCGGTCAACGTCAGCATCCTTTCGATCGCGCTCGGACAACGACTTGGACTGAACCGCAAAACTCTTACGGAACTCGGCATGGTGGCGCTCTTCCACGACATCGGGAAGATGGACATACCGTACGAAGTGCTGAACAAACCGTCGAACTTCACGGACGAAGAATGGAAGATTATACGAATGCACCCCGTCTGGGGGGTAAAGGCCCTCCTCAAACTGAAGAAACTGGACCCGCTCACAATCAGGTCTGCCGTCGTGTCCTTCGAGCATCATATGAATTTCGATCTTTCCGGATATCCGAGGGCGACCAAGAGCTTTGACCTCGATTTTTTCAGCAGAATCGTCTGTCTTGCGGACCAATATGACGCGATGACTTCCTCCCGGGTCTATTCGAGAATCCCTATGGCCCCGGACAAGGCGTTGAGCATTATGATGGAGCGGTCAGGGAGCCAGTTGGATCCTCTGCTCTTTAAATTCTTCATTAACATGGTGGGCGTCTTCCCGATCGGCACGGTGGTGATGCTCAGCACCAAGGAACTGGGGCTGGTTTGCGAAAGCAACCAGTTGTTTCCGGCGCGGCCGCGCGTGATGATCATCATCGACGAAAAGGGGAGTAAGGTGAAGGGTCATATCGTGGATCTGACGGAGAAAAGCGAGCAGGACATATTTGTGCGCTCCATCACCAGGACGATGGACCCCAACAAGTATAAGATCAACCTGGCAGAATATCTGTTATGAGACCCGCGGTGTCCTTTCGAGGGATGGCCTCAGAAGCCAAACCAGCCTTTCTTCGCCCGTAACTGCTGAAAGAGGGCGAGCATATCACTGAGGATGCGGTTCGTTTCTTCCTGTTCCTTCCGCGTCTCCTTCAGATCCTTCATCTCTTTGCTCAGGACGTAGACGGAGTTCTTGAGGTCCGTCAATAAACTGCTGATGTTCGACAGCTCCTCGAGCATCCGGCCCATATTCTCGCCGGAAATCGGCGCAGATTCGGCAACAGGAAAAACACTCGGCTCCGGGGGAGAAGGAGGCGCTGTCTGCTCGACAACCAATGCGGTTCTTTCCTCACTTTCGGCAGGCTTCTGCGGCGCCTCTGCAGTGAGGAAGACCTCTTCTTTTTTCTCGGGCGGCAGGGTTATCGGTTCCTCAGGAGGGCGCAGCTCAAGAGGCATCCTGTTTTGTTCTTGTTGTTCTTGCTCCTCTTCCTCCGGCCAGAGTACCTGCGCCATCTCGGCCCGGCTTGCCGCCGCCGGAGTCTTCTCTGCGGGGATAGCTTCTTCAGCGGCACGTGCAGGGCCGGGTGTCGCCGGCTCACTTGCTGCTTCCTCTTTATCCTTTGGCTGCAGTTTCCCGATAGGCTCAGCAGCATACGCAGGCGGAGCGGGCGGAGCGACAGGAGCGGCCGCAGGCGGCGCGGAAGGCGTTACATGCTCCGTTTTTGCAGCCACAGGAGGTCCCGGCCGAACGGCCTCTTTTTCCTTCGGGGACTGGATCTCGATCTGATGTTTTTTGGAGATGTGCTTAAGAAGAAGCCGCGTCACCAGCCTGAAAGAATCTTCGACGCCGGTTCCGTTTATCGCCGATGCCTCCACAACAGGGTACTGGCTGCCGTTGAGGTCGCCGTTGAGATCTGCCAGGGAAGCGATATTCACCAGGTCCCTCTTGTTGTACTGAAGTACGACCGGCACTTCATCCGGATTGATATTGTTTGCAAGAAGGTTTTCCCTCATGTTGTCGAAACTTTCGACGTTCTGCTCTCTCATATCGCGTTGTGAATCAGCGACGAAAACGACCGCATCGGCACCCTTGAGAACGACTTTTCTGGTTGCGTTATACCTTACCTGTCCCGGTACCGTATAAAGCTGGAAACGTATCGAAAAATCCCTTATCTTGCCGAGTTCAACCGGAAGAAAATCGAAGAAAAGCGTTCTGTCCGCCTCTGTCGACAAAGACAGGAGTCTTCCCTTGGTCTCCGGGTTCAGGACAGAATGGAGGTGCTGCAGGTTCGTTGTCTTGCCGCTCAGGCCTGGTCCGTAATATACAATCTTGAGCGTGATCTCTTTTGTTGCATAATTAAAAAGGGCCATAATTACTTTATACTATAGCATAAACGCCGTTTCGTGTCTGGTACTTCACCCGGTACATGGCTTCGTCCGCCAGCCTGAGAAGGTCCTCCTTCGACTGTGCGCTCTCAGGATAGGAGGCGACTCCGAAACTCGCGGTCAAACGGAGAGAATAGCCGTCTCTCTTCAGGAAGACGTTCTGCTCTATCGCCTTTCTGATCCTCTCTGCGGTTATGACGGCGGACCCGGGAGAAGTCTGCGGCAACACGATGACAAATTCATCACCGCCGTACCGGGCAACAATATCGATAGTCCGCAGGCTCTTGATCAGCAGCTGCCCCATTTCGACGAGGAGTTTGCTTCCCACCAGGTGACCGTAATTGTCGTTAATTGTCTTGAAATGGTCGATATCCATAAAGATCAGCGACAGCGAAGACTTGTGGCGGTTTGACCTCGTGATTTCGATCTCCAGCGTCCGGTTCAGGTATCTGGTATTAAAGAGCTTTGTCAGGTCGTCCGTGACAGACAGTTCGGCCATTTTCTGGTAGAGCGTCGCGCGCTCGATGGCAAGCGCTGCTCTATCGACCAATCTCATGATCAGTTCAAGATCCTCCCGGGTGAAAGGGGAGTTCGCGGCCCTGTTTGTTATCTCGAGCACTCCCAGGATGCGCCCCTTGCTCTTGATCGGGACGCAGATGAGCGATTTCGTCTTCGCGCCCGCCTCCTTCCCGATCCTGGCACAAAACCTCTTGTCGATCGAGACATCCGGCACGACGACCGGGACTCCCTCCTGCGCCACCCAGCCGGCGATCCCTTCCCCGAGTTTCAGGCGGATCTTTTTCATCTTGCGGCTGTCTTCCTTCTTGCCGGTGATTCTTTCAAAGACAAGCTCGCCGGTCTCTTCGTCCAGGAGAAGAATCGACCATGTGTCCGCGGCAATCAGCTTCTTCGACTTCCGCATAATAGTGGTAAGGATATCGCTCAATTCGAGAGTGGACGTGAGCGTTTTGCTCACCTCGTCAAAAAAATCGAGTTCCTTGGCAAGCGAGACGGCCCTGCTCTTGAGCGAGGCGTTCTCTTTCAACAATTCCCTCTCCCTCAAGGCCCTTTTGAAAAGGTATTCAAGCTCCTTTGCCGAAGGATCGGCAACAGGATATGTCAGCGGATATTTCATCCAGGGACCAAAACCGCTAAACGTGCGGGAGCCTGCAATCACTATCTTGGGGATGCCGCTGAAAGAAAGCTGGAACTCGCGAAACGAGGCCTCCGCGCTCTGATTCCTGTCGGCTACGATGAGGTCGGGCTCGTTCCCGGGCCGGTAGCGGACGTCGCTGATGGACTTGAAGCGAAATATCGTGCTGCCCTTGGCGGCAAGGGCGATCTCTGTTTCTTTCTGTAAGGGGCTGCGTCCTATAGAGAAGACCCTACTCATTCGCTCCGCAGCACTTTTTATACTTTTTGCCGCTTCCGCATGGGCAGGGCTCGTTCCGGCCGGTCTTCTTGCCCTTCGTAACCGGCTGCGCCGATCCGCCTTCCCCCCTGTTGTAATTGAGATTGATCCTTCTTTGCTGGGACCTCACAACCGATTCCTGGTTCCGCTGGATCTGTATCTTGAAGAGTCTCGAGACGATTTCGGTAGCCATCCTGCCGGACAGTTCGGAGAACATGTCGAAGGCCTCTCTCTTATATTCCACAAGAGGGTCCCTCTGCCCATATCCCCTCAGCCCGATGCCTTCTTTCATGTGGTCCATGGCAAGCAGGTGATCTTTCCACTGCGTGTCCACCACCTGCAGAACGATCATCTTCTCGAGGTACTGCATCATCTCCTGACCGATCTCGGCCTCTTTGACCGCGTACGATTCCTTCACCTCTGCCGAGAGTTGTTCCCTCAATGCTTCAATCGTTTCAGGCGGGGTATCGAGATAGAGAGAAAAGACGCCGTAGAGCGAGTCCTTCAGGCCCTTCAAGTCCCATTCGGACGATCTCGTGTCCTCGGGACAATAAATCGAGAGCAGTTCGTCGACGATATCGTCCATCATGCCGAGGACTCTGTTCCTGAAACCGTCCCCGCCGTGAAGCACTTCCTTTCTAAAGGCGTAAATCTCAGTCCTCTGCTTGTTCATGACGTCGTCGTATTCGAGGAGGTGCTTCCTGATGTCGAAGTTCTGAGACTCGACCCTTTTCTGGGCATTCTCAATCGCCTTTGAGACCATTCTGTTTTCGATCGGCACGTCCTCATCCATGCCGAGCCTGCCCATGAGTCCGGAAATCTTGTCAGACCCGAATATTCTCATGAGATCATCCTCGAGAGAGAGATAAAAACGGGTTGAACCGGGATCCCCCTGCCGGCCGGAGCGGCCTCTCAGCTGGTTGTCGATCCTGCGGGACTCGTGCCGCTCGGTTCCCAGGATATGAAGTCCGCCGGCAGCAAGCACCTTTTCCTTGTCAGCCTCGCACTGTCTTTCGGCCCTTTCAAGCGTCTTCTCCCACTCTTCATCGGTATATTCGGGCTTGTCCTGAAGCATCTCGCGGGCTAGTCCCGCGGGGTTTCCGCCGAGAATAATGTCGGTCCCCCTGCCGGCCATATTGGTCGCGATGGTAACGGCGCCGATCCTGCCGGCCTGGACGATGATCTCCGCCTCTTTCTCGTGATATTTCGCGTTCAGGACCGAATGCCTGATCCCCTTCTTCTTGAGGAGACTGCTCAGCAGCTCCGACTTCTCTATCGAGATCGTTCCGACGAGCACCGGCTGTCCCTTCTTGTTGAGCTCTTCTATCTCTTTGATGACGGAGTGAAACTTCCCATTCTCCGTCTTATAGATCACGTCGGGATGATCAGCTCTTATCATCGGCCTGTTCGTAGGGATCACCACGACGTCGAGGTTGTAGATCTTCGCAAACTCTGCGGCCTCGGTTTCAGCCGTGCCGGTCATCCCCGCCAGCTTGTTGTACATACGGAAATAGTTCTGAAAGGTGATCGTGGCAAGGGTCTGGTTTTCGCTTGCGATCTTGACGTTTTCCTTGGCCTCGACCGCCTGGTGGAGCCCGTCGGACCAGCGCCGTCCCGGCATAAGCCTGCCCGTAAATTCATCGACAATGATCACCTCTCCGTCTTTGACGACGTAATCGACGTCCCGTCTGAAGAGGGTATGCGCCTTGAGAGCCTGCAGCACATGATGGACGAGTTCGATGTTGGCAGGGTCGTAGAGGTTGCCCGCGCCGATGAGCCTTTCAGCCTTGATGTTGCCTTCTTCGGTGAGTATGGCGGTTCGTGCCTTTTCGTCGACCGTGTAGTCGGTCTCCTTTTCCAGTTTCGGGATTATCTTGTCGATCTTGTAGTACTTGTCGGTAGATTCCTCGGAAGGACCGGAAATAATGAGCGGGGTGCGGGCCTCGTCAATCAGGATGCTGTCAACCTCGTCGACAATGGCGAAATTCAACTCACGCTGGACGAACTGGGAGAGATCATACTTCATATTGTCCCTGAGGTAGTCGAATCCGAATTCGTTGTTCGTTCCATAGGTGATGTCGGAGTTGTACGCTTTCTGTCTTTCCTCATCGGTCAGGCCGTGAACGATGACCCCGACGGTCAATCCGAGGGACTGGTACAGCGGCCCCATCCATTGGGCGTCTCTTTTCGCCAGGTAATCGTTTACGGTCACGACATGCACACCGCGCCCGTCGATTGCATTGAGATAGACGGGTAGGGTGGCCACAAGGGTCTTTCCTTCACCGGTCTTCATTTCCCCGATCTTGCCCTCATGAAGAAACATTCCGCCTATCATCTGGACATCGAAATGCCGCATCTTCAGTACGCGCCTCGACGCCTCGCGGACAACTGCAAAGGCCTCGGGCAGCAGGTCGTCGAGGGTCTCTCCGTTTTCAAGTCTGCTCCTGAATTCGGATGTCTTGCCCCTGAGCTGCTCGTCGGAAAGACCCGATAGCGCGGGCTCATGCGAATTGATGCGCGAGACTATAGGGAGAACACGGTTTACTTCGCGTTCATTCTTCGTGCCGATAATTTTTTTCAATATTCCGAACATATCAGTAATAATAAACCGAAAGAGGAGAAGAATGCAAGAAATGACGGTATATCAATGTGTTAGGTTAGATGTTTTTCGACCTCCCGCTCCCGGAAATTGAAGAAACCGAGATCGGCATGTTACATTTTATGATGTCCAGGGCGGTATTTATCTATACATTTGGCTGCCAGATGAATGTGCATGATTCGGAAAAGATGCTCGGCATCCTTTCGCAGGAGGGATATGAGCGGGCGGAAAGCGCGGAAGACGCAGACCTGATCATTTTCAACACCTGCGCCATCAGGGAGAAAGCCGAACAAAAATTTTACAGTCAGCTCGGCAGGGCCAAGGCTTTAAAGCGAAAACAACGCGATGTAAAGATAGCCGTTGCCGGCTGCGTCGCACAGGAGTCGAAGGCGAAGATTTTTGCCAGGGCACCGCACGTGGATTTCATCATAGGTCCGCAAAACGTGCATATGATAGGAGATCTGGTTGCGGGACGGAACCGGGCCTCACTGACCGACGATAACCGGGAACTGGCGTCTCTCGACGTGGCCAGCAGCCGGCAAAGCCGGATAAAGGCCTGGGTTTCCGTCATGTATGGATGCAATAATTTCTGTTCGTACTGTATCGTACCTTATACTCGCGGCCGGGAGGTTTCTCGGCCGAGCAGTTCTATCGTTGCCGAGATACGCGCACTAGCCGAAGAAGGATACCGGGAGGTCACGCTCCTCGGCCAAAACGTCAACTCCTACCGGAGCGATCTGGACTTCCCCCAACTACTGGGAAGGATCGATTCCCTGGGGGTAGGCAGAATAAGGTTCGTTACCTCACATCCTCGCGATCTTTCCGATGAACTCATCTCCGCCGTTGCCGAACTGCCGGGTGTGTGCGAACACATCCATCTGCCTATTCAGTCTGGATCGGACAGGATCCTTTCGCTGATGAACAGGGGATATTCATATGCACAATACCTGAGAAAGATAGAAAAAATAAGGCAAAAGATGCCGGAGGCGGGGATTACCGCCGATGTGATTGCAGGCTTTCCTGGCGAGACAGCACAGGACCATGAAGCGACGGTGAGGGCACTCCGAGAGGTGGAGTTCGACGGAATTTTCGCCTTCCAGTATTCCCCGAGGAGGGGAACGAAGGCGGCTGAAATGGAGGGCAGGGTGCCCGACCCGGAAAAATCGGCGAGACTTGCCGAGATACTTAAGGTTCAGGAGGAAATGACCCTTCGAAGGAACAGGGCGCTTGAGGGAACGATCCAGGAGATTCTCATTGAAGGGCCGTCTGAAACCGACAGCTCCCTTCTTATGGGAAGGACGCGATCAAACAAGATAGTCACGATAGAGGATGCAGGTGAAGCGGAAGGCTCTGTGGTCAGTGTGCGCATAGAACGGGCGCGTCTTCACTCTTTGGCCGGTGCCAGGATTGACTGCGAGGGGCTGGTGTGAAGGTAGCCATACTGACATTGGGATGCCGGGTTAACCAGTCCGAGAGCGCAACTATTGAGGGCTCGCTCATTCAAAGCGGCGTTAATATCGTTAATTTAGATGAAAAACCTGACTATTGCGTAGTCAACACCTGCAGTGTCACAGCCAGGAGCGATTTTAATTCCCGCCAGCTTATCAGGAGGGCCGCCAACGCAGGGGCCAAGGTGATTGTCACCGGGTGCTACTCACAGCTCAGAACTGAGGAGACATGGCGGCTGCCCGGCGTCTGGAAGATCATAGACAGTAAAAATAAACTTGAGGTAATAGGTGAGCTTACCGGTGATAAGTCAGCGCCTTATTACGCTTATTACAGTCGTTCGAGGCCTCATTTGAAGGTCCAGGACGGGTGCAATTTCGCCTGCAGTTACTGCTCTGTTCCGCTGGCGAGGGGAAAATCCGTCAGCGTACGGGAAGAAGAGATTATTGAAAGGGCATGCATCATCGCTTCAGCCGGATACCAGGAATTGGTGCTCACCGGCATACATCTCGGCTCCTATGGAAAAGATTTGGGGGGAGACTTCTCCCTGAAAAAGCTGCTCGTAAGGCTATTGATGCGGTCGTCAATCAGGAGAATCCGCCTGAGTTCCCTGGAAATAGGTGAAATTGACGATGAAATGATAGATATCCTCGGCGAAGAGCGCATATGCCGTCATCTTCACCTGCCGCTTCAGAGCGGGAGTGAGCGCATTCTTCGGGCTATGAGAAGGGGATATTCACTGAAGGCGTTTGCTTCAACGATAGAGAGAATAACCAGTAAAATAGATAACTTATCGTTAGGGACAGACGTAATCGTCGGCTTCCCCGGAGAAAGAGATGAGGATTTTGCCGACACCCTGAGCTATGTTAGTCAGCTTCCTTTGTCTTACATGCATATTTTTCCTTTTTCTCCGCGAGCGGGCACGGAGGCTGAACAAATGAAGGAGCGTCCGGACAGCTTCATCTCAAAGAGGCGTGCAAAGATTCTTGCTGAAGTCAACCAGGCGAAAAAGAAGGATTACATGATGCGACAGTTGGACAGGACACTTGATGTAATAGTTGAGGAGATCGACGGGAAACATTTCACGGGGACATCCGGCAATTACCTTAAGGTGTGCGCTTCTATGCCCGCTCCTGCCAAGAAAAGCATTGTCCTTGTAAGACCGACTGTCGTAAAAGGGGGACTTCTCCGGGGAGTTCCTATTCAAACATTGTAAGTTATTGAAGTTACGGAGTAATGTGCCTGCCTAATTGATAGACAGTACCCTTGATGAGCAGATTCCCAGAGGGTGCCCTATCTTTTCCACAACCTTGCTGACAAGATGTCAACATGAGGTGTTTAAATGTTATGACTGATAAGATATATTATGTTAACTATGAGCTAAACATTAATGTTGCTCAGCAGTTGCACCGCCCCGCGCCTGTCCTTGATTTTGCCGGTAAATTCAGCCCTCCGAAGCGCTTTGATGACAATTCCCAGCTTCCGTCCTTCCCTTAGTCCCGTAAAGTCTACTATCTCTTTTGTTGATAAGAGACCTTTCCCTGTTATCTCTCGATAAATTCCGCATATCGGAAGTAGCTCATGAAGCCCCTTAACGATAAAAAAGTCTTCGGCTCCATCTCCGAGAAGCTCTATCAGGTCGAATAGGGCTTCTTTCGACAGTACTCCATCTCCTTGAAGATTCTCCATGAATGACTGCCCTCTTGCAATGCGCAGCAGATTCTTCATGACCTTGCGACTCAGGGCCAGTCGGACATCCGTACGGCCAAGGAGAAGATATTCGAGCCTCGCTAATCCCCTTCGGGTGAGGCCCCCGGAGGTGCAATGGCCTGACCTAAAGCTATAACTTAAAGGTAATACATCAAGTCTTTGCTCTAATGAAGAAGCGCCTTTAAGTTGTGCTTGTAAGTACCGGTTATTACAAATTATTATCCTATCCAGAATATCGTCTTCGAGCATCATTCCTAGTATCTTCCACGGATTCTCCATGTTGAGAATTCTGAAAAACTCTAAAGTAATCCTTTCATATTTCTGAGCTTCCATCAGGCATGAGAGCTCCTTGATCGCCCTTCTGGTTTCGGG
This sequence comes from Nitrospirota bacterium, assembly GCA_021783515.1. GTDB lineage: Bacteria > Nitrospirota > Thermodesulfovibrionia > Thermodesulfovibrionales > UBA6898 > Sulfobium. The sequence goes on from JAJXTV010000005.1 coordinate 14,361, forward strand.
GGATATCGCAAAGCAAAGTTCGGCAGAAAGACGGTAAGCCCTTATGAGCCTGACCGGATCAGCCCGGAGATTATCTACAGAAATCATCCTGAGGAGTCCCGACCCAAGATCGCACATGCCATTGTTCGGGTCCACGATGCCTTCGTCAGGAGACCAGGCGATCGAGTTGACAGTAAAATCCCTACGCCGAAGATCGGTCTCGATATTCCCCTCAAGCGCAGAAAAATCAATCGTGGAGCCGTCGGCCAAAGAAATTCTGAAGAGGCGATCCCCCCCAAGGATTACCAATCTCCTTCCGAGGGCCGACGCGACGTTGCCGGCGACGTCTCGTACATCGCCGCCGACCACGAAGTCACGGTCAGTGCTCGCTCTCGCCAGCAGAATGTTCCTGATATACCCGCCGACAAGATAGATCCGCCGAGTTGCTCCTTCGCGAAAGACAAGCCTAGTAAAATGGTCGGCCATCATGCGGCTCTCAAGTGAGAAGAGGTCCGGCTTCAGCGTTATTCACCTCCATTACAAATTGCGCTCGCAGGCGCCTCCCCCTTCATACTATCACACCCGCGGCTTCAAGAGACCTTGCTTGACATTTCGCCATATTCTGGTTTATAAAACACTAGCGCGGGCGTAACTCAGTGGTAGAGTGTTAGCTTCCCAAGCTGAAGGTCGCGGGTTCGAATCCCGTCGCCCGCTCCATTCTCAATACGAGCAACCGACCTCCGGACAGGGCTTCTTAATGGCACAGGGAATGATTCATGTATATACCGGCGACGGCAAAGGGAAGACAACAGCCGCCGTCGGAATAGCTGTCCGGGCGAAAGGCAGAGGCCTCAGAACGATGTTCGCCCAGTTTTTCAAGGAAAATGATCCCGGGGGCGAGATCGGCATGCTCCGGCAGATAGGCATAGAAACCCTCGTCTTCGATGCGGTCAAATCCCCCTTTTTCAACCCCGGCCTCGACAAAGGCGCCATCCGTCAGGAGGCGCTCAAGGCGCTGTCTCGTCTCAATGAGATCTTCTGCGGGCAGGAGTTTGATCTCATCGTGGTCGATGAATTTGTCTGTCTCACCTCCGAGGGGATCCTGACAGAAGGCGAAGCGGCAACATTTCTGAAGAATAAGCCCGCTTCCCTGGAACTGGTTCTCACGGGCGCGGGAGCCGGCGAGGAGCTACTCTCCATGGCCGATTATGCAACGTATATGAAGAATCTCAAACACCCCTATGACAGGAACCTCGACGCCCGGCGCGGAATCGAATTCTGAAGCCTTATCCGCCCGTTTCGAGTGGCGAACCAACAGACTTCATCCGCGGGCGGCCTTCCATACCCGGTAAATCCTTTGCGCGGCGGTGAACTGCGTAAACACCGCCAGAATCCAGAGTGCGGGAACGATCAGACCGCTGATGGCGCCGAGGGAGATGAGCACCACCCTTTCCGGCCTTTCAAGAAAGCCGCTTCCGCATTCGAAACCGAGTCCTTCCGCCCGGGCCCTCGTGTAACTCACGAGGAAGCTGCCCACAAGGCTGATGAAACTTAACACAAACCCGGTCCTGTTTCCGGCGGCAAGCAGGTTGAGACCGACGGCAAGAATTATAAACGCATCGCAATAACGGTCCAGGACCGAATCGAGGAAAGCACCGAAAGCTGATTGCTTGAGGTTTGTCCGGGCAACCACGCCGTCCAGAACGTCGAAGAAAGAGGCCCCGAGCACGAGAAGGCCGCCGAGTGTCAGGTCAGAGACCAACACCGCCGACGCGCACAGGGTAAGAAGAAATCCCGCGGCGGTGATTGTGTTGGGGTGAAACGGGATACGCCGCGCGATTCCTTCGAGCGGCTTGTCGAAGACGTGACCGAACTTTTCTCCGATCAACGGGCTATCTTTCTATCCGCCCCCGGATGAAGTCCTCAACCATTACTTTTGCCACTTCGTCGGGATACTGCGTTATTGGGTGCTTCATGAAATATGCGGACGGAGACACGAGGGCGCCCCCGATATTCCTGTCCCTGGCAATCTTGCAGCATCGTATCGCATCGATCACGACCCCGGCGCTGTTCGGGGAGTCTTCAACCGACAATCTCATTTCGAGGTGCATCGGCACATTACCGAACCCCCTCCCCTCCAGCCTCAGGAAACAGACCTTGTTGTCATTCAGCCACGGGATGTAATCGGAAGGGCCGATATGGATGTCCTCAGGCCCGAGCGGAACCTGCAGCTGGGACTGGACCGCCTCGGTCTTGGATATCTTCTTCATTTTCAGGCGAGAGCGGTTCAGCATATTGAGAAAGTCCGTATTGCCGCCGACGTTGAGCTGATACGTGCTGTCGATCTTCACTCCCCTGTCCTCGAAGAGCTTCGCGAGGCAGCGGTGGATAATTGTCGCCCCTATCTGACTCTTGACGTCGTCGCCGATCGCAGGGATGCCCCGTTCTTCGAATCTGTTTGCCCAGAGCGCATCCGACACGATGAAGACGGGGATGCAATTGATGAAACCGACGCCGGCTTTCAGGCACTGCTCCGCATAGAAGGCGGTCGCCTTTTGCGAGCCTACGGGCAGATAGTTGAGGAGCATCTCGGCGCCTGTCTCTTTCAGCACTCTGGCAACATTTACCGGCTTCCCGCCTGCGACGATAAACCTGCGCGATTCGGGATAGTCGCCGAGATGATCCGCGACCCCGTCCATCACGGTCCCCATCTGCACCCGCAGAGCCATGCGCGGAATCTTGTGGAAATTCTTTGTGCAATTGGGTTTACTCACGGCGGCGGCATCAAGAGACTTGCCCACCTTTCGATCGTCGATATCGAAGGCGGCCACAACTTTAATATCGGCGGGAACATAACCCCCCAGACTATAGTGCATCAGTCCCTGCGAGCGGCCGGCGTGTTTTCTCCTTAACCTTTTATAGTACTCGATCCCCTGAATCAGCGAACTTGCGCAGTTGCCTACACCTGCGATGGCAATACGTATCTCTCTCATGACGTTCTTCTTCCTTGTTCAGCCTCTGTTAGAGCGGGATTCAGCCAAAAATTTATAGCAAAGATTGGTTGTTATGTCAAGACAATTCGCGAAAATGACGGATGCTTGCCATTTCTCCGGCGCTTATTTTATAATGTCGGCTCATATGAAATCGAAAGTATCCGTAATAGGCGCCGGCCATGTCGGGGCAACCACCGCACAGCTTATTCTTCAGGCGGGAATTGCCGATGTGGTCCTCTACGACATCGCGGCAGGAGTCCCTCAGGGCAAGGCCCTGGATATGACCGAGGCGGCCCCGCTCTGGAACGTCTCTTCGCTCTGCACCGGGACAAATAACCTTGCGGATACGGCCGGGTCCGACGTCATCGTCATCACTGCGGGACTGCCGAGAAAACCCGGAATGAGCCGCGACGACCTGCTGCAGGCCAATGCGAAAGTCATCAGAGAAGTGACCTCGGGTACTGCGGGCCTGTCTCCGGGCGCCATCTATATCGTGGTCACCAATCCGATGGATGTGATGACGCAGATTGCATGGAAGGTATCGGGCCTTTCTCCCCGCAAGGTGATCGGCATGGGAGGAGTCCTCGACTCGGCCCGCTTCAGAACCTTCATTGCCTTCGCGTTGGGAGTTTCTTCTGAAGACGTAGAGGCGGTGGTTCTCGGCGGCCACGGGGATCTCATGGTTCCGCTGCGCAGGTTTACTACGGTGAAGGGAGTGCCCATCGATGAGCTTCTCGCTCCGGAGCGCATTGACGCGCTGGTACAGAGGACGAGAAACGGCGGCGCGGAGATCGTGTCGCTGTTAAAGACCGGAAGCGCCTACTATGCGCCCGCAGCATCGGTTTTCCAGATGGTAAGGTCTATCCTCCTGGATGAGAAGCGCGTCCTTCCCTGCGCCGCACATCTCGAGGGCGAGTACGGGGTCACGGGCCTTTTTCTGGGCGTACCGGCTGTTTTGGGAAAGGCCGGGGTCGAGAAGGTCGTCGAACTCAGGCTTACCGAGGAAGAGAGCAAGGCGTTTAATCAATCAGCCTCGTCAGTAAGAAGATTGCTGGAAGGCATGGCGCAGCAATAGGGGCACGAACCGCCCGCTTGCATCAGAGAAAGGATACAGCAAAAAAGATATGGAACAGACCCTCGTACTGATAAAGCCCGATGCATTGAAGAACTCCCTTACCGGATACGTGCTTTCGCTGCTGTCCGAATTCCATACAGGCCTCCGTTTTGCGGGGGCGAAAATAGTCCACGTGAACCGGATGCTTGCAGAAGAGCACTATGCCGAACACAGGGGGAAGATCTTCTATCCTTCCCTGATTGAATATATCATGGGTCGCCTTCACTATCACGACGAACCCCGCAAGCGGAGGGTGATCGCATTCGTGTATCAGGGCACCGACGCGACAAAGAAGATGAGGGAGATCTGCGGTCCGACCAATCCCCACGTCGCCCGCGATACCAGGCCCGGGTGCGTCCGATCGCTCGGCACGATCGTTCCGATCAAAGACGCCGAAGGAAAGATCATAGGCGACCGGATGGACAACCTTATTCATGCCTCTGCCAACGACTCGGATGCCGAACGCGAGATAAAACTCTGGTTTAGGCCTACCGATATTCCTCCCTCCATGCGGGTCTATGCAACGGAGGAAAACGAGGACTACTATTATTTCAAAGACGGTCGTCTGATGTTGTCGCATGAACCCGGCGGCCGCTGCCTCCTTGCCCCCGGAGACATCGCCTGGCGGACCGACCTCGAAGCGCTCGGGAAATTGCGGCGGGGAGAAGAGGCCCCCGTTGCGCTCGAAGCGGTGGCTGCCAAATATCTGATCAACGTGCATCCGGAGGAAGAGTAGAGCCCCCTTTCCGAATACCATTCTTTCGCCCGCCTGACGCCGGGAGGACGTATCCGAAATATGTCTTAACCGGCCCTTTTTATTGACTTTGACTCCTTAAAGAAAGTATTATTTTATTAGGGACTACGGAGTTCCGAAAAGGAGTTGACAATGTTTGAGAAATTTACGGAACGAGGCAGAAAAGTCATAATCTTCGCAAAAGAAGAGGCGGAAAAGCGCCAGAATGACTACCTGGGGACGGAACATTTGCTTCTTGCTATCCTGAGGGAGGACGATGGGTTGCCGCTCGCCATTTTGAAAAAAATGGGGCTGACCGTTGAAGAACTCAGGATGGAGATAGAGAGAAACCTCCCTGCGGGCATGAACCTCCTCACCTTCGGAGATATCCCGTTCACTCCCCGGGCGAAAAAGGTGCTGGAACTGGCCGTCGAGGAGGCCAGACTGCTCGGGCATAACTATATCGGCAGCGAGCACCTTCTTCTCGGTCTGGTCAGGGAGGACGAAGGGATTGCGGGGAAGATACTCCGTAACCTGGGCGCGAACCTGCTCGGAGCGCGCCAGCTTACAATCAACCTTTCGATGAAGTCATACAGCAACGTGCGGGAGAAGCGGAGCGCGACACCCGCCCTTGATGAGTTCGGCCGGGATCTCACCGCGCTTGCCAAAGAAAACCGTCTTGATCCGGTGATAGGAAGGGAAGATGAGATAGAAAGGGTCCTCCAGGTGCTCGGCCGGAGGATCAAGAACAACCCTGCGATAATCGGGGAGCCCGGCGTCGGCAAAACGGCGATCGTAGAGGGCCTCTGCCAGAGGATCATCGCCGGCGACGTGCCGGAAAGCCTTCTCGGCAAGAGGATCATCTCTCTTGATCTCGGTGCGCTCATTGCGGGCACCAAGTACCGCGGCCAGTTCGAAGAGCGGCTCAAGATCGTCATGAAGGAGATCGTACAGATCGACAATATCATCCTGTTCATCGACGAGTTGCATACGTTGATAGGGGCCGGGGCGGCGGAGGGATCGATCGACGCTTCGAGCATGCTGAAGCCCGCCCTTTCACGCGGGGAGATACAGTGCATAGGAGCGACGACCCCGGACGAATACCGGAAGTACATAGAGAAAGACAGGGCCCTCGAGAGAAGGTTCCAGCCCATTAACATCCAGCCTCCGGACGTAAACGACACGATCGAGATCCTGACCGGCCTGAAAACGAGGTATGAAGCCCATCATCGGGTAAAGATCAGCCCCGAGGCGATCAGCGCCTCCGCCCGATTTTCTGATCGATACGTGCCGGACCGCTTTCTGCCGGATAAAGCGATCGACGTCCTCGACGAAACGGGTTCCCGGATTAAACTGAAGAGGTTTACCCCTCCGCTTGAGCTGAAGGACCTCGAATACCGGATGAACAGGCTTTCGAAGGAAAAGAACCTCTACGTGAAGCTGCATGACCTCGACAAGGCTTCTGCTATTCGGGCCGAGGAGGAGAAGGTCAAGAAGCTTCTCGATCAGATGCAGAAGAACTGGCGGGATGACCTGAATAAGGAGGTCCCCGTAATAAGCGAAGAAGACGTCGCGTATACGGTATCGAAGATGACCGGAATCCCGATCATCAAGATCGAGGAGAAGGAGTCCGAGAAACTCCTCAGGATGGAAGACGAGCTCCACAGGAGGATCATCTCGCAGGAGGAGGCGGTCAGGGCCGTCTCGAAGGCCTTGCGGCGGTCCAGGGCCGGCCTGAAGAGCAGCAAAAAGCCGATCGGCTCTTTCTTCTTCCTGGGTCCGACCGGCGTCGGCAAGACGGAGCTCGCCAAGGCCCTTGCGAGCTTCCTCTTCAGCGACGAGACGTCGCTGATCAAGATCGACATGTCGGAATACATGGAGAGGTTCAACGTTTCGAAGCTGACGGGAGCTCCTCCCGGCTATGTCGGATACGAAGAAGGCGGACAGCTCACCGAAAAAGTGAGGAAGAAACCCTATTCGGTAATCCTTTTCGACGAGATAGAGAAGGCCCATCCGGACGTGTTTAACATCCTCCTGCAGGTGCTTGATGAGGGCGTGCTGACCGACAGTTTCGGCAGAAAGGTGGATTTCAGAAACACGGTTATCATCATGACGTCAAACGTCGGGGCCAGAATCATCGAAAAGTCCACCCCGCTGGGGTTCCAGCGCAATGAGTCCCTCGAGGTGTATGAAAATATCAAAGATAACGTGCTGAGCGAGCTGAGGAAGACATTCAACCCCGAATTCCTCAACCGGATCGACGAGGTGGTGGTATTTCATCCCCTCGACAAGGGACATCTCATCTCGATCATCGACCTGCTTATCGAAGAGACCAATGTCCAGCTGATCGAACAGGAGCTGATCGTCGAGGTGTCACCGGAAGTCAAGGAATGGATACTCGACCAGTATTATAAACCGGCGTACGGCGCCAGGCCGATGCGCAGGGCGGTCCAGAAAGTGATCGAGGACCCGCTCGCCGAAGAGATCCTCAAGGGAAGGTTCAAGGGGGCGAATAAGATCAAGGTGCTGCTCGAAGGAGGCGTGCCTGTCTTCGTTTCGGCGGAAGAGGCACCCGTCCTCACCGGGGTAAATTAGTTCCCGGTGAAATACAAGACCTTCATCCTGGCCGTCCTTCTCCTTTGCGGGGCGGCCGTATTTTTCTTCCTCGGAGGACGGAACACGGTGGTGAAGAAGGACGGCCGGGCCCCGTCGTTCGAACTGAAGGATGCGGTGACAGGCCAGACCCTTTCCTCCGCCGGCTTGCGCAATAAGGTGATCTTCCTGAATTTCTGGGCCTCATGGTGCGAGCCGTGCAAAGAGGAAATGCCCTCCATCGACGCCCTCAACGGCGAAATGGCTGCCGACGGGAATTTCGTCATGGTGACGGTCCTCTATAAGGACAGCCCCGAGAACGCCTTCTCGTATATGAAATCGAAGGGGTACCATTTCCCTGTTTTTGTTGATTCCGATGGTGGCGTCGCGCGCGCCTTCGGCGTGACCGGCGTTCCGGAAACGTATATCATCGACAAGAGCGGAGTGCTGGTCAGGCGGGTAATCGGCGGGCTGGACTGGAGCGCTCCCGAAGAAAAAAGCATGATCAAATCCATGTTGTAAGGGCTCCGGATGCGCCGGAAGCGGAGCGAGGAAGCTGTGCTTTTCGTGGGCTGCCTCTTTTCCTCCCACGAAGTTTTTGACGAAGCGCTTCCCTCTCTCCGGAGGAGGTTCGGGGATACGTTCTGCGAGAGTCCCTGCGTCCCATGGGACTACAGCGCCTACTATGCCCGCGAGCTTGGGACCCCCCTCTTCCGGAAATTCCTTTTTTTTGACCCTCTTGTAGATGCCACCGCCCTGGTCGAAACCAAACTGGCGACGGGTGAGATGGAAGACACGCTCTCGATCGGAGGCAGAAGACAGATCAATCTTGACCCGGGATATCTCACTCTTGCGAAAGTGGTCCTGGCCTCATCGAAAAACTATTCTCACCGGATCTTTCTCGGCGAAGGCGTCTTTTGCGAGCTGGAGTTATTCTACGAAAAGGGACGGTTCCACCCCCTCCCCTATACATACTTCGATTACCGGGACAAGGCCTATCTGTCTGTATTTTCGAAGGCGAGGAAACTTCTCAAGCAAAAGCTGGATAGCCGCCGGTAAGGTCGCCGCCTTTCTCCGGTTACCCGGCCACGGGCGGTTGCGTCAGGCTTCCTTCCCCGGCCACGGCATCCCGTATCACGACCTTTCGTCCCGACACCTCCACTTTTCCTTCCGAAAAGAGCTTGATCGCCTCCGGATATATCTTATGTTCCAGGGCCAGTATCCGGGCCGACAGCGCTTCCTCATCATCCCCGTCCAGGACAGGGACTGCGGACTGAATGATGACCGGCCCCGTATCCATTCCCTCATCGACGAAATGCACCGTGCATCCCGAAATCTTCACCCCGTAATCCAAGGCCTGTCTCTGGCCGTGAAGCCCGGGGAATGAAGGCAGCAGCGCCGGATGAATGTTCATGACCCTCCAGGGAAAGGCCTCGATCAGCGGTCTGCCCACAATCCTCATGAACCCCGCGAGCACCACGAGACCGACCTGCCGATCCTTCAGCATCCCGGCGACGCTCCTGAAATACTCATCCCTCGAGGCATACTGCCCCGGCTGCATCACAAGATGCTCGATGCCGTGCTTTCTCGCGCGCTCGATCACAAACGCCCCGGGATTGTCGGTAATGAGCACCGACAGAGTCACCTTCAGATGTCCCGAGTCTACTGCGTCGATGATGGACTGGAAATTGGAGCCGCGACCGGAGGCGAGCACGCCGATTTTGAGACGATTCATGCACCCTCCCCTGTTTCTTTCGATTTCAACGGCTGCAGATCCTGCCTACGCGTCTATTCCGCTATGCGGCCCTTTAGAGACTGATCTCGATATACGCTTTTTCCCTGAGCGCCTTTATCCACGCGTCGTACCTTTCAGCGAAGATCTTGCCGGCCACCGCATTTCTCGCATCCTCATGTATCTCTTTCCGGTCCTTCGGGGCGACGACCTCTCCCAGTTTGATAATATGAAGTCCGCCGTCCGTCCAGAACGGGGCGCTGACATCTCCGGGCTTCATCGTCGCCACGGCGGAGACGAACTCCTTCATCATCTGGCTTTTCCTGACAAGACCGAGGCTTCCTCCCGACGCGGCGCTCGGGTCCTCAGAGTACTGCTTGGCGAGTTCCGCAAAGGAATGCCCTTCCTTCAGCTTCTGCAGCACCTCGGCGGCTTTTTCCTCCACCGCCTTCCTCCCGCCTTCGTCTTTCGGCTTCCTGAAAAAAATCTGGCTTATCTGATATGCCTCGCCGCCCTCGGCCATCTCCTTGTTCCCCGCTAGATACTTCCCGATGTCATCCTCGGAAACAACGATTTTGCTGCGTACTTCCTGGTTCACCACCTTGCTGATCACAATCTGTTCACGAAGCCTCCTCTTGTACTCGTCGAGGGTGAAGCCTTCCTGCTTCAGCGAATCGAGAAATGCGGAATCGCTCATCGCGTACTTCTTCCTGATGCTATCGACACCCTCTTTCACCTCCTCATCGGAGGCCCCTATGCCCAGGTTTCTCGCCTCCTGCAGCTGCAGCTTCAGGTTGATCAGCGATTCAAGATATGTCGCTTCGTTTTCCTTGAATACCTTTCTCTTCTCATCCTCTTTCATCTGGCGCACCTGGGGGGAGGCATCGGACTCCATGGATTTGTACAGTTCGCTCCACGTAATCACCTCCTGGTTGACGACCGCGACGACTCTGTCGAGCAGAATACTCGCCCGGGAAGAAGCGGGCAGAAGGGAAAGAAAAATGACAATGACTGAAACTATTATTGCGCGCATTTCGTTTCCTCCGGTAAATTACTCCTCGAATCTAATATGTGTCACTATAGTAACAGAGATTGCTGATGCGAAGCACCCCAATATTTCTATTAAAATTATTAATGTGTTCGCAGCCCCGTTTTCCTTGACAGTGTTTCTCGCCATATGATAGTTTTCAAATCCATATTTGATTATACAGCAAACGGAAAACGATGGAAAAAATCTTAGAAAAGATCTATAAGCACCACACGGAAAACGAGGGCAATATCATATCCCTCCTGCAGGAGATACAGGGAGAGCTCGGATACGTCCCGGAAGAGGCAGTGGACTGGTTTTCACGGAAACTGGATATCCCGGCAAGCCGCTTTTACGGGGTCACCACCTTCTACGCACAGTTCCACCTCCAGCCCCGCGGCAAGAATGTCGTTACTGCCTGCTGCGGGACGGCCTGTCACGTGAAGGGGTCCGATAAATTATTAAACGGACTCATCAAGGAGCTGGAGCTCGCCGAAGGCGAAAGCACTACTGCGGACAAGAAGTTTACGCTCGAGAAAGTAAACTGCGTCGGCGCGTGCAGCATCGCGCCGGTCGTCATCATCAACAACAAGGTCTTCGGGAAGGTTTCCTCCGACCGGCTGTTGAAGGAGATCCGCGGACTGAAGGAAAAAGAGCGTGAAGACTAATCTTACCATCAGGGTATGCATGGGAACGGGAGGCATCGCGGCAGGCGGAGCCGACGTGATGGACGTCTTCAAAAAACGCTTGAAGGAAAAAGGAATTCAGTCGGAGGTGAAGAAGCACTGCTCGATGCATAAGGTCGGATGCCGGGGGCTCTGCGCCAGAGACGTGCTTGTCGACGTCATCCGCTACGATGTGAAGACGACGTATCAGTTTATCAAGTCCGATATGGTCGAGCGGATAGTCGAGGAACACATCGTGCGAGGGACGCCCGTTGCCGAGTGGCTCGTGCCTGAGGACTATCATCACTTTCACGACAAGCAGGTCAAGGTGGTCCTGGCGGACTGCGGCATGGTGGACCCCGAGGATATCGAATCGTATTTCGGCGCCGGCGGATACGAGGCTCTCAGGAAGGTCCTTTCGGGCCTGACACCCGAGGAGACCATAGACGTCATAAAGAGGTCCGGACTGAGGGGACGGGGAGGTGCGGGATTCCCCACCGGGCTGAAGTGGGAACTGACGCGGAAGGCGGCGGGAAATCCCAAATACGTCATCTGCAACGCAGACGAAGGAGACCCCGGGGCGTTTATGGACAGGTCGGTGATCGAGGGCAATCCTCATGCGGTAATCGAAGGGATGATCATCGCCGCCCACGCAATCGGCTCCGACCATGGGTATGTCTATATCAGGGCGGAGTATCCTTTGGCGGTGGAGCGGCTGAGGAAGGCGCTTCAGCAGGCCCGACATCATAACCTCCTGGGGGAGAACATAATCGGGACGGCGATGGATTTCGATATAAAGGTAAAGCTCGGGGCCGGCGCCTTCGTCTGCGGGGAATCGACCGCGCTCATGTATTCGATAGAAGGGAAACGGGGGATGCCGAGGGTTACACCGCCCCGTTCGACAGAAGCCGGCCTCTGGAAGCTTCCGACATGCCTGAACAACGTCGAAACCCTGGCAAACGTGCCCTCCATTATCAGAAACGGCGCCGAATGGTATGCGTCGTTCGGCACCGAAAAAAGCAAGGGGACAAAGGTCTTTGCCCTTACCGGAAAGATCAAGAATTCCGGTCTTATCGAGGTGCCTATGGGAATCCCTCTCCGGCAGATCGTCTATGACATCGGCGGCGGGATAGAGAACGACAAGGCATTCAAGGCGGTGCAGATGGGAGGACCGAGCGGGGGCTGCATACCCGTGGAACACCTGGACGTTCCGGTCGACTTCGAGTCGCTTACCGCGCTGGGCGCGATGGTAGGCTCCGGAGGCCTCGTCGTCATGGACGAGGACAGTTGCATGGTCGACGTGGCGAAATACTTTCTCCATTTCACGCAGTCGGAATCCTGCGGGAAATGCACACCCTGCCGTATCGGAACAAAGAGGCTGCTGGAGATATTGGAGCGCATCACCGCCGGGGACGGCAGGGAAGGAGATATCGATCTGCTGCTCGATCTCTCCGCGGACATCAAGGTGTCGAGTCTCTGCGGACTCGGCCAGTCGGCGCCCAACCCGATCATTACCACCATACGCTATTTCCGCGAGGAATTCGAGGCCCACGTAACGGGCAAGAAGTGTCCGGCCAAAGTCTGCAGAAAGCTCCTTGCCTACAGCATCTACGAAGAGCGGTGCAAGGGGTGCGGCGCATGCGTGAGGGTCTGTCCGGCGGGGGCGATCACCGGCGAGAAAAAGAAGCCTCATGTCATTAATCCGGAGATCTGCATAAAATGCGGGAGCTGCGTGGAAGCCTGTAAATTCAAGGCCATCGGCAGGGAGTAACGAATTATGATAAAAGTGATCATAGACGGGAAAGAGACGAGAGTCCCCAAGGGAACGACGATCCTCGAAGCGGCGAGAGCTCTTCATATCCCTATTCCGACCTTGTGCAACCATCCCAAGCTGAGCCCCTACGGCGGCTGCAGGCTCTGTCTCGTTGAAGTGAAAGGCAATCGTCATCCTGTCACGTCTTGCTCGGTCCCGGCTTCTGACGGCATGGAGGTCGTCACCTCTACCCCCCTTCTTGAACGGATACGGAAGACGAATATCGAGCTGCTTCTTTCGGATCACCCGAATGACTGCATGGTATGCGAAAAGGCCGGGGACTGCACGCTCCAGGAACTCGCCTATTTTTACGGAATCCGGGAGAACCGTTTTGCGGGTGAGCGCCGGATATACGAGAAGAAAGACGCAAACCCCTTTATCGAAAGGGACATGGAAAAATGCATCCTGTGCGGCCTCTGCGTCAGGGTCTGCGAAGAGGTCGAAGGGGTAAGCGCCATCGATTTCGCCTATCGGGGATTCAACGCCAAGATAGTCCCTTCATTCGAAAAAGCCCTCGATTGCGAATTCTGCGGCCAGTGCGTCGCAGTCTGCCCGACAGGAGCCCTGACCGGCAAGATGTGGAGCTACAAGGGGAGACAGAAAGACGTCAGGGACGTCGATACGGTATGTTCCTATTGCGGCTGCGGATGCAATCTGACCCTTCATATAAGAAGAAACGAGGTCGTCCGCGTGTCTTCGCGGGATGATACGATAAACGAGGGGTGGCTCTGCGCCAAGGGCCGTTTCGGCTATTCCTTCGTCAACAGTCCGGAGAGGCTGAAAACGCCTCTCATAAAAGAAAAGGGTACATTCCGGGAGGCGTCATGGGACGAAGCGCTCGACCTGGTTGCGAACAAGCTGAAGAAGATCAGGGCGAAACATGGCGCTGATGCAATCGCCGGGCTTTCTTCCGCACGATGTACGAACGAGGAGAATTATCTCTTCCAGAAGTTCATGAGGGCCGCGGTGGGAACGAACAACATCGACCACTGCGCCCGTCTCTGACACAGCGCGACTGTGGCCGGTCTGGCCACCGTATTCGGATCCGGGGCGATGACCAATTCGATTCCGGAGATCGAAAACAACGACGTCCTCTTCGTCATCGGGTCGAACACCACCGAAACTCACCCGATCATCGGACTGAGAATGAAACAGGCGGTCCGGAAGGGCGGCAAGATCATAGTGGCGGACCCGAGAAAGATCGACCTCGTGAGATTTTCGACCCTCTGGCTGCAGCACAAAGCAGGGACGGACGTGGCCCTCCTCAACGGTATTATGCATGTGCTGCTGAAGGAACACCTTATCGACAAGGACTTTATCGCAGGCTGGACGGAGGGGTTCGATACCTTCCGGGAGAGCCTGTCGGAGTACTCGCCGGAACGCGCCGAAAAGATCACGGGAGTTCCCCGGAAAGATATCGTGAAGGCCGCCCTGATGTACGGGAAGGCGGAGAGGCCGGCGATTTATTACACCATGGGAATTACCCAGCACTCGCACGGCACGCAGAACGTCTTTGCCATTGCAAATCTGGCTCTCATGACCGGGAACCTCGGGAAGGAAAGCACGGGGGTGAACCCTTTAAGAGGACAGAACAACGTCCAGGGAGCGACGGACATGGGGTGTGTGCCGAACCAGTATCCCGGCTACCAGAGGGTGGACCTTCCGAGCATCAAGTCGAAATTCGAGGCAGCATGGGACGCAAAGCTTTCCGACAGACCGGGCATTACCGCAACCGAAATGACCGATGCGGCCATCGACGGCAAACTGAAGGCGTTATACATCATGGGCGAAAATCCCCTCATCAGCGACCCCGACTCCCATCATACGGAAAAGGCGCTGAAGAGCCTGGATTTCCTCGTCGTGCAGGATATCTTTATGACCGAGACTGCGGAACTTGCCGATGTGGTGCTCCCGGCCGCCTGCTTTGCCGAAAAAGACGGCACCTTTACGAACACCGAACGCAGGGTGCAGCGGGTCAGAAAGGCCCTGAACCCTCCCGGACAGGCCAGGGAGGACTCCAGCATCATCATGGAACTGTCGGGACGCATGGGATACGCCATGAATTATAATCTGGTCGAAGAGATGATGAGAGAGATAGGCGGACTTTGGCCCGCAGTAGCGGGCATTACTTACGGCAGGATCGAAAAGGGTGGACTCCAGTGGCCCTGTCCTACCCTTGATCACCCGGGGACCCCGTATCTTTTCAAGGGAGGGTTTCCGAGGGGGAAGGCCTCTTTCACTGTGGTGGGGTATGAGCCTTCGAAGGAGCTTCCGGACAAGGACTACCCCTTCGTCCTGACTACCGGCAGACAGCTTTTCCAGTATCATACCGGGTCCATGACCCGAAAGGTCAAGGAGCTCAATGCGGTAGCGCCCGAGGCGTATGTCGAGATTAACCCGGCCGATGCCGACAGCATGAAGATAGAGGACGGCGATGTCGTTTCGGTATCTTCACGCCGCGGGTCTGTTTCGATCAAGGCCCGCGTCTCCGAAAGACCTCCTCGGGGCATGGTGTTCATTCCCTTCCATTACAAAGAAGCCGCCGCCAATGTGCTGACCAATCCCCAGCTCGACCCGGTCTGCAAGATACCCGAACTCAAGGTATGCGCCGTCAGGATAGAACCGGCTTCCGCGCGGCCGTAGCATTGCGGCGGCGCGGCGGCTTTTTTTCATTTCTTTTTCTTCGAAAACGGGTAGAATAATTGTTTAAGAAAGCCGTTCAATACGCTCTGGAATAAGGGAGAACAGCCATGAACAAAATATTGAAACAGCAGGTCCTTCTCGAAGATCTCAACACTCAGGAGCTGACGAGGATGGCGAAGATAGTCCGGAAATTCCACGTCAAGAAGGGTGACGCTATTTTCAGTGAAAAGGAGGATACGAAAGGGCTTTACCTTATTCATGCCGGAAAGGTCGAGATCTCCAAGGTGACATCCGACGGCTGGAAGCAGACGCTCGCCGCCTTTACCAAGGGACATTTTTTCGGCGAGCTTTCGATCCTGGAAAAAAGGAAGCATGAGGCCTCGGCGTTTGCCGTGGAAGATACCGAGATTCTCCTCCTTGGCAAGGAAGATTTTGAGAAGATGGAGAAAGAGGATCCTGAACTTGCCTTCAAGATAATGAAGAAGATTGCGCTCGTCATGTGCAAGAACCTGAGGCGCATGAACGACAAGTTCCTGAACGCCCTGATCAGTTATTAATGCGGCTGCCGGGTCTGAGGTGCCATGAGTCGGCGCGCAGACGCGGAGAGATGCGGGCGGTTGCCCGATTCCTGACGGTTTACTTCTTTGAAACGTGGGGCGGAATCCTTCTCGCCTGATACGGTTAGTGACAATTCAAATATGCAAAAGGAGGAGTTACCATGTCTTACGATGCAACAAAACTGGCTGACTGGCAGATCTCCGAGGAGGCGGAAAAGAAGATGCCCTCCCCGGAAGAATGGTGTGGAAAGCTCGGGCTGCAAAAGGACGAGATGCTCCCGATGGGCCGCCTCGCCAAGATCGACTTTTTAAAGGTGATCAACCGTCTCAAGGACAGGCCCGACGGAAAATACATCGAAGTGACCGCCATTACCCCCACTCCTTTGGGCGAGGGCAAAAGCACCACCTCCTGCGGCCTGATGGAAGGACTCGGGAAGCGGGGTGTCAACGTCGGCGGCGCACTGCGTCAGCCCTCGGGGGGCCCCACGATGAACGTCAAAGGCACTGCCGCGGGAGGCGGCAATTCCCTGCTCATCCCTATGACTGAGTTTTCCCTGGGGCTCACCGGGGACATCAACGACATCATGAACGCTCATAACCTCGCGATGGTAGCCCTCACCGCCCGTATGCAGCACGAGCGCAATTACAATGACGAACAGCTGGCGCGACTGACCAAAATGAGGCGGCTCGATGTAGACCCCACCCGGGTCGAGATGGGATGGATCATGGACTTCTGCGCACAAAGTCTCCGGAATATCATCATCGGCATGGGGGGACGGCAGGATGGATTCATGATGCAGTCGAAATTCGGGATCGCTGTCGGATCGGAATGCATGGCGATCCTCTCGATCGCCAATGATCTGGCCGACCTGAAGCAGCGGCTGAACAATATCACCGTCGCGTTTGACAAGGGCGGCAACCCGGTCACCACCGGGGACCTCGAGGTAGGAAACGCGATGGCCGCCTTCATGCGCAACACTATCAACCCCACCCTGATGTGCACGGCCGAATACAACCCGTGTTTCGTCCATGCGGGGCCTTTTGCCAACATTGCAGTGGGACAGTCTTCGATCATCGCCGACAGGATCGGTCTGAAGCTCTTCGATTATCATGTGACCGAATCCGGTTTCGCGGCGGACATCGGCTTCGAAAAGTTCTGGAACGTAAAGTGCCGGTTCAGCGGACTGAAGCCGCACGTATCCGTGCTCACCACTACGGTGCGGGCACTGAAGATGCACGGCGGAGGTCCGAAGGTCGTGGCCGGCAAAGCGCTTCCCGAAGAATACACCAAGGAAAACATCGCCCTTGTCGAAAAGGGCTGCGCCAACATGGTCCATATGATCAATGTCATCCGCAAGTCGGGCATCAATCCGGTGGTCTGCGTCAACCGCTTTTACACCGACACGGACGCGGAAGTAGCGGTCATCAAGAAGGCCGCCGAAGCGGCCGGCGCCCGGTGCGCGGAATCGCAGCACTGGCTCAAGGGCGGCGACGGAGCCCTCGAACTGGCAGACGCGGTCATCGATGCCTGCAACGACAAGAACGAATTTAAGTTCCTCTATCCCCTCGAGATGAAACTGCGCGATCGCGTGGCGCTTATTGCAAGGGAAGTCTATGGCGCCGACGGCGTCTCCTGGACCCCCGAGGCGGAATCCAAGGCAAAGATGCTGGAAGAAGATCCGAAATATGCGGATTATGCGACCATGATGGTGAAGACCCATCTCAGCCTCTCCCATGATCCGGCCATGAAGGGAGTGCCCAAGGGATGGACCCTGCCTATCAGAGACATCCTGATCTACTCCGGCGCAAAGTTCCTCTGTCCGATGGCGGGTACGATCAGCCTTATGCCGGGAACGAGTTCGAACCCGGCATTCAGAAGGATCGACGTCGATGTCAAGAGCGGCAAAGTGAGCGGACTCTTCTAGAAATCGTTGTGCGGGAAGGGCGGGTTTATTCCCGCCCTTCCCCTGCATTTTTTTTGCTTAATTCTTCGATAGTCGTTACCTGCGGTGCCCGGATATGCTATAATCTTTCCGCCAAAGAAGTCGCAAATGAGTTAAAATAGAAAATGGCAAGAATCCTTGAGAAAAAAATGGTCCGGTTCCCGGATATTTACTATTACAGGGTCGAGGCCCCGCTGATAGCCAGAAAGGCAAAGCCGGGTCAGTTCGTCATCATCCGTATTGACAGGGAAGGCGAAAGGATCCCGCTCTCGCTCGCCGATATCGATGCTGCACAGGGCACAATCAGTCTTATGGTGATGTCGGTCGGAAAAACCACTTCGCAGATGTCTACCTTCGGTCAGGGTGATGACATCCTCGATGTCTGCGGCCCCCTCGGCCAGCCTACGCATATCGAAAAAGTCGGAAGGGTGGCTCTCGTGGGAGGGGGATTCGGCGTCGCGCCGCTTTACCCCATCGCAAAGGCGTTCAAGGCCGAAGGGAACGAGGTGACCGCCATTCTGGGGGCGCGGAGCAAAGACCTCCTGATCTACGAGGAGGAGATGCGCGCGGTATGCGACGCTGTCCTCGTCACGACGGACGACGGCAGCGCGGGCCTAAAAGGAGTTGTCACCGATGCGCTTACGCTGAAGCTTCAACAGAAGGCAGTGGACCTTGTCGTGGCGATCGGCCCGCCGATAATGATGAAGTTTGTGAGCCTGACGAGCCTGCCTTTCGGCGTGAAGACCATAGTCAGCCTGAACCCCATCATGGTCGACGGTACCGGCATGTGCGGAGGCTGCAGGGTCCTGGTCGGAGGCCAAACGCGTTTTGCCTGCACCGATGGTCCGGATTTCGACGGGCACGCGGTCGACTGGGATGTCCTGATGAGCCGCCAGAAGATCTATGTGAACGATGAGAAGAAGTCCTTTGAAGAATGGAAGAAACGACATTCGGGCGCGGCCTGTGAATGACGAAATCCCTCCGGTGCGGACATGACAGGGACAGTGAATAACGCAAAGAAAAAACCGAGAATAGTCCCCCATAAAGTCCCTGCCCCCGAGCAGGAGCCCCTCATACGGCGTTCGAACTTCGATGAGGTCGCGCTCGGATATACCGCCGAGATGGCGATGAAGGAGGCGGAGCGCTGCCTGCAGTGCAAAGAGCCTTCCTGCGTGAAGGGTTGCCCCGTCGGCGTGCCTATTCCCCAGTTTATCCGGGAAGTGAGGGACGGAAACTTCCAGAAGGCGATCGAGATCATTAAGGAAAAGAACCTGCTCCCCGCCGTGTGCGGACGTGTCTGTCCCCAGGAACAGCAGTGCGAAAAGCTCTGCCTGCTCGGCAGGAAGAACGAACCGGTGAGCATCGGCCGTCTCGAGCGCTTTGCAGCCGATTTCGAGCATAGTACCTGCCGGGTATGCCTGCCTGCGGTGGCTCCTCCCACAGGCAAGAAGGTGGCGATTATCGGAAGTGGTCCCTCGGGGCTGACCTGCGCCTACGACCTCGCCAAGCGGGGCCATACGGTGACGATTTTCGAGGCGCTGCACGAGGCGGGCGGGGTGCTGCTCTACGGCATCCCGGAGTTCCGCCTCCCCAAGAAGATCGTGGCGGCCGAAATCGAGCTTCTGAAGAAGATGGGGATAGAGTTCGTGATGAACGCGGTGATAGGAAAACTCATTACCGTCGACGAACTTATCGAGAAGTACGACGCCTGTTTCATCGGCACGGGAGCGGGCCTCCCCAATTTTATGAATATAGAAGGAGAAAACCTCAGCGGCGTATATTCGGCGAACGAATTCCTGACCCGCGCCAATCTCATGAAGGCCTACCGTTTCCCCGATGCAGATACCCCGATCATACGGGGGCGCCGCGTTGCCGTTGTCGGGGGCGGAAACGTGGCGATGGATGCAGTGAGGACCGCCCTCAGACTCGGAGCCGACGAGGCGTCTATCGTCTACCGGCGCTCGGAGGCGGAAATGCCCGCACGGAAGGAAGAGGTGCACCACGCCAAGGAAGAAGGCGTGCGCTTCGAGATGCTGACTAACCCGGTCAGGATCATCGGCCAGGACGGCTGGGTGAAGGCCCTCGAATGTGTCCGCATGGAACTCGGCAGTGCCGACGAATCGGGAAGGATGCGCCCTGTGCCGGTAGAAGGGTCGGAATTCCAGATCCCCGTCGACGTGGTGATCATCGCCGTCGGCACAACGGCAAATCCTCTTATCCGGCAGAGCACGAAAGATCTGGCGCTGACGAAGAAGGGGTATATCTCAGCTGATGAGGAAACGGGACGCACCAACAAAGCAGGCGTGTTTGCAGGCGGCGATATCGTGACGGGGTCGGCGACCGTAATATCGGCGATGGGCGCCGGCAGAAAAGCAGCCAAGGCCATCCATCATTTCCTTTCGGGAGAAGAAACCGCCAAACCGGCCTGAGCCGTTTCTTCGGGACCCCTCGAGTCCGTAGTCTTTTTTCCGCTATCGCGCCGTATCAGATGATCTCCTGATGGCGGATGAATGTAATTTTTCGGGCGGTCCATGCTAGAATTGTGCATGAAGAAGGTCGGTTATTTTTACGACGACATCTTTCTGCGCCACGATACCCCTTACGGACATCCGGAGTGCGGCGACAGACTGATTGCAATCAATAGTGCGCTCAGGAAGAACGGCCTGTGGGATAAACTCGTTCACAGGAAGCCGCAAAAAGCGGAAAAAGACGATATCCTCGCCGTCCATACACCGGCATACTACGAAAAGATCCTCGGATTTATCGGCTACTTCGACCCCGACACCTACCTCTCCTCCGCTACCTTAGAGGCTGCTCTTTACGCTGCAGGCGCGGCCGTCGCTGCCGTGGATATGTGCCGGAAGGGCGATATCGACAGGGCGTTCTGTGCAGTGCGCCCGCCCGGCCACCATGCGGAGGCCGATCGGGCAATGGGATTTTGCATCTTCAACAACGTCGCGGTCGGCGCCCGGTATGCGCAGAAAGTCGGCTACAGGAAGGTTTTTATCGTCGACTTCGACGTCCATCACGGCAACGGCACACAGCATATATTCGAGAAAGATGAGACGGTATTTTATTTCAGCACTCACCAGTATCCTCATTACCCGGGAACGGGCGGCGATGCCGAAAGGGGAAAGGGAACGGGCAGGGGCTTTACCTACAACATCCCGATGCACTACGGGGCGGGAGATAAGGATTATTTCCCGGCCTACCATGATTTTCTGCCCGGGCTGATAGAGGGCTTTCGTCCCGATATTCTGCTTGTTTCGGCCGGCTACGATCTTCACGGCGGCGATCCCCTGTCGGGGATCCGTGTCACAAACGAAGGGATCAGGAGCATCGTCAGGTCGATTCTCGAGGGCGGTCGGGATATCCCCTCTGTTTTTTGCCTCGAGGGCGGATACAACCTCATTTCTCTCGCCGACTCGGTGACGATTACCCTGGAAGAACTCCTTCGGGACTAGCGTCCCGGCAGTCGGCAATATCAGAGCCTGCCCGTATAGCGATATACTTCTTTCTTCACCTTCGGATAGACATAGGGAAAAAGAATGAAGACGAACTGGGTCGAGAGAAATTCCATCGTCCCGATCCTTTGTCCGACATTGTCCTTGATCTGTACCAGCGAATGGCGACAGACCGAGGTGCATCCGATCCAGAGGAAGCCCGCCAGAAGGCTCATGCCGAGAAGCGCAATGCTCAATTCAGCGCGGCGCATCACCTGAAGAAGAAAAAAAACGCAGGCGGCAAAAGAGGCCATTGCCGCAACTCCGGAGAGGCGGTAAAGGGAAAGCGACTTAAGAATGTCAGGAGTGTGCCGGGGCCTGCGCTTCATGCGTGTGAGCGAGAAAGACCTCGCCGCAGATGCATTGAAACCGTCCGTTTCCGATCGGACGAAACGGGGAGTCAGACTCACCCAGCTTGTAGCCCTCGTCGTCCCTCTTGCAGCGGGGGCAGACGATGATGTCGTCCGGAAAGCAGCCCGTGCACATCCTGCGGCCTATTTCTTTACGGACTTCCTGACAGCGGCTTTCTTTTTCTTCTGCACGGTCCTTCCCGCGGCCTTTTTTGGCGTTGCTTTTCTTGCCGCAGTCTTCTTCGGCGCGGCTTTCCCGGCAGTCTTCTTTCCCGTGCTCCTTGCCGTCTTTTTCGAAGAAGCCCTGGCCTTCTTTGGAAACGCCGTCTCGGAGACCTCCATGCCGCAGCAGTAGATCGGCATGAGTTCGGTCTCGGCGGCTTCATTCACCGTAATTTCACATCCGCACTGCGTGCACTCATAGGTAATCACCTTTGCCATGCCACCGTTCCTCCTTCCGTGTTCGTGTTGCTTTTCCTTCATTATAAACCGTTTCCCCTGCCCGCGCAATATTCTGATGACCTTCCGTCTACCCCGTCCCCCACGGCGCCTCTTTTCTCCCGGCCTCAGGCTCGGTTACAATATATCATGATCAAAATCGGTTGCCTCGACTTTCCGCGCCTTTCTCTTGCCCCCCTCGCCGGCATCAGCGACCTTCCCTTCAGGATGCTGAATCGTTCTTACGGCTGCCGCTTCGCATTTACCGAGATGGTGAGCGCCCGTTCCTTGACCTACCAGAGCCGCCAGACGATCAGGATGGTTTCAACGGCCTGCGCCGACAGGCCGCTGGGGATACAGCTTCTTGCAGAGGACGGCGACGTCCTGCAGCGCGCACTCGCGATGCTCTCTGAAAACGTGTATGAGATGGTGAACCTGAATGCGGCATGTCCGGTCGAAAAGGTGACCAAAAAAGGCGAAGGCGCCGCCCTGATGAAAAATCCGTCGAAACTGGCATCGCTCCTGCGCGTAATGGCGCGGAATTCGAGCCTGCCCGTAACGGTGAAGATACGCTCGGGATGGGAAGAAAAATCGGTTAACGCGCGGGATGTAGCCCTGTATGCCCAGGATGCCGGCGTACATGGCGTCTTCATTCACGGCCGCACCAGAGAACAGAGATATGCCGGAGCGGTGGACTATGGAGTGATCAGACGGATCAAAGAGGCCCTCGACATCCCGGTCATTGCCAGCGGGGACGCCCTCTCCCCCCCCCTGATTAAGAGAATGTTCGATGAAACGGGATGCGACGGAGTGACCATAGCGAGGGGGGCCCTCGGCAATCCCTGGATCTTCAGGGAGACCGAGACGTTCCTTGAAACGGGGGAAATCCCCTCCCGCCCTGCCCTTCAGGAACTCATGCAGGTGATGACCTCACATCTTGATATGTGCTGCGACTTTTACGGAGGGACGGCGGGCACGACCCTTTTCCGCAAATTTTATTCCTGGTATACAAAGGGGCTCCCCGGGGTGAAACCTCTTCGCGAGACGGCCTTTCATGCCTCAACAAGGGAACAAATGGTCCGTTTGATCCGACAGGTGGAGGAAGCCGCGGCTTCGGCCGGTCCCGGAGGAAGCCTCAGTCCGACGGCGCCGGGAACGAGGTGACAAACTCGCTTCCCTTGCCCATCGTGCTTTTCACCTCGATCTTTCCGCCATGAGCCTCTACGACCCACTGCGCGATCGACAGTCCGAGCCCCGTCCCTCCCAACTTTCGCGACCGCTCTTTACTTACCCGGTAAAAGCGCTCGAAGATATGAGGAATTTCTCCCTCCGGAATGCCGACTCCGCTGTCGGTAACATCGACCATAATCCTCCCGCTGTCGGTCTTCACCGTCACCTCCACCTGACCGCCGGACGGCGTATACTTGATCGCATTATCGACGATATTCGAAAAAGCCTGTTCCAATAAATCGACGTCGCCGTTCATCTCGATGCCGTCGGCATATGTTTTGGTGATGGCGACACCGGCGGAGGATGCCTTGTAGCGCATTCGCTCGACGATCGTATCCATAAGATGCGGAACATTGAACCACTGTTTCTTCAGTTCCATGATATTGTTGTCTGCCTTGGAAAAGAAGAGAAGGTTGTCGGTAATCTTCGAAAGCCGTATGATGTCCGACAGATTTGTTTTCAGCAGGTCTTCGTATTCTTCCGGGGTCCTGGTCTTGCGCAGCGCCACCTCAATGCTTCCCCTGAGTGAAGTAAGGGGCGACCTCACTTCGTGAGCGACAGCCGCCGTAAACCGCTTTTGCGCCTCTACGGACGCCTGGATGCCGTCAAGCATATCGTTAAACATATGCACAAGGTCTTCGATCTCACTGCCTTTTGCGTCCATTTCTATGCGCTTTCCGAGCCTGCCGTCCCTCACCTGCGCGGCAAGATCCTTTATCTTGACCACCGGCGCAAGCGCCTTCCCGGAAAGAAACCAGCTCGCAGCGGAGGAAAACATGATGATAAACGGCAGAAAGAGAAAGAAAAGTCCTCTCAGGCTCTTCATGCTCTCATCGATCTCCCTCAGGGAGAGGGCAATCCTCAGTATCTTCTCGCCGCTTATGGGGAAGTAGAGCACCCGGTAATGTATCCCGCGAAACTGTATGCTGCTGAACTGGGGCACCCCCTTGAAGGTTCTGGCCATGAGTTCCTTGTCCAGCGGCCAGCGCTGATTTTGGGCATTCAGGGAAGTGATGACGACCTGGCCGTGATTGTCGAGGACCTCGAAGTATTCGTCCCCGAACCTCTTGATCACCTCGGTATTCTTTCCCGGCAGCTTCGGGTCGACCTCAAAGAGGATCTCTTCGTTCGCCTCCCGGAGCAGATATTCGTCGATTGTCTTGGCAAGACTGTAGCGGTACTGGAGGTATATGGCGATCGCAAAGGCAGAGACAATCCCCGCGACCACCAGCGTATAAAACACGGTGAGACGCAGTCTGAACGTCTTATTGATCATCCTCGGCTTTCAGTACGTACCCCGCTCCCCGAACGGTATGAATCAACTTCCTCTGGAAACCCTTGTCTATTTTCTCCCTCAGAAATTTTATATGGACATCGACGACGTTCGTGTTCGGGTCGAAATTGTAGCCCCAGATATTTTCGATGATCTGCGTCCTCGATAAGACCCTGCCCTTATTCCTCAGAAGATATTCGAGTATGGCAAACCCCTTCTGGGTAAGAACGATTTCCTGATCCCCCCTGAAAACCCTTCTCGACAAAAGGTCCATTCTCAACTCCTGCATCGTCAGCTCGCTGAGGGAGTCGGGGACCCTTCGCAGGAGGGCACGTATCCTGGCAAGCAGCTCAGAAAACGCAAACGGCTTGGTGAGGTAGTCGTCCGCCCCGCTTTCGAGGCCCTCCACCCTGCTGCCGACCGAATCGAGCGCGGTGAGCATGAGGATCGGCGTCTTCAGCCCGGCAGCTCTCAGTTTCTTGCAGATTTCTATGCCGCTCATCTCCGGCAGCATTACGTCAAGGATGATGCAGTCGTATTCCTGGGACGTCGCGATTGAATACCCCTGTGCCCCGTCTTCGGCCACGTCAACGGTATAATACTCCTCCTCCAGCCCCTTTTTGAGAAAACCTGCCACGTTCTGCTCGTCTTCCACCAGTAATATCCGCATGCTTAATTATATCGTGACTACGGGTCAAAAGTCTTCTCTTTCCTTAAGCCCGGCCGGAGACATTCGGACCGCCCCCGGCGACACGCCGTATCAGCAGCAGCCCCGCTATGAAAAACACCGATATCGCGAGTATAGCCGGCCTCTGGCTGCCGAAACGGGACGAGATGTACCCGAAGAGGAGCGGTCCCGCGACCGCCGAAGACTTTCCGACGAGAGAATAGACGCCAAAGTACTCGCTTTCTTTACCGGGCGGGATAAACTGCGCAAAAAAGGCCCTGCTCGCCGCCTGAACCGTGCCGAGACCCAGACCTGCACAGCTGGCGAGCGCCCAGAAATAGGCCTTGCGGTAAATGAGACAGCCGGCTATCGCAACGACCGACCATAGCAGCAATGACAGCATGACAACTTTTTTCGGCCCCCAGTAATCGACGGGCCTGGCCATAACAAAGGCGCCTGCGAGGGCGGTAACCTGCACCACCATATAGAGCCCTATCAGTTCCTTCGCTGCAAATCCGAGCGTAGTTGCTGCAAATATGCTCGAAAAGACGATCACCGTGTTGATGCCGTCGTCGTATAGAAGAAAGGCCAGAAGAAACGTCCTCACCTCGGGCCGTCCCCATATGTGCCGGAGCGTTTCCCACGAATATCTCGCTCCTCTTGCCGCCGATTTAAAGAGGGGGAGTCCCTTCCGATTACTCTGTCCAAGGAAGAGGAAAGCCGGCAGCGAAAAAAGGAGGAAGAAAGCCGAAACCATAAACCATGTCGTCTGGTAACGCCCTGCCTTCACCAGCGGGAGGGCAAGCAGCAGCGAGGCGATCGAGCCGCCGTATCCGACGGCATATCCCCATGCCGAGACCCTCCCCTGGAATTCTTGATCCGCAATCTCGGGCAAGAAAGAGTTATAGAAGACCAACCCTCCTTCCATGCCGATATTGGCCGCCATGACAAGAAGGAAACCCTCTATTACCATGCCGTGCCTGAGAACGGACAGCGCGGAGACACAGGAAACGGCAAGAAGGGTATAGAAGAACAGCAGTTGCTTTCTCCTGCCGCTGTAATCCGCTATGCCGCCGAGAAAGGGCGACGTAAGCGCCACGAAGGCCATGCTGAATGAGATCGCCCTTCCCCACCAGAGGTCGCCGGTTCCGGTTTTGTCGCCGACTATCACCGAGACGTAGTATACGGGGAATATGACTGCAGCGATGACCGCCGAATAGCTCGAGTTTGCAAAGTCGAACAGACACCAGCTTACCACCCTTCGGTCGGCAACTTTCATGGTAGTTACTCTAAGGGCGGCAGGCGAATTTGTCAATCGCCGTTATGCAGGCATTGCCTTCTCAGCACGCATCGCGGCCGCGGGGCGATCGCGCAACAGGTTGCGTCTCCGCAGCATTCCGGTCTTCCCTGCTCACCTCTTCAATGATCGAAGAAATGACCTTTAGCGCGTCCCGGGCAGCATCCCGCTCTACCTTCTGGATCGCGAACCCCGCATGGACGAGAACATAGTCGCCCACGCCGACCTCCTCCGGCATAAGCATCAGGTTGATCTCCCTGCGCGCCCCGTAAACATCGACCACCGCGCGTAGGTCCTCTCTCTCAACGATTCGCGAAGGAATAGCAAGACACATGGGGATTCCCTACCTTTCCCACCTGCTCTTTACGGCCATAGTGCCCTGCGACACGTCCTCGACAACAAAACCGGAAGTCCGTATCTCCTCGATTACCGCCTGCAGGAGCTTCTCCATCCCAGACCGCACTTCATCGGAAATGCCGATTCCGACTTCTATTATCTTCGGCTCGATCCCGAAAAGCACCATCCTGCCGGGCAGTTCGTCGGTGAGGCTGGCCGCCGCCAGAAGGTCCGAGATGCCGAGCTGGTGGGGGGAGAGTCTCATGCGGAACCTTGCAGGTACATCTTCGCCCTCCACCCTCAACACGGTTCCGGCGGGATGTCCGGCCTTTATCGCGTCTATTACGATGAGATAGTCCCGGTCCCGGATATGGGAGAGGAGCTCGATTCCCGAAGTTCCGCCGTCCAGCAGTTCCACATTGTCCGGGAAGCGAAATCTCCTCTCCATCTCCTCTATCGCCAGCACCCCCAGTCCTTCATCCCTCATCAGGATGCTGCCTACCCCCAGTATCAGGATCCTCACCTGATCTCCCTCAGCAGATCGGACATCAGACCGCCTTCACCCTGACGATTTCATCATGCTCCTTGTCGAACAGATGGATCGCGCAGGCCAGGCAGGGATCGAAGGAGTGGACCGTTCGCAGCACCTCCAGCGGCTTCTCCGGAACCGCAACGGGATTGCCGATAAGAGACGCCTCGTAGGGGCCCATCGCATCCTGACTGTTTCTGGGGCCGGCATTCCAGGTCGAGGGCACGACCGCCTGATAATTCTTCGTAACGCCGTCCTTGATGACGATCCAGTGCGAAAGCGCCCCGCGCGGGGCCTCATGGAACCCAAAGCCGCGCTGCTCTCCCTTCGGGAAGGTGGGACGATTGAAGGTCCTCATGTCGCCTTTCTCGATATTGTCCATCAGGGCCTTCCATTGGTTCTTGAGCGTGTCGAAAAGCACGGCGCACCGCACCGAACGCGCGGCGATACGCCCTATCGTGGAATGCAGCGCTCCGACGCCGACCTTTGCGCCGGCCAGGGCGCTCACGGTTGCGAGCGTCTTGTCGACATACTTCTTCGTCGGCCCGTGCCCTGCCGCATACATGCACAGGACGTTGGCGAGAGGACCCACCTGGGCAGGCTTTCCCCTGAAGGTCGGCGACTTCACCCATGAATACTTCCCCTTGTCCTGAAAGTCGGTGTATTTCGGCACCGTGTCTTCTTCGAAGGGATGTTTGTCCCAGTCGCCGTCATACCACGAATGCTTGATGCTCTCCTTCACGTTGTCCCTGAAAAAGGGGTCCTGATAACTCTTGATAGCGGTGAACTTCGATATATCTCCGTCGGGAATATAACCGCCGGGAAGTTCGAATACGGTGCCCTTCGTGTCCATCGGCATGTCCGGGACAGAAAGATAATTCATCACTCCGGCCCCGTACTTCGTCCAGTCGGCATAAAACGCTCCGACCGCAGCCGTATCGACGAGCAGCACGTTTTCGACGAAATCGTCCACCTTGTCGATTATCGACTTGATGTAGAAGAGGCGCTCCGTATTGAGGACGTCGGGGCTGTCGGGGTTAATCGCATTGGCCACGCCGCCGACCGCCACGTTCTGGATATGCGGGGTCTTCGAACCTAGAACGGCCACCACCCTGTTGATCTCCCTCTGGTATTCGAGGGCCTGCAGGTAGTGATGGGCGGCCAGCATATTCACATCGGGAGAAAGCTTCATCGCCGGGTGTCCCCAGTACCCGCTCGCATACACTCCCAGCTGACCCGATCCGACGAACGTCTTCAGTTTGTCCTGGTTCGCCTTGATCTCCTGATAGGTATTATGAGGCCAGGGAGAAAGCTTTTCCCCCAGCCTCGCGACCGCCCTCGGGTCCGCCTTCAGCGCCGACACGATATCGACCCAGTCGAGCGCTGCAAGGTGGTAGAAATGAACAATATGGTCATGAGTGGCATGCGCTCCCATGATCATATTCCTTATGTACTGCGCGTTCAGGGGTATTTCCATCCCCAGGGCATTTTCGACCGTACGCACCGAAACCAGTGCGTGGACCGACGTTCAGACGCCGCAGAATCTTTGAGTGAAGAGCCACACCTCCCGCGGGTCCCTGTCTTTGACGATCAGCTCGATGCCGCGCCACATCTGGCCCGACGACCAGGCATTGACGACTTTTCCGCCGTCGACCTCGCAGTCGATCCTCAGATGGCCTTCGATCCTTGTTATGGGATCAATAACGATTCTTTTTGACATAGGTGTCTCCTCCTCAATTTATGCGTGCTCTGCGCCGGGCAGCACGGGGAATTTCTTTACGAAGTAGAGATATCCCGCTATCTCCAGGGATATCAGGCCGACGGTAATCAACGTTTCCGAAAACGACGGGAAGTAGTGCCATCCCTCGCCGGGGTTGAATCCTACCAGGAACAGATCGAAGCGGTAGACGGCGCCTGCCAGAAGCATCGAAAAGGCCGCAATAAAGAGTTTCTGCGGGCTTTTTCTGTTATCTTTCGAAACAAGGATAACCAGAGGGACGACGTAGAGCAGGTTTTCGATAAGAAACATGATTCCCTTCAGCCCGCCGGAAAAGGCCTCACCGAGCGAGCCCCGGACGACAAGGTCGCCGAAGCGGACCACGAGATACGCTCCGATAAGCGGCGGGATAAAGGCCGAGAGCTTCGACAGAATCGGCGTCTCGATTTCCCTCCTGAACGAAACGGCCGACATGATCGATTCGAATATGACGATAGCATAACCCATCGTGATCGCCGAGATCAGCGCCAGCAGAGGGATCAGGGGGGTCTGCCAAAGCGGAGAGAGCTTTTTCCCCGTTATCACCATCAGTGTTCCCAGCGAAGACTGATGCATCGTCGGGAGCAGCACGCCGATGGCGATAAAAACGAACATGATCCTGTCCATGGTCTTCTTCATCCCCGTCGCCTTGAGCCGTTCCATGACACTTGGCGAGAACTCTATCCAAAGGACGAAGATATACAACGTTATGCAGAAGGCGACTTCGAACATGACCGAGTTGAGCTGCGAATACCAGGGAAGAAACAGGTTATAGGCCTGCCAGTACCGCCCCACATCGAAGAATATCGAGACGCCCGCCAGGGTGTACCCGAAGGCGCTTGCCAGGAGCGCAGGCCTCACAAGCGGATGGAACTCGCCCTTGTTGAAGATGTAGACAAGCAGTGCCATCGCATATCCGCCGCATGCGATGGCAGTCCCGACGACTACGTCATAGGCTATCCAGATGCCCCACGGATAACCGTCGCTGAGATTAGTCACAGCCCCCAGGCCGAGAAAGAAACGCTTGATGATCAGAATGACCGCGAGGACCGCAAGGGCGGAAAAAAACAGAAAGGGTACCGTTACGATTTTTCCTCCAAGGGGTCTAGGTTCACTCATAATATGTCTCCCTTACAGTATGGATGTCATTTATCATTTTTCGTGCTCCGGTATGCCGCATACATCAGGCCTGCCAGGACCGCCGCGGGGGCGATCATCCCCTTGTAAAGCGTATGCTGGATTCCTTCGGACAATGCCGCATCCGGCCTGTCCCCGAGATCCGGCAGGCCGAGTCTGCCAAAGGGAACCCCCGCCAGCATGATAAACTGCGTCCCGCCGACCTCCTTCTCGCCGTAGACACGGGTTACATACGAAGCAACCTTCTGTTTCACCCTGTTCCCCGAATCGATCCTCTGGACGGGATAGTCATAGTACGAATCGGCCTTGAGGGTCAGCCGCTTCTTCGCCTCTGCCAAAAGATCTCTTGCCGGTCCGAAAATAGTCGCGCCAGTAGGGCAGGACTGGGCACAGGCAGGGTATCCCCCTTCCGCAAACTTATGGTCGCAGAACTGGCATTTTCTGATCTGAGGAAAGGCTTTGTCCCACTCGAATTTGGGGATGCCGAAGGGGCATGCCATCTGGCAGTAGCGGCACCCGATGCAGGCGTTCTTGCTATAGGTCACCACTCCGGTCTTCGGATTCTTCTGCAGGGCCGACACCGGGCAGGCGGAGACACAGGCGGGATCCACGCAATGCATGCAGTGCCTCTGGATAAAGGCAAACCCGTTATCCTCCCGGTTCTTCACCTCGGCATTGCCGTTTTTGTAGGCCTTGATTATATTCAGGGTGTACTCGGAAAGATCCGCGGGATTGTCCCATAGGGCATCAATCATCTCGGGTGGCCGCTGTGTATGCTCGGGCGGCATGTTGTTGGAAACCTTGCAGGCTTTCTGGCAGACCTTGCATCCGACACAGATGGTCGAATCGTACATCAGCCCCACCGCCTCGTCGGGCATCGTCCTGGGAGGCCGCGCTATGGCGCCGGCCGGACTCTCGCCGGCCGCAAGCAGCAGTCCGCTGCCGGCCACGACTTTCAGAAAGTCTCGTCTTTTGATATCCATGGTTAACTCTCCTTGGATTCCGGATCCGACTTGCCTTTATCCTTATCCTTTTTGCCGAGATTCTTTGAAGTGGCTGCCGCAACTCCGATGGCTGCTCCGGCCACGCCTGCCGCGATTGCGGCGCCGGCTACGGTTACGCCCTTCCCCTTGTCTTCGACTATGCCGGGGAAGTTCACCGGCGGAGTAACGTCTTTAAGAACGGCCGGAGTATGCAAGGGGATATTGAACCCGACCTTGTTTTCCGAACAGCCGAAGCAGGGGTGCCCCGTACCGACCGGCCAGGCCTGGGAACCCGCATCATTGTATAGCAGCGTGGGGCAATTGTTATACGTTTCCGGCCCCTTGCATCCGAGCTTGTAAAGACAATATCCCTTCCTGTGACCGTCATCGCCGAATTCGAGCGCGAAACGGCCCGCGTCAAAATGCGGCCTTCTCTCGCAGTTGTCATGAATGAGCCTGCCATAGGCAAATTTCGGCCGGCCTTCCTCGTCTAACTGCGGCAGTTTCTTGAAGGTAAGGAGGTAAAGGACCGTGGAGAGGAAATTGTACCCGTTAGGAGGACAGCCGGGAATATTCACCACAGGGGTCTTGATTCCTTTCTCCTTGAAGATCGCATGTACGGGAGTGGCGCCCGTAGGATTCGGATAGGCGGAGGGCATTCCGCCCCATGAAGAACATGATCCTATCGCGATGACGGCAGCTGCCTGGGACCCCTGCTCTTCGAGCAGCGACAGGACGGTTTTTCCCCCGATCTTGCAATAAATGCCGCCGTCTTTGACGGGAATGGATCCGTCGACGACAAGGATGTACT
This sequence comes from Nitrospirota bacterium, assembly GCA_021783515.1. Classification (GTDB taxonomy): domain Bacteria; phylum Nitrospirota; class Thermodesulfovibrionia; order Thermodesulfovibrionales; family UBA6898; genus Sulfobium. The sequence goes on from JAJXTV010000005.1 coordinate 46,462, forward strand.
TCCCCTTGTTTTCCTGCATCGACTTCTTGAGGGCTTCCTCGCACTGCTTGCCCGCGCCGGCGTTAAGGGTTTCGTGATAGTCGAGAGAGATGAGCTCCAGGATAAGTTTTTCGAGGGTCGGATGGTTTGTTCTGAGAAGCGACTCGGTGCAGCCGGTACATTCCTGTGCCGACAGCCAGATGACCGGCGGACGCTTCGGATTGGTAACCGCCTCGGCAATTTGAGCGCCCATCCCCAAAGGCAATCCCATCGCCGCGGCTATTCCGGTGCAAACCTTCAGGAAGTCTCTTCGCGAAACCCCTCGCGCCAGCAGCCTTTCCCCGGGACCTCCGGATAAATCCGGGAGACCTTCAAAACCGTCTTTCATGCAACACCTCCGCAGTTCTCTTTTTTTCACATCCCTACATGCCGATCTCTGCTCCTCGCGAATTGAATATATTTATCAGCTAATTAGAAATTATTGTGCATAAAAAGTGCCAGCATCTCGCAAGCATTCATGGCACAAACGAACCCCGCCAAGTCTTCAGGCTGACACAAATTGACCAGCTGCGTTACTTCAGGTAACATATCGCCGCAGGCGACTCCTGAGTCCTGGTCGCGCATTACATCGATCACAGAGATCAAGACTGCCCTCCGGAGTGGAGATATCGGATGATCGCACTAATCTGTCTTCCGGATAAAAAAGAAAAACTCGGCATCCTTGAATCGGGATTATGCCGTTTTGAATTCTCGATCTGCTCCCTGATCCAGCCATCGCTTCTCCTCCCTGTAACGCCGGTTAGGTCCGGGGCCATTTCGCCGCCCTCCCCTCTAAAGCTGTGGCAATTCATACAGCCCACCGTCCTGAAGAGGTGCTCGCCGTCGGGAGAAGGACGGACCGCCAGGAAGATGACGATCGAAACAACAATGGCTCCCGCGATCAGGACCCACCCACTCCCCGCCATCCTCTCGCTCGGAAATTTCATGCCGGCAATACCTCTTCTTACCATTATATCGAGACGCTGGCGGAAAGCAATGGCACAGACTTGATAATTGAAGAACGGGAATCTAAAATTAATACAAGACAAGGCATCAGGCCTGCTTCGGCGGCGAGGGAGGAAACTATTACTGAACATACGTGGGGCCGGGATTTGGGCTATTTTTCATTGAATCTTGTCCCGGACCCGCTCGCGGTGTTGCTGCCAAACGGCGACATTATCGACCTCAATGAGCCTTGCGCCCGACTGGCAGGAGAAAAGAGGGAAGACCTCGCCGGAAGACATTTCTCTCACGTCCCCCCGCTCTCCTCACTTGCCGAAAAGATCTCCGCCGCGCTCACCTCCGGCAGGGAAGATTTCGAGCTGCTCACCGCCGACAACAAGCATTTCGAGGTCTTTATCCTGCCCTTCGAGGCTCCGGATAAAACCCGTTTCGTCCGCATTTTGATGAAGGACATTACAAACTTTGTGAATCTGGAGAGGGAATTACTGAAGAGAAACAGGGAACTCATGATGATCAATACGCTCTCCAGCGCCTTCATGTCTTCCGGCAGTATGGACCGCGTCATGGAAAATCTGCTGAAAAAGGTGCTCCTCATCACCGATTTCGGAGTGGGAATGCTGCTCGTCAAGGAAGAAGAATCGCTGCGCTTGAGGGCCTGCACCGGGGTCTCGACCGAACTGCAGCGGGCAATCGAAGAGGGCCTGCTCGATCATCTCTGCGCGGAGGCGCTCGGACGGGGCGAGCCCCTCGACATTGTGGATTCTTCGCGCCTTATGCAGATCCGTCCCCTCATTAAGGAAGGGATAGTCTTTATGGTGGCCGTCCCCCTCGTCTTCGAAAAGGACGTGATCGGCTTCCTTCTTCTTGCCGCCCGGAGTGAGCGAGAAAGACATTTCGATTTCGATTTCGCCTCCCTTCTTTCGCTCCTCGGCAATCATATTTCCCTCATTGTCGACAAGATCAGGCTGTTCGAGGAGACGAAGCGTCTTTCCATCACCGATGGTCTCACCGGCCTCTTCAATAGGAGATACCTCTACAGCCATCTCGACAACGAAATTGCCAGGATAAACAGATATGGCGGCTCCTGCTCCGTACTTCTTTTTGATATCGACAATTTCAAGGCATTGAACGACACCTACGGCCATCAGTCCGGCGACGACGTTCTCCGCGAAATTGCGCTCATTCTCAGGGAGGTTTCGCGCGAGACCGACATCGTGGTAAGATACGGTGGCGAGGAATTCATCATAATCCTGCCAAATACATACGAAGAAGACGCGCGATATCTCGCGGACAGGATAAGGAGAGAAGTGGAACAGAACATTTTCCTGCAGAACAGGGAGGGCGGCGCCTCCATTACCATCAGCGGGGGTATCGCGTCTTATCCGCTCAACGCCCCCGATGCAAGGTTGCTTCTGAACGCCGCGGACAAGGCGTTGTATGCCGCCAAGGCTTCGGGCAAGAACATTGTCCTTTGCTATAAGGGGGTCCTGCATGGAAAAGACCTTCGCTAGGCCCCGCAGTCTGAAGACGGTCCCGTTTCGCTACTGCCCGGGCTGCGGACACAGCCTGATACACCGGCTGATCGCCGAATGCATCGACGAACTCGGCATCAGGGAAAAAGTGGTCGGGATTGCTCCTGTGGGATGCGCTGTCTTCTCATACGACTACTTCAACTTCGACATACTCGAGTCGGCGCACGGCAGGCCTCCCGCGGTTGCGACGGCGTTGAAGAGGGTTATGCCGCAGAAGATAATTTTTTCGTACCAGGGCGACGGCGACCTTGCTGCGATCGGCACCTCCGAGATCATCCATGCGGCGGCCCGGGGCGAAAACATCTCCGTCTTCTTCGTCAACAATGCCAACTACGGCATGACGGGAGGACAGATGGCGCCGACGACTATCCTCGGACAGCGCACGACGACGACGCCGGGAGGGCGAAGCGCGGCGACAGAGGGGTATCCGCTCCGCGTCTCTGAACTGCTGGCGACTATCGAAGGCGCCTCGTTTATCCAGCGGGTATCGCTCGATACGTATGGGGAAGTCACCGCGGCAAAATCGGCGATCTCGAGGGCCTTTCGCGGCCAGATGGAAGGCAGGGGCTTTAGTCTGGTGGAAATTCTTTCGCCCTGCCCCACCGACTGGGGTTTTTCGCCCAAGGCCTCCCTGGAGTGGATACGGACCGCGATGAAGAAGGTTTATCCTACGGGCGTTATGAAGGACAGGGACAAAGGGATCTGATGGAGACGCGCATTATCATAGCAGGCTCGGGGGGACAGGGCATCCTCTTTCTTGGAAAGGTCCTCTCTTTCGCCGGCATGCTCGAAGGAAAGGAAGTGACTTGGTTTCCTTCCTACGGCGCCGAGATGCGGGGCGGCACGGCAAACTGCACGGTAATCCTTTCGGGGAGCATGATCGGTTCGCCGGTGGTGCTGAGTCCGGACATATTGGTAATTATGAACAAGGCATCTTTCGACAAATTTCAGCCCCGGCTGAAGAAGCACGGGCTTCTCTTCTATGACCGGTCTTTGGTCCCTGCCCCGAGGGTCCGTCCCGATGTAAGGCCCGTGCCCGTGCCTGCGACGGAAATAGCGAGTTCGGCGGGGAACACGCGGTCGGCCAACATGGTAATGATGGGGGCGGTGCTGGCCGAGACAGGACTCGTGAAGAGATCATCTGCGCTGAAGGTGATCGAGGGGCCGTCGAAATCGACGGGGGGCAACGGGATCAGACTGAATACCAATTCGATGCTGAAAGGAATGCAGTATATTGAAGATACGAAGGGCAGCCATCGCTGACGTCAAAGACATCCAGAAGCTCGTAAACGAATTCGCCCGAAAAGAAGAGATGATTCCCCGCTCGATCAACGAGCTGTATGAAAATGTTCGGGATTTTGTCGTCTGTGTGGAAAACGGCGCGATACACGGCGTCTGCGCGCTGCACATTCTCTGGGAGGATCTTGCCGAAATACGTTCGCTCGCGGTCAAGAAAGAGTCTCAGCGAATGGGTATCGGCAGGAAGATGGTCAGACGGTGCATCGCAGAAGCAAAGTCCCTGGGCATTTCACGGGTCTTCGCTCTCACATATCAACCTCTCTTCTTTCAGAAGATGGGCTTTGTGGAGATCGACAAATCATCTCTTCCGCAGAAGATCTGGGGCGACTGCATCCGGTGTCCGAAATTCCCCGAATGCGACGAGCACGCATTGATCTTACGCTTTTAGGGACGGCACTTAAGTATGCGAAAACCATATCTGAGGTTCTTTATCCTTGCCTTTTTCGTTTTTCTTCTTGACCAGGCGACGAAAATCCTGATTGTGAAGCATTTGTCGCTCTACCAGGTGATCAGGATATTCCCTTCCTTCAACATCGTATATTACCGGAATATCGGGTCGGCCTTCGGCCTTTTCAAGACCCTCGGCAACCCATTCTTTATCGTGATTTCTCTCATCGCGATCGCAGGCGTTGCGTTTCTCATCATAAAAGACCGCGGGGGCAGACTCGGTTTTTCCCTGATCCTGGCCGGGGCAGCCGGAAACCTCGCCGACAGGCTCGCGCACGGATACGTCGTAGACTTCATCGAGGTGTATGCCGGCAATTTTTACTGGCCGGCATTCAACGTGGCCGATTCGGCCCTTACGATCGGGATTGCCCTTCTGATCGTAAAGACCGTAATCGGCAGGGAATGACGGTGAGGGCATGACGCATTGGAATGGGTCGGTGATCGGCAATGGCTGAGGGGCGCCGCTTCGGAATTATCCACCCTCTCTACCTGTCGTTTTTTTCGAAGGAGCTCTATCGTGACGTGGCGCAAAACTGGAAAGGGTACGGCATCCTTTACCTTTTTTCGGCGGTTGCGCTCTGCATGATACCTTTCGTTCTTCTCATCCAGTCGGTGTCCTCGGATTACCTCAGCCGGGAGGCTCCCCCGATAATCACTCAGCTGCCCGCGGTAACAATTCAGAAAGGGGTGCTTTCGATCGACCGGCCCGAACCGTACTTCGTGAGAGACAAGAAGACCGGGACGCCCATCATTCTTTTCGACACGTTGGACAAGACGGACCCGCCACAGAAAGCAAAGGTGCCCGTCCTTGTGCTCAAAACGGAAATTGTCGTCAGGGGTGAACACGGCGAGGTAAGACATTTCGATCTCGCGGGCATCGACGGCTTCCATGCGGACAGCCGTCTCTTCTTTGAGTGGCTTGATGACTTTGAGGACTCTTTCGCCGCTGTATTCTATCCCTTTGCGGTGCTGTTGTCATTCATTTTTCGCGTCCTCGAGGTCGCTGTGCTTGCCGCGGTCGGCGGCATCTTTACCAGGTCCAGGAGCGTGCCCCTCTCCTACGGGGCACTGGCAAGACTTTCTTCCATAGCCATGACCCCTGCGATGGTGGTCGGCGCGGTCTTCACTCTCGCGGGCGCGGCCATCCCTTTCTGGTGGATAGCCGGGGTCCCGATCTCGTTTTCCTATCTCTACTATGGGATCAAGGCCAACTCGGGAGCTTCTTCATGACAGCCCCGGCCCGGTCCGCACCTTGACAAATATTTCGCTTTGCAGTAAAACATAGGCCGATGAAGAAAGTGCTTGTCGTCGACCATCTGAAGTCCCATATCGATAAGGAAAAGAGTATCCTCGACAGGTCCGACATCAGGATATTCATGGCGACAACGGGCGAGGAAGCGCTGGCGGTTCATAGAACCGAAAACGTAGATGTCATCGTCATCGATCTCGATATGCCCGATATCGGAGGTGACAGATTCTGCGGCATCGTCCGCCGTGACGACGCGCTCAAGCACGTCGCCGTCATTATCGCGTGTTCGGGCAGCGCAGGGGATATCGAAAGAGTAAATCGGTGCGGGGCGAACGCATACGTGACCAAGCCGCTCCGTCCCCTCCAGTTCCTGGAGAGTGTCAGCCGGTTTCTCGATGTTCCGGAAAGGAAGAGCTACCGGGTCCTTCTGAAGGCGACAGTCACCGGCAAGTTCGGCGGCGAACCCTTCTACTGCTCTTCCCAAAATATCAGCGTTTCAGGCCTCCTGATAGACACCGAAAAGGTGCTCGATAAGGGCGATGTGCTTTCCTGTTCTTTCTTCCTGCCCGGCTCCGAATGCATCGTTACCGAAGCCGAGGTGATGAGGGCGATGAAGGGGGGCGAGCAGTCGAACTCCTTCGGAGTAAGGTTCCTGAATCTCCGGCCCGCCTCCAAAAAGGCAATAGAAGCCTTTATCGAGAAGAGATCTTCCCATACATAGAAAGGCGCATCCGTCCGACTATTCCCTGAACGACATCGTCAGTTCGTACATCCCGCCTTCCGCCCTTTTTTCGATACCGAACCCCATGTGTTCGAAAAGCTGGAGCATCGGCCTGTTGTCTGTCAGCACCTGGGCGCTGAACCCGTGCAGACCAGCTTTTCTGGCAAGATAGGCAAGATACGACAGTAATTCTCCGCCGATGCCCCTTCCCTGCCAGCTGTCGCGAACCACAAAAGCGACTTCGGCCGTATGGGAGGCCTCGTCGATGAAATACTGCCCCATCCCGACAATGAGTTCGTTCCCTCCTTCTTCGACCACCGCGAGAATCACCATCTCCTTTGTATAGTCGATGACCGCGAACCGCTGAAGGCGGTCGTGGTGCATGTCCTTCCGGCTGGAGACGAAGCGGTGATACATCGAGTCCTCCGAGAGCGAGTAGAAGAAGTCCTTCAGCGCGTGCTCGTCGGTTATCTTTATAGGCCTCAGGAACAGCCCCAACCCGTATTTCGTCGTGCGGTACGCCTCGAGCGTCTCGGGATACTCCCCTCTTTCGCCGGGGATGAACGCCTGGTCCCCGTAGATAAGGGAGAGCTTCTTTGCCTCTTCGATAAGCCAGGTCCTGAACTGAGGATGTGCGATCGCGATAAGGTCCATCGCCCGTTCCCTTATATTTTTACCGTGAAGGTAGGCAATCCCGAACTCGGTCACCACATAATGTACGTCCCCCCTTGTCAGGGTGACGCCGGCCCCTTCCTTGAGGAAAGGCACAATCCGGGAGACCTTGCCGTGCTCGGCAGTAGACTGTATCGCCAGAATCGATTTCCCGCCCTGCGACAGGATCGCTCCCCTCATGAAATCCGCCTGTCCTCCTATCCCGCTGAAGAAATACTTTCCCAGCGACTCCGAGCTCGCCTGACCCGTCAGGTCTATCTCAAGAGCGCTGTTGATCGCCGTCACGTTCCTGTTGCGCGAGATCGTCAGGGGATTGTTCGTATAACTGACAGGCCGGAACTCGATGCCGGGATTATCATGGATAAACTCATAGGTCTCCCTCGTCCCCATGCAAAAGGCGGCGACTGTCTTGTCCCGGTTCAGGACCTTCATCGTATTGTCGACGACGCCCCTCTGCATGAGGTCCATGATGCCGTCCGTAAAGAGCTCGGTGTGCACGCCGAGGTGCTGCTTGTCCCTCAGGTGCCGGAGAATGGCATTCGGTATACTTCCGTAGCCTACCTGGATCGTATCCCCGTCCTGGACGATTCTCCCGACGTACCTGCCGATCTTCTCGGCAATCTCGTCGGAGACGACGGTCTTGAACTCCAGGAGCGGCTCGTCGCACGCGACGACGAAATCTATGTCTCTGATATGAATAAAGGTATCTCCGTGCACGCGAGGCATCCGGGAATTTGCCTGCGCGACAAGGAGGGACGCGCCTTCGCTGGCCGCCTTTACGATATCGACGCTGATACCAAGACTCACATAGCCGTGGGCGTCGGGAAGGGATGTCTGAATAAGAGCGACATCGATCGGGATACGCTTCTGCAGGAAGAGCTCGGGAACCGCGGAAAGGAATATCGGGGTGTAGTCCGCAAGGCCCCGGTTCACCGCCTCCCGCGTATTTTCCCCGATGAAAAAGGCGTTATACCGGAAGTTTTCCCGGAATTTGTCATCGGAATAGGCAGAAACGCCAAGATTCCAGACCTGCAGGACCTCAGCGTCGAAAAAGGCCTTCGGATGGGACCGGACGTACTCTGTAAGTCCGCGCACGAGACGCTGGGGTTCTCCACAGCCGGTGCCTACAAATATCCTGTCCCCGGGGTGAATATGGGAGAATATCCTCTCAGCCGGCACGAACTTTTCCGGATAGGCCCTTCGCATCGAATCCAGCATTTCGGACTCTCTCATAAGAAAAGTATATCAGAAAGAGGCCCCCCACGCCGCGCACGCTCAGCGAATCTTTCCCAGCTTTCTCGCCAGCGCCTCTGTTTCGCCGAGCAGATGCTCGATCTCGGCGAGCCCCCGCTCCCAGAAAACAGGATCGCCGATATCGATCCCCAGCTCCAGAAAGATGTTCCGCGGCGAATCGGAAAGACCGGCAGAGAGAAATTCCTTCACCCTCCCGATAAAACCCCGATCTGCCTTCACCGAATTCTGCAGCGACTTCGAGATCAAGAGTCCGCTCGCATACGAATAGACATAGAAGAAATAGCGGATGTGGCTCCAGTAGACCCACCAGTTTTCGGACCCTTTCGACTGCTCGATCGCCTCTCCCATATAAGCGGCCATGCGTCCGGCGAAAAGCGTGCCGATCTCTTCTTTCGAAAGGTACCCCTTCTTCCGGAATTCGGCATGCAGGTCGGACTCGAACTGATAGCAGGCGATCTGCCGGAAAATAGTAGAGACGTCGTCGTCGAGCTTCTTCATCATGATCGCGAGTCGCGACTCGTCGTCCGCCTTCCTGACTATCTCCTGAAGAACGAAGTCTTCCATAAACGTGCTGGCGACCTCGGCGGTAGAAGTCGGCGTTCCGAAGTTCAGCGCATTCTGCTTCTTCCGTATCAGCTCGTTATTGATGCCGTGGCCGACTTCATGCGCCAGAGTCAGAACGTCGCTCAGCTCGCCGGTATGATTAAGGAGGATATAGCTCGGATGAGACGCAAGATGATGCGCACAGAACGCACCGCCGGCCTTCCCCTTTCTCGGATAGACGTCTATCTGGCCGTTTCCGGTAAACGACCCGAAGATGGCGGCGAACTCTCCGTCCAGTTCGCGAAGCACCTTCCGTAACATCCCGCAGGAGGCGGCATACGAGAACCTTCTCCCTATCACGCCGTAGGGGATATTCCTCTCGTGATACTTCAGCCTCTTCACTCCGAGCATGGCCGCCTTCAGCCGGTAAAAGCGTACAGGTATGTCGAATCTCCCGGAAACCGACAGGACAAGCGTGTCCACGACGCCGCTCTCGATATCATCGTCCAGATGACGGGAAAGGTCCGGTCTTGAAGCCCTGCGAAGTTCGTCCTCGGTCTGCTTGTGTGCGAGCACCGAATTGAGCTCCGCCTCCGCAACATCGACGTGCCGTTCGAGGATTGCATTGAACGCTCCGGCCGCCGAATCTCTCACTTTCCTCTCCCGGCTGTTCATGAGACTGAGTATTTCAGGCAGCGTTTTTACGCCGGTACCGCCTCCTTCCAGCAGGACCGGCCTCTCTTCCCGTGCAAGAAACCCCGATGTCATCCGTATCCAGTTCGAATAGGATGTGGAGGACTTGAGGTTAAGGATCTTTTCTTCGGCCTCGCTCAGCAGGTATTTCGATTCGGCAAAGATCCTCTCGAGAAAATGGCGGTAACGCCCCAGTCCCCTGCCGGACAGAAGCCTCTTCTGGTGAACCGGCGCAATCTTCGCAAGCCGCAGATGAAAAAACTGCATCTCGTTTTCGATCCTGCGGCTGAATTCCTCGATCTTGTTGAATCTCGCCCTGAGTTCCGGGCTGTTTCTGTCCTGCTCCGTTCTCAGCCAGAAATAATACCCCGCGTCGCCGTCCGGTCCGCAGTCTCTTCTCCACCGCTCGTATTCGTCAAGGGCCTGCTTCAACGTGCCGGCATCAGAAAGGTAGTCCCTCCGTCCCTTCCATTTCCTGATAAAGCGGTCGGCGGCGCTCCTGATCCTTTTCAGATCTGTTTCGATCCGGGGATCGTCATCACCGCTGAAAAGCGGTCCCAGATTCCATGTATTCTTTCCTGCCCCAGTATTTTTTGCCATCTTCCCCTCTCAGACCTTTTTTCGCGAGCCTTCATAGAGCTCGTACTCGAGCAGCCTGCATTCGATCGGCCCGTTAAACAGCGCCGTTCTGCTCTTTGACCGGAGACCGACCGCCTTGGCAAGCTGACTGTCACCTGTCAGGATCCAGCCCGTATAACCCCTGCACCGTTGCTTGAAAAAATCCCCCAGTCCTCTGTATACCCCCGTGAGATCCTTGGCTGCACCCAGCCTCTCCCCATATTCCGGATTGACGACCACCACCCCTCCCCCGCCGGGGACCTCCGTCCCGGAGAAATCGCAGGTGGAAAACTCGATTCGGCCCTCCACGCCGGCAGACGCGGCATTCTTCCGTGCGGCGGCCACCGCATCCGGGTCCGCATCCGTCGCGATGATCCGGACGGCCGCGCTATCGCGCCGCTCCTCCCGCGCCATTTTCCGCATCCTTTCCCAGGCAGTCTCATGAAAACCCCGCAGATGGCGGAACGCAAACTCCGTTCTCAGCAGACCGGGGGCGCAATGCGTCGCAACAAGGGCAGCCTCGATGGCAAGAGTGCCGCTGCCGCACATCGGATTGATGAAAGTACTCCGTCCGTCCCATCCGCTCGCCATGATTACCGCAGCAGCGAGCGTTTCCTGCATCGGCGCCTTCCAGGGGATCTTTCTATACCCCCGCTTCGAAAGCGGCTCTCCCGACGTATCGAGATAGACCGAGCAGTGGATGTCCTTCCAGTAAAAAAAAACGACTGCCCCCCCCCTGTCCGGTCCGGAATCGGGGCGAACACCCAGCTTCCTTCTCATGCGGTCGACGATTGCGTCCTTGCACTTCAGATTGGGATAGCGCGAGTCCCGCACCGTTGCGTTGTCCACGCTCGAATGCACGGTAATAGTGCGATCTGCCGCCAGATGCCTTTCCCACGCAATCCCGCTCATCCCGTCGTACAGATCGTCGGCATTTCGGGCGTTAAACTCGTCCAGGGAAAAAAGCACCCGGTGCCCCGTCCTGACGTGCAGATTGACCGCCATCGCATCCTCAAGGGACCCCTCGGTGGTCACCCCTGAAACCGTTTCCGCAATAACATCAAGCCCGAGCGAGCGTATCTCGCGTGCAAGAAAGGGTGAAAGCCCCTTCGGGCAGGTGACTACAATCTTGTTCTTTTCTGTCTGCATGTCAGAAGATATTATAAACAAAAGGAAGCCGTTCTCAAAAATGAGAGAAAATGCACCTCCTCTTGCCTTATAATAGTACACAGCGCCGACGGCGTCTGACGCCGGACAAGATTTCACTACAACACATAAGGAGCTTACATGAAAAAGTTATACGCAATGACCTGTTCCGTCGCATTCCTTGCATTTCTGCTGGCAGCCGTAATCCCTGCTGCATTTGCGGCGGGGGAGCTTTCCGGTAAGGTGCTCGAGACCATGGACAGCGCAGGATATACCTATGTTCTGCTCGACTCGGGCAGCGCCAAGACATGGGTGGCGGTCCCCGCGGCGAAAGTCGTAAAGGGGCAGAAAATCACCGTCAGGCCCGGAATGGAAATGCAGAACTTCCAAAGCAAGACGCTGAAACGCACCTTCGACAGGATTGTGTTTTCCGACGGCATTGTCGAAGAAGGCGCTGCGGGCAAGAACAACGGCGCCGGGAGCAAGGGTGCTGTCGTCGTCCCTGCCGAGAAGGTGAAGGTAGAAAAGGCGTCCGGGCCTGACGCCTATACCGTGGCCGAGATATTCAGGCTTGCGAAGAAGCTCGACAAGAAAGTCGTGCACGTTAAGGGAAAAGTAGTAAAGGTATCCTCAGGCATCATGGGCATGAACTGGCTCCATATCCAGGACGGCACGGGTGTGCAGAAGAAGGAAACGCACGACCTCGTCGTCACGTCGAAGGAAACGGCGAGGATCGGGGAGGTTATTACCGCCTCCGGCAAAATCGCGCGGAACAAGGACTTCGGGAGCAATTACAAGTATAAGGTGATCATGGAAGACGCGTCCCTGAAAAAATAAGACGCGAAGAAGAAAGGCCGGCCGGAGGCCGGCCTTTCGCGCCACGCTACTTCTTGCCGTCTTCTCCCGCTTTCTCCTTTATGGAGAGCAGTTCCACTTCGAAAATAAGGGTCTGCTCAGGCCCGATGACTCCGCCCGCCCCTCTTTCGCCATAGGCGAGGGCGGGGGGAATAAAGAGTTCCCATTTCGAGCCCACCTTCATCATCTGCAGGGCCTCGGTCCATCCCGGGATGACGCCCTTCACCGCAAAGGTGGCCGGCTTGCCGCGCTTGTAGGAACTGTCAAACTCCTTCCCGTCGATAAAGGTCCCCTTGTAATTGACCGTAACCGTGTCAGAGGCCTTGGGGGACTCACCCTTGCCCTCGGTGATGATTTTATACTGGAGTCCGTTGGGGAGCGTCTTCACCCCCTCCTTCTTCGTGTTTTCGGCAAGGAATGTCTCGCCCGCCTTCTTGTTTTCCTCTCCGATCTTCTTCGTTTCCTCAGCCTTCTTCGCAGCCAGTTCCTTCGAAAATTCGGTCATCGTGTCGCGGACTTCTTCGTCGGTGAGGAGCTTCTTCCCTCCGGACACGGCGTCTTTTACCCCCCGCATCATAACATCCATATTGACATCTACGCCCTGCCTCTTCAATGCGTTCCCCACATCCAGCCCAATGGAATAACTCAGCTTGTCCTTCTTGTCCTTCAGCGGGGACTGCTCCACGCCGTATGCCTGTGCCCCAAGCAGGATGGTGCACAACGCCACTGCCCAAAATACTCTCATACCTACTCCTTTCAAAACACTTTATTGTGGACGACTTATGTCAGCCTTTTTATTTTAGCCCTTTGCCGCCGTCAATGCAACAAGACCGGCTGCTGCCGAAGTGCTGATCAGGAGGGTGGTCGCCACACAAAAGAAAGCTATGTTTCGAGCCTGATGATGCCTTTTTGTATCGCAAACTTGATCAGCTCTGCCTTCGAGCGGATCGACAGCTTGTCGCAGATATTCGTGTGGTGCGCAATAGCGGTCTTGACGCTGATGCCGAGTATCGTTGCCATTTCCTTGTGCGTGTTGCCCTCGGCGATCAGCTTCAGCACCTGTTTTTCGCGGTCCGTCAACGATTCGTAGGGGTCGGCGACTTCGACCGCCTTTCCGATATAACCGTCGATCACCTTGGCCGCAATCGAGGAGTGCAGATAACACTCTCCCTTGGCCACGGCCCTGATGGCGGTAATCAGCTCGCCGCCCACCGCCCTCTTCAGGATGTAGCCGGATACGTTCGCCTTGAGGAACCTGCTCACATATTCCCTGTCGTCATACTGGCTCAGCACGAGGATCCTGATGTCGGGGTTGCGCTTCTTGATCTCGATCGTGGCCTCGAGACCGCCAAGACCAGGCATCGCAATATCCATGAGCATCACGTCGGGATTAAGGCGCGAGGCAATCTCGATAGCTTCCCTGCCGTCGGCGGCCTCGCCGATCACCTCGACGTCATCGTGAAACTTCAGCAGGGCGCCGATGCCCTCCCTGACCAGGGAATGGTCATCGACAATCACGACTCTGATTTTAGACATCCTGCACCTCCAGCGAGCTACGCGGTAGTATAATGCTTATCTCTGTCCCCTTACCAGGACTGGAAGCGATGTCTACCGTGCCGTCCAGAAGCGCCACCCGCTCTTTAAGCCCGATCAAGCCGTACCCCGCATTCGTTCCCATGTCGGCCTCCCGAAAGACAGTCTGCACGTCGAAGCCCACCCCATCATCGGTGATCGTGACTCTCATCGCCGATCCCTCGTACAGAAGGGATACCGTAACGTTTTTAGCATTCGCGTGTTTCGATATATTGATAATCGCCTCCTGGATGATTCTGAAAAGCCTGAATATGGTTTTGTCGTCGAGCGCCGTCTCTTCGCTGTTGATAAGGTCCTCGAATTCCTTCGACGTAACGAGCCGGTAAGCCACCCCCTTCGCGGCAAAATGTCGCTCAAGCAGCCATCGCACGCCTGATTCCAGACCGAGGTCGTCGAGCACCGGCGGCCTCAGGTCCTGTATGAGCCGGCTAATCCCTTCGAGAAGCTGCGACACCTTCCCTCTCAGCTCATAAATCTTTTCTGGCGTCAACGCATTTTCCTTCAGAGCAATCCCCGCGATTTCAATAGACATCCCGAGCGCCGCGATCGACTGGCTCGTCTCGTCGTGGAGCTCGCGGGCGATCCGTTTTCTCTCGTCCTCCTGGGCGCTGATCAATTCGTGCAGCAGCTTCGAAAGCCTCCTTCTGGACTGCTGAAGCTCCTTCGTCCGTTCGAGCACCCTCTCCTCGAGCTGGACGTTGTATCTCTGGATCTTGTCGAGAGAGTCCGACAGCCGCTGGCGCATCGTCTCGAAACTCATACCGAGCGCACCGATTTCGTCCCTGGACATGACCCTCACCGGGTCCCTGAGGTTACCGTCTGCAATTTTTTTTGAGGCCATCGTTAGGGACTTGATCGGGTTCACGATGCTCTTGCTTACGCCGATCGCAAAGATGAGCGCGCTCCCTATTGATATGAGCCCCAGTATCAGGAACTTTCTCTTGAGCTGGGACGACGGCGCGAAAACCCTCGCCTCCCCTTCCCTTACCGTGATCCCCCAAGGGGCTTCCGTAAGCGGCGCAAACGCCAGCATGTCGATCGTCTTTTCGCGCTCCCCCCCGACCGGGCTCTGTTCGCCCTCATGGCATCGATGGCACTTCATCACCGATTTTTGCTTGGTTGCGATAAGATTACCCAGTATCTTGTTGCGGTCGCTGCATGCAAAAATCCTCACCGGATTGTTCGAGGCGATCACGACGCCATAGCTGTCGACGAGTTCGATAATCGTATCCCCTCGGGTCGGGATCGCGCGGATAAGATTGGTAAGGATATAATTGGTGGGATTGATCTCGCCGCCGACCGCCCCGATCGCCCTGCCCCGCTTATCTTTCAGGGGCACGAGAACGAAGATCACCTTTCTGTTCGTGTTTTCCTCGGTATAAATATTCGAAATAACGGCCTTGTCTTCCTTGATGCACGCCTTAACATAGGGAACCCCCATAAGGTTTCTCTTCGTCAGCCCCGGCGGATAGGAATGAATGATATTGCCCTGGAGATCGAGCAGGAATATCCCGTCGGTGAAGATCGAATACTGGTAGGCGGTCCTGAGAGAGCTGTCTTCCCCCTCCCAGTCGTTGTCGTTCAGGTCGACCGCGCCGGACAGAGAAATGTCATAGAGTCGCGTCAGGTTGTTTTCGAGGCGGTAATCGGTATAGCTGGCCAGAATCCCGGCGAGTTCGGTTCTTTCGGTGAGGGAGTGCCGGATGCTCTCATTAATGCTTAAGGTACTGATAATTCCGAGGCTCAGGAGTATGATGACCACACTCAGCAACGTCGAGATGATAATCTTCTTCTGCATCGCCTCTGTCGTATTATATCAGTACCGTCCCGGATTCACAATGTCAATCCGGGAAATAACAGGCGCGCGGGTCACGGCGCGCTCCCTGCCTCATCCCCTTCCGGGCCCTTCCCCTCCTCACTCCCGGCATCATCCCGGAGTTTCTCGCCTGTCAGCCGCTCATACTCCAGCGGGTGTTCGTGGATCATCCGCTCCTTTGAAATCCGTCCCGTAAAAATTGCGGTATCGAGAGGGAATACCTCCGGGCTGAAGACCGAGTTGTAGATGTGCCATATCACGATCACCAGCAGAGCCAGCATCGCCTCGTTCGTATGGGCGGCCTTTGCGGCAGGAATGATCTGGCCGGGAAGAAACGGAATGAGGTGGAAGACCTTCGTAGGAAACCAGAGGGTAAGCCCCGTCATGATCATAAGGACGCCGCCGACCACCACTCCCCAGTATTCGAACTTCTGTTTATAGTCGTACCGGTCGCACCGCGCAGGCATGTCAGTGATCCCGAAGTAGTATTTCAGGTTGTCGATGGCATCGGTAAAATCCTTCAGGTTGATGACCATCGACGGCATCCATTTCTTTACGATCAGTCCATACGAGCCGGTCAGTATATGCTGGAGGGTCAGCGCCGTAAAGACCAGTCCGGTAGTCCGATGAATGATGCGGGCATTGTCGATTCCTCCCAGGTTCATGATGATCCATTCGGCCCATGCGGAATCATGGAACTTCTGGGAGACGCCGGTCACCACCAGCACGATGAAGGTGATGGCATTCGCCTGGTGTTCGATAATGCGCAGGGGGTTGAATCTCCTGAAGAATTCTCCGTTCTTCTTTATCACGTCGGCCATATCACGCCTCCTTTCATCTGTTGACGGCATATCGCCATATATGCAGGACGATCTGCAGGACGAGTCCCACTATCATGAACGGGATGAAAACTGAATAGATGAGATTGATCGTGTACACCAGCGGAGCCCTTTTGAAGTTCGGCTCGTAGTGGGATATCCACGCGTCCGGGAAATTGTCGGACGCGCCCGGATGGCACTTCCTGCAGCGTCTGACGAGATTCGCCTTCACGATCGACGCGTCCGGCCCCTTGGTCCTCGTAATATCGTGTATGCCGTGGCAATCCGTGCAGACGGCGATATGCCTGATCGCATTCTTCTGTTTCTTGTAATAGGAGACGGTAACACCGTGAAAGTCCTCGAGATAGGACTGAAGGACGAGCGTCGACAGCCCGTACTTCTTCATCAATTCCTCGTTGGCGTGGCAGTTGCTGCACATCTGAGGGATATTGTTTCGGAAATCCGCCATCCTCGGGTCGGAAATATCATGCGCCCGGTGGCAGTCCGAACATACCGGAACGTCCTGGTTGTGAGTAGACAGCAGGGACTTCCCGTGCACGCTCATGGAATAGATCTGGTAGATGCCCTCATGGCAGCCCTTGCATCTTCGCGCGCTCTCGATCTTTTCCGTCCGTCCCGCCTTGATCGCATGCGCCCCGTGGCAGTCGACACAGACCGGGGCCTTCAGGTTCCCTTTCAGGAGAACGTTAAAGTGCATGCTTTCAAGGGTCTTCGTATACTTGTCGAAGTGGCACCTCCGGCAGGTCTCGGACGTGATAATCGTGAAGTTTCTCTTGTCCTTGAAGTCACGCTCAGGATGCTCCTTCGAGGAAAAACCGAAATGGCAGTCGGCGCACCGCAGCTTGTTGTGCACGGAAGCCTTCAGCGCGTCTTCCTCGACTTCCAGAGAATGGCTGCTGCCGTCCTTGAACGGGATCGACAGGGCGTATTTGTGGCATCCATAACA
The DNA here is from genome assembly GCA_021783515.1 of Nitrospirota bacterium. Classification (GTDB taxonomy): domain Bacteria; phylum Nitrospirota; class Thermodesulfovibrionia; order Thermodesulfovibrionales; family UBA6898; genus Sulfobium. The sequence goes on from JAJXTV010000005.1 coordinate 63,666, forward strand.
GGTATCACCAGATTCCTTCACCGGCTTGATTGCGTGCGACCCGTGGCAGTCCACGCAGGCCGCCTCCTTCAGCGCGCCCAGCATCCTCAGGTGGACGCCCTTCTTGAACGAGTGGCACTGTCTGCACGATTCCGATGCCCAGAGGCTCAGACTCCTCCTGTTTTTGAACTGCCGCTTCGGATGGTCGCCGAGGGCGAAACCCTTGTGGCAGTCGGAGCAGCGGATATTCTTATGGGCCGACGCCATGAGCGAGCGGTCATCCACGAAAAGCGACAACTTCTCCCCGTTGCCGAAGGTCAACGACATCCCTTTGTTGTCGTGACAGCCCAGGCAGAGAGCACCCTCCTCTCCCCGCTGATACGATGCGAATGTGCTGCTGTGAGAAATGAAGAAAAACGAAAAGACCAGGACGGTGAGCAAAATAGTGCGTTTTGTCATGTCGCCTCCAGGACCCCGATGCCGGCGGACCGATATTCCTGACGATACACGGCCCGCCGCAGGTGTCATTCCTTCTTTTCCTCTTCCTTTTTAGAGATAATCCTTCTCGTTCTTCCTTTCTTCCCGGTCAGATAGGCCTCACTCGGCCTCCAGGTAAAGACCGCCCCCCTGTACGCGCTCTGAAGAAGCCCTCCGAACAGCCTGCGGAACGCCGCCAAAAGGAGCAGCGTAATACCGATAAACGGGAGAAACAGCGCATATGCAAGGCCGATAAACGGTCCCGCCGCAATAACCATCGCAGGGGAGACCCCGAAACACGATTCTTCCGCACACGGGGGGAGTATGGCAGCCCTTTCTAAGCGCAGACTTCCGCCGACGGCAAACTTCCCGCACCGTCCCTTTCCAGTGCTCTCGCCGCCTGTTTTCGTTACACTCAGCATCTCACACGCTCCTTTCCCGGGCCCCCGCCCGTTCTGAACCCCTTAACCCTGTCTTTCTTGACTAAAGAGTAACAGACAGCACCGGACAGAACAATCGGGAATAATTCCTATTTTTCGGAATAAAATACCCTATCTTACGCGTGACCGCTAGTCCGATGCCGTGCTTTCCGCTATCTTGAGCAGTTCCTCGACCGAGTCTTTCGCCACAATCTCGACGTTATAGCCGTCCTCCTGCCAGGAAACCGAGTTGCATGGCTCGCCGCCGTGGCAGAGGGCGACGGCAAGAAGACCCTTTCGCCCCTTGATGACCACCTCTTCCCTCTTCTTGATGGTCACAGGCTCTATTCTCGACTTCAGAGGCGACTTGTACGACAGTTCCGTCTGCCTGATCGAAAGAACGGTATCCGTCTTCTTGAAATTGGTGAAATGCATAAGCACGATAGTATGGGGCTTCCTTGCCGCATATATTTCGGAAGGCGGCCAGATGAGATATTGCGGAAAATACGCCGGCAGAAATATCTTCTTGATCTTCAGCACGGCCTTTACATCCTCGATGCTCCGGTATCTCCGTATCCCTTCCCTCTGGACGGCGGAGGGAAGCCAGCTCAGAAGACTCAGGACTACCAGCGTCACAAAGACGATAATCCCGAAAAAGAAATATCTCCTTATCTTCATCTTCCCTTCCCTTCAGACCACAAAATAGCTCATCACCACTATTGCGGCAACAGTAGTGCAATACCTTACCCATTCAAAAGGATGATACCCGAAAGAAACATGATTCTCAAGCCTCTCGATTCGCTCGTTCAAAAGGAGGTTATGGCTGGAGCTTTCGATCGCCTCCTTCACCACGGAGAGCCTGAACGCTTCATGCCCGGGAACGTCCAGGCAGAACACCCGCAAGGCCGAGGCGAGAGACGCGGGGTCCTTCGTTACCGACACGGTGATATCGTCGCAGATATGCTCGTCGTCCTGGACGAGCTTTCTGAATTCCAAAAGGCTTATCGGGTTGTAAAACATGCATATTCTCACAAAGAAAACGAGTAACGTCGTGATATTGCTCCTCCTTACGATATGGGCCGCCTCGTGGGCAAGCGCGCACCTGAGCTCCCTCTCGCTGAAGATGCTCAGGAGTCTTTCGGACATCACGATCGAATGTTCCTTCGTTCCCATGGTGAAGATGACCGGATGTTCGTCGTCAATAATGAAGACCGAGGGGATGTCGATCTTCAGAACGGCGCTTATCTCCCCGACGATCCCCTCGATAAGCGGCCCTGCGGGCCTCCCCGCGGCCTCCTGTTTCTGGGGTTTACGAAGCCAGTCGCGGATAATGGGGAGCACTTCCTGGAGCAGCACGACAGCGGAGACCGTTCCGGTCGCCAGCAGAAACAGGTAGAGGAACGGTCTGAACCCCAGAACGCTCAGGTCAAGCCAATTGCGGCTGCTGAAGACCGCAGTGTCCTGCGCGAAGTAGAACGAGCCCCTGTCGGGATTCAGGAACTGAAAAAGCGGGAACATCACGAACGGGAGGATGAGAACCAGAAGCCTGTACCTGAACTTGTCCTTTGCCTCGCTCACCTCCCATACCCGCAGCGACACCTCGACGACAAACAGGGTCAGGACCGAATGACCGACCGACTGTGCCATGTACATCCCGATGTACGAAGAGAAAAAACCCATTGTCTTTATTTTAACAATTCCTGGTTGGTTTTCATGCCCGGCCGGAAGCCGGGAGGCTCCCTGGTGTAAAATATCCGTGATGGAAAAGAAAGATGTCATCATTATCGGAGCGGGGGCCTCCGGCCTCATGTGCGCACTGGAGGCCGGAAAAAGGGGGCGCTCCGTCGTCGTGCTTGACCACTCGGCGAGGATTGGCTCCAAGATACTAGTCTCGGGGGGAGGGCATTGCAATTTCACAAACCTTCGGATTGATTCATCCCACTATCTCTCGGAGAACCCCCACTTCTGCAAATCAGCCCTGGCCCGATTTACGCCGGACGACTTCACCGCCCTGCTGAAAAGACACGGGATCCCGCATTTCGAGAAAGAGGAGGGGCAGCTTTTCTGCCGGAAGAGTGCGCAGTATGTCGTGGAGATGCTCGAGCGGGAATGTGCAGCGGCAGGGGTCGAGATAAGGCTGAACCGCCGGATTGCGAAAATCGGTAAAAAAGGGCGTTTTATGATCTCAGAGGGCGGGAGCGGTCTTGAGTCGGAGGCGCTTGTCATTGCCACGGGGGGACTCTCTTTCCCGTCACTCGGGGCCAGCGGCTTCGGATATCAGACGATGAAGAACTTCGGGCATCGCGTCACTCCCCTCGGCCCCGCGCTGGCGCCCCTTACGTTTTCCCGGGATGATACCGCATTCTTCAAGGAATTGAGCGGGGTCTCTCTCATGGCCTCCGTGCGGTGCCGGAAGACCGCCTTCCGCGGCCCTATCCTCTTCACCCACCAGGGAATCAGCGGGCCCGCCATCCTCCAGATATCCTCGTACTGGAAACAGGGGGACGAGGTGATCATCGACCTGTTGCCCGGCACGGATATCATCGAGCTGTTTCACCCGGAGATGAGGAGTAAAACCGGGATGAAAACACTGTTGTCAGCGCATCTCCCGCAGAGATTCAGCAAGGTCTTCTGCGATCGCTACGCCCCGTCGAGGCCTCTGCACGACTATACCCTGAAGGAACTGAGGGAGCTGGCGCTGCTTCTGCACGGCTGGACGCTGAGCCCTTCCGGCACTGCGGGGTACGACAGGGCGGAGGTGACCCGCGGAGGAGTGGATACGCGGGAACTCTCCTCCAAGACCATGGAGTCGCGCAAGGTGCCGGGACTTTACTGTATCGGCGAAGTGGTCGACGTGACAGGACACCTCGGGGGATACAACCTTCATTGGGCATGGGCGTCAGGATACGCGGCGGGACAGCATGCCTGAAAGGCGGATCATACTGGCCTCGTCATCTCCAAGGAGAAAGGAACTTCTTTCCCTGACAGGACTGAAGTTCACGGTGGATGCCGGCGACTACGAGGAAATATTGACGTCATCGGTGCCGCCCCGGTCTCTTGCCCGCCGCCTCTCCCTTGGAAAAGCCGAGACGGTCTCCCGCAGATACGGAAACGCCCTTATCATCGCCGCCGATACGTTCATAACCTTCCGGGGAAACCTCCTCGGCAAGCCCCATACCCCGAAAGAAGCCGGGAGGATGCTGCGTCTCCTCGGAGGCAAGACGCATTCGGTGATCACCGGGTTTACGGTCCTCGATACTGCTTCCGGCAAAAGGAGGTCGCGGTCGGTCGAGACCAGGGTCCGCTTCAGAAAACTGACGCCATCCGAGATTCGTGCGTATGTGCGGACCGGGGAACCCCTCGACAAGGCCGGCGGATATGCGATCCAGGGGATCGGCTCGCTCCTCGTGAGGGAGATTGAAGGCGATTATTTCAACGTGATCGGTCTGCCTCTCGCCGCTCTGGCAGAGACCCTCAGGGATTTCGGAGTCTTCGTCCTCGGATAACAGACCTCAATATCATAACAGGGCGGCATTGCCAGCCCTGCCGTTGAATGCGAGCGAAAGCGGATACGTCGAAAAAACCGCAGGGTCCCGTCAAGCTGACCGGCGGGGAGAGTGGCCCGAAAAGCCTTCTGCAGCGATTCATTCGCGCATCGGAAGCCGCGTTGGGACATACTGGTCGGTGAAGTCCCCAATTCTCGCCGCCATGCTACATCAACTCCTATCGCATCAAGAAGGATATGAGGGACGCTCTCCCGCCGGTCTGTTAACTGAGCGCGGCCGGAATCTTGCCGTTGTCACGAAAAATGCCTGGCGCTTTCGACCATGAGTTTCGCCAGTGTCTGCGCAAAACGGGCCGGGTCTTCAGGCTTCGAACCCTCCAGAAGGAGCGCCTGGTCATACAGAAGCTCCACATACTCCCCGAGGGCATCGGTGAGGCCTTCTCTTTCCGAGAGCGTCTTCATCGTTTCGATAAGAGGGTGCGCAGGATTGATCTCCAGTATCCTTGCCGACGGCGGCACCTCCTGTCCCATCGCCTTCATGAGCCTTTCCATCTTGGGGTCGAGCCCTCCTTCTTCCGCTACGAGACAGCACGGAGAGTCCTTCAGCCTTCCCGAAAGCCGCACCTCCTTCACCTTTTCTCCCAGTCTCTCCTTGATAAGTCCCATAAGGTGCCCGAATTCCTCCTTCGACTTCTCCTTCTCCGGGCCTTCCGCCTTGTCGAGACCGACGTCACCCTTCAGGGCGGACTTCAGTTTCTTGCCACGGTATTCGAAAAGACCGCTCATGATGATATCGTCGATATCATCGAGCATGACCAGCACCTCATACCCCCTCTCCTTCAGTCTCTCGATATACGGGGATTTGACCGCTTCCTCGTAGGCTGCGGCGGGGATGTAATATATCTCCTCCTGTCCCGCCGGCATCCCTTTTTCATAATCACTGAACGTCGTGAACGAGGACGGTCCGGTCTTCGTGGAGTGAAAAAGAAGGAGGTCGGCTATCTGCTCCCTCCTCCCGAAGTCGTAGTGGATGCCCTCTTTCAGCACCCGGCCGAATTCCTTATAGAAGGCGAGGTATGCGTCGTACTCGCTTTTCTTCATCTCTTCGAGCGTATCGAGCACCTTCTTCACGATATTCTTCCTGATGATTTCGACGTGCCGGTTGTTCTGAAGCATCTCCCTCGATACGTTCAGCGGAAGGTCAGACGAATCGACCACCCCCTTAACGAACCTGAGATACTCCGGAATGATCTGCTCACAGTGGTCCATAATCTGGACCCTCTTGACATAGAGGGCCGGCCCTATCTTGAAGTCTTTATAGAACATCCCGAATGGCGCCTTCGCGGGGATGAAAAGCAGCGCGACGAACTCCTCGGTCCCTTCGGCCCGGTAATGGATGACCTTCGCAGGATCACCGGCATCATGGGCGATATGGCGATAGAACTCGTGATATTCATTTTCGGCCATCGAGGCCTTGTCCTTCATCCATAAGGCCTTTCCGGCGTTGAGCGTCTCTTCTTCCCGCACCTTCTCTTTTATTCCCCCGGCATTTTCCCGTTCGCGCTCAACGTCCATGACTACGGGGTACTCTATATAGTCGGAATACTTCTTGGTGATCGAGCGGATCTCCCATTCGTCGAGGTACTTCTTCTCGTCCTCCTTCACATGAAGCACAACGTCGGTGCCCGGCGAGACTTTTTCGGCCTCCGTGACAGTAAACGCCCCATCAGCGGCCGATTCCCATGCGGCCGCCTGCGCATCGGCAGAAGCCGCCTTTTTCGACACGACCGTTATCCTGTCGGCGACCATGAACGCCGAATAGAAGCCGACGCCAAACTGCCCGATCAGCTCCGGTCTGTCGGTTGCGTTCCCCTCCCGCAGCGATTTCATAAACTCCATCGTGCCGGAATGGGCGATCGTGCCGAGGGCCTTGATGATCTCGTCGCGCGTCATCCCGATGCCGTTGTCCGACACGGTCAGCGTTCCCGCTTCCCTGTCGGCGCTGATTCTGATCTTCCACGGGCCTGCTGCCGCGGCGATGCTTCCGTCCATGAGCGATTCATAGCGGGCCTTGTCTATCGCATCGGACGCATTGGAGACAAGCTCCCTCAGAAATATCTCCTTGTGGGAATACAGCGAATGGATCATCAGACCGAGGAGTTCCCTCACCTCGGCTTTGAACTCATATTTTTCTACGGTCATGCGTTACCTCTCACCATGGGATAGAACCCCGCAAGCGGGGTCCGTCTGCCGACATAATTTTATATCGTATAAAAAAAGGAAAGTCAACGTGCCCGGCAGGTTTCAGACAAAAAAAATCCCCCTCGGCGAGGGGGATTTTCTTTACGTCTATCCGGTCAATTACAGCTTTACTACATTGACCGCCTTGGGACCCTTCGGGCCCTTCTCGATGTCGAAGCTGACTGCGTCGCCCTCGGCAAGGGACTTAAAGCCGTTGCTCTGGATGGCGGAGTAGTGGACAAATACATCGCCGCTGTCTTCAGTCGTGATGAAGCCAAACCCCTTCGACTCATTGAACCATTTCACGGTTCCGTTCGCCATTTCGGTTACCTCCTTACTGATAAACTAAAGTCTTGGGATGTGACTGCACCGCAGTAACGAAAAAAGCCACAAAGCTAAAAGTCTTTGTGGCCTCGTCAGAAACAAAAACTCCTAAAACTTCAGAAGTAATGATACCTGTTCGAAAAAAAAATGTCAAAGGAAAATTTCGCCTTCAGTGCATCCCCGCCGGCGCCTCGCCCCGCCCCTTTTTCATCAGAAAAACAAGAGGCAGAATGCAGAACATGAATATGCTCAGCAACCCGAAGGCGTCGTTAAAGGACATCATGGACGCCTCGCGGATCAGCCTGCCGTAAATCGCCCCCGCCCCCGCCTGTCCGCTCACTGCGGAAGCAAGGCCGGCCTGCTGCATGGCAGAGGAAGACTGATGAAGCGCAATCTGCATCCCCCGGTCGAACTGGCTCAGATGACCGGCTAGGTAGGTCTGATGTACCTGCGCCCTCCTGGCGATCATCGTCGTCACAAAGGCGACCCCGAAACTCCCGCCGAGGTTCCTCAGCAGGTTGTAGATCGAGGTCGCGTTGCCCATGTCCTCCCTGCTTATGCTCGACATCGTCATCGTTGTAAGGGGAATAAAGAGGAAGCCCATCCCGATGCCCAGGACGAGTCGGGGCCAGATGATCGTTGCGAAGTCCGCCAGCAGGTTGAACTGGGACATCAGATGGGTCGAATACGCAGCGACGAGAATGCCGAAGCCGAGCAGAAACCTCGGGTTGGTCTTGGTCACTAGCCTTCCGGCAACCGGCATCGCGATCAGCGTCGCCACCCCTCCCGGGCCGAGCACCATTCCCGCCAGCGTCGCGTTATAGCCCATCAGCGTCTGGAGATAGATCGGCAGCAATACGATGCTGCCGAAAAGGTTGAAGAAGGCGAAAAACATCACCATGTTGCCCGTGCTGAACGAAACGTTTTTGAAGGTCTTGAGGTTCATAATAGGGTGCTCGGCAAAGAAATGCTCGACGATCAGGAAAAGGATGAGCGATATTCCGGCGACGAGACTCAGCACCGTAATGGACCCGGAGGAGAACCAGTCCTCCCTCTGTCCCTTGTCAAGGACTATCTGGAGGCTGCCGAGACCGACGCTCAGAAACGCGAGACCCCAGTAATCGATCTTCATCTTCATGCGCTGCATATAGTGGGGGTTCTCGATAAAGAAGATCACCATAAGGATGGACACCACGCCGATCGGGATGTTGATGAAGAATATCCAGTGCCACGACCAATTGTCCGTAATCCACCCCCCCAGCAGCGGGCCGATGATCGGTCCGAACATGATGCCCACCCCGAAGAGGGCCATCGCCATGCCGTGCTGCTTGCGCGGGAACGTCTCAAGGAGGATCGCCTGGGAGATCGGCTGCATCGCCCCTCCCCCTATCCCCTGCAGTATCCGAAAGACGATGAGGCTCTGCAGATTCCACGACATGCCGCAGAGAAACGAGCTCGCCGTAAAAAGCACTATCGAGAAGATGAGATAGCTTTTCCTGCCGAACAGCCTGCTCAGCCAGCCGGTCATCGGGATGATGATTGCGTTCGAGACGAGATACGAGGTGATCGTCCAGGTCGACTCGTCGATGCCGGCAGACAGACTACCCCGGATGTGGTCGAGCGACACGTTCACGACCGACGTGTCGATGATCTCGATCAGCGTCGGGAGCATGACGGTGAGGGCGATGATCCACTTGCTGATCTTTCCTTCGCTCACCGGAGGAAACGTCCGATCACGTCCAATTTACCATCCCGAAAGAAGGGAGTTCACGGTCCGCCCCGCTCCCCTATTTTACCTGCACCGTCGGCACCACCGACATGCCCATCCTCAGGACGTGGTCGCGGTCGGTGCCCTCGTCGAAGACGATCTTCACCGGGACCCTCTGCACGACCTTGACGAAATTCCCCGTCGCGTTTTCGGGCGGAAAGAGCGAAAAGGCGGAACCCGTGCCTGCCATGATGCTGTCTACCTTCCCGGAGAAGGTCTTCCCCGGATAGGTATCCACCTCTATTTCCACTTTTTGTCCGGGCCTGACCTTTTCGAGCTGGGTTTCCTTATAATTTGCGGTTACATAAATGCCCGACAGCGGCACGACCGCCATAAGAGGCTGACCGGCCTGGACCTGATTGCCGACCTCCACGGACTTTTTCGTGACGTATCCGTCGACAGGCGCGTAAATCGTCGTATACCCGAAAGTGAGCTTTGCGGTGTCCAGAACCGCTTCTTTCTGTTTCACCGTCGAGGACTGTGTCGTCGCAGCGGCCATTGCCTGCCTTGCCACCGCCTTCTGCGCCTCCAGAGCCACCTCCGCCTGTTTCACCTGCTCGCGGGAGGCCTTCACCTGTGCCCGGGAGACGTCGTAGGCCGTCTTCGCCCTGTCGTATTTTTCTCTCGAAACAGCCTCTTTCCCATATAGCGAGTCCGCCCTGCGAAAGTCGATCTCCGCCTGTCTCAGATTGGCTTCCTGCAACTGCAGGCCCGCCTTCGCCGCCTCGACTCTCGCCTCCGCCTCGGCCACCATCTTGTTTGAGGCCTCGATCCCGGCCTCTCTTTCGGCAAACCTCGCTTTTTCCGCATCGAGGGACGAAGCAGCCTCGGTCACCCGCACGTCGTAATCGGCCGGATCGAGCTCCAGAAGGACTTCGCCCGCCTTAACGTATTGGTTATCCTTTGCATATATCGCCTTGACCGTGCCGTTCACCTTCGAGGCGATCGTGTGAACATTGCCATTAATAAACGCGTCGTCGGTAGAGATATGAGCGCTCTTGTACCGCATATAGAAAAATACCGAGAAGGCGCCTACGACGGCCACGATCGCAAAGACGATCAGCGCCCTCCTCTTCCGTCCCTTCGCGTCGTTCTGGACAGGTTGATTTTGCCCGTTTTGTTTCATCTCATCCATTGTATCCTCACCTCACGTAGCTCTCAGCAAGCTATTCTTACTCTCAGCAATTAGCCATCAGTCATCAACGCGTCCGGATCTCCGGGTCAAGCCCGGAGATGACGACTTTATAACATCTGAACGATTCCGGACGCGCCGGAATGACAATCAATAGCCAACAATCCCTTCCCTCCTGCTGAAAGCTGATCGCTCGTCACTATTTATATACCTCAGTCAGGTCCTTTCCGATCGCGTACATGACGGCTATCTCGGACTTCGCCAGATCATACACCGACATGAAGTGGTTCGTCTCGGCCACACTCAGCAGCGTGACTGCGTCGAGCACTTCGGTAGCGGTGCCGACCCCTTCCGTATATCTCACCCTGTTTATCCGCAGATTTTCTTCGGCCTGCCGCACCGCGTCCTTTGTCACGGCCACCCGGTCCCTCGCAGTCCTCGCATCGAGGATATACCGTTGGACCTCGAGCCTGACCTGATCGACAAGCCTCTTCCGCTGTTCGAGAAGTTTCTCCCTCTCCGCCCCTATCTTCTCCAGCTCCGCCTTCGTCCTGCCGCCGCTGAAGAGATTTAACCCAACGCCGAGGGTCAAAGACCAGTTGCCCTGAGGGGTCTGATATTCGTTCCGGGTATAATCATAGCCTCCCGCCGCAAACAGCCTGGGGTAGTACTCCGCCCTCTTCGACTCCTCGTCCAGATCAAGGGACTTCAGGGTTGCATCCGCGATCCTGATCTCCGGGCGTTCTTTCTCCGCCGCTTCCCACGCCTTTTCGAAACTTCCGACGACCACCTCGCTTTCCGGCAACGGCTCTTTGATATCCGTCACCTCCACACTTGTCGTAAGAGGTCTGACCAGCGCCTCGTTCAGGCGCGCCGCGTTGATATCCCTGCTCGTCCTTGCCGTCAGAAGCCTCTGGCGCGCATCGGAGAGCCTCACCTGCGCCTGAAGGAGATCGTTCTTGGTGATCACTCCCTCTTTATACAGATTTTCGGCATCGCGAAGATGCGCCTCGAGCCTCTCCACTTCCTTCTCGCCGACGGACACCACCTTTTCGGATTCCAGAAGGTCGAAGTAGGCCAACGCAAAATCGATGGCTACGAGGTTCTTCACCCTGCCCGTATCGAGCTCCTGCGCCTTGAGTCTCATTACGCTCGATTCGTATCGCGAAGCCGTCTTTTTGAAGTCGTACAGCATCTGGCGCACGCTCACGCCGTACGCGTAGAAATCCTTGTTCGACACAGGAACGGACTGAGTCCCAAAGATCGCATTCGGCTCGTGGGCCAGCATCGTGCCGCTGACAGAAGCGTCCACCGTCGGGTAGAACCCCGACTTCTCGATCCGCGTATCCGCCAGAGACATCTTTTCGTCCTTCTGCGAGATCTTCATGAGCCTGCTGTTTTCGGTGGCGAGCCTCAGCCCCTCGGGAAGCGTCAGGACCTCCGCGGACGCGTAATGAACCTGCAGGGAAAGCATGACCGCGACGCCAAGAAACCCTATCCGTCTTATCCTCTTGCGCATGTCCTCCACTCCTGACAATTTCGTCCGGCGATGCGGAAACGTTCTATCATAGCACGTTATTCCCCCGCCTCTTCTACTCATATCGCAGCGCCTCTATGGGGTCGAGCAGCGACGCCTTGTAGGCCGGATAGAAGCCAAAGAACATACCGACAAGGCCGGAAAAACCGAAGGCCAGGATGATCGCAAACGGAGAGATGATCGTGTCCCACCCGGCCAGCGCGGAAAGCAGTTCGGATGAGGAGACCCCTACCACGATCCCGGCAATCCCGCCGATCAGGGAGAGAATGAGGGACTCGATGATGAACTGGAGCCTTATGTCCCATGTCTTTGCGCCGACCGCCATACGGATGCCGATCTCCCTCGTCCGCTCGGTGACCGAAACGAGCATGATGTTCATGATGCCGATGCCTCCCACCAGGAGAGACACCGAGGCGATGGCGCCCAGGAGAATCGTCATCATGTTTGCCGACTGCTCCCTCGCCTGAAGGATCTGGGTGATGTTCCTGACCGTAAAATCGTTTTCCTGATGCGGCCCTATATGGTGCCTCTGTTTCAGCAGGTCCGTGATCTGCCGCTCGGCCGCACTCATGTCAGCAAGCTCCCTTGCCTGCACGTACATTATGCGGATCATGCCCGGAAACGCCGTGCCGAACAGCTTTTTCTGTGCGGTCGTCACCGGGACATAAACCGCATCGTCCTGGTCATGCCCCCCCGGGTCCTGTCCCTTGGCCTCCAGTACGCCCACCACCATAAAGGGCACGTTCTTTATCCTGATCACCTGCCCAACGGGATCGAGCGCGCCAAAGAGGTTGTCGACAACGGTCTGACCGAGAAGACAGACCTTCGCAGCACTCCTCACCTCCTGGTCGGTAAAGACCCTGCCGGAGTCGATCTTCCACTCCCTTGCGATAAACATATCAGGCGTGGTCCCGGTAATGCCCGTAGACCAGTTTTGGCTCCCATAGACGACCTGGGCGACCCCGCTCAGGACAGGCGCCACCCGGGCAACGGCCGGGCACTCTTTCTCCACCGCATCGGCGTCATTGAGCGTAAGGGTTGACTGCGTACCTGCTCCCATCCTCACCCCTCCGGCAGACGTCGCCCCCGGCAGAACCATCAGGATATTACTCCCGATGCTCGAAATGAATTCGGATATCTTGTTGCTGGCGGCGGTGCCCACTGCGATCATCGCGATTACCGCCCCGACCCCGATGACGATCCCCAGCATCGTGAGGGCCGATCGCATCTTGTTCACCCTCAGCGCCCGGAACGATATGCTGACGATAGACGGTATGTTGATCACGCCCGATGTCCTCCTGCCGACTCGTCGCTTACCACGACACCGTCGCGAAAATATATCCGTCTCTTGCTGTATTCAGCGATATCCCTTTCGTGGGTCACCAGGATGACAGTAATATGTGATTCCCCGTTCAGTCTCACAAAAAGTTCCATGATCTCCTCGCTCGTCTTCGTATCGAGGTTTCCGGTAGGCTCGTCAGCCAGGATGATCGGAGCCTTGTTCACCATCGCCCGCGCGATCGCCACGCGCTGCTGCTGCCCCCCCGAAAGCTGGTTCGGATGGTGGCGCTCCCGTCCGCCGAGCCCCACCGTGGCAAGGGCCTCAGCTGCATATTGCCGCCTTTCCTTCGCCGCAACGCCGTCATAGAGCATGGGGAGCTCTACGTTTTCGAGCGCCGACGTCCTCGAAAGAAGGTTGAAGCCCTGAAAGACGAACCCTATCTTCTTATTTCGTATCGTTGCCAGTTCGTCCCTCTCCATGCGGGCCACGTCGATACCTTCAAGCATATATCTCCCGCTCGTAGGCCTGTCGAGGCATCCGAGGATGTTCATGAATGTTGATTTGCCCGAGCCCGAAGGCCCCATGATCGCAATAAACTCCCCCTTTTCGATGGCCAGGGAGACACTGCTCAGCGCGTTCACCTCAATCTCGCCGAGCCGGTACGTCTTGGTGATCTCGATCGCTTCGATGAGGGCCATATCAGAAATGCATGCCCGGAGGTCCGGAACCCTGGTTCTTCTGTTTTCCTGCGGCCTCGATGATGACCTCCTGCCCTTCCTTCAAATCGCCGCCGGCCACTTCGGTAAAATTGCCGTCGGTGGCCCCGGGCGTGATGGCGACCCGCCGCGGCGCTCCGTCCGCCGGCAGATAAACGCCAACGCTGCTGCCCTGATCGCCGGACTTCTTCCTTCTGGGCTGCGCAGTCGTCTTCTCGGAAGGCCTGAAACGCAGCGCGGCATTCGGCACCTTTAGCACTGCCGACTTTCGTTCCACGATGATCGAGACGTTTGCGGTCATGCCCGGCTTCAGTTTCAGGTCCGGATTGCCTACCTCTATCACCACATCATAGGTGACGACGTTCTGCACCGATATCGGCGCGTTTCTCACCTGCGACACCTTCCCCCTGAAGGTGAGGTCGGGATAGGCGTCCACGGTAAACTCGACGTCCTGGTCTTTCTTGACCTTTCCGATATCCGCCTCGTCCACGCTCGTGTCGATCTGCATCTTGGTGAGGTCCTGCGCAATCGTGAACAAAGTCGGGGTCTGAAAACTCGCGGCAACCGTCTGTCCTACATCTACGTTCCGCGAAACAACGGTCCCGTCCACCGGAGAAACGATCCGGGTATACCTGAGGTTGGTTTCGGCATTCTGCAGCGACGCCTGCGCCTGGTCGACCTGCGCGGCGGATGCCTCGACCTGCGCCTTTGCCGTTTCGTAATTCGTCTCGGCCGTGTCCAGGTCGCTCCTGGCGATCAGGCCCTTCGCAAATAGTTCCGCGTTTCTTTTTTTCGTCCGGTCCGCGTCGACCATGGACGCACGGCTCTTGGCAAGGTTCGCCTTCGCCGAGGAAAGATTGGCCCTCTGCTGCGCCACTTGCGCATCGAACAGGGCCGGATCGATCTGGGCAATCAACTGGCCTTTTTTGACAGGTGAATTGAAATCGGCAAAGATCTGTTTGATCGTGCCCGAAACCTGCGTGCCAACCAGCACGGTAGTTACCGCGTTCACCGTGCCCGTCGCCGTCACCGTCGTGACGATGTCTCCCCGCGTCACCTTTTCGGTCCTGTACTGGGGGACATTATTCTTCCCACCCGCCAGATAGAAAACGGCAGCGCCTATTACCACTATTATTGCAATCCCGATCAAAATTTTCTTCATCGCAATCGTCCTGATCCTTTCGCTCTCATTCCTGCATTGGCAGCAAGACTGTGATCACTGTGTTTGCTCATCATTTCCGGCCGCTCTCCGTATTGCAGCCGCGGACGTTCCCGAAACAAATATCCCCACATACTCCTTTATCACCCCGACCTTGTTTTCGAACCGGTGTTTCTTCCCGGCCATGAACTCCTGCATCGTAAAATACTGGAAAAACATGGCGAGAAACGCCCGGGCGCCGAGTTCCGGGTCAAACTCCCTCAGTAATCCCTTCTCCTGCATTCCTCGGAAATAGGAGGCAAGGGTCCTGACGATCTCCCCGACCAGGTTCTGCTGGATCTCCTTCATCTTTGCCGGGTAGCGCGGAATCTCCGAGTGCATGATCTTGATCAGGTCCCTTCTTTCGGTCAGCCTGTCCAGAAAACGACCCGCGATCTGCGTAAGGGCATTCCGATACGACAGGTCCCTCACTTCGGGCAGGAGCCCCTTAAGTGCCGGAAGAAAAGAGTAACTGGCGATCATTTCTTCAAAAAGCCGCTCCTTCGAGGAGAAATGCCTGAAGAGAGTCAGTTCCGCCACCCCCGCCTTTCTGGCGATCTCCTTGGTCGTAGCTCCGAGGAAGCCCTTTTTCGAAAAAAGGCTGAGGCTTGCTTCCAGTATTCTTTCTCTCGTGTCACGCATCGACGTTATTAATGTTAGCGCTTACTTACATTTTTACTATATGACACTTTCCTTTTTCTTGTCAATCGGAATTCTCCGACAACCGGACGGGCCGTCACCCTTTCGGGGGCCGCTTGCGGCATGCCGAAAAAAAAAGGTAGAATACCTCATCGATGAGGTGTCGCCGTTAAATACCTTCGCTTCAGCCATAATCCCGGCGTCTTTTCAACAAGGACGATGAAAGCCCCCGGTTCGCCGCGCCGCGCGTGGTACGGGGTGGCGGCGCTTATCTGTCTTCTCCTGTTCGCTCTCCCGCAGGCTTATGCCCGCGAAGACGGCGCCGTCTACGAGTCCCAGCGTGCGAAGATACTCGGCTATCTCCTGCGTTACGACCTGAGCACTCTCCATTACAGCCGCGAAAAGATCGACGACGACCTCTCCCGAAAGGCATTCAAACTCTATATGAAGCAGATGGACCCCCAAAAACGCTTTTTTCTCAAAAAAGACGAAGCCCGGCTTTCGGCGTTCTCTCGCTCGATCGACGACGAGATGAACTCAGGCGACTACGAACTCCCCGCCCTGGCCACCGAAATCCTGGCAAAGCGCGCGTCTGCGGCCAGGGCAATTGCGCGGGAGCTCCTTTCCAAGGAATTCGATTTCACTTCTCACGAGTACGTCGAAACAGACCCGGAGAAGCTCGATTACTGCGATACAACCGAATGCCTGAAGGAACGCTGGCGAAAGATGGTCGAACTGCAGGTGCTCCATCAACTTCTGAACCTCGAGGACGATGGCGCCCCGGAGTCGCCCCAGGCGGGGGCCGGGCGCGAGACACCGGCGACCCTGCAGAAGAAGGCCCGCGAGAAGGTCCTCCGCGGTTATGAGACCTTCTTTTCCGAGCTAAGGCACAGAAACGAAAGGGAGAAGTACGACCGTTTCTTCAACGCGATCGCGGAGGCCTACGATCCCCATACCGAATATATGCCTCCTGCGAGCAAGGAAGACTTCGATATCAGCATGCGGGGAACGCTCGAAGGCATCGGGGCCACGCTGCGCGAAGAAGACGGCTATATAAAGGTAGTGGAAGTGATTCCGGGGAGTCCCGCCTCCCGCCAGGGCCAGCTGCAGGCCGAGGACGTCATTCTGAAGGTTGCCGAGAAGGACAAGGAGCCGGTGGACATTACTTACATGGGGGTCAGGGATGCGGTCAAACTGATCCGGGGGAAGAAGGGCACGGAAGTGAGGCTCACCGTCAAAAAGCCGGGCGGCAACAGGGTCGTTATTCCTATCGTTCGCGACATCATTAAACTCGAGGACCACTACGTAAAGGGCGCTCTTTTGAAGAACGGACCGGCCGGGACGGCCGTGGGATATATCAAGATACCTTCTTTTTACCGTGATTTCGACCATAACGGCAACGGGCGCAATTGTACGGATGACGTGAAAAAAGAGCTCTCACGATTGGAGAAGGCCGGGATGTCCGCCCTTGTCCTCGACCTGAGAAATGACGGCGGCGGCGCACTCACCGACGCGATAAGGACTGCCGGACTCTTCATCAAGACGGGACCGGTCGTGCAGGTCAAGGCAAGCGACGGCAAGATTTCGGTCCTTTCCGACGACGACCCCGGTGTACAGTATGCCGGGCCGATGGTCGTACTCGTCAACAAATTCAGCGCGTCGGCATCGGAGATTCTCGCCGGGGCGCTGCAGGACTACAGACGGGCGGTCGTAATCGGCGGCGAGCACACCCACGGCAAGGGGACGGTCCAGACAATCCTCGACTTGAATGACTTCTTGCGGGCTCACGACACAGGCATCAAGGGCTCGCTTGGGGCGCTTAAAATTACGACGCAGAAATTTTACCGGATCAGCGGCGAATCCACTCAATATCGCGGCGTCACGCCGGACATAGTCCTCCCGGACCAGTTCCAGGGGCTGAAAACCGGCGAACAGTATCTGGACTTCGCGCTCCCCTGGGACACGATCAGGCCGGCGCAGTACCAGAAATGGTCTGCCGGCGGGTTCGACATCGCGACACTCAGGGCAAGAAGCGAAAAAAGGGTCCGCTCCAGCGCCGGGCTGACCGATATCGCCAGGGAAAACAGGGAACTCATCGAGAGACAAAAGAAGACCCTTCAGTCCCTGAACGCCGACGAGGCAAGGAAAGACCAGGAAGAGCTGAAGTCGCTGATGTCGAAAAAAGAAGCGAAGGGCCCCCAGAGGCACGGCGACAAGGGAAAGAAGACCGACACGTCGCATATGTCCGATGCCGAGAGAAAGCATTTATGGACAAAGGAGGTCGGGGACGACCCCTACGTCCAGGAGGCGGTCTCGGTCCTTCATGACATGATTTCATTCGAGCGCAGCTCAGTTTATAACTGAGCCGCATTCACACTGCTGCCGGCAGATCATACACACCTCCCGAGCCCGAGACTGCCGTCCTTCAGGGGCCTGCGAGAGAAATGGTCATCCCTTTTCCGGATGTCCGCAGACGCAGACCCGCTGCGGCGGGTCACAATATCAACCGGGTTGAAAAATGAAATCTTCCGGGCGTACTATTGAAACAGCATGGAAGACCCGATCATAGAAAGAGATTCCGAACTCGCCTTCCCGCATTTCACCGTCCTGAAGGCCTCGGCAGGATCGGGCAAGACGCATATGCTCACCAAGAGGTTCGTCCAGTTCATACTCTCCGAAAAGATAGCAAGGAACGGCCTGCGGAATGTTCTTGCCATGACTTTTTCGAACAATGCCTCCAAGGAAATGAGGGAGCGCATCGTCGAGTGGCTCAAACTGCTTTCTTTCGGAGACACGGAAAAGATCACAGAAATGAGCGGCGCGGTCTCTTTGGACCGTGACACGCTGGTGAGCCGGGCCGGCCGGATGGTGGAGGAAATCCTCCGGGACTACGCCGATTTCGAGGTGAGGACCATTGACAGCTTCATGACGTCGATCTTCAAGACGTCCGCCGTCGACTTCGGGTTCAACTCCGAATTCGATATTCTCCTGAACAACGACCCGCTCATGGCATATTCCTTCGACCTCTTTCTGAGGGGCGTGCGCCAGGGTTCACGCCAAGCCGTGCTCCTTCTCGACATCATCGCGGCAATTCAGGAAGGGAAACAGGCCCAGGAGGCCTTCATGTGGGACCCCTCCGCGGCACTCCTGGAAGAGGTGAAAGATCTTTATCGAAAGCTCTCCGCCACCGGCAAAAAGCCGATAATAGAGGACTATTCGGGGGACTTTGCCGGGATAACAGAACAGATAAGGACTGTGGTCGCTGATCTTGAAAGAGTGATTGCCGGCTCCGGACTTGTAACGCGGGCAAACTCTTCGTTCAGTGAAATACGAGATCTGGTAAACGAGGGAAGATTCGCCGACCTTGCCGGAAAAGGCCTTAAGAACCCGCCGGTCAACAAGCCGGGAAAGGGCCGGGCCGATCTTCAGCCGTTGTTCGATCGGATCGTCGAACAATGGGAAGCGGCCGCCGGTCTTATTCACGCATACACCGCCCTGCTCGTCCGGTCCCGCTCCATGCCGTATCTCAGGGTATACGAATCATTCGGGAAGATCGTCGAATCCGTCAAGAGGCGGCAGGGGAAGGTCTTCATAGAAGACATAGGCAGGAACCTCGCGGAATACCTGGACGAGGAGATCGTCCCGGACATCTATTTCCGGATGGGCGAGACCATCTACCACTTCCTGATCGACGAGTTCCAGGACACCTCCCTCCTTCAGTGGCAGAACCTCTTTCCTCTTTTCGAAAACGCCCTGTCGCAGGGAGGAAGCCTCTTTGTCGTGGGCGATACCAAACAGGCGATCTACGGCTTTCGCAACGCCGACTATACGATTATGAAGGCATGCGAGAGGACAAACCCCTTCCCCTCCGCAGAGTATCGGGTAAAAGAGCTTACGACAAGCCGCAGGAGCCGGGAGAGGATCCTCGCCTTTAATGAGAAGGTCTTCAAGGAGATCGCGGCCGGGAATGAGAAATACGCCGATGCCGGGGCCAGAAGCGGATTGACCGACTACACCCAGTGCTCGGGAGAAGGAAGTTCCGGGGGGTACTGCGAGGTGCTGCTCGAGGAAAAAGATGACGAAGCGCCGCCTGAACGGCGCATCGTTCAGGACCTCGTCGCGGAACTCAGATCGCGGGGGTTTCGTTACGGCGACATTGCCATACTGACCCGGAGAAATGAAGACGTCGTCAATACCACTCTATGGCTGAACGAAAGAAATATCGACTTCATTTCGTATAGCAACCTCGATATTCGCAGGAGAAAGATAACAGGAGAGATCGTCGCGCTGCTGTATTTCCTCGACTCTCCCACCGATGACCTCTCTTTTTCAACCTTCATAACCGGAGAGATCTTCCGCGCCCTGCTGGGAGCGGACCATCCCGGCGTTACGCCGGAAAGGCTCTCGCACTTTCTCTCTGGGTGCAAGGGAGGGACGCCGCGCTACAAATCTTTTCAGCAGACTTTTCCCGTTCTCTGGGAAGACTACTTCGCCGGCCTTTTCAGGGCCTCGGGATATTTCCCGATCTACGATCTTGTCACCGAGGCTTATGCGGTCTTCAGGGTCTTCGAGACGCTCGGGGATGAAGAGGCTGCGCTGGTGAAAATCCTCGAGGCAGTCAAGGAGTTCGAGAGCGCCGGCCGCAACAGCATAAGGGACTTCCTCGAATTCGCAGGCGAAAGCGAAAGCGGCGCGTCGGAGTGGAACATGGACGTTCCCAAAGCACTGGACGCCGTCAAGGTGATGACGATTCACAAGGCGAAGGGGCTGGGGTTCCCCGCCGTGATCGTACTTCTCTACGAAGGCCGCAACAGGGGCTTTGACTACATTATAGAAGAGGAAGGGGACGGGGTGCGGCTGCTCAAGATAAACAAGAAGACCATGGCGAGTGATCCCGCCTTTGCCCGGCTGTACGAAGAGCAGGCCGCCAGGGAGAGTGTGAACAGGCTTAACAGCCTGTACGTCGGCTTCACCCGCGCAAAAGAAGAGCTCTATGTCATAGGAGTGAAGGGCAAAAAGGAGTCCTTTCCCTTCGATCTGCTCCCTGTAGAAGACTTTGCGCCGGCCGGGAAACCCGGCAGATGCTCCCTTACCGCGGATCAGACTTCCGTCGTCTTCAGTACGGCACATCATACCAAGCGGATAGAGACGGAGGTCAGGGTGGACGAACTGATCAGCGTCGAAGAAAGGGCAAGGGGAGAATTCATTCACAAGATCCTGGCCCACATCGAATATCTTCACGGGGAGACAGAACGCGAGCTTGACGCCGTCGTCAGGCGCGCGGCCGATGCGGCGGTCACCGAGCCGGCCGTAGAGGAGGTAAAGGCCCTTCTTCTTCGCCTCTTTTCACGCGGGGAGATCGCGGCCTATTTCGAGGCCTCCCCCGATAGAGAAGTAAGGAGGGAGCAGGAATTTTCGGATGAAGAGGGACGCCTTTTCCGGATGGACCGCGTGGTGATCGACCCCGACAAGGTTACGGTACTTGACTTCAAGACCGGCGGTGCAGGAAGAGCGGAGGAAAAATATCGGGCCCAGATGAAGGAATATATGAAGATCGCCCGGGACATCTATCCCGGCAGACGCGTGGCGGGCAGACTCGTATACATAGACTTGGGAGAGATCAGGACGGTATGAGCGGCACGCTGATCATAGGCCCGGAGGAAGATCTCATCCAAAGGACGGCCGCCCTTCTCGGCCCCCGTCGCAAGGACTATTCCCACAACCTCGTGGTATTTCCGGGCAGGAGACCCGCCCATTTTCTCCGGAGGGAACTGGCGCAGGGGGGAACGGGCTGTTTCATACCTCCCGTTATACTGTCGATGGACGGCTTTGTCGATTATGCCGCAGAGGCCGCGGCTCCTTTCAGAGATCTGGAGACGGTGGATGCGGTTGCCATCCTCTACGACATCCACCGGAGTTCCCCGAAACCCCTCGGCGGAGACAGCTTTCTCGCCCTCGACAGCTTCTTTTCCCTCGGAACAAAGCTTTTCGGAGACATTGAGGAACTCTGCATCGAAGGCGTCCCACCGGCCATGGTGAGGGAAATCCGGCCCTTCGCCGACGAGACGGTGCCGGGACATGCGCTGGCGAGGCTTCAGTCGCTGCATTTCTTCTACAAGAACTTTTATGAGAAGGTCTCCCTGCTCGGCCTGACGACACGCTCGATGAGATACCGCATGGCTGCCGGGAATCTGGGCGAGGGCGCTGTCGACCGCTTCGAAAAAGCGATATTTGCGGGATTTTATGGATTGACCAGGTCGGAGAAGGAGCTCTTCAGAAAGCTCCTGCTGAACGAAAAGACGCGCTTCATCTTCCGGGACGGCCCGGGGCTTGGGGAGAGCTTGTCCGAACTGGGGATAGATCGGTCCGGGAGCGCAGAACCGCGGCTCTCCGGTCCGGAAATCCATTTTTACAGCAGCCCGGACACCCACGGCCAGGTCTTTGCCCTGGGGAGCATCCTTCGGGACATGACGGCACAGAAGGGGGCGCCCGACGAGAGAACTGCCATCGTTTTGCCCTCTTCCGAAACGCTCTTTCCCCTCCTCCGGCACGGCATGGCATGTATAGACAAAGATGATTTCAACATCTCTCTCGGATACCCGATGCACCGGACTCCCGTCTTCGCCTTTCTCAGTAACCTCATGGAGCTGACCGCCTCCATGGAAGAAGACCGCGTCTACGTGCCCGACTACGTGAAGTTCATCCTCCACCCGTATGTGAAAAACATTTACTACAAGGGAAACGCGGAAGTCACGAGAATCATGTTCCATACCATAGAGGAGACGCTCCAGAAATCCCGGACGAGGACGTTCGCCACTCTCCAGGAGATAGAAAACAACGAAAGGATCGCCGCGGGCATAGCCGAAAGGCTTCGTCAGGAAGAGAAAGTCCTCACTGTGACGGAGGTCAGGGAACACCTGCGGATGATCCATCTCAACACCATCGAGAAACTGCTGTCCTTCCGTGACATCGGCGACTTCGCGAAAAAATGCACGGATCTTCTCACCTTCGTCTTCCACAACAGCACGGCCAGGCTTCACCCCCTCTTTCACCCCTTTTCAGAGTCGTTTATCCGGGCACTTGACGCCGCATCGAAATGCCTGCTGAAGGGCATGTCGTTTGCGGACAGGACGGGCTACTTCACCTTTTTCAGAGAATACGTGATGACCGGCCGTGTCCCGTTTCCGGGCACTCCGCTGAAAGGCGTTCAGGTGCTCGGCTTCCTCGAAGCGAGAAGCATCAGGTTTGATACCGTCTGTATCCTCGATGCCAATGAAGAGGTGATCCCCGACACCGCCAAGGAAGATACGCTTCTGCCTTTCAAGGCCCGCGAGATCCTGAAACTCCCGACCTATCGGGACAGGGACAGGCTGTCGGCCTATTATTTCGACAATCTCGTAAGGGGCGCCCGGGAAGTGCACATCTTCTTTGTAGAAAATGATACCAGGGAGAGGTCGCGGTTCGTCGAAAGTCTTCTCTGGGAGCGACAGAAAGGGGACAGGTCCACCAAGGCACGGGATTATGTGAAGGCCATTCAGTACAAGGTCAAGCTCGGCAACGACATTCCCGCCGCCATACCGAAAACCGATGAGGTCGTCGGCTTTCTGAAAGAGTTCACCTACAGCGCCACCGCACTGGATATATACCTCGCCTGTCCTCTCCGGTTCTACTACCGCTACGTGCTCGAGCTCGGCAAGAAGGAGGAGATCAGCGGCGAAGTCGAGAAGGCGGACGTCGGCAGGTTCATCCACCGCGTCCTCTCAGCCTATTTCTCCAGGAGACTGAACAGTGTCCTCCGGGAGGCGGACATCAATCCGGAGGAGATGGACAGCCTGATCGATTCGCTTTTTGCGCAGGAGTACGGCGAAAATCCCGTCGGGGCCGTATACCTCCTGAGGGCCCAGATCAAGGCGCATCTGAGGGCCTATCTCGGAAAATATCGCCTGCCTCTTATCATAGATACGAACGTCTCGGTGATCAGCGTTGAAGAGACCGTTGAGACGACTCTCGCCGGCCACAGGCTCAAGGGCAGACTCGACGCGGTGGAGAAGCGAAACGGGGCAATCTGCATAGTCGATTACAAAAGCGGCGCCCACGCAACGCACCTGAAGATCAACTTCGAAAGGCTCGATCCGGGCAGGAGAGAGTCCTGGGATGATGCGATAGGCAGCCTGCAGCTTCCTTTCTATCTCATCCTCTATTCAGGCCGACACGGTATCGAGATAGGACACCTTCGCGGAATGTTTCTGCTCCTGGGACGGTCCTCGATTAACAGGGAGATTGAGCTTCCCCTGTTCGATGCGGACGACGGGGGCGCGAGGATCGGAGAGCTGAAAACGATAATCCTGGGCCTGATGGACGAGATCGTCGATCCGGAGGTCCCGTTTGCCGCCGCCCCGAACCGAAAGAAGAGCTGTCCGGGTTGCGACTTCCGCTACATCTGCGGGACACAATGGGTGACGGGGTAGATCCGGCGCATTGTGCCTGTCCGCCGCAGGGGCGGCAGGAGGCAGGCACATACCCTTATTTCCCCGCGTAAAGGTTATTTCGCGGGTTGACCCTCAAGCGCTTTCGTCCGGAGGAAGGTTAACTCACGGCCTGCCGCCGTACTCACCTTGTAAGAATTGTTGTTTTGTCCGAGTTTTGTTACTTTCGAAATGATCTTTGCATCCTTATTCGAATTTTCTTTAAGGATCAGGGTGCCGCTGCCATCAATTTCCCAGAAGTAGACGGCTTTCGTGAGCGGACCGCCGAAACTGCCCGATTCCACATTCACCGCGCCATTATCGGCAAATGTATATGATCGGACGACCGTTTTGGAAACCATGCTGAAATTGTAGCCGACTATCTCCGACCGTTCCCACTGCTGATGCTTACTGCACGCTGCCACGAAAACCAACAGAATCGAGACTGTCACGATAAGAAAATGCCGCATTTCAATTCCTCCCAAAAAACGCCGGGCGTATTTCCGCATCTCCTGTTGTCAAATGCGCTTTCGGTTAACGATTTCTTACGCCTCTGCGATGTAATGTTCCGTCGTCCCGTTCTGACCAAGCCAGACCGTTGACGCCGCACCTAAACAGGCGTCGATAAACCATTCGCCTGCGTCATAATATGCATTCCCTGTCGAGCGTGATAACAGAACGCCAGCTCATTCACTGCATAACCGGTCCAACAAAAAACGGCACGTTACTTTATACTTTGTCCATAGGAGCAGTCAAGGGTAGTCCGCTCATCAGGGGTTCAATCATCGGAGGCCCCGCTGCATCCTCTCCAGCGTCCTTATAAGCGCCTCGGCCTTCTTCAGGCTCTCGTAATACTCACGCTCGGGGTCCGAATCCGCCACGATCCCGGCGCCAGCCTGGATATAGGCCATGCCGTCCTTGACCAGAAAGGTCCTGATAATAATGTTCAGGTCCATATTCCCGTTGAACCCTATATAGCCGAGCGAACCGGTATAGGGACCCCGCCTGAAGGGTTCGATTTCGTCGATGATCTCCATGCACCTTACCTTCGGAACGCCGGTAATCGTTCCGCCGGGAAAGGTCGCCTTGATGACGTCGAAGCAGTCTTTGCCCTCCGCAAGCCTTCCCCGGACATTAGAAACGATATGCATCACATGGGAGTAGTCCTCGGTCACCATCAGCTCGTCGACAAGGACACTCCCGTAATCCGAGACCCTTCCGATATCGTTTCTTTCGAGGTCGATCAGCATGATATGCTCCGCCCTCTCCTTCTCGTTGAGGAGGAGTTCGGCCCGCATCGCATCGTCTTCGCGGCTGTCTCTTCCCCTCGGCCGCGTGCCGGCAATCGGCCGCGTATCGATGACGCCGTCCCTGACCCGAACCAGCCTTTCGGGAGAGGAACTGACGATCTGGTAATCGCCAAAATCGATGAAAGAAGAAAAGGGGGAGGGGTTTACCTCCCTCAGTGTCGTATAGAGATCCCATGGCTCGATCCCTCCCACCTCCGCACTCACCCGCAGCGAGAGATTCGCCTGAAAGATGTCTCCCGCGGCGATATAATCCTTGGCCTTCCTCACCATCTCCTCGTATCGCCCCTTCGCGACGTCGTGGCGGACGTTAACTTCGGGCCGGGGCAATCCCGATCCGGAAACAGTCTTGCCGGGCTGAGAAGCGTCGCCTCTGCGGATACGATCAACGATTTGTTCAAGCGTCTCTTCCGCCTCTTTCACGCAGAACTCGTGATCGGCGTATATTTCCGAGTATCCGAGCCGGGTATTCCTCACGCCGGGACAGACGACGACCCAGCTTTTTTCTTCTTTATGATCGAAGGCAACCAGCCTGTCGATCATGAAGAAATGGGCCTCGGGCAGCGCAAGATCATCGACGGCATTTTTCGGAAGTCTCTCGAGGTAATGGACAAAATCATAGGTGAGCATGCCGGCCGCGCCGCCCTGAAAAGGCGGCAGATCTTCGACAGGCTCCTGCCTGTAAGCGAGAAGAAGCTCTCTCAGCCGCTGAAGGGGTTTTCTCGTCGAAAGCGTCTTTCTGCCCCCGGACTCGACCTCAACAAGCCCGTCCTTCACCGTAAGGACAAGATAAGGATCGAAGCCGATGAAGGAATAGCGTCCCGTCTGCTCGGAGCCCTTGACGCTCTCGAACAATATGCTGTTGCGGGCCCGCAGAAGGGGGAAGAGCGCATCCGGTCTTTCATAAGGGATTTCCCTGTACAGAGGGCGAAAGGTCTGCTCGTCCATCGAACCCGTCTTCCCGGCGGCCATTCAGGCCGAGAGCATCTCGGCGCTGACCAGTTCGACAGCCTTTATCGGGTCCGGCTGGTTCAGGATTGCCCTGCCCATCACCAGATAATCTGCCCCTTCCCTCAGAGCTTCGCGCGGCGTCATCGTTCTCATCTGGTCGTCGACCGGGGTCCAGGACGTCCTGATACCGGGGGTGACGATAAGAAACCCCCTTCCGCAGTGGCCGCGGATCATGGCCGCCTCCCTGCCGGATGCCACCACGCCGTCCAGCCCAGCCTTCAGGGCAAGCCCCGAAAGATGCCTCACATGTGTGTTAAGACTATGCTGTATGCCGACCTCATCTCTGAGGACTTCGCGGGACATGCTCGTCAGCACCGTCACCCCCAGTATTCGGGGCCTGTCAATATTCTCTCTGAGGCAGGTATTGACGACATCCTCCCTGCACCTCTTCATCATGTCCAGCCCTCCTGAGGCATGGACATTAAACATAAAGACACCCATCCTGGCGGCGGCAACTCCTGCCTTCGCAACAGTTGTCGGAATGTCATGGAATTTCAGGTCGAGGAATACCTTCCCTCCGCGTTTCCTGATCTCGTCGACCATTGAAGGACCGCCGGCAGTGAAGAGCTCAAGTCCAACTTTAAATATGCCAACATAAGGCCTGAATTTATCGACAAGTTGCAGCGCATAACCACTATCGTCTACATCAAGCGCAAGTATCAGTTTTTCACTCCCGGCCATATCTTCTTCGCCCCCTAGATTTTTGGAAGAACAATTCCCTTCTGGGCCTGGTATTTCCCCTTCTTGTCGGCATAGGAGGTCTCGCAGAGTTCCTTGGCCTCGAGAAAAACGATCTGGGCTATCCCTTCGTTGGCATAGAGTCTTACCGGAAAAGGCGAGGTATTCGAGACGGATATTGTGATATGCCCCTCCCACTCCGGCTCGAGCGGGGTAATGTTTACGATGACGCCCGAACGGGCATAGGTCGATTTCCCGAAGCAGATCACAAGGGTCTCTCTCGGTATCCTCAGATACTCCAGCGAACGGCAGATCACATACGAATTGGCGGGAATCTCACAGACATCGCCTTTGTAATCCAGGAAGTTATCATCGTCGAAGCACTTCGGGTCGATGACCCGCCCTGCCGGCCTCGGCACCTTGAATTCGTCGGATATCCTGATATCGTACCCGTACGAGCTGACCCCGAAGGAGATCACACCCTTTCGGACCTGGGCATTATTGAAGGGATCGATCATCCCTTTTTCCGCCATATCGATTATCCAACGATCGTTCTTGACCATGGCTCCTAGAAAAAAGACTCCTCAGGGTGCTTCTCAAAGGTCTCCCTGATAAGCTTCAGCGATTCTTCCGCAATCTCATGCTCCACCTTTTGGATCGCAAAGCCGGCATGGACGAGCACATAATCGCCTGCTGCGGCTTCCTCAGGCAACAGCATAAGATTGATGTCCCGGCGAGCGCCGTACACATCGACCGTCGCCAGAAGATTGTCGATCTTCACGATCCTTGAAGGAATGGCAAGACACATGGATATATTATACAGATATTGCCCCGCGCCATGCTCTCTCAAAGACGGGCGCAGCCTCACCGGCGGCGGCTCTTTACTTTATCCTCTTCGAGATGACCTTGAACTCCTCAGTGCCGGCCCGTTCGAGCATCTGAAAGAGAACTGTCTCGGTGCAGGTGACGACCGCTCCTGCGTCTCTCATCCACTCAATGGCTGTCTCCCAGTTTTCCTTTGTTCTTGAGCAGATAGCGTCATTAACCGCATGTACTGCATAACCATCCTTCAAGAGGCCGATGCAGGTCTGGAGAACACAGACATGGGTCTCCATGCCCGCGAGAATAATCTTTTTCCTTCCCAGGGCTGCAAGCCTCTCCGGGAAGCCCTCGCCCTTGCAGCAGTCGAAGGTGATCTTTTCGAGCGGCGCATACGGAACAAGCGCTTCCCTTATCTCCGGCACCGTCGGACCGAGGCCCTTGGGATATTGCTCGCTCAGCAGGACAGGGACGTCCAGAAGTTTGCAAAGCTCGACCAGATGAAGACAGTTGTCGACCACCTTTTTCCGCTCGCCCATCACCGAGGCAAGCCGCTCCTGGATATCGACAACCACCAGAACGGCCTCATGCTTTTCCAGAAAGAACTTGTCCATCGTCACCTCACGCAAGGCCCAATACTCTAAAGGAGCACCTTATCATACCCGAATGTCCCGGACGTTGTCGATTGCAAAATAAAGTGGAAAGAGGCAGCAAATTTCGGCAAATAAGAATAAATTCTCCCCTCGACCGTCTTTTCTAAAGAGGGGTTAGCCCCCTACCGTCCATGGGAGGTGCAAACAGATAAAGCATAGGCGGAGACTATCCCAACGGACACATCGATGAAATAATGCTATTGTTTGAATGCGGCGTGAAGCGGAGTGTAAGAAAAACTTTGTCTGCGCCTCGTTTGTAAGGCGCATGTTTGTTCGCAGTCATCGCTTTTCATGGAACAAAGATTTGACCGCAAGAAAGACCAAATCGCGCATTATAAAGTTTTTCGAACAGTCCGCTTTGCGACCTCTTCAGCGCAAGCCCAAAAAATAGGGGCCTGCAAGGCCCCTATTTGAAAAATTCCTATGCCTACAGCCGCTCTTTTACGAGGTTGTTAACGACCGACGGGTCGGCCAGAGTCGACGTGTCACCCAACTCCTCCACCTGCCCCCATGCGATCTTTCTCAGGATCCTCCTCATGATCTTGCCGCTTCTGGTCTTCGGCAGCCCCGGGGCGAACTGAAGCTTGTCCGGCGAGGCTATAGGCCCGATCACGGTCCGAACGTGTCCCACCAGGATCTTCTTCAACTCGTCGGAGGGATCGAACCCGTCCTTTAACGTGACATACACATAGATCCCCTCGCCCTTTATCTCGTGGGGATAGCCGACAACGGCCGCTTCGGCCACCGCCTCGTGGCTCACCAATGCAGACTCTACTTCCGCAGTCCCCAGCCTGTGGCCCGAGACGTTGATGACGTCGTCGATCCTGCCCATCAGCCAATAATCCCCGTCCGGATCTACCCTCGCGCCGTCGCCGGTGAAGTACTTGCCGGCATACATCGAAAAATAAACTTCCTTTATCCTCTTGTTCTCGGGATCGCCGTAGGTGCCCCTCAGCATACCCGGCCACGGCTTCTCGATCACCAGCTTGCCGCCTTCGTTGTGGCCCGCAGGGGTCCCGTCGTCTTTCAATACGCGCGGCACCACGCCGGGAAAGGGTCTGCAGGCCGACCCCGGCTTCAGCGTCATCGCGCCCGGAAGCGGCGTGATCAGGATACCCCCTGTTTCGGTCTGCCACCACGTGTCGACGATCGGGAGCTTCGCCTTGCCCACATTATTGTGATACCACATCCAGGCCTCGGGGTTGATCGGCTCGCCGACCGTGCCGAGGACCCGCAGTGAAGAAAGGTCGTGCTTCTGCACCCAGCTCTCCCCTTCCCTCATCAGCGCCCTGATCGCAGTAGGCGCCGTGTAGAAGATATTGACCTTATGCTTGTCTACGATCTGCCAGAACCTGCCGGCGTCCGGATAGGTCGGCACCCCCTCGAACATCAGGCTCGTGGCCCCTGCCGACATCGGCCCATATACGATATAGCTGTGGCCCGTCACCCAGCCAATGTCCGCCGTACAGAAATGGATGTCTTCGTCGTGGTAGTCGAAGATCCATTTGAAGGTGAGGTTCGTATAGAGCATGTACCCGCCGGTGGTATGCAGCACGCCCTTAGGCTTGCCGGTCGAACCCGAGGTATACAGGATGAAAAGCGGGTCCTCTGCGTCCATCTGCTCCGGCTCACAGTAGTTGGCGATGTCCGGGGCCTTCATCTCGTCATGCCACCAGAGGTCCCTTTTGGGCTCCATGTCCACCGCCCCGTCGCCGCGCTTTACTACAAGCACCTTCCCGATCGTCGGGCATTCCTGGATCGCCTCGTCGCTGTTGGACTTAAGAGGCACAAACCTTCCGCCTCTCACCCCTTTATCCGCCGTCACCACGACGCTCGACTTGCAGTCCTGGATCCGGTCTCTGAGCGCCTGCGCGCTGAACCCTCCGAAGACGATGCTGTGGATCGCACCTATCCTCGCGCACGCAAGCATCGCTATCGCAAGCTCAGGGATCATCGGCAGATAGATCGTCACGCGGTCGCCCTTCTTTACCCCGTGCTTCTTCAGCACGTTGGCGAACCTGTTGACTTCAAGGTGCATCTGCTGATAGGTGTAGGTCTTATAACTGCCGTCGTCCGCCTCCCAGATGATGGCCGCCTTGTTCCTCGTGGCGGTAGTGATATGGCGGTCGAGACAATTGTACGAGGCGTTGAGTTTGCCCCCCTGAAACCACTTGATCTCGGGCTTCATGAAGTCATACTCGAGCACCTTGTCCCACTTCTTGTACCACGCCAACTGCTTTTCGGCCATCTCGGCCCAGAAGCCCTCCGGGTCCTCCACCGACCGTTTATATATCTTTTCGTACTCCTCCATGCTCTTTATGTGCGCCTTCTTGCTGAATTCGCTCGACGGCGGAAATGTCCTTTTCTCTGCCATTAAGACTTCGATGTTCTTCGATTCAGACATCCTTGCCTCCTTCAAATAAGATAGTATCGCCCGAAAAGGCCTGCCGGCGGCGCCCGCTACCCGCCTACCCGGATACAGTAACCGCCGGCATATAGTGTACTCCGTAGTGATACTTTAGCGCTATTCCGCTCCTACTCCTATATAGGTCCGGATCTTTTCATCTTCGAACTTTGCCTCCGCCGCCTTATCAGGCTTAAGGAGAGAGACCAGAATCCCCATGACAAAAGCCAGCCCCATCGAAATGACGGCAGGGTTCTTCATGGGGAAAATCGCCTTCGGCATCCTGGAGTTCGCATCTTTCTTGGCCGCCTCAAGCTGGGCCTTTTCAGCCGCAATCGCCGCATCGATCTCAACGGCGGGCCGGCCGGCTACTTTCTGTTTTTCGAGCCCCTCGATCTTCGCCTTGGACTGGGTTTCGAGGTCCTTCACCTGCGTCTCAACCGCCTTCTTCTCGGCTCCATGGATAACGTCTACCCAGACAGTTGGGCTGAGAATGATGAGGCTCACCGCGAGGATAAGACCAGTGAAAATGCTCGCGACCGCACCGGCGGTAGTAAACTTCTTCCAGATGATCGACAGCAAAAGCGCCGGGAAATTTGCGCTGCAGGCGACCGCGAAGGCAAGACCGACCATAAACGCAACGTTCTGCCCCTTAAAGAGAATGCCCAGGAGTATCGCCGCAATGCCGAGGCAGACCGTGGCGATCTTGGCAACCCTCACCTCCTCCTTTTCATTGGCAACGCCCTTTCTGATAACGCCGACATACAGGTCATGCGAAAGCGCCGAAGCGCCCGCGAGGGTCAGGCCGGCAACGACCGCAAGGATCGTCGCGAAGGCGACCGCCGCGAGAAACCCAAGGAATATGGTTCCGCCGAGCGCCTCGGCAAGCAGGGGACCGGCCATGTTGCCGCCCTTGTCGATGCCCATGATGACCTTCTGCCCGACCATCACCGCAGCCCCAAAGCCGATGGTTACTGTCAGGATATAGAAGTAGCCGATAAACCCGGTTGCGTAGAATACCGATTTCCTTGCTTCCTTGGCGTCGGGAACAGTATAGAACCTCATCAGGATATGAGGAAGACCCGCGGTGCCAAACATCAGGGCAAGCCCGAGGGAGAAGGCCTCAAGCGGGCTGGTCACGAGGCCGCCCGGCTCGAGAAATTTGTTCGTATACATCTTTTCAGCCTGGCCGAAGAGATCGCCGTAACTGAATCCGACCCTGTTTAGCGTGAGAAAGACGAGGATCGTAGCCCCACCAAGAAGCAGCACCGCCTTGATGATCTGGACCCAGGTGGTCGCAAGCATGCCTCCGAAAAGAACGTATGCAATCATAAGCGCGCCCACTGCAACGAGCGCGGCCTCATAGGGCAGGCCGAACATGAGCTTCACAAGCGTGCCGGCGCCCACCATCTGGGCTATCAGATAGAAAAGGACCGTCACCAGCGACCCGGCGGCCGCGGCCGCCCGTATCGGCCTTTGATGCAGGCGGTATGCGACAACGTCCGAAAAGGTATATTTCCCGAGATTTCTCAGCGGCTCGGAAATAAGAAATGCAATAATCGGCCACCCCACGAGCCACCCGACCGAGTAGATGAGGCCGTCGTATCCCTTGGTCGACACAAGCCCCGCAATGCCGAGAAAAGAGGCCGCGCTCATGTAATCGCCGGCCAGGGCGAGGCCGTTTTGGAATCCCGTGATGCTCCTGCCCGCGGCATAGAATTCCTTGGTCGTCCTCGTCCTTTTCGCGGCCCAGTAGGTGATGCCGAGGGTGACAAGCACAAAAAAGACAAAGAAAAGTATTGACGTCGGATGGACCTGTCCTATAGTAGTCTGCGGCATCCCTAACCTCCTATCCTGTCTTTTACTTCTTTGACCATCCGGTCATATTTATTGTTCGCCCACCAGATATATATCCCGGTGAATACCCATGAGAAGAAAATCGTGCCGACTGCGATAGGTATCCCTACCGTGGTCGCCTTCCCTTCGGTAAGTTTCTGGGCAAGAAAGGGCTTGTTATACGCGATCAGCGCGATAAACCCGAAGTAAAGGACCAGTTCGAAAATCGTCAGCACCCAGGAAATGGTATTTTTTTGCCTTGCAAGTGATTTGAAATTCTCGTCTTCGAGCATTTCATGCGCACTCTTCTTACTGCTCATCACATACCTCCTCTACTTGATTTGACTTGTCTGCCAGGCCGTCGGCCTAGAAACCGAACATCCCACTAAAATAATGCTGTCTCTCACCTCCCTTGAACTTCCTCGAGATACCCACCAACTCCTCCGAGCGCTTAATACCGGCCCTTACCACCGCCGGGATGAACCGCTGGAAGATCTGCGCCGTAATGAAGGCGTCGATCAGGGCGTTATGAGCGCCGTTGACCTCTATGTCGAAATATCTTGCAATATCGTACAGCTGGTAACGCCGGGGCAGGCCGACTCCCGCGCCGCCGGGAAAAAATCCCCGGCCGAGCAGCCACTCAAAAACGCGCTGAATGTCGATCGCCGGGTTTCCTACCGCATGCCCGAAAAGCCTCTCTGCCTCCCGGCCGAGAAAGCCCATGTCGATGCTTACGCAGAACCCCACGATAATATCGTCGCCGCAATACTCGAGGAACTCCCGGAGCACCACATCCACGGCCGGCTTCGTTTCAACTTCGGAGGGCGTAATCCCATGGATCAGCACGCTCTCGCTAGTAAGGCTTCTCCGGGGATTGATCATGCGGTAGAACGTATCGCCCATGCCGATCCTGCCGCCCTGCATCCTTACAGCGCCGATCGACACGAGAGAGTCCCTTCTTTCGTCCAGGCCCGTGAGTTCGGTGTCGATCACTACAAAGCGCGAATCCTCGATCGCGGCAGCGCTTTTTCTTTCTTTCCTGACAGTCATCGCCGGCATCACCAGATCAGCGGTTTATACCTTTCTATGATAATGTCCTGCATCCTTGTGATGAGGGCAAAGGACTCCTTGATCGTCTTCTTTTCCAGGTTGCTCAATCTGTCGGGATTAATGAAATTGTCGGGGTTCTTGCCGGCTTCTATCTGTTCGAACTGATGCTGAATCCTCAGCAGCATCATAAACTCAAAGGCATGTTCGAGCTCCTCCGCATGCTCCCTCACGATCGTGTGCCGCTCTCTCACCTCCGAAAGCCTCTCGATCGTAGATGTCTCCCTGATGCCTTTTTCGAGACTGAAAAGTCTCGTCATATCGACAAGAGGCGCAATGCCCTTTACCTTCAGGTTCAGTTCATTCTTATGTTCACCGCTTTTTTCTACGATAAAAGACCTGAAAAACCCGACCGGCGGGGCGTTCTTTATGATCATATTCGCCATATATCCAAGGAATACCATCTGTCCCTCGATAAAGGAGCCGAGAAAATCGCGCAGGGAATCGGCAAGGGCAAAATCACCGTAAATAGGCCTGAAGTCGAAAAAAATGAGGGACTTCAGCACTGCCTCAGGCGTGGGCGAATACACCCACGACGAAAAGTATTTCTTCCAGACCCCGAGCGGCTGGCGCCATTGCGGGTTGCTCGCCATGTAATTTGCCGGACAGGGGGGGAAGCCGCATTTCAGGAGGCCGTCACGGACGAACGCCGAAAATACGTCGAAATAGGTTCTCGCGGCAGCCTCCTCTTCCTCTGTACGAGGGTCCTGGTAGATCAGGGCATTGTCCTGGTCCGTCTTGAAGGTCTGCTCCTTTCGCCCTTCGCTTCCGAAGATGATCCAGCAATAGCGCAGGGGTGGCGCGCCTAACTGTTTCTCTCCGATCTCAAGTATCTTCTTCAGAAGCCGGTCGTTAAGCTCTGTGATGATCCTGGTGATGTTGCTCGCCTTCGCGCCCTCTTTCAACAGCAGTCCGACAATCTCGTTTATCTTCCGGGCCACCGGCGCCAGGCCGTCTATCGTATGCTGGCTTTCCATTTCCCTGGCCAGGGATATCGGCGACGTTCCCTGCAGCATCATCAGGTCGTGATTGGTCACTATTCCCGTCAGTCTGCCGTGATCTACCACAAGAAGATGATGAATGTTATAGCGAATCATCTTTAGCAGCGCCTCGAAGCAGTAGTCCCTGGCCTCTGCTTTGATCAGGGAAACGCTCATGATGTCTGAAACCTTGTCATCGGCGCTTCTGCCCTTTGACACAACCTTGTCCCTGAGGTCCCTGTCGGTAACAATGCCGGCCGGGACGCCCTCCCCGTCGGTCAGGACCAGGGAGCTGCAGCGGCCCTCGGACATGATTCCGGCGGCCTCCCTGATCGAAATTGAATCGGAGGCGCGCCTGACGTTCTTCGCGGCGATCTCTCCGACCGGGGTAGTAAAGAGCAATTTGTCGCCGCCTCCGAAAAGAAGACTCTTGTTGTGCATCTCCTCGTAGGTCTTATCGATGAATTTGTTCAGAAATGACTTCAGGAAGAACTCGGTGAAGGCAGGCACCGACTCCACGAGTTTCATGACCGCGGTCTTGTCCAGAAGATAGCAGATAGTGTCATCGACGGCGACGATATTGGCCCTCGACTTGTCGCCGCCTACCAAAGAGAGAAGGCCGAAGGCATCTCCCTCGCCCCGATAATCGATCAGAACGTCTTCGCCTTTATCAGGCGTAATGAAGACCTTAACCCCTCCTTTTTTTATGACGCGAAGCCATTCGCTGGGGGGGCCGTCCTGACGAAGAATAATGGTCCCTTTCGGGTAGTATTCCATCGAGAGGCCGGATACGACGACCTGCAACGCCTTTTCATCGAGAAACTGAAAAGGGGGCACGCCCTTCAAAAACCCTATGACATCTTCGTTTATCAAGCTTTTCTTAAACAGCAATAGCCATGCCGGGAGATAACGATCTCACTGGTAAACAGGAAATATTACGTGATTTCAAGCAGATATGACAGGCAAGGGGAGGGGTTTCGCCGGAATTAGGCTGGCCAATGGAGTCTTGGCTGGCGAGAAGCTGCTACAAATTGTTACGTCTCATAAACACTAAGCAATAATATCTTTATTCTTCGGTGATATACGACAGGTAACATTAAGTTACACTCAAAGTCCTTGGCGTGTACTCCGGTTATGTAGTTCCCCTTCGAATTCCCCATTTCTTTCTCTTCTCCCACAAAGATTTTCGTGTTATGCCGAGCAGGTCGGAAAGCTTCTGCTCTCCGTAGTTCTGCTGGTAGCGGGAGATGAATTCCTTCGTGTAGTCCTCGATCGAAAGCATCCTCTCTAGCGACTCTGCGGTAAACGTTGCAGAGTCCTTCATCCCTTCGGGCAGGTGTTCCGGCAGGAGGGTCTCTCCGTCGGCTATAAGCACCGCCCTTTCGACGATATTCTGTAACTCCCTCACATTTCCCGGCCACGCATAGCCGGCAAGCAGCCTGAGCGTCGCGTCGTCGATGAACTTCACACTCTTGCCGATCTCGCCCGCGAACTTGTCGAGGAAATGCCTCACAAGGATGATGATGTCTTCCCTTCTTTCCCTGAGCGGGGGAAGTTTCAGCGTGACAACGTTAATCCTGTAATAAAGGTCTTCCCGGAACTTGCCCTGTCTTACGGCCTCCAGAATGTCCCGGTTCGTAGCGGTAATAAACCTGATATCGATGCGCTTGCTCTGAATACCGCCGAGAGGCCTTATCTCGCGATCGTCGATCACCCTGAGAAGCTTTGCCTGGAGCGCGGGGTTGAGGTCCCCGATTTCGTCAAGGAAGACGGTCCCCCCGTCGGCTTCCTCGAAAAGTCCCCGCTTCGAGCTGAAGGCCCCGGTAAAAGCCCCCTTCACATAGCCGAAGAGCTCGGACTCAAGAAGATGCTCCGGTATGGCCGAGCAGTTGATCGGGACGAAGGCCTTCTCCTTCCGCGAGCTGCTGTAATGAATCGCCCGGGCGAAGAGTTCCTTGCCCGTGCCGGTCTCTCCGAGGAGCAGGACATTACTCCTCGAGTCGGCCACTTTCTTTACCTCTGCCATAAGGCCCCTGATCCCGGGGCTCTCGCCGATTATCCTGTCGAAATCGTACCGGTCCTCGATCTGCTTCTTAAGGAGGACGTTTTCACTCCGCAGCGCCCGCTCCCTCAGGGCCTTTCTGACAATCCTCTTGATCTCTTCGTGGATGACCGGCTTGATGATGTAATCGTATGCGCCCGCACGCAGCGCCTCGACCGCGGTTTCCAAAGAGGCATAGGCGGTCATCACGATCACGATCTGGCCGGGATTTGCCTCCCCGCATTTCTTCAGCAGCTCGATACCGCTCATGCCGGGCAGGATGATGTCGGTCACAATCAGGTCGTAGGTGCTGCCTTCGAGCGTCTTTACCGCCGCCTCGCAGCTCTCGGCGGAATCGACATCATACCCTTCCCTCACGAAGACCCGCTTCAGGGATTCCCTGAGCGTACTCTCGTCCTCAACTATGAGAAGTCTTTCCGCCACGTCAGCGAGTGCCGTCCTCTCCCAGCGTCATGCCGCCCTATCCAAGAAGGTAATAGCGGACCCAGATGTACACCGTCGAAACCGCCACCGTCATGATCATAATGGGCATGCCGTACAGCATGAACCTCGCGAACGAGATCTTGTTGCCTGCCTTTTCCGACATACCGACGACGATGACGTTCGCCGAGGCGCCGATCGCGGTGCCGTTGCCGCCAAGGCAGGCCCCCAGGGCAAGGGACCACCACAGCGGCATAAGGTCCTGATGCTGGAGGAGTTGAAGTCCGGTCTCGTGCGGCCATATCTGTCTGGCCATATCGATAATGAGGGGGTTCATCGTGGCCACATAGGGGATGTTATCCACTATCGCCGAAGCGAAGGCCGAAAACCACATAAGGACCATGCTTGTCGCAAAAAGGTTTCCCTTGGTGATATCGAGCACCTGCACCGACATCCACTTGATCAATCCCACCTTCACGACGCCCCCCACGATGATGAAGAGCCCGATAAAAAAGAATATCGTGGGCCACTCGACCTCCGCAAAGACATGGTGAGGCTCCTGCGTTCCCGAAAGAAGAAGCAGCAGTCCCGCGCCGAAGAGCGCGACCGTCGCAGGCTGGAGATGAAGCAGGCCGTGGAAGATAAAGCCGATCAATACGAGAGAAAGCACAAAGAGGGACTTCTTCAGCATCAGCGGGTCCCGTATCGCCTCCCTCTCGTTCATCCCCATCACCCTCTTTTTCAGCTCCTCCTTCGTCCGGAGCTTTCTGCCCCATAGCAGCTTGATGGCTCCGAGATAGAAGACCATCACCACCAGCACGATCGGCGCAAGGTGCTTGATGAAGTCCATGAAATTCAGCTGGGCCTTCGAGGCGATCATGATATTGGGGGGATCTCCGATGAGCGTGGCCGTCCCTCCGATATTCGACGCCAGCGCGCAGGAAATAAGATAGGGGATCGGGTCGACCTCCAGCGCATCGGCAATCAGCAGCGTCACCGGCGCAATCAGGAGGACGGTCGTGACGTTGTCGAGCAGCGCGCTCAGCAGGGAGGTCACGACCGCGAATATCGCCATGATCCTGAAAGGGTCTCCCCTTCCCCACTTGGCGCTCTTGATCGCGATGTACTCGAAGAGACCGGTAGGCTTCATGAGATTGATGATGATCATCATCGATATGAGAAGAAAGATTACGTTCCAGTCGATCCCGAACTCCTCCAGATGGAAGGCCTCGTGCTGGGCCAGTATCTTCAGCACGAGCATCAGAGAGCCGCCGATAATCGCCACGATAGTCTTATGGATCATTTCCGACACGATCACGACGTATGCAATGACGAAGATCGCAGTCGCGATCCAGAACGAAGAATTCATCGCCACCTGCACGCCGGCCTGAGCGGCCTCCTGCGTCATCTCTTCGCCTCTCCCCGGCGCATCGCCTTCGTGATCGCAAGGAATATGTCCTTCTCGTACAGCATGCCGACCATCCTGTTGGACTCGTCGACGACGGGAAGACGCTTGATGTTCCCTTTCAGCATATGGTCCACGCACTCCATGAGGGGGGCCTCTTCGTGAACGGTCATCACGTCTTTGCTCATGACGTCCTGAACTTTTTTGCCGGCGACCTTCCCCGCCATCTCTTCAAGCATACCGTCCCAGGCAAAATCGCCGAGATTCATGAAGGACATATATGTCGGGAAGACTGCCTTGAGGATATCGCGCATCGTGAGAATGCCTATCAGCTTTCCCGCCTCGTCCAGGACCGCAAGCCCCTTGACGCCGGTCCCGTTCTCGCCTCTCCTCGCCGAAATCAGCACGTTGACCGCTTCTCCGACCGTAGCGTCAGGCGCGAGGTGGTCCGACACCCTGATCATCACGTC
The DNA here is from genome assembly GCA_021783515.1 of Nitrospirota bacterium. Lineage (GTDB taxonomy): Bacteria > Nitrospirota > Thermodesulfovibrionia > Thermodesulfovibrionales > UBA6898 > Sulfobium. The sequence goes on from JAJXTV010000005.1 coordinate 102,500, forward strand.
CTTCGCCTTCATCCCTCTTGGATCTCCTCTCCTCTTCCGAGACGTGTCGGCAGTTGCACGCCGGCCCGGCAGGAAAAAGACCTTCAGCCCCTCACCGGAAGGCGTATCGTGAACGCTGCCCCCTGGCCTTTCCTGCTCTTGACGGAAATAGAGCCGTTATGCTCCCTGATTATACCATAGCAGATGCTCAGGCCAAGGCCGGTGCCTTTGCCGAGCGGCTTCGTCGTAAAGAACGGGTCGAATATCCTGTCGATCACGCCGTCCTCGATGCCGGCCCCCGTATCGGTGAAGACGATTTCCACCGCCCCCCGCTTCATTCTGACGGAGAGGGTAAGTTTGCCTCCCTCCGGCATTGCGTCCAGAGCGTTCAGCATCATATTGAGGAAGACCTGCTGCATCTGGTCCGGATTGATCACGACGGGCGGGATATCGTCTATCTGTGAGGCGAGCTGGATATTCCGGAACCTCTTGTCGTATTTGACCAGACCGACCGTCCTGTCGAGCAGTTCCGCGATATTCGAAGGGGTCTTCTCCCTCGTCGAAATCCTCGCGAAATCGCCGAGGCTCCTGACGATCTTGGCGATCCTTTCGATGTGGCTGTTGATCGTCCGCAGCGAGTCGCTCGTAAATTCCTCGTCCGCTCCCGCATCCGGGGTCAGCGCCCTGAGTTCCTGCACCAGCGAAGAAATCGACGCGAGCGGATTGCCGATCTCATGGGAGATACCCGCGGTCAGCTTCCCGAGGCTCGCAAGTTTGGACGCCTGCATGAGCTGATCCTCCATCTTTCGTTTCTCGGTGATGTCCTCGAGGATCACCACATACCCGCCCGAGGGGTCCTTGAGCGGAGACAGGTTTATCTTGAAGGACCGCGGGGCGGCCGTCTCGACCGTGACCTCGTTCTGTCTGCCCTGCACGAACACATCGCCGGTCAGCCAGGGCAGAAGCGCCACGATCGACCGGTTGAAGGCCTCCTGCTTGGGGATGCCGGTAATAGCCTCCATCTCCCGGTTCCAGTATTTCACCGCCAATGCCGAATCGACCGTCGCAATCCCGACGGACGCGCTCTCGATAATGTTTTCGCTGAACTCCTTGAGATAGGCGAGGTTTCTGTTGGCCTCCGCCAGTTCCTGACGGGAAAGCCTTAGCGTATCGGTCATCTGTTTCACCGAGTTCGACAATTCGCCCCGCTCCCGCTCGGTCAGGGTCAGCTTGTCCTCGAAGATGATCGTTGCGATCGCGGAGCCGACGGCTCCGGACAAGACCCTTTCGGCCTCGTTCCTGAGAAGGATAAAATCCTCCTCCGACAGCGTATCGCCCCTGATGCCGTGCCTGGAGATAAAGCTCTGCACGACCTCCCTTGCCTCTTTCCTTCCTATATACTGCTCGAGCACCTCCTGAACCCTCCGGATGTCGTAACTGCCGCCTGACAGGAGGACCTTCGGAGAATAGGACTCCACGACCATGAGGGCCTGTCGCTCCTCTTCCGCCGACTGCCTCTTGAAGATCGATATCACCACGTAAAGGAAGAGATTTATCAGGAGCCCCCAGAACAGGGAATGGCTCCATCTGTCGAGCCCCTTCAGGCCGAACAGCGCCGTCGGATTGAAAAAATTGGAATTGACGATCTCAAGGATGATCCCTTTCTTTTCGAAGACCCCGGCCTTGATCATGGCCGGCACAAGCAGCGTATAGCACCATATCGCGAAGCCGCCGATAATTCCGGCCGCCGCGCCGGCCTTGTTCCCCCTTTTCCAGTAGAGCCCCAAAATAATCGCCGGCGCGAAAATCGTGACCGCTTCGAATGACTTGAGGCCGATATCCACGAGCGAATAGAACTCTCCGATCGAAACCGCAAAGAAATAGCCAAGGAAAACGCATCCGAGAATGATAAGCCTCTTCAGATTCAGAATGATCGCCGGAAATCCCCTCATCTCGTTGAACCGGTAGATCGCCGGCATCATCAGGTTGTTCAGCACCATCGTGCTCAGGGCGATAGACTCGACGATGACCATGCCGGTCGCCGCGGAAAACCCTCCGATGAACGCCACGAGAGCGAGGAATGTCCTGCCGTTGCCCAGCGGGATTGTCAGCATGAAATTATCGGCGTTCGCCTGGTTGCCGCCGAGCAGGAGCCCCCCAAAGGCCACCGGCATCACGAAGACGTTTATCAGGAACAGGTACAGGGGAAAGAGCCACATCGCCTTGCGGACATGGTCGACGTCGGAATTCTCAACGACCGAGACGTGGAACTGCCGGGGGAGAAACATGATCGCCATCATCGAGAGAAAGAGCAGCGATGCCCATTCACCGTAACTCACCGCAGTCCCCGGCCCGAGGTAAAGCAGGTCCGCGTAAGGGGAAGCCTTGATGCGGCCGAATATGTCGGAAAATCCGTTGAAGAGCCCGTACGTGACGAACACGCCCACCAGAAGAAAGGCGATGAGTTTGACGATCGACTCGAAGGCGATGGCGAAGATAAGCCCCTCATGCCGCTCGGAAGAGTCCAGTCTGCGGGCCCCGAATATGACGGCAAATATCCCGAGGATAAGCGTGATGAACCACCCGGCCGCCGCCGTCCCCTTCACCTCCCCGGAGAGGATCGTGAAGGTGCTCATGATCGCCTTGATCTGGAGCCCCAGATAGGGGGTGATCCCTACGACTGCGACCACGGTCACGAGGGCCGACAGGAAGAGCGAATTTCCGTAGCGGGAGCCGATAAAGTCGGATATCGTTGTAATGCGGTGCTTCTTCGCGATAGCGATGATCTTTCTCAGGAAGACCCACCAGAGCGACGCCATCAGGGTCGGCCCGAGATAGATCGTCAGGAAAGACAGCCCGGAGGTCGCCGCCTTGCCGACGCTCCCGTAGAACGTCCAGGAGGTGCAGTAGACGGCCATCGAAAGCGAATATACATAGGGGTTCGAGACGATGCTTTTTCCGCTTTTCTTCCTTCTGTCGGCGTAATAGGCGACCAGAAAGAGGAGGCTGAGATAGCCGAGGATAACGAGAAAAAGGAGCCAGCCCTCAAACATGGTCCGCGCCCTGGTGATTCGATCTTCTGATGAGGATGCGGATAACCAGGATAAAGACGCCCCATAGCCCGAACAGATAGAGGGGCAGGGAAAGACTGAAGATCGAGAGAAACGGCCAGTTAAAAAGGAGCGTTCCGAGAAGAAAGAGGAAAAACCATAGCTCTCTCGTGTTCATAAAATGAATGTACCACCTTCACCGCCCGATAATCAACCATATTTCGTTGCATAGCGGCGGGAAAAAGGTCCCTCAAATCCGCTTTGAACTGCGCGGCAGGCTGTCAATAGATCGATCGTATGCGGCCGCTTCTCTTGTCGATGATCACCTTATCGACGAGTTTGCCGCCGGCGTCCCTGACTTCCGCTTCGAAGTAGAGCTCTTTTTCGGTGATACCCCCTACCTTCACGTTCTTCCCGGCGAAGTACTCCTCGAGAATCTTTTGTGCCTGGCCACGGGAGGTGACCCGCTTCTGTTCGCCGTAGTCCCCTCCTTCGGAAATGCCGTAGGGCGCCTTTTCCCCCGCCAGGAGAAATACATTCCCCCTGGCCCGCATCGCCCAGCAGGGGACATTAAGCAGGAGGACCGCGGAAGCAGACAGGGCGACAGTCGCGCATATTATCTTCGCTGAACCCCTGCCGATCACCTCTGATTCCTCCTGCATTTATCCGGGAAAACATTCGCTCTGGTCATTGGACATTATAGATAGAAACAACCGGCAGGTCAACGAGGCGGACAGCAATGAGGCGACCATGAGGCCGCCTCATTGCCTGACTTCCTATTTCTTATGGCAGCGGCCGCAGTTGGCGGCATCGCCGGCCTTGAAAGCCTTTTCGCCGTTATGGCACTCACCGCAGAACCTGCCCTTGTTAATATCCCCCATCGTGATTTTGTCCGAGCCCTGTTTCATTCTGAAGATCTTTGTATGACAGTCGCCGCATTTCAGACCTTTGTCGGCATGTGCCTTTCCGTCAAAAATTACCTTCCCGGCCGGTGTCGGCCACTCGAGTGTCTTTCCCGGCGGAACCGCGAGGGCCGTCCCGGCAAAGACCGTCACAACGCAGACCGCAAGTGCAAGCGAGAGTATCCTTGTCGCCGTTTTCCTGCGCCCCGCCGTATTCCCAAACCCTGCCTGAATCATTTTACGTGCCTCCCTGGGCGAAAAGCCCGGGCCAGATACCCTCTCCACCCGGCCTTTCACCGCTCATTTAGTTTGTTAATATCTTCTCCCGCCACGACGGCCGCCGCGATCGTAGTAATAGTAATAAACCGGCCTTTCGTAGCGCCGCTCCCTTTCGTACCCGCGATACGGCCTGTCGCACTTCCTGTATGCCGGCCGCTCGTAGATGATTTCGGTCCTAGTCGTATAATACGGGGCCTGATAGGCATCCACGTATACCGGTGCCGGCCGGTAGGCATCCGTTGTGATCGCGTGCAATATCGGGCCACCGAAAAGCACGATTGCGCCGGCGAGCATCGCCGCGGACTCGTTGTTCATCGCCTCGGCCTTCGGAGTCCCTGCCAGCAGAAACCCGCCCGCCAGAATCACTACAAGAATTGTCAGCAACGCTTTCTTCATCTTCCTCACCTCCTCCCGTCCGTTCATTCTCTGTTTCATGCCTACATCGTAACAGGAGAATATGAACTGGCTGAGAAAGGATTGTGAAGAATTGTGAATGCGGACAACTGAATTGCAGCCCGACACATGACGGGCAGGAGGGGGCAGAGGGCGTCCCTTTACCCTTTATCACCCATCAGGTGGCTGAGTATAAAAAGTTGATGGCTGCAGCACCCTCATATTCCGCGACAAAGGGTCCTTGCCCGTTCTTACCAGAAGATGAAAATGGTTAGGCATCAAAGACCAGGCATACACTATCCACGACTGACTGGATGCAAGCTCCGCCAGCCGCCCAAAGCAGTCCTCCCGGTCACGGTCGTCCCGGAATATCAATCCCCGTTCAACTCCCCTGGCCATTACGTGATGCAACACCCCCGCAGCATTAAGCCTCGCTTGTCTGGGCATGGCGATATATCAGCATATGTTGCTTAAGTTGGCAACGTCCCCTACTCCCCTACCACGGGGGGAAGATGTCAAACCCCGTATCTGCCTCCTGGAGGAATCCCCATCACCCGGGGAAAAAAAGCGAAAAGGTGGTCCCCTTGCCTGCCTCGCCCCGGACCGAGACCGTACCTCCGTGCGCCGTCACCAGCTCTTTTACGATCGTTAGCCCGAGCCCGAGGCCGCCGGGCAGCGCCCGGTAAAACCGCTCGAATACGAAGGGAAGGTCCTCGTCCTTGATCCCGCATCCGTTATCGGCCACCTCGACCGTCGTTCCTCCCGCAGCCGGGGACGCGGAGATGACGACGCGCCCGCCCTTATCGGTCGCCTTCAGCGCGTTGCCGAGCAGATTGATCACGATCTGGCTCAGTCTGTCCGGGTCGGCGGTGATCATTGTCGCCTCGTCCGCGGCGAGTTCGAGCGAAACGCCCTTCCCGCCAAATATCGTGCGATACCTCTCGACGATATTCGCGAGGAACGGCCGCACGGCGAGCGCCTGTTTTCTCAGCGTCAGTCCGCTCGCCTCGGCCTGGGAAAGCTCTTCGATCCCTTCGATGATCCTCCGCAGCCTGCCGATCTCCGCATAAAAGGACTGCAGGTGCTCCTTGTCGGCGGGAATAAGGCCGTCGATCATCCCCTCGATCTCTCCGCGTATGGCGCTGATCGGCGTCCTCAGTTCATGTGCGATGTGAGACGTGAGACGTCTCCTGAGCGACTCCTGTATTTCGAGGTCATGCGCCATCCTGTTGAACGCCTCCGAGAGCCGACCGATCTCATCCTTACCGGACAGGGCGACCCTCTTTTTCAGGTCTCCGGCGCCGACCGCCGAGACAGCATCGGTCAGACCCTCGATCGGGTTGGTGAGACGCCGGGAAAAGATAATGCTGAGCACGATCGCGAACCCGCCGAGGGCCAGGAGGGATATCAGCAGAAACCGGTTAGACCTGCTTACGAATACCCCGCTTTTTTTCGGATGGAGGAACCTTACGTCGAGACGACCGATCTCTTTTCCTCCGAGAAACAGCGCATAGGGAAGGAACCGGCTGTTTTCTCCCGCCGTCCTCTGTTGGGCGATAGCCATGATCCTCTTCTTTACCAACGGGGAAAGCGTCCCGACCGACGCCCGGGTGTCGGTCACGAGAGCGCCTTTCTCATCGTACAGCCTGATCTCGAACCCGAGCATCAGCGCCCAGACCGCGTCTTCGATCACCGCCTGCCTTTCCCACCCCGAATATCGCTCGTAGGTGCTTTCGAGCGCCGCGGTGACCCAATATGCCCGGTCCTCCATCTCGCCGGCCATGTACTCTCTGAAATCCGACACCATGAATTCACGCAGGAAAAATGCAGCGGAAAGCGCCACCATGCACACGGCCACCAGAAGGAGAAAGAACTTCTTCCAGAGGCTGTTAAACATCCCGTTTGCCTGAAAAGCGATACCCCACCCCGTAAATAGTAAGTATCAGGGCAGGATTGCGCGGCTCGTCTTCAACCTTGTGTCTCAGGTTCTTGATATGGGCATCGATGCTCCTCTCGTACCCCTCGAACTGGTATCCCAGCGCCTTTTCGACGAGCTCTTCCCTTGTAAAGACCTTCCCCGGATAGGACGACAGCGTGTAGAGCAGCTTGAATTCGGTCGGGGTAAGGTCGATCGGCCTGCCGTTCTTTCTCACCTCGTAGGTCTGTCCGTCCACGACCAGCAGCCCGTTGTTGAAGCCGACCGGTCCTCCTGACAGCAGGTCGTCTCTCTGCGCGCGTTTGAGGACGGCCTTGACGCGATAGACGAGTTCCCTCGGGCTGAAGGGTTTTACGACATAATCGTCGGCCCCGAGCGCAAACCCGGCGATCCTTTCTTCCTCCGAAGATTTGGAGGTGAGCATAATGACCGGGAAATCGCCCAGCTCCTTCAACTCCTGGCAGAGTTCTTCGCCGGTCGTATCCGGCAGCATCAGGTCGAGGATAACGACAAGCGGCATTTCCTTCGTTGCCGCCTCCGCAGCCTCCTTTCCCGTTTCCGCATGCACCACACGGTACCCCGCCCCTTCGAGGTATATCTTTACCACCCTCGCAATCTTCCTGTCGTCCTCTACGAGAAGGACCGGCTTCACCATCCGGACGTCACCTTCCGCAGTCTGCGCCTCACCAGAAAACGGTATGCTGCGTCAAACCCCATCGCATCAATAAGAATAGGTCTCATGTTTCTTTCCCACCGCCCGGCTTCTCCGCTTTCCCGATGATCTTCTCATAAAGTTCCGGCTCCATCTTTTTCAGGCAGTCGGGGCAGATGCCGTGGGTGAACTCCGCTTCTGTGTGTTCGGCGATATACTGCTCGACCTGTTTCCAGTAGCCGCTGTCGTCGCGGACCTTCTTGCACCAGGCGCACATCGGAAGCAGCCCGCTCAGCGTCTTTATCTCATTCAGCGCCTTTTTGAGCTCCGCGATGATCTTGCTCCGTCCGTCGAGCTCATGCTTTAGTCTGCCCAGGAGATAGGTCACCACGATAAAGAAACCGAGATGCACGAGGGCATTCCAGGTCTCTATCGCTATATGAATCAAGATCTTTCCGTCAAGGATGTCCGAAAGGACGGTCGTAATGATGCTGACCACGGACATGAGAAGACCCGCTTTTCTGCCCGCAAACCATGTTACAAAGGCGATCGGCAGCAGGTAAAAGACGGTGAGTCCGATATCAAGACCCGTAAAAAAGTCGACACCGCCCACCACCATATTCAGGGCGAGCCCTATGGCGAATACAGAGTTCTTCGATAGACCTTCACATTTCAACCGCATCTTCATGTCAGATCACGCACAGACGAGCGATCCTGCAGGCAGCAGACACCTGCACGGCCGCGCACTTGTTTATTGTAACAATTTGCCGCCCGGTTTCCCCAGCCGCGGAGACGCGGGCGCGGCAGCCTCATCGTCACCGGCCTGTCGCCCTCTCGCATGATGCAAGGATCGAGGACGCGGTCCTCTCCCATGAAAATTTCGCGGCCTGTTTATATCCCCTTTCCCTCAGCCGGTCCCGGAGCAGGCTGTCTTCCGCCATCTCCAGGATCAGCGAGCTCAGGGCGCCGCAGTCGGCCGGATCGAAGAGTATGCCGGCATCCCCGACGACTTCGGGAAGAGACGCCGCATTCGATGAAAGCACCGGAGTTCCGCACGCCATCGCCTCAAGCGGGGTGAAGCCGAAGCCCTCGCTGAGGGAAGGATGCACCAGGAAGTCCGCATGGGAATAAAACAGGGGGAGCTCCTCATGGGGGGCGTATCCGATATAATGTATCTTTTCGTGATCGCGAAGCGTCCCGCCGGCAAACTCCTTCCTGCCCACAATGACAAGGTGATGGTCCGTCTTGTCCTCTATCCGCAAAAAAGCGTCGATAAGGAGTCTCACGTTCTTGTACGGGAAAAGGTTCCCTACAAACAGGATATATCTTCCGCCGATACCGAATTTCCTGAGAAACGCCACTCTCGAAGAGGGGTCCTGCGGACGGAACAGATCCCTGTTATAGCCGTTGGGAATCACGTCGACAATCTCTTCCGGCAAGTCCGTAACCGCAAGGAGCTCATTTTTTATGAATGCGGATACTACGGTCACCCTGCGCGCCCTTTTTTTCAACATGCGGAGGGAGACCCTGAAGTAGGGGGCGCTGAAACCGAACTGCTCCGGATATATTATGGGGTGGAGGTCATGGACGGTGACGACCAGGGGAATGCGGCCGATAAACGGGTACTCGAGCATCGGACAATACAGGACGTCGAGCCTTCCTACAGCGGCATGCAGAGGCAGAAGCGAATTGAGATAGACCGCCCTCAGGAGGTTATTCATCAGCTTTCTGGAGCCCCGGACAACACGGGGGACCCTGAAGAGGAGCTGGGGGGGAAGTCCGTCCCCCTTGCCGGGGATGAATATACGCAGATCGTCGTGGAGCCTTGATAACCCCCGGGCCGTTTCGTATGTGAAAACACCCATGCCGGAGGGTCGATCATTGAGATGTGTGGCGTTGAATCCCAGCTTCATCTTCTCTTCGGTCCTTTATGCCGCGCAGTTACCAGGAGACGCCCCGTTGAAAGCGGAACATTCCTCCATCCTCGTTCATACTTCACCCTCGCGCCGACAATGTATAATAAACCATCCTGGGGGCTTTTTTTATCTTCGATGAAAGAAGGGACGCAAGAGAGAGACATGCAACCGGTTGACCGGAATCACTGTTTCGGCGACTTTTTCCGTCGGCTGAAGCTCGCTCCCGACGCCCCCGCGATATACGCTCCCGGCCGCACGACGCTTTCCTACGCGCAATTGTGCGGTCAAATAGAATATACCGCCTCTTTTCTCGACTCCCGCGATTTCAACAGGATGAGCCGGATCGGCGTCGCCCTTCCCGGAGGACCGGATATGGCGGTGTTGTTTCCTGCCGTTGTCTCCCGCTGCGCCTTCGTCCCCTTAAGTCCCCGTTATACTGAACCGGAATATGCAGCCCGCCTGTCCGTGCTGGGAATACATGCCGTGATCGTCGACAGCGCATCCGACTCACCCGTTCGCGACGTCGCGCGGAGGCAGGGAATGGCCGTCATCGAACTGAGTCCGCAGGAAGGCGCAGGTCTCTTCACCCTGGATCAGGAAACGGGATTCTCCGCGCTGCCGGCCGCGCCCCGCGATCCGCAGCCGGAAGACATCGCCCTGGCGCTAGAAACGTCGGGCACTCTCTCGAAGCCGAAGGTCGTGCCGCTGACGCAGGAGAATATCTTCGCCTCGGCATATTTCATCGCGCATTCGCTCCTCCTGGGCAGCGGGGACCGCTGCCTGAATATCATGCCGATGCACCATATCGCCGGACTCGTCACGCCTGTCCTTGCCGTCCTGTCGTCGGGAGGAAGCGTGATATGTACGCCCGGTTTCGCCGCCGAGGAATTTTTCCGCTGGCTGAGGACGTACGAGCCGACCTGGTATTCCGCAGTCCCCGCCATGCACCAGGCCATCGTGGAAGAGGCCGAAGCGTCTTCCCTCGGCGCAAGGCAATCGTCACTCAGGTTCGTCCGCTCTACCACCAGCCCTCTCTTCGAGCCGCTCTTTAGGAAACTGGAAGACCTTTTCGACCGCCCCGTCGTTCAGGCATATGGCCTCTCGGAGGCCCTCCCGGTTACCGCCACTCCCCTTTCTCCGTATGTGAGAAGACCGGCGTCGGTAGGGGTCCCGGTTTCCGATGTTGCCGTGCTGGACGACAGGGACGGCGTCGTGGGCAATGCCGCTTTGCGGACGGGAGAGATCGTGGTCCGGGGCCCGCAGGTTTTCGCCGGATACGAGAACGATACGTCCGGCTCGGCTTCTGCTTTCGTCGACGGATGGTTCCGGACGGGGGATGTGGGCTATCTCGACAACGAAGGCCATCTGTATCTCACCGGCCGGCTCAAGGAGATCATCAATCGCGGCGGCCAGAAGGTATCCCCGCAGGAGGTTGAAGCGGTTTTGCTGGGGCATCCGGCGGTGCGGGATGCCGCCGTTTTCGGCATGCCCCATCCCCGGCTCGGAGAGGCGGTCGCGGCTGCCGTCGTCCTTTCGGGTGAGGAACCGCTCACGATAGCGGCACTTCGGGACTACGCCGCCGCCAGGCTGTCCTCCCATAAAGTCCCTCAGCATATCATAGCGGCGTCTCACATCCCCAAAGGGCCGACCGGCAAACTTCAGAGGTCGGGACTGGCCCGGGAATTCGCCACACAGCCTAAGCCGACATTTGTGGCCACCTCAACAGACGACGAAAAACTACTTACGCGGCTATGGGAGGAAATCCTCAGAAGCAGCCCGATCGGCATCACCGACAACTTTTTCGACCTGGGCGGGGATTCTCTAATGGTCCATCAGCTTTTCAGCGGGATCGAGAAGGAGTTCGGCGTGACGCTCCCCCATTCCGCCATTCTGCAGGCGCCCACCGTATCGGAGCTCATTGCGGAGATCGATGCCAACAGACAGCCGAAGTCGTTCATCTCTCTGATGCCGCTCCGGCCGGGGGGGAGCAGACCCCCGCTCATCTGCCTTTCTCATGTCGGCGGGGACCTCCTTTTGTACGACCGGATGGCCAGGCACCTGGACCCCGAGCAGCCGGTATACGGGCTGGAGATTACAAAAGGCGCGCTTTCGGCCAGCATGGAGGAAGCCGCATCGCAGTGTATCGCAGCGATCCGCAGAATATGGCCTGCCGGCCCTTTTAACCTGCTCGGGTTTTCCTCCGGCGGACTGATGGCCCACGAAATGGCGCGCCGGCTTCGGGAGACGGGGATCGATGTCTTCTTCGTCGGGATACTCGATTCGACGGTATTAGGCCACTGCGAGGGCAAGATCGCGGGGAGGAGACTGAAGATGCTGGCCCATTCACTGAAGAACCTTCCTTACTGGGCATACCACTATCTTCCGCTTTGGCTGGATTACTTTCTCGGCCGGATGAAAGAGATGCTCCATCGTCCGCCCGGCGCCGCGCAGACGACCGGGCCGCATTCCCCTGCCGATGAAATCGCCCTCTTGCTCAAAAAGGTGATCGACTGGCAGAATTGCTTTTCGCCCAAAAGATATCCGGGCCGCATTATCTTTTTCCGGGCAAGCGCGCAGGCGCTCTGGTCGTCTCTGCCCGATATGGGATGGGGATGCTTCGCCGATAAGGTGACGGTGCATGTCATCCCCGGCACTCACACCAGCATCGTGAAAGACCCCCGGCTCAGAATCTTCGCGGAGAAGGTGGAACGGGAGCTTCGGGCGTATTCCGGCAGCCAACAGTCGCGCAAGTGAATGCACACTACCAGTGTCGGTCCGCCGGGTAAACGGCCCTATCTGACCGCGATTCCGGCGTATCCGACCACGCTGTCAAAATCGCCTGAGACGTCCCCTGACGTCGCATACCTGACGAGACGGCCGGAATTGGCGCCGAGCTCCCTGGCTGCCGAAAGCATTGCCGTGGCTGGCATGTAGCCGCACATCGATATCCTCTCCCGCACAACCGTTTCGTACAGGCCCTCGGGATCGACCGCGAGGACCCGGTCGATCGCCTTCTGGTCCTTCTGCCTCGCTGTCTTCTCCGCCACATAGTGGCTCATGTCCGAGCTTGCCGCGATCACGACGGGGTAATCCACGCTCCTGACCGCGCGGGCAATCGCCCGGCCGAGCTCGACGCAATCGCTCAGAGAAGCGGAGAGCAGAGCGATCGGGACGATCTTCACGTCTTTCGAAAAATACGAGATAAACGGCAGCTGCACTTCGAGGGAATGCTCAAAGAGATGGGCCTGGTTGTCTCTCGTCACACCCGGATCGTTCTGCACGATTTTTGCCGCGAGTTTCTTGTCGACCTCGACCGGGCCGAGGGGAGTTTCCCACTCGAGGTCATCCGAAAGCGAAATGGCGGAGCCGAGCCCCGTATGGTTGGGACCCAAAAGTACGAACGTCTTCGGAAAACGTATCGTCGAGTAAACCGCGCCGGCGACAGGGCCCGAATAGATGAACCCGGCATGCGGCACGATGATGCCGATTGCCTCTTCTTTCCGCGCGTCCCCGACCACGCACCCCCCCACCTGTTCGAGAAGCCGCTCCCTGTTGCCGTAATAGAACTGGCCCGCCACCGCGGGAGATCTCTTCGCCATCCGCTCCCCTAAAACACGTCCTCTTCCACTCCCTGATATTCCCTGTCGCTGTAGTCAGTAAAACGGGTGCAGTGCGAAAGGAAGGTGAGCACCACGGTGTCGGTCGGGCCGTTTCGTTGCTTGGCGACGATAATCTCGGCCTTGTTCTTGTTGTCCTGCATCTCCTTGTTATACACCTCGTCGCGATACAGGAAGATAATAACATCGGCGTCCTGTTCGATCGCTCCCGACTCCCTGAGATCGGCCAGGGTCGGCTTCTTGCTTCCTCCCCTGGTCTCGACTCCGCGGTTGAGCTGGCTGAGCGCGATCACCGGCACGCGCAGCTCCTTGGCGAGGCCCTTCAGCGATCGGGATATCTCGGATATTTCCTGCTCCCGCCGCTCAGCGTTCCCCCTGCCCCTCATGAGCTGAAGATAGTCGACGATGACGAGGCTCAGCCCGTGCTCGGCCTTCAGTCTCCTCGCCTTCGCCCTCATCTCGAGCACCGTCATTCCGGAGCTGTCGTCGATAAAGATTGGCGATTCGGCAAGCTTGCTGGCCGCGCTCGTCAGCTTATGCCAGTCGTCTTTTCTGATGAAGCCCTTTCGGATGTCGTTGGAGTTGACCATAGCCTCGGAACAGAGCATCCTGAACGCCAGTTGCTCCTTCGCCATTTCGAGGCTGAAGATCGCCACCGGCTCCTTCAGCTCGACGCCCACATGCTGCGCGATGTTCAGGCTGAACGCGGTCTTCCCCATCGAAGGCCTGCCTCCGATGATGATCAGGTCGCTTTTCTGAAATCCGGTGGTCAGCTCATCGAGTTTGCCGAAGCCGGATGACACGCCGGTAATCGACTCTTTGCGGTCATAAAGCTGCTCGATCATCTGAAAGCTGTCTTTGATCACCTCTTTGAGCGCGACAAACGACGCCTTGATCCTCTTGTCCGAAAGATCGAAGACGGTCTTCTCGGCAAAATCGATCAGTTCCTCGGGGTCGAGCTCGCTTTCGTAGACGTTGCTTGCGATGTCCGTAACCGAACGGAGCAGCCCCCGCAGCATCGCCTTTTCCCTTACGATCTTCGAGTGGTAGCGGACATTTGCCGAGGTGGGGACCATCGAGGCCAACGAGGCTAGATAACCCGACCCGCCGACTCCGTCAAGCCCATTCTTCCTCTTCAACTGGTCCGTCAGAGTGATAAGATCGATCGGCTCGTTTTTGTCGAAGAGTTCGGCCATGGAGGAGAATATCCTCCGGTGGGATTCCTTATAAAAATCGTCTTCGCCGATCAGTTCCAGTGCGGCAGTCAGCGCATTGTTATCAATTAAGATGGCGCCTAATACGGATTGCTCAGCCTCGACGTTCTGCGGCGGCAGCTTCGCAAGGGTTGATTCAATTTCCTTCATTCCCGTCTGCTACATCTATTCGGACGCTTCAGGGACCACCTGGACCTTTACCGTAGCCGACACCTCGTGATGAATCTTCACTTCAACCGAATACTCCCCGAGCCTCTTGATCGGTTCTTCAAGGGATATCTTCTTCTTGTCTATCTCGTACCCCTCCGCTTTCAGGGCCTCCGCAATGTCCATCGTCGTGACGGAGCCGAAGAGCTTCTCCTCCTCGCCGGCCTTGGCCTTTATCACGATCGACAGCGCAGACAGCCTCTCCGCAGTCGCCTTCGAGGCGTCTTTTATCTTCGCCGCCCGTTCCTGGATGATCCTTTTATTATGCTCGAACTCCCTGATATTCTTCGTATTTGCCTCGACGGCGAGCTTCTTCGGGAAGAGAAAATTCCTCGCATAGCCGTCGGCCACGTTCACTACCTCTCCTATTTTTCCTAAGTTTTTCACGTCGTCCCTGAGAAATACTTTCATCAAACCTCTCCTTCACGTTTTTGCATAAGTATACCATAACACGCCAGAGGCAATAAATGCATAACGGACATCTCGCGGTCCTCAGTCCGTCGCAATTGTCCCCCGCCGGTCCAGGGGTCTCAATTTCGTTGACAAAAATGTGCAACTCCGTATAATGTTTATAAACTCGTTTATTGCTAAACCTCTAACCTTCTTAAGGAGGGAAACATGTCAGACACCGCAACCAAGAAGAAGATGGCGATTATCGCGAGCAAGGGAACGCTCGACATGGCCTATCCGCCGCTTATCCTGGCCTCGACGGCCGCGGCGATGGACGTGGAGGTGCAGATATTCTTCACGCTCTACGGCGTGGACATCGTCAACAAGAACAAATACCGCTCGCTTCAGGTGTCGCCGATCGGCAACCCGGCGATGCCCTCCCCCATACCGTTTCCGAACATCCTGGGCATGCTGCCGGGAATGACCGCGATGGCCACGACGATGATGGGCAGCATGATCAAGAAGATCAACTGGCCTTCCATCCCCGAGCTTGTCGACGCCTGCAGGGAGATGGAGGTGAAATTCATCGCCTGCACCCCGACGCTCGAGATGACCGG